>CAVUOL010000044.1:0-50225 GCA_963742995.1 uncultured Ignavibacteriales bacterium
ACCTGACATTGCTTGCGGACTAATTGCTATAGAATATGGATTTAAAGGACCTAATTATTGTATTGTTACTGCTTGCGCCACAGCTAATAATAATATTATTGATGCTTATTTATTGATTAAGAATGGTTTAGCTGATAGAATAGTTTCCGGAGGCAGCGAAGCCGGAATCCTTGAAATAGGCTTAGCAGGTTTTAATTCTTCAAAAGCATTATCAACAAGGAATGAAGATCCGAAAACAGCGAGCCGTCCTTTTGATGCTACAAGGGATGGTTTTGTAATGGGAGAAGGGGGCGGTGCTTTAATTCTTGAAGATCTGGAATCTGCAAAAAAACGTGACGCTAAAATTTATTCGGAACTAATAGGTATCGGCGTATCGGCGGATGCGTACCATATCACTGCACCAGATCCGGAAGGTAAAGGGGCTATACTAGCAATGGAAATGGCTTTAAGAACTGCCAATTTAAATCCGGAGGATATTGACTATATTAATATGCACGGAACCGCTACTCCTTTAGGGGATATTGCGGAAACAAAAGCTATAAAAAAAGTATTTGGAGATTATGCCTATAAAATGAACCTTTCATCTACAAAAAGTATGACAGGTCATTTATTAGGTGCAACAGGTGCTGTTGAAGCTATAGCTTCAATCTTAGCTACCATTAATGATACTGCTCCACCTACTATTAATTTCAAACATGCCGATTCTGAATGCGATTTAAATTATACTTTTAATGAACCTCAGAAAAGAAAAATTGATGTTGCTTTAAGTAATGCTTTCGGATTCGGTGGTCATAATACTTCCGTAATTTTTAGTAAATATATAGACTAACTATAGTGTTATATATCACATAATTGCGAAAATTTTTCGTACCTTAAATATAGTTTTTCTCACCTCTTTTCTTATAAAAGATGAATTTTTCTCAATTTTGAGCACTTGTGTTTTATGGCACAGTTATTGGTTTTACTTCATTGACCGAGGGATGTGCTTAAGGGAAAAGTTCAATGTGAATCATTCAGTTGACTTTCCTTGCAATTAAAAACCTAAACTATTTCTATACCCAATTTTGATGGAGTTGTTGTATTGGGTTTACTCTATTCAACTTTTGAGTTGATGAACAATAACGATTTGTTAAGTTTTTAAAAGCTATGGATACTCATGACTAAATACTTTCTTATATTCTGCCTTCTTTTACAATTTATTTTTGTAAGCGCCTCTTTTTCTCAATCTAATTATCAAATGTTAATTACTAATGGTCAGTTGATTGATAATTCTACTTACCAATTTGATGTAATTTTAACCTCTCAAAATAACTTTGAAATGACATCTTATCAATGTGTATTTTCTTTTTATTGCAACAGCATTAGCATGGATAATTACAGCTTTTCTTTTGTAAATGGTTCTTCGCAATTAATAAATAAACCTACTCTGGGCCTTTCGGCGACTTTGAAGGATAATAAAGTTGAATTAACTTTTGCTTCAAGAGCATATGCAGATTTATTTGTGAATAATTCTATTCGAATAGGTTCGTTTCGAATTCATAGAGAAAGAAACACGTTTGATCTTAAAAGTATATTTGTAAACTGGAATTTCTCGGGAGATAATGTTACAATTTTAACAGGAAAGCTTTTTGCTGATATTACAAATCCGTCAGAATTTTATAGTGATATGATGTTAACCGATGTAAATGATAGTAAGATAAATTTACCTGATGAGTTTGCATTAGAACAAAATTATCCCAATCCTTTTAATCCTTCTACTAAAATCAAGTTTTTTATGAAAGAAAATGGAAAAGTACAACTTGATATCTTTAATATTCTTGGTGAAAAAGTTGCCGAACTAATAAATAATGAATTACCTGCCGGTATCCATGAAGTAGAATTTAATGCCGATGGGTTAGCAAGCGGTATATATATTTACAAACTGGATGTAAAGAATAAATTTACATCAGTTAAGAAGATGATTCTAGAAAAGTAAAAGCTTAAATTAATGTTTTTTTTCATTGAATATAGAATCCGGGACTCCTTTATTTACTGTATAATTTGAATAGTAGATATATACTTTTCCTGTTCTGGATTTTTTTTCGTCCGGCTTTTCACCTGCTGAATCCTCATTATTAGGCATTCCATTAGAAAATTTATTTCTTTCAATATTAAAGGAAAAAACCATTAAACTTGGAAGCGGATAAGAATCAGGCGATCCTTTATAATTTAATTCTAATGAAAAAGTGCCGTTAGTTTTTGTTGTCGATTCTGTTTTTAAGATAAAATCTCTGGTTTGATCTATCCACAAGGTTGTTAAGATTATGTTGCTTTTATCATTTAATGGAATTACTTTAATTACAGCCGCTTTAGCTCCATCTACCGTATCATATTTTTCAAATATTGCCGTGTAATTTCCATTCAAAAATGCCATTGGTGAAAAATTTATTCCTTCTTTGGGAAGCAGAGCAAAATTCTCTGATTCGAAATGAATTTTATCCGGCTGCTTAAAATATATTTTGGCTTCTGATTCAGGTGCTTTTATAAAATCAACATCAATCTTTATGCGGATATCTGCAGTATAATCGTGTATTTTTTTGAATTTATCTTTCAAATTATTTAAAACAATATCAGGATCTTTCTGTTGACCAAAAGATTGTATCGATATAAAAAATATTATCAAGAAAAATTTTTTCATTGAAACTTCAATATTTTTGATGAATTAAACAATCTAATTCATAAAAGAGATTTTATGGAAATAGAGCATCAGTTATGAAAGAATATCCTTCCTTTTAAAAATTATTACAGTGGCTCCGAAAAATAGTAATACGTGTCCGATTAAAATCAAGCATGATTTAATTACTTCCGGATAATTGATATTATCATCAAAAAATAATCTCCAAGAAGACATATAAGTGGTAAACAAATAAGGCCGGATAGACTGAAAAAAATTTATTTCAATCGCAGATATTATGATTAAAATAATTATTACTGCCATTGTGCTAATAATTGGTCCAATAGCATTTTCAACCAGAGAAGAAAAAAGAAAAGCCAGAGCTGCGACTACCGACATACTTAAGGGCGCAAAGCCAAATGCCAAAAGAAACCTCCAGAAGACATCATTTTTTGCAAATATTATAATTTGAGAACTTTTTAAAACAATAAGTTCACCAACTCCAAAAATTAATATTCCCAACCCCAAACTTATTAAGGCGAGCCATAAAATTAAAGAATATGAATACAGCAGTCCTGCGGCAAATTTAGAAGAAACAAGTTTAAATCTCGAAACCGGTCTAGTTATTAAAATCCTATATGTTCCTGCAGCTGCCTCTCCTGCCAATAGGTCTCCTGCTACCAAAGCAATTAGAAACGGGATGTGTATATATAAGCTTCCCAGTATTATATATGTTATTAAATATCCATTTAAAAGGTTTCCTACAAATATAAAAGATTGCTGCAGATTGCGAGTCATATATGAAATAGATTTTTCACCTTCAATCAGCATAGCTATTTCAATTACCGGGACTAAAATTGCTATTGCTAAAAATCCTATGTATGTCCTCCATTTCCTAAAAATCTTATATAATTCAATTCTAATTAACTTAATCACCTTCCCTCTCCATCGGTAATTTGTAGAAAATATTCTTCCAGTGAACGTTTTGGAATAACAGCGCTAACCATAATATTATTCTCAACGAGATATTTATTTAATGGGGCAATTTCTTCTTCATTCAAAGAGAATATCATTTTATTACCAGCAGAAGAAGATAATTTATCAATCCATTTATTATTTTGAAGTAAGCTTTTAACTTGTTCCGGATTATCGACATCAAAAGTAACATCTAATACACTTGCATTTAATAGATCTTCAACATTACCTTCGATTTTTGCCGAACCTTTATTAATAATAATCATTCTATTGGCAACAAGCTCAACTTCATATAGAATGTGTGAAGAAAGAAAAATCGTTTTATGTTCCTCTTTACTAAGATTAATTATTAAATCTCTTATTTCTTTCATTCCTTGAGGATCCAGCCCTGTGGTAGGTTCATCTAAAATAATCAAATCCGGATTATGCAATAAAGCTTGAGCAATACCCAGTCTTTGTTTCATTCCGTGTGAAAAAATTTTTACTTTACTTTTATATCTTTTATCAAGGCCGACAAGTTCAAGTAATTCCATAATTCTTTTATTTGAGACATCTGTTTCGGATAACCTGCCGAGTATTTCTAAATTTTTATAAGCTGATAAATAAGAATAGAAATCAGGTTTTTCCACTATTGCTCCAATTTTTTTCAATATCTCAATTCTTTTTTCCTTCAATGATTTACCGAATATGCGGATTTCACCATTTGATGGTTCTATCAAGGAAAGAAGCATCCTAATAGTTGTACTTTTACCTGCTCCGTTTGGGCCTAAAAATCCAAAGACATCCCCTTTGAAAACAGTTAAACTTAAATTATCAACGGCTTTTAACTTTTTAAAAGATTTAGATAAATTTTTTATCTCAATAATATTTTCGTCAGCCAATTTATTTATTGATTTTAATTTAGTGAATTTAACCTATCTAAATTTTAATTAAAATTTTTAATTTGGAAATAAATTTATATAAACGGTCAAATTAAATGAATAATACAATTATTGCTCAAATTTATTATCCATATTCTTCAATCTTTTTGATGTTGTTATCACAAAAATTAAAAAATAATTTTTATTTAATGAGAACTCTTTTATTTGAAGTTTTTTTTTTTTAGTTTGAATTCCAATCTTAAAAGAAAATGTCGTTGAAAATTATGCTTAGGAATAGAAAATTAAAGCTGCCTTCCAGAAATTTATAATTCCTTCAAGTTAATTGTTTGAAAAAAGCAGTTGTAATTTTGTTTCTTCTATACATTGCTGTTAAGTAATAATTAAAAAATTTTGATTTTTATTTTGAAGAACTTAAGTTAAATACTCTTAGGTTCGGGATAGAAGCCATAAAAATTTCTTTTGTATAAAAAATAAATATGACTAACTAATAATAATAAATAAATATGTTAAAAGAGGAGTGACTATGCAAATAAAAAGGCTGTTTACCGAAGCCGGAAAAGATCCTCTATCTTCAATAGAATTTGAAAAACGGACATCGGAGATTAAAAATCCTGATGGTTCAATTGTATTTAAGATGGATGATGTCTATGTACCGGCTAAATGGTCTCAGGTAGCAACGGATATAATCGCACAGAAATATTTTAGGAAAGCAGGAGTACCTAAATTATTAAAGAAGAGTAGAGAGAAAGGTGTACCATCCTGGTTACAGCCTTCAAAAGCAGATACAGATAAGTTAGAACAACTTCCTGAAAAAGATAGGTATACATCGGAAACAGATTCAAAACAGGTTTTTCATAGATTAGCGGGCTGCTGGACATATTGGGGATGGCAGGCAAATTATTTCAAATCCGAAGAGGATGCCAGAGCATTTTATGATGAAACAATTTATATGCTTGCCAATCAAATGGGAGCGCCAAATAGTCCGCAATGGTTTAATACGGGCTTGCATTGGTCTTATGGAATCAGCGGCCCTTCACAGGGACATTATTATGTAGATTATAAAACAGGTGAATTAACAGCCTCATCTGATGCTTATACGCATCCTCAACCCCATGCTTGTTTTATTCAATCTGTTAAAGATGATCTGGTAAATGAAGGGGGGATAATGGATCTTTGGGTTCGTGAAGCCAGGCTTTTTAAATATGGTTCCGGTACAGGTTCTAACTTTTCAAATATAAGGGGATCAAATGAACCTTTAAGCGGCGGCGGGAAATCTTCCGGTTTAATGTCCTTTTTAAAAATCGGTGACCGTTCTGCCGGTGCAATTAAATCAGGAGGAACTACAAGAAGAGCTGCTAAAATGGTAACTCTTGATATGGATCATCCGGATATAGAAGAATATATAAACTGGAAAGTTGTTGAAGAACAAAAAGTTGCTTCTCTTGTCGCGGGATCCCGGCTATGTAATTATCATCTGAATGCCATTATAAAAGCGTGCTATGATGAACATCCGGAAAATGATCGCTTTAATAAAAAACTTAATCCTAAACTAAAGCATGCGGTTCTGGAGGCAAGAAAAGCTCAAATTCCAAACAATTATATTGAAAGGGTAATCCAGCTCGCTAAATTGGGATTTAAATCAATAGAGTTCCCTGTTTATGATACTGATTGGAATTCTGATTCCTATGCTACAGTATCAGGACAAAATTCAAATAATTCAATTAGAGTCACTAACGAATTTATGAATGCAGTGATTAATGATAGTGATTGGAATCTTTATTGGAGGATTGAGAAAGTAAAAGCTAAGCATGAAAACCGAGAACCCAAACCTTGTAAGAAAATTAAAGCGGAAGAATTATGGGATCAAATAGCGTATTCTACCTGGTCGTGTGCTGATCCGGGAATTCAATATCATACAACTATTAACGAATGGCATACGTGTCCTGCTGACGGAGAAATAAAGGCTTCCAATCCGTGCAGTGAATATATGTTTTTAGACGATACCGCATGTAATCTAGCTTCACTAAATCTTGTAAAATTCTACCATTCTGAGAAACAGGAATTTGATATAGAATCATACAGGCATGCAACAAGATTATGGACAATAGTTCTGGAAATTAGTGTATTAATGGCTCAATTTCCAAGTAAGGAAATTGCACAACTAAGTTATGACTATAGAACGCTGGGGCTTGGATATGCAAATCTTGGCTCATTATTAATGCTTCAGGGGATTCCTTATGACAGCAATGAAGCATTTGCGATTTGCGGTGCTTTAACAGCAATTATGCATATGTCCGCTTATGCAACTTCAGCAGAAATGTCAAAGGAAATCGGTTCGTTTCCCAATTATGAAATGAATAAAGTTCATATGCTAAAAGTGCTTAGAAATCATAGGAGAGCAGCTTATAATGTTCCAAATGAAGAATATGAAAAACTTTCTATTTATCCTGTTGGAATAGACCCTAAATTCTGCCCTTCCGACCTTTTAAAAGCTGCCAGAGAAGATGCTGATAGAGCCCTTGAACTTGGGACTAGTTATGGATTTAGAAATGCGCAGGTTACTGTAATTGCTCCTACGGGAACTATAGGTCTGGTAATGGATTGTGATACTACCGGTGTTGAACCTGATTATGCACTTGTTAAATTCAAAAAACTGGCGGGAGGAGGTTATTTTAAAATAATAAATCAATCTATACCCCCTGCACTTGAAAGGCTGGGATATAATAAAGATCAGATCACTGAAATAGTCAAATATGCAAAAGGCTCGGGCTCTTTGGATGGATGTCCTTACATTAATCATGAATCTCTTCGTGCTAAAGGATTTAACGAAGAAGCACTTTCGAAAATAGATAAAGCTCTTCCTTCAGTATTCGACTTAAATTTTGCATTCAATAAATTCACTCTTGGTTTGGACTTCTTAACTAAAAAATTAGGATTTGAAGAAGAAGATGTAAATTCTTTTGATTTCAATCTCTTATCTTCATTAGGTTTTTCTAAACAGGAAATTGCTTCGGCAAATGATTATGTTTGCGGCACAATGACCATTGAAGGTGCTCCTTTCCTGAAACATGAAAATTATCCTGTATTTGATTGTGCAAATAAATGCGGTAAAAAAGGAACACGTTTTATTAGACCACATGCACATATTAGAATGATGGCTGCTGCTCAGCCGTTTATTTCAGGTGCTATTTCAAAGACCATAAATCTTCCGAATCAGGCAAGTGTTGAAGATATTAAAGATGCATATATGCAATCCTGGAGATTAGGAATTAAAGCAAATGCCCTATATAGAGATAGTTCCAAGCTCTCGCAGCCATTAAATTCTATTAGTGAAGAAGAACTCGAAGCACTATTGGAAGACAAAGAGAATAACGATATTGTAAAGATTGCCGAAAAAATTATTCATCGTTATATTGCGAAAAGAAGGAGACTACCGGATAGAAGAACCGGCTACACACAAAAAGCAAAGATTAACGGTCAGTCCGTTTATATAAGAACCGGTGAATATGATAATGGTCAGATTGGAGAAATATTTATAGATATGCATCGTGAAGGTGCCGCATTTAGAAGTTTGCTTAATTGCTTTGCTATTTCCATATCTCTTGGACTTCAGCATGGAGTTCCCCTAGAAGAATTTGTTGATGCTTTCGTATTTACTAGATTTGAACCCAGTGGTATTGTTACCGGTAATGAGAAAATTAAAATGGCAACTTCGGTTATTGATTATATATTCAGAGAGTTAGCGGTTACATATTTGGGTAGGCATGATCTTGCTCATGTTGAACCTGGTGAAATTCAATCAAAAGCCTCCAAGGGAATTGTCAAAAAACTAATCGAACCAGAGTATGTAAGTGAAGAAGTTGTAAGCGAAAGATTAATTGAGCTTGGCAATGAAAAAGGAAAAAATTTGTCAACTTATGGCTTTGGATATAAAAATATTAACGTTAATCAAAATAGCATAACCTCAAAAGTTAAACAAGCTATAGAAAAAGGTTATACAGGTGATATTTGTTCCGAATGCCAAAGTTTAACTATGGTGAGAAACGGAACATGTTTAAAATGTATGACTTGCGGTTCAACTTCAGGCTGCAGCTAATCTATTTGTTTTAACAGAGTTAACAGAATTATTACTGTTAACTCTGTTTATCTTCGAAATTCTTCTTTTTATTTCAATTCTAAAGCGAATTTAAATAGTTGCCTTTTCCTTCAAATAAATTTGAAATTTACTTGAAATAGATATTTCTTTCCTGTTAGTTAATAATTTAAAATTTTATTTTTTAATAAAGAGTTAGCATGAATGTCGAACAAATAATAGCAGAAGAATTAAACATAAAAACGGGCCAGGTTAATGCAGTTATTAATTTATTAAATGAGGACGCAACTATTCCTTTTATAGCGAGATACCGTAAGGAAAAAACAGGGGGACTTGATGAGGACTTACTCCGAACAATTGAGGATAGATTAAATTATCTTACACTTCTTCAGCAAAGAAAGGAAACTATTTTAAAAAGCATAGATGAGCAGGGGAAGCTTACTAATGAATTAAAGTACAAGATTAATAATTGTGCAAAATTGCAGGAACTTGAAGATCTCTATCTCCCTTTTAAACCTAAAAGAAAAACACGCGGAATTATTGCCAAAGCTAAGGGTTTAGAACCTCTTGCTTTATTCATTTTAGAAAATCCGAACTTCTCGGGAAATTTTAATGAAAAGCTTTCTGAAGATATTAATGAAGATCTGGGGGTCCATAACCAGGAAGAGGCTCTGCAGGGCGCAAAAGATATTATTGCTGAAATATTAAATGAAAATGCTGAGATTCGTAAAGAGGTTAGAGCATTCTTATTGGAAAAATCTGTTATTAAATCAGAAAAAGCAAAAGAAAAACCTTCTTCCGAAAAAGTTAGTGAAAAACAAAAAGAAAAGGAAAAGAAGGAAATATATCAGATTTATTACGAGTTTGGTATAGATATAAATAAAATAAAAGCTTACCAGATTCTTGCTCTAAACAGAGGTGAAAAAGAAAATGCTTTGAAGATATCTTTGGAATTTGATGCTGCCGAAATCCATAAGAAAATAAAATATATTTTTCTCAAGTATAGTGATTCTATTTTTATGGATATTATTGAATCTGTGATTGAAGATTCTTTTAACAGATTAATTTTCCCATCAATCGAAAAGGAAGTTCGTAATGCTTTGACAGAAAAAGCCGACTTGCATGCTATTGATATTTTTGCGGCTAATTTAAGACAACTTCTTCTTCAGCCGCCGATTTCAAACAAAATAATAATGGGGATTGATCCGGGATTTGTTTCCGGTTCAAAGATAGCGGTAATTGATGAAACGGGAAAATATTTAGATGGTTCAACAATATATCCTCATCCTCCTCAGAATAAGAAAGAAGATGCAGTAAAACAAATATTGAATTTCATCCAGAAATATAAAGTTGAAATAATCGCAATTGGTAATGGAACTGCAAGCAGGGAGACAGAACTGTTAATTGCTGAAACAATAAAAAACTTTCCGGGTGCATCCGGATGTCATTACATCATTGTTAATGAAGCAGGAGCATCTGTTTATTCAGCTTCTACTGTTGCTAAAAAAGAGTTCCCTGATCTTGAAGCAAGTCAGCGTGGAAATATTTCAATAGCTAGAAGAATTTTAGACCCTCTTGCCGAATTAGTTAAAATTGATCCGAAATCAATTGGTGTTGGTTTATATCAACATGATGTAAATCAGAAGTTCCTTTCTGAAAAACTCGATAATGTTGTAGAAAGCTGTGTTAATTTCATAGGCATTGATGTTAATACGGCTTCTGCCTCATTACTAACATATGTTTCCGGGCTGAATAAAAGAATTGCAGAAAATATAGTTAAATATAGAGAAAAGAAGGGGAAATTTAATGATAGGCATAACTTACTAGATGTATCAGGGCTTGGAGAAAAATCATTTGAGCAATCTGCAGGGTTTTTGAAAATATCGGGAGGGATAAATCCTTTGGATAATACTTTTATTCATCCCGAATCTTATTCTGCCGCCGAAAAATTATTGTCAATGATTAATCTTCCTCTTGCAAAAGTAAAAGATGCAGGCGCTTTAATAAATTTAATAGTAAAACAGAAAGGTATAAAAAAATTAGCAGAAGAAATTGGAATTGGTGAACCAACATTAACCGATATCATTGAAAATCTTAAGAAACCGGGTAGAGATCCTAGAAATGAATTACCCCCTCCGATTTTAAGATCTGATGTTCTGAAAATTGAAGATTTAAGAGAAGGGATGAGATTAAAAGGTACTGTTAGAAATGTTGTAGATTTCGGAGCTTTTGTAGATATTGGTGTTAAGCAGGATGGATTATTACATATTTCTCAAATTGCTGATAAATTTGTAAAAAATCTTATGGATTTTATTAAAGTAGGCGATGTAATAGACGTTAAAATCATTAAGGTCGATATCTCACGAAATAGAATATCTTTAAGTATGCGCTGAACAATATTCTGAAAATAAGATATGGATGAAATAATAATTTTTATTTGCCTAATCATTTTGATCTTGACCGGGTTTTACATAAGGTATTCAAAGAAAGGAGAACTGATACCAAAGGGAAATGAGAATTCTATTCATGATATATTTACAGTAAAAAATTACATAAGCTCCAGAATTTTGTTTATTGCCGAAATTGGATTGGCTGCTCTGTTATTTAGTATTATTTTTTATAATTTAAAGTTTTACTTAATGGCATTATGGTCCATTATTTCATTTATAATTGTTCTGAAAATAATTTTATTTGCCGAAAAATCTTAAAAACAAAAGTAAAGGTTCCCATGGTTAAAAAACTTTCTTCTCCATCTATTATTACTGCAGCAGGTAATAAACCTAAAAAAATAGAAGAATTTATTGGAAGAGTAAATTCCGGTACCGATATGATAAGTATTGCAAGAATGAAAAGCCCTTCAGGCTGGATAGAACCGGGTCAAAAACCTGAATTTGACGAATATACTGTTGTGCTTTCCGGTATGCTGAATGTTAAAACAGAGAAAGAAACAATTGATGTTAAGGCAGGGGAAGCTGTAATTATAAATAAAAATGAATGGGTTCAGTATAGTACTCCAGGTGAAGAAGGTGCAGAGTATATTGCCGTTTGCCTACCGGCATTTTCACCTGATATAGTTCACAGAGATGAGTAGAATATTATCTTTATTGAGATGCTGTAAATTAACTTAGTTATTTTCAATAACATGAAATTTCTTTTCGACATTAATAATTTCATTTATTAAATCAACCAAGTCTTTTTTCATAAAGGGTTTAGATAAATAATGTGAACATCCCTCCCTTAAGAATTTTTCCTTATCACCGTGCAGTGCATAACCAGTTAAAGCTACAAAAGGAACATTATTATATCCATTTATTTCTTTTATTTTTTTCATTGCTTCAACACCGCTAAAACCATTTCCTAAATTTATATCCATTAAAACCGCAGAATACTTCTTTTGGGAAGTCATCTGAATAGCTGTTAACCCGTCTTTTGCATAATCTACCTTACATATTTTCTTAAGATAGATCATTACGACCACCTTGTTCATCTCATTATCTTCCACAAGCAATATTTCAGGTAGGTTTGGCATTGATGCTATATTAGTTCCCTCACTCTTCCCGTTACTTTTTTCTATGGTCCTGGAATGTTTGCCATCATTTTCAATTACAGCCGGTAAATAAATACTGAATGATGAACCTTTCCCAAGGTCACTTTCCAGTGTAATATATCCATTCAACATCTCAACAATTTTTTTTGCAACCGTTAACCCAAGACCATTACCTTCAAAGTTCCTTCTTTTACCTTCGCTTGCCTGTCTGAAATCTTCAAAAATAATCTTTTGTTTTTCTTTTGATATACCAATGCCGGTATCTGATATTTTTATTACCCCCCAGGAAAGATTATTTTCAACTACTTCACAAGTCTCAATAGATATTTCCCCTTTCGGTGTAAATTTAATTGCGTTATCAATAATGTTATTTAATACCTGGTTTATTAATCTATCATCTGCTATGACTTTCATTGATTTATTATACTTACAGGTTAACTTTAATTTTTTTTCATTCAAATGATCATTGAAATTTTGAATAAGGCTATCAATTCTTTCACTCACATTAATCTGAATAGAATTGATATAAACTTGATTGGATTCAAGTTGTGAAAAATTTAAAATAGATTCTAATGTATTCAAGAGTCTTTTCCCGGATTTAATTAATGAATCAGCCATTTCAACGTCATCAGGTTTTTTCAGATCTTCTTTAAGAATTTGGGCAAATCCAAGGATTCCAACCATTGGAGTTCTTAATTCATGACTCATATTTGTAAGAAAGACAGATTTTAATCTATTCATCTCCTCTGCTTTTTCTTTTGCTATAATCAAATCATTTTCAAATCGTTTTTGATTGCTAATATCCTGTTTTATAAATAAAAAGTTGATTATCGTATTATTACTATTTTTAATGGGAGAAACAATTACATGTTCCCAGTAAGATTCACCTGTTTTCTTATAAGCCATAAAATCTCCTTTTAATTCCTGGCCCGATTTTACAGCTATAGTAATTTCATGATTATCATCCGGTTTAAATTCAGATGAATGGAGAGCACAGGGGTGTATACCTTTTAATTCATCAAGTGCGAAACCTGTCATTTCTATACATTTAGGATTTGCATAAACTATATTTCCTTCAGGTGCGGTAATTAATACAGCTGCCGGGCTTTGCTCAACTGCCCGGGAAAGTTTCAATATTTGCTCTTCTGCTCTTTTTTTAAAAGTAATATCTTCTATTGATGAAATAATAATTGCTTGCTCATAGAGGGGTATAATTGAGCATATGATAAATTTTTCTATCCCGCCTGGAGTAGAAATTTTAATATTATGGAAATTTAATTTGGAATCGTCATGCAGCTTAATACCTTCAAAAATATTCTTTTCTATTTCTTGCTTTGATTCAGGTTCAGTATATATTCCTAAATCCAAGAACTGATTAAAATTTTTCATTGGCTCATCAGCAAAACCCAATATTTCTGTTAATTTATCATTGGTATAAACTATCTCTCCGGTATCAACCTTACTTACAATTAATCCGGTTTGAATATTTTGGAAAACCAATTCTATAAACTTATTTCTCTCGTTTAATTGATGTTCAGCTAATTTTTTTTCTGTAATATCCCTTGCAATAACATCAAATCCAACTAACTGATTATTTTCAACTACTAAATTATTACTTTGAGCAAGCCAGACAATATTCCCTTTTTTTGATATAAAAGGATATTCAAAATAAGAAGTTTTTTCTTTACTTAGATATTGGCGTAATAACTTATATTTACATAGCTTTCTGTGTGACGGTAATATTAGAGTTGAAAAATCCATATTTCGCAATTCTTCTTTGGAATATTCCGAAATTCTAACTGTGGCAGCATTTACATATCTATATTTCCAGGTAGAATCCAGGGCAAATATTATTTCCGATGCATTTTCAACTACTTTTCTATATTTTTTTTCTGATTCCAGTAATGCAGCCTCCGCCATAAATTTTTCAGTTACATTATGAAAAACTAAAACAATTCCATCTATATTTGATTTTTCGTCTTTAATTGCTGAAGCACTCGATTTTACAATTTTTACTTCCCCGCTTTTATGTGAGATGGTTAAATTTCCAGGAAAATTATCTGAAAATCCGGTGTTAATTAATTTTTTTATTGCTAAATCTGCTGTTTCATATGTTACTCTATCATCAATATGAAATATATCAAGTACATATTTACCATTTGCATTTTCGGAATTAATTGAAGTCAGCTCTTCTGCGGCAGAATTCATATAATTAATTTTACCCTCATTATCTGTTGCAATAACTGCATCACCGATGCTCTTAAGAGTAATTGATAACCTCCTCTCACTGTCACGCAGTTTCTTCTCCATGTTGTGTTTATATATTGCAATCTCTATCGATGTATGCAGCTCTCTCTCTTCAAAAGGTTTTACAATATAACCATACGGTCCAGTGATTTTTGCTCTTTCTAATGTACTTGGATCTGTAAATGCTGTAAGGAAAATTATAGGTATATCATACATTTCTTTAATTTTTTCAGCAGTTTGAACTCCGTCGATTGGACCTTTTATATTTATATCCATCAAAATAATATTAGGAATATGTTCCTTCGTCAATTTAATTGCCTCATCTCCCGAAGCAACTATACCGCAAACTGAATAGCCTAAATCACATAATCTGCTTTCCAATTCAAGAGCAACTATCGATTCATCTTCAACAATTAATATCTTTTCCATAACTTTTATAAATATTAGACTTTGCTTAAAGGTAATGTAAAACTGAAAGTTGAACCTTCTCCTATTTTTGATTGAACAGTTATTTCTCCTCTGTTCATTTCAACAAATTCTTTACACAAAATTAACCCGAAGCCGGAACCTTCTTCGTTTTGAGTCCCCTTTGTGGATATATTCTGATCGATCTGAAATAATTTTCCAATTGTATTTTGATTTATACCGACTCCATTATCCTTAATTTGTATCTCTGCATATTCTTCATTTTCTTTTGCAATTAATACAATTCTTCCGCCTTCATTAGTGAATTTAATTGAATTAGATATAAGGTTTCTAAAAATAGTCTCAACCATATTTAGGTCTGCAAAAGCATATATATCATTATCCAATCCCATTTCCAAAGTGATACTTTTGCTATCTGCATTACTTTTGTATAATTCCATCATTTGATTAATAATTGCTTTTAAACTAAAAGATTCTTGATTAAATTTAATTCTACCAGTTCTGATTCTAGCCCATTGAAGCAAATTTTCTAAAAGATTGAATGTAGATTTTGCAGACTTTAATAAATTTTCAGAAATATCTTTCAACTCGTCCTGATTTATACTTTTGTAATCTGAAGCTAAATATTCTGATAATCCTAATAGTGAAGTAAATGGGCTTCTTAAATCATGTGCGATGATCGAAAAGAATTTATCCTTACTTGAATTTAAGATCTTTAACTCTCTCTCTGATTCATTTAATTTTTTATTCAATTGGGATAGTTCAATTGTTTTTTGTTCTAAAACATTTTTGCTGCGCTGTATTTCCGATAAATATTTTATCATCTCCGCATTTGCTATTTTCTTTTGCGTAACATCCCTTAAAATTGTTATACATTCATCTTTGAAATCATCCGGATTTTCACTCGGTAGATTAACTATCCGCACTTCTTTATAATTAACTTGATTATTTATATAAGATTCATATTCAAAAACCTGTATTTGATCAGAACTTACATTTCTTTCAGACAGTAATAATATTTTTTCTGAAAGATCTTTATCAAGTACATTGTAGATTTTCTCACCAATAATATTATTATTGGAAAAAATAGTATCAGCATCCTGAACATGATAATCTAAAATGGTACCATTTCTCTGATAACGAATAACAATATCCGGAATAGCTTTTAAAAGTGTCCTTATTCTTTCTTCGCTCTCTCTCAGGGCTTTCTCTGTTTCTTTAAGTTCTGTAACATCAGAAGCAACTGACAAAACTAATTTTGCATCTCCATTCTGGCTATCTATCGCTCTCTTAAATGTTTGAAGCAGATGTACCTTCCCTTCAGCATCAATTAATTTATCTTCAGGGATGTAAATCTCTTCAAGAGTATCAATAACCTCTCTATCAAGTTTTCTCTGGTAATCTAATTCAATATTGTTCAGAAATTCAATATCATGTTTCCCTACTATTTCTTCTACAGTTGTTCCAAAAGCTTCAGCCGTAGCTTTATTAGTCAATTCAAATTTGCCTTCTGAATCTTTAACAGTAATATAGTTTGGGTCTGTATCAATAATTTGTCTTAAGAAGATACGTTGTTTTTCAATTAATTCTTTAGCTCTATTTTTTTCTGTTATATCTCTAAATACTAAAACAATACCTGAAATCAATTCTTTTTCATCTTTAATAGGTGCAGAACTAAAATCAATAGGAGTCTCTTTTCCATTCTTTCCAATAAGGATTTTATTTGTCATTCCAACTATGGAATGATACTTGAGTGAAATTAGGATAGGGTTTTCATTGTCTTTTATTCTGAAAATATCTTTTATGTCTTTACCATAAGCATTTTTTGCTTTCCATTCGGTAATATCTTCTGCAACATGGTTTATAATTTTAACAATTCCGTTTGAATCTGTTGCGATTAAAGCATCACCAATGCTAGTTAAGGTTGCTGAAAGCCAATTTTTATTTTCTTTAAGCTTTTTCTCCATTTTATGCTTATATAGAGCCATTTCAACAACTGAGAATAGCTCTCTTTCTTCAAAAGGTTTAATAATATACCCATAAGGCTCTGTCATTTTTGCTCTTTGAAGAGTCTCATCATCACTATGAGCTGTTAAGTAAATTACAGGTAAATCGAGCTCTTTTTTTATACGAGCTGCTGTATCAATGCCGTCCATATCACCTTTAAGACGTATATCCATCATAACCAGGTCAGGATGATGGAGTTCGATTTTGCTTAATGCATCAAGCCCGGAAGGTGCCGTATCAACGACAAGGTAGCCCATTTCCTCAAGCCGGTCTTTTAACTCAAGCATTACGATATTATTATCTTCTACTATTACTATTGAAACCTTTTCCATTTTGTTCTCTAAGAATTTGATTCTCTAAATTTAATTATATAAGAAGTTCCTTCTTCTGTTTCTGTTTCTAACGTTCCTTCTAATTGATCAACGAGAGTATTAACAAGATGCAGTCCAAGTGAACTTTCTTTCTTTTCATTAGTTTTTGAATTTATTCCAACTCCGTTATCTCTTACAACAAGTTGTAATTCTTTATTACAATTTTTGTTAAATTCAATATTTATAATGTTCTCTTTTTCGGTTATACCTTTGTCAGGGAAAGCATATTTAAGCGAATTTGAAATAAGTTCATTTATAATTAATCCGCACGGAACTGCATTATCAATATTTATATGAACATCTTCCATGTTAATTTTTAATTTGACAATACTTTGGTTAATACCATAGGAACGAAAAAGATCAATCATTAAACGTTCTACATATTCTTTGAAATTTATCTTTCCCAGATCCTTTGACTGGTATAAACGTTCATGTATAAGTGCAATGGATTTTACCCTGTTCTGGCTGTCTTTAAAAATTCCTAAGGCTTCTTTATCCTTAATTCTTTTGGAATTGAGGTAAAGAAGACTTGAAATAACCTGCAGATTATTTTTTACCCTATGATGAATCTCCTTCAGTAATATCTCTTTTTCCGAAAGTGAGTTTTGAAGACTAAGAGCATGTGTTTTAATCTTTATTTGAAGCTGTGCCTGGTGTATGGCTACAGCCAATTGATTGGAAAAATATAGGAGTATTTCTTTATGGTTATCTTCGAATACATTTGGATTTTCCGAAGATATCGATAAGTTTCCGACGATTTCTTGTTCCATTGTCAATGGAACTGATATGTAAGAGACTAAACCGTCTCTAAGAAGATCTCTTTCCATCGGATTTTTGTATTCTAATTGCCCAATATCATTTATAATTTTCACTTCTCTAACCGGGTTGCTTTCAGAGCTTTCAAATTCACCTTCCATTGGAACAGTAAGATTAAAGAAGTTATTTCCGTTTTTTTGATTTCTTCTAACCCCCTGTATTATTATAGTATTTGTTTTATGATCCTGAGTAGCCACTGTAGCAGCTGAAATAAAATTAAATAGAGTTGGGAGTTGAATCAAAGTTTCCGTAATAATTTCATCAAGGGATTTTGCGGAAATTATCCCCCGATATATTTTATCAAAAACTTGCAAACGTGAATTATATTGTTTAAGAGTATTTTCTGCCAGTAGCCTTTCTTTAATTTCTATTTGAAGCATTTTATTTATATTTGCTAATTCAGCAGTTCTTTCTTCTACTTTTCTTTCTAAATTATCCTGTGAACTTATAAGGTAATCAGCCATTTTATTAAAAGTACCTGCGAGTCTGCCTATTTCGTTTTCATTACTTATATTAACCCTTACACTTAAATCACCATCTGCAATGGTTTGTGCGACATAGTCTAATTGACGGATTGGTGCAGTTAATTTTTTTGCAAAATATATAGATATAACCAAACCTATAATTATTAATAATAATGCAAGCCAAATTGTTCTGTAGTATAATTCCTTGATGTTTTGGTTATATTTACTTAGGGATAGACCGACATTTATTCTTCCCCAATCTATACCGGAATAACTAAATGGATAAGAAAAATGAAAGACTTCCTGTCCCACCAAGCTACTGTAGACAAATTCATCACTTACTTCTTTAGTTTTAGGTAAATTCAGATCATCTTTTAAGGTTTCTTGCTTCCATCCGTCAGCAGTGTGAACAAGGGAAAAACCATCTTTTCGTGTAATTATTATATAAAGGATTGAGTTGCTCTGTTTTATAATTTTCATACAATGATCTACAGTAAAGCCAAAATCATTGTTTATAATTGCAGTTGCGGTAACCTGTCCGATTGAGCCTGCTATATCATTTGCCTCAGATTTCATCCGTTCAACTAATACTTCCTTTTGGTAAGGGAGTGTACCAATGATAAATATTAAGAGAGTAGCTATTATTAAAATCCACGAAAGAAGAGCTGTTCTTACCAGAATTCCTTTAGTCCATTTATTTTTAATAAGTTTATTGTATCTATTTTTTATTTTGAATAACAGAAACATTTAATTTTTACTCTTAGCTGTAATTTCTTTATAATCTTTAATAAGTGTATTGACATTATCAGTATATTCTTTACGAAATGAAATAACCTGATCTGTATTCATTAGTGTCAGCAGTTGTTTTCCTCCCGGATATGAATTCAACTGTTCGGCCGCCTTAATAATTGATTTCCTATGTTCTTCATTCTTAAATTTTTTGGTAAATGCTGTAACCGTTTGTATTAGATCCGGACTTACATCAAGTATTTTCAATCTTTTTCCAACTTGAGGATTAAGTTCTGTCATTAGGCTATAAGAATTCTTTGTTACTATACATGCATTTAATTGTTCGAAGAACACTGAAAGAATTAATTGTGATTCTTTATCAGATTCTTTTATCTCACCAAAATATTTATTAGGCATCGGCAGCTTATTTCTATCGAGTAAATAACCTAGCCACATATTCGGGATTGAATAATTAGACTTTGATTCTATCCCGATTTTTGTACCTCTAAGCTCCGTAAGGTTTTTAATGTTTTCTTTAGTCAATAAAATATATTCACTGAATATCTGGTCACCTTTTAAAGGTACAAATGCTCCTTCAAGATTTAGTTTTGCTTTATAATTCAAATAATCAACGGAATTTAGACATACTAATGCTACATCATTTAAAGAAGATGAATTTATGTTTTCTATATTATCGACAAGAATTGGTTTTAATTTAAATTCCGGTTTAATAGTTTTTACAATTTCTTTAACCCATACTGTTAATGCTGCTTCTGCATCATTTATATCAACGTCTGAAAATAAATTCTTCAGGAAAATAACTTTGTAAGTAGGTAATGATTCTTCTTTAGCCGATTGACTGTAAAGTTGAAAAGTTCCTATAATATTTATTATTAATATTAGTATAAATGGACTTTTTCTTACTTTCCTTATAATATTTTTGTTAACAGTTTTCATTTATTGTTAAAAATATTTATTATGTTTGTTCATTTATTTAACAGTACCTTTTATAAATAAATTATTATAATCTTTTAAAAGTTCTTGCGAGCTCTCTAAATATTCTGCTTTAAATCTTACTGCATTTTCGGTCTTAAGTAAGGTCATGATTTGTTTGCCTGAACTATAACTGCCAAGATTTAAGGAAGCCTCTATAAACCTTTCGCTATAGCTGAATTTTCTCGAATTTTCTGTAAAACAAGATAATCCTTTTAAATAATCTGGTGATTCAGAGAGCACATTTAATTGTTCTCCCACCTGAGGATTCAATTCTTTCATTGTCTCAAAAGCTGCCTTTGGAACAATACATGCATCGTTTTGCCCAAAGAATACAGACATAACTAATTGTGATTCACTGTCATATTCCTTAATAGAACTAAAGAATTCTTCCTCTTTTTTCTGTTTATTCTTATTTAATAAAACCTCCAACCACATTTTTGAAACTGGGTAATAAGATGTTTTTAATAATCCGAGTTTTTTGCTTTTTAAATCTTTAAGATTTTTATACTGTTTACCTTTTACTAATAATAAAAATTGCATATAAATATTATCTTTATCTGTTGCCACAAGTATTGGATATAAATGCATTTTTGACTTAAGGTTTAAATAATCTATTGAATTGAGCATTATAAGTCCAAAATTATCTCTGTCAGGAGAATTTACTATTTCCTGCACATTATCAAATAACTGAAGGTCGAATCTCACTCCCATCTTCAATTGTTTTTGCAATGCTTCACCCCAAATTTTTATTGCTGCTTTTGCATCATTTAAGTTCACATTGATGAATATATTTTTAGGACATACTAAAACAAAATTTTCTTCATCCGATCTATTAAATCTTTCTCCTTCCGCATTACTCAATATTATGAGCAATATTAAGATTATTGTAATAATGAATGAAAATCCATTTTTATATTTATTAGAAGAAAATTTCTTCATGGTTTTATTCGAAAAAAAGTTAGTGTTTCCTAATTTTCCCCGGTCTCCTTACCTATAATCATTTCAAGTTTAGCTTGCGCAATTAAATGATCATAAAGAGCCTTCTGATATTGTGCTTTCACAAAAGATTCTATCAACTGTGCTTCAACAAGATCTTTAGCTTCAACCATATCCATCTGAAAAGCTCTTTCATTTAAATCCCTGCTTTCTTCTGCAGTATTTTTTGCTTCTAAGGTTTTCTCCAGCTGGTCTTCTTTTGTTCTAACATCATTGCAGGCATTTCTCACTTGAAGAATTATTGCATCGTGAAGTAATAGTTTTTGATCTGTTATTTCATTTAATTTTGCTTTTGCCTCATCCACTTCACCGGATGTCCTAAAACCGGAAAAAATCGGCATTTCTAATCCTAATCCTACAGTCCACATAGTTTTATTATCTTTGTTAACAAAACCGTATTCATAAGAATTTATATTCTGGTCTAAACTGCCGAATATTCCTATACTTGGTAAATATCCGCTTTGTGCTTCATCGATCTTGGATTTAAAAACTTCTACTGCGGAATTTACTTTTGACCAGTCCGGATTATAGTTATATGCAGTTGCTACTATGCTATCTGCATTTAAACTGTAATTTATATTCGGAATTTCATCTGAGCTCACATCAAAATCAGCCGGCATTTTACCCCCGAGAGAAAAACGTAAAGCTTCTTTTGATAAAATTATTTTCCCTTTAATTTCGGATATTAAAGTCCGGACTTGATCAACAATCACTTTATTTCTTAGATAATCTATTTTGGTTACCTTTCCCGAACCATTTTTGTACATACTTTCAGTAAGATTTAGAGTCGCTTCAAGTCTTTCTAATGCATTCTCACCGATACTATATAATACCTTTGTCAGTACTACAGAATAGTAGTAGGTTTTTACTTCAAGCCTAATCTCCAGATCGGTTTTTTTTGTCTCTTGTTTGGCTATCTCAATGCCATATTCTGCTTGCTTATTTATAGACTGTACTTTACCGCCGGTATATAATGGATATGTAAGAGTTAACGCACCGTGTAAGTTTTGTTTGTCCATTACTTTAGCATTTTGTTCGGGAACAGGAATATCATCAAAATTCAATGTAAGTCCTGGTAAAGTAACAGGTATATTCATCTTAAATGATGGAAGAACAAAAGTTGGGTCTTGATCCATTAAACTATAAACTGCCTTCAGAGATAACTGCGGCCAATAACCTGATTCCGCCTGTTTCTTCTGTGCAGCAGCAATATTAACTCCTTCTTTTGAAGCTTCCATTTTATGGTTGTTTTCCAGAGCAATTTCAATGCAGCTTTTTAAGGAGAGTACTTTCACAAATTGATTATTTGTTGAATCTTGAGAAATTTCCTGAGGGTAAGTCGAATTGTTCAGAATTAATAAAAGCGAACCCATTATTACTAGTTTTCTTATCATTTTTTATCCTTTTTATGTATAATTCATTTAAATCTTTATATGAATGAATATTTTATCTTATCATTCTCATAAAGAATAATACCTAAGGTTTTATCTTTAAAGGTTGTCCTTTGAGAAGACTATTATTCCAATTATATTATCGAAACTTTTGTAAAAATTATTAACAGAATGAATGGTTTTTTAAAAAAGTTATTAGTTCATTTAATTTATGGTTGGGTATAATTGCAAAAACCATTAAATAAAGCAATATAAGGGGATGAATGGGGAAAGTTACTTTCAGACTTGTTTATCCTCTTTGGGGATTAATACCCTAATTTATATATAAGATTAGGGTATTAATGAAAAATCTCACTTCAATAAAATAAATTTCTTGGTTGCTACGAATTCTCCTGCCTGAATTCTATAAAAATATACACCACTTGCAATTCCACTTCCATCAAACAGAACTTTATATGCGCCGGGTAATTCCTGTCGATTCACAAGAGTTTTTACTTCCCTGCCCAGAATATCAAATACTTTTAACGATACAAATCTTGATTTCGGAATAATATATTCTATTGTTGTAGTAGGATTAAAAGGATTTGGGTAGTTCTGGTTTAAGACAAATGATGAGGGAATATTGGTCTTATTTGTTATTCCGTTAACTCCGCTTTGTATATTCATAACCTTCCACCCGATATTATTGCTTGCATGTATTTCCGGGAATGAATTATTAGGATCAAGCACAACATATATTCTAGGATTATAGGGAGTATTGTCGGGTATTTTCCAATCAAAAGTGATTATCTTACTCCCCCTTGCAGTTATAAAATCACTGGTTGTGAATGTTGATATTCCGTTTAAACTTTGAATTAAGGTTCCGCCGTTTGCAGGATTACCCAGATAAAATTTGGCTTCAACAGGTTGAGGTGTTGGAATTAAACTGAAATTGTGAAATCTAACTTGAATATTAACTGTATCCCCCGGCCTCGGATTTTCCGGGTTAAACACCATTTCTTTTGTTTCCTGGAGTTTATCGGCAGAATAATTATAACCCTTATCATTATCCAGCCTCCATGGAAGAATTAATGCTGGATCAGATTCGTGGGCATATTTTTGCTGCCACCATGTCTCAGGTTGGTTTATACCTGCTGCACCGGGATTAACAGCATAATCCAGAACTAATGCACCATCCCTTGCCCAATACGCATAGGGGGTAACTGTATAATATCCGCCGCCGGGAATGCCGGGATTTATAGGTCCCAGATGCACAGACAGCCCCTGGGAATATGTTACTGTATTTGTAATGGTTGAAATAGAATCATGAGAATAATTCCCATGAATTTCAAAGTTGGGAATAAACGGAATAGGAATATCAAAACTAAGTGAGGCACCTACATCAAACTTAACTTCATTAGTTGTAGTGGTTTGATTAGTTGATTGTTTTTCCAGCGACCAATCATAACCCGCACCGGAATTAACATCTAAAGTCACTGCATCCGAAGTACTCCACCTTATAGCCTGTGACAGGCTCGAATTATCGGAAGGATTAGTAATTTGATTGTACGACAATATGTTTCCGACTTCATGGTTCGGAATATAAGTATCTCCTTCAGGGCTTTTACTCGGGAACCAGTCTCTTTGCTGTAATTTGGGAGAAGTTACCAGGGTATATCCTTCCATCACTCCGTTTGCATAGACCGGGTATTCCCAAACATCATAATCAACAACCATTGCATAAATATAATCGTCGTTGCTTGCTCTAGTGCTCTGTTTTATTGTAAATTTTTCGGAACTCGAATTTACTTTAGAAAAGTTATGCCCATAATCTGAATTTATTTTTGCTGTAACTGGAATTTCCAATACAGGAATAACGAACGTTCCGGAAGCACTGCCTCCGACAGACCAACCGGTATGAAGTTCAGTCTGCATTTGAAAATCAGTTTCCGTGGTTGTAAAATAATCTGAATAGAAATTAGAGGTTTGACCATTATAACTGCTATTAACATCAAAGCTAGTATCATTAAAAACATCAAAATGAGTTGGAGGAGCATTTAGTATAACCAGCGGCTGAACAATATTCGTAACATGATAATAAGTTGGATTACCAAGTCTTATGCTTTTACCGTCGAAATCACCGGCAGTCAATGCCCAGTAGAATTCGATATTATTAGTTACAACTGAATCTACCGTCATTGAAGCTCTTTCGTTAACTGATGTGATATTTCCGTTCGCGTC
This sequence comes from uncultured Ignavibacteriales bacterium, assembly GCA_963742995.1. GTDB lineage: Bacteria > Bacteroidota > Ignavibacteria > Ignavibacteriales > Ignavibacteriaceae > CAVQBP01. The sequence goes on from CAVUOL010000044.1 coordinate 24,813, forward strand.
TACCACCGGTTCAAAAACATGGATTGAGAAAGTAGAGTACCAGGAAGAATTATCTGGTTCCCATTCAGTTGCAGACATGCAGGCTATTTCCGGAGTCCAAATAGAATCGGTTGGACTGGCATTCAAATCAGCCAGAACCAGGTCAGTATGAACTGAAAGATCGGGAATATTCACATTATTTACGCCTCCCCCACTTATATGCAGAGTATCATTAACTGAAAATATATAAATAGAACCGGATGCATAAGCCACTATTTCATCATTGCCGTCATGAGTTATGTCGCCAGTTTTGATATTAAGCGGCATGATAGAACTTCCAAGAGTTGATCTTACCATGTATAGATTGTCATAATTTACGTTAATTGTGTCTAAGCCCGTTGTAACAGATGCAGGCAATAAATAATCGTAAGTTTCAGAGCCTGACCTATAAAGCACAAAGTCAAAAACAAATTGGTTCGCTATAGTACTGCTTTTAAAATTCCCTGCAGCAACATGAATTTCATTAACTGCATGATACGGGTCGAAAAAATTGCTCGAAGTGAAAAAATCATTTTTACTGACTTTGGGTACAATAGAGTAAGTTCCATTATTATTTACATAATCGTAAATTTTAGCAGAAATTTTCCAGTTGTTTGAGGAATTAGAGGAACAAGTTGCAAGAATAATCTCATCTCTGCCGTTCCCGTTAAAATCCCCTGCTGCAATATCATATAGACCGGAATTATTTGATGAAGGGTCCATTTGAACATCAGCAATAGTCGATTGTTCTACAGGCATTAAAGTTGAGGGATCAACTTTAAATATTGTTATTTGAATTGCAGAGTCTTTATTCCAGTATGCGATTGCAAATTCCGGGTTCTGATTGTTATCAAAATAACCTTTGATTAATCTAAATCGAATAGCTTGATAATTAATCGGATTCGGATATAAAACATTCGAAAGAGTTAGAATATTTTCACCGGTCCAGTTCAAAGTATTTTTATCGATATCCGGCACAATAATTTTAATAGAATTATTAACTCCTTCCTCTGCAACAACCAGGTAATCCAATCCACTTCCAGTGAAGTCGCCCGTGATTGCATCAATCCTATTTCGACCGGATATTGCAATATTAGTATCTGCAGCTGAAATGGTTGAATCCAAATAATAACCACCTCCGCTGCCAGCATATCTGAAAGCTTGATGCTTCAGATGTATATTACTGCCGGAATGCCAAATAAGAGAAAGTTCATCCGAACTGCCCAGTTTATGGTGTCCGAAAAATGGATCCTGAGAGGTTTGAGTTTGACTAAATAGATTTCCGGATAATAAACAAGAAATAAAAAAACCATAAAAAAAAGTTTTCATGTTTAAACCTTATTTTTGAAGAAAATTATTTTATATGTTCGAAAAGAATTATCAAGTGATTATTTCTCGATTTCAAGAGGGGATAAATTTTCATTTGATAATAGAATATATTGTTTAATTATTTATTTGATTTGTGATATAAAAATGATTGTGACAGAAATAACACTCAGTAAAAACATAGAATTTGTTATTAAAGTTTATTCGAAATAAATAAATTAACCAGTACCTTGTCTTAGAAACTGGTTCTTAATTAAATAGGCTCTTAATGTACACTAACTGCGTAAGTTAAGTCGGTTGCACAATCAGAACCCGGATTAGTTGATAGGGTTCTAGTACCTGAAATATCGCTCCAGTTTCCACTTGTGTTAAAATTATGTGAGAAAGATACTACTTTGTGATCCATTCTGCTGTCCGGGTAAACTCTCCCAAGTATATCTTTATCCCATTCCGTGGAAATAAATTTTATTGTAAACTTATTCCCCATTTCACGTTTTAATTTTATTGAAAATGTTTTAGCAATACTAAATTTTTCTCCACTCGATTTAGTGATATTGTCCACTGAAAAAGAATTCAGTTTTTTTCCATTTTTATCAAGTAACTGAACCTCAAAAGAGAATTCGCCTGCTCCTTCAATACCATCACAATCTCTTCTTACTATAAATTGGTCAAGCCGGATATCGATATTATCTACTGTTTTAACCGAAGAACATTCGGTAGCTGTATATTCAGTAAAGAAACCAAGCTTAGCAAGGGAATTATCTTTTAGGTACCTAATTGTATAGGAAATCGGAAGGCCGGGATTATTCCTGGAATAAACTGCGTTATCTCCTTCAATTACCGGGACAAGATCATCTGCATTTTTAGCAGTAACAGCACTGGAAGAAACCGATGCATTTCCCCCAAGTACTATAACTTCTATAGATGAATTTTTAAGTATATCTTTATATTCTGCTTCAAGTGAACCATCAACAGAAACACCGGCTGCATATTTAAATGCACTTTCAATATCATAGCTTGAAGCTTTATAACTTGATTCCATTCGAAACATAATTATTCGCCCATAGGTTACACTCTGAACATATGCAGGAGGTGTTGCATCATTCATTACATTTTTTACCTGGTCAAGAGTAACATCTTTGCTGAAAACAGCGTTTGGTGAAGCTGGTGGATCCATTGTTATTGTATAAAATGCCTGCTTATAAACTGCCATTACTACTGTTTTTTCCTCGTCACTCTGATAATTGAATTGAGCACTAACATCCCCTGTTGCCCATTGTGCGTTGAGGCCTACATCAAGGGCAACCTGTTTTGATGAATATGCTGTTTTGACTTTATAAGATGAGCTTGCCGAGTTTACATACCCTTCCTGATAAGCGTTAGCATTCCACCATTCCAAAGAACTATCAATAGCTGCTTGAATATTTGAGTTAGTCGGATTCTGAACTATCTTAACCCCATTCCCGCCGATTCCCGGAAGATCAACTTTAAAAGTGACTGGAGCTCTTGGAAGTGTTATTGGATCTGGTAAGCCATCCATCATCGATTGATTTCCTTTTACAAGTGCGCCAGGCCAAATAACTCCGCTCGTAGGCCGAAGAATAGCAATATCTTCAAAATTCTGCTTTAAATTATAAGTTGTACTAATACAGGTTACCTGCTGATCTCCTGAGCTTGAGGTTGAAGTAGCTGTATCCGATGAAACAACTTCTGTGGAAGAACTTTGCCCCCCTGTATTTTGATAATCAAGCATCGATTCAGAATTGTAACTTAATTTCTGTATATATGTATTAATAGATGCTCCGTCATTTACAGTTACTGTTGGAGAAACCGGATCTTTAGTACATCCAGAATTAAGAAAAACTATTAACAAGAAAATAACCGCATTCCATTTTATGAAGCTGTTCCCTTTTCTTTTCATCATATTGCCCTTTCTAATATTTGAATTATTAATTTTGAATTACTACTTTGATTTATTCTTTTGCATTTCTTTTTAGTTTTTTCCGATTCTACAGATAAACGCAGTATTTTTTTAAGAAAGTGATAACATCATTCAAAAAAAAATTAGGACACTTCAAATTTGAGTGAAAATGAACAAATAACTCAACTATTAGCTCAATTAACAAACGGCAATAAACAGGTTGTTGATTCGTTGATGCCTTTGGTTTACAAAGAACTCCACCAGCTTGCATATTTAAACCTCAGGAGTGAACGAAGGGATCATACACTCAATGCAACAGCTCTAGTACATGAAGCTTATTTTAAGCTTATAGATCAAACCAGAGTGAATTGGCAGAACCGGGCACACTTTTACGCAATTGCATCACAAGCAATGAGAAGAATATTAATTAATTATGCATATCAGCATAAAGCTCAGAAAAGAGGTGGAGAAAATGTGAAGATTACGTTTGTTGATGAAAATGTAATGCGTGAATCAAAACCTGATGAACTTATAGCTCTTGATGAAGCACTTAATCAGTTACAAATAATAAATGAAAGACAAAGCAAAATAATAGAATATTGGTTTTTTGTAGGGTTAACCCATGAAGAAATTGCGGAAGTGCTTGGGTTATCAGTTCCAACGGTACGTAGGGATTGGCGTCTTGCCCGTGCCTGGCTTAGCAGAGAATTAAAAAGGATATTATAATTTTTTAATCATAATAAACCTCTTAATCCTAAACTTGAAAAGCTAGAATCTGCAATTTTGTAATTTTTAAAACTTCGAATATGCTGAAAAGGAAATATTAATGAACCATGAACAATGGGAAAAAATAGCGATAATATTTGAAGAAGCTTTGAAGCTTACAGAACCGGAAAGAACTGAGTTTATTTCAGATGCCTGTGGCGGCGATTCAGAACTGCTGGAAGAAGTTCGTTCTTTAATTGAAGCGGATAGAAACATTCCTTCAGTGTTGCAAGGACAAGCATCTGATGCTATACATATACAATCCCTGAAAAATTATGAAGGAAAAATTATCGGGAATTATAGAATATTGAATCAGATTGCCGAAGGTGGAATGGGCTCCGTGTTTCTGGCTGAAAGAGCAGACGGGCAGTTTGAGCAAAAAGTCGCTTTAAAAATAATAAAGCCGGGAATGAATTCTACTGAGATAATTAGAAGATTTCAATTTGAAAGACAAATACTCGCCCGGCTTCAGCATCCAAATATAGCAAGACTTTTAGATGGAGGCTTAACAGAAGAAAAACTGCCGTATTTTACAATGGAATATGTTGAAGGCGAACCCATAGATCAATACTGTGATAAAAAGAATTTATCTCTAAATGAACGGTTAAAATTATTTTCTGATGTATGTAATGCAATTAAATATGCGCATCAAAATCTTGTTATTCATAGAGACCTAAAACCAAGCAACATAATTATAAAAAAAGACGGAACAGTTAAACTTTTAGATTTCGGAATAGCAAAGGTATTTACTGAAGATGATTCGCCTGATCAAATTGCTTTAACAAGAACAGGTTTATATGTAATGACTCCTGAATATGCATCTCCTGAACAGATTAGAGGAGAATCTATTTCCACTTCTACTGATATTTATTCACTTGGATTAATTCTATATCAGCTTATAACTGGTGAAAAAGTATATGAAATTAAAACCAAATCTCCCTTGGAATTAGAAAAAATTATTTGCCATACCCAACCGGTAAAACCAAGTTCTGCAATTAAACTATTGCTGGCAAAAAATAAATCTGTAGCTGAACAGATTAGCAAGACACATAACAATCATCCCTATAAATTGATAAAAATATTATCGGGTGATCTTGACAATATTTGCTTAATGGCACTTAGAAAAGAGCCGGAAAGAAGATACTCCTCTACCGAACAATTTCAACAAGATATTATAAATTATCTTGAAGGAAGGCCGGTTTCTGCAAGACAGAATACAGTCTATTATAGAACAAACAAATTTATAATACGTCATAAGATTGGCGTTATTTCTGCATTTTCAATTTTTCTAATAGCCGCATCTCTCACAACTTTTTATTTTATTCAGCTAAAGGAGGAACGAGATAAGGCTCAAATCGAAGCAAAAAAAGCCGAAGAAGTTTCTAAATTTTTAACAAATATCTTTAAACTTTCAGATCCTTATCAAGCTAGGGGCGAAACAATTACAGCAAGAGAATTACTTGATAGAGGCGCGCAGAAAATTAATCAGGAATTATCTGCTCAACCGGATGTTAAAGCCACAATGCTTAAGGTTATTGGTGATGTTTATACAAACCTTGGGTTGTTTGACAAATCCGAACCGCTTTTAAAAGAAGCTCTGAAAATCAGAAAGGAGATTAACAATAATGGGATTGAAGAAGCAAAAAGTCTGAGAGACCTTGGTCAATTATACACCTTTGAAGGCAAATACTCCAAAGCCGATTCTCTTTTAAGTAAAGCATTAGATATATATGCGATCAATTCTGCAAAAGAGGATAATGACTATGGCTGGATTTTAGGTGATTTGGCGTGGGTTTTTAAATCAAGAGGCAATTATAGTAAATCAGAATTGTATTATAAAAAAGCTATAGAGGTACTTAAGAAAGATAAAGAAAGTGGTAATGAAGATCTTTTAACTATGATGAATAATTTTGCACTTGAGCTGCATGAAGAGGGTAAATATGATGAAGCAGAAAAAATGTTTAAAGAAACTTTGAGGTTGCAAAAGGAAATATACGGCAGCAAACCTCACCCGGAAATATCAACAACAACTTATAATCTCGCTGAATTACTTCGTGACCGGGGGAAATATGATGAAGCAGAAGAAATGTTTAAAACATCCCTTGCAATGGATACGAAACTCAGCGGTTCTGAGAATCCCGATGTTGCTTACAGCTTACAAGGACTTGCAAGTGTATATAAGATAAAAGGAAATTTTAATGAAGCCCAAAAATTATTTTTTAAAGTGTTAAACATGAGAAAGAAATTTCTCGGAGATAATCATCCCGATGTTGCTTATGCACTTTCCAATCTAGGTTTACTTTATTATGCCGAAGAAAAGTATGATGCTTCGCGGAACTACTATGAAATGGCGCTCCTATTACACAAAAAATTAAATGGTCCGAATCATCCCTCAGTTGCTATTTGCTTAAATAAATTAGGACTTATCAATTATAAAAAAGGGAACTATAAAAAAGCAGAAGGCCAAATCAGACAGTCCATGCGAATAGAAGAAAAATCGATCGGGAAAAAGAATTTGACATATGCAAGTGATCTTTTAACATTAGCATTTATAAAATCTGCTTTTAAAGACAATGATTCTATTGCCATTCTGAGTAAAGAAGTTGTAAAAACTGCCAAAGAATCAATGGGTACAGATAAAAGCCCTTTTCTGGCAGGGTGTTATAACGGCATAGCAGAATTGGCTTTAAAAGTGAATAATTATAAAAAAGCTGACTCGCTTTACAACCAATCTCTTAACATGTACAAACAAATAGTAGGTGCAGATAATTTGAACACAATAAATACTTCTTTTGATTATGCTAAACTTCTGATAAAAATAGATTCACTTAATAAAGCAACCGAAATCGTGCGCAAAAATCTGGATATATTAAAGAAGAATTTTAAGGAAGATATCTGGGGAATTGCTTATGGTAATAGTCTATTAGGTGATGTTTATTTGAAAAAGAAAGAATTCGTGAAAGCTGAAAATTTATTTTTAGATAGTTACTCTTCTTATAAAAAAGAATTTGGTCAAAATGATTTCCATACTAAAGAAATTGCAAAAAAACTTGTTACTTTATATTCTGATTGGAATAAAAAAGGCAGAGCTAATTACTATTCAAGTACTCTCAAATGATTAAACCTTATTCTTCACTTCGTTCAGAATGACAGCTATGCGTAATATGAGTAATTAAGTTAAAAAGAAATTACGCCTAGTAGTTTATCGGCGACAAAATAGACTATTGCTGCTGTAAAAATCCAGGCGATAAAATCTAAAATAATCCCGCCTTTTATCATATCGGTTATTTTAATATAACCTGTACCATATACTAATGCATTCGGAGGGGTTGCTACAGGGAGCATGAATGCCATCGACGCCGCAAGAGTTGCAGCAACTGATAATGCAACCGGGTCGTTACCTGTACCGCTAGCTATTGAAATTATAATAGGAATCATCATTGATACAACTGCGGTATTTGAAGTTACTTCCGTTAGAAGTTCAAGAAGAAGAATCAAAGCAATCATCAAAACTAATGTTGATGGTGATCCTAAAAAGGAAACCGCAGATTTTGCCATCCAGTTAGCCAGACCTGTTTTAAACATTCCATCTGATAATGCTATGCCGCCTCCAAATAATAAAAGTGTACCCCAATCAACAAATTTTGCATCGTGCCATTCAAGTACAAATTTTTGTTCCTTCCAATTAACAGGCAAAAGAAACAATATGAGCACTCCCAATAGAGCTATAATATTTTCATCAAACCATTTAAGATTTTCTGAAATATGTTTAGGAAATAAAAGGTTCCAAAAAGGATTAGAGATCCAGAGAATAACTACAATAGCAAAGCCGACAATTGTTAGTTTCTCGGCTCTTGACCATGTTCCCAATTTTTTTTGCTGCTCTAAAATTAATGTCTTACCTCCCTGGATATTTTTTATTTCCGGAGGAAATACCTTTAGAAGTATAATCCATGCAATGGGAATAAAAAGTATAACAAATGGAATTCCAAATTCCATCCATTCGATAAAGTTAATCTGCCTTATGCCTGAAGCATTGAGGATAGAAACACAGATTCCGTTAGGCGGAGTTCCTATTATAGTACCGACACCGCCTATAGAAGCACCCCATGCTATTCCCAGCATAAGTGATTTGCCAAAATTTGATTCTCCTATTTTAGTTCCACTCTGAGCAATTACACCTACACCTAATGGTAAAAGCATTGCTGTAGTAGCGGTGTTGGATATCCACATTGAAAGAAAAGCTGAAATGCACATCATTCCTAGTAATATCGAACTAGTATTGTTTGCAAGGTTTCCTCTTGTCAATATATAAAGGGTCAATCTTTTATCAAGCTTCCATTTCTGTAAAGCTGCTGCCAGAAGGAATCCTGACAGGAAAAGAAAAATTATCGGGTTTGAATAATTTGCCAATATATTCTTCCCTGTAAATTGAAATATATTCCCCTGGAATACTCCTGTTACATGGAAAAGGGGTAAAACAATCCCCGGTAATATGGCTGTCATGGGTATGGGAACCGCTTCAGTTACCCACCAAACTACCATAAGTAATAGTAAACCTAATGTTATTTTTGTCCCGTAGGCAAGGTCCAAAATCTGATTATAAGAAAAAGATTCAGGGAGCAGAGTTTTAGCATTATCTATAAAACCCTGTGGAGTATTAATTAAAAGAATTAAAAAGAATATTATGGGGCCTACAAAAAAGCCTGTTACATGTCTGTATTTTTCAAATCCCTCTATAGAGGAAGAGTAATTGGATTTAGTACTCACTATAGACTTCTCTATTATTCTAAATGCAAATTATAATAATTATGGCAAAAAATACATTGTATTAAAAAGTTTATACATGATTTTATTTTACTCCATTTAATGTATGGTTATTTAATACTTCTTAGTCTTCTCCCGGTTCTCCTGCTATTCCAATAAAGTTTCAAATATAGTTCAGATACGCTCCAGATACGCTCTAAAGCTGTCTGGATTTAAAACAGTTTTTTAATATCTCTCATAATAGTACCTTGAGGTTTAAAATATTTCTGAGAAATATCTGCCTCCAGAAATCAAGGTCTGCGGGAATGGCAAATAAGGTATTTTGACATAAAACTCCTGTTTTTAAACTCTTCCTTACTAAGGAATTTAGTCTTACTGATCGCTGGACGCTCTATATATTCGTCTATGACAAAAATAAAAACAATAACGGATTGGACATTAAAATTGTTGATAAAAGAATTAAAAATCTGGGCTTTTGTCGGATACATTATCATGGATGCAGTGCACGATTTTTGGTTCATTAAGAATTTCGATGCAATACGGGGAAATCTATTTCGAATACTTCTAATACATATAACATGTGATTAATGAATTATGCTTTTAATAATATTTTTGCGAATATAATCAACTTATATCGAAATCTATATCGAAGGAATTTATACTTAATACAATATTCCGCACTAATTTTTATTTCACAGTTCCGGCAGTTTCTTTTGTTGATAAAAACAGTATGATAAACGAAGCCTTTAATTGGGATCGATATTGAAATTATTTAAACATTTTATAATTATAATTCGTAATTTATTCAAAAATGGAATATTCTTACATATGTACAGAATTCTGTATGGCTTACCATACATTTTTATTAATTCAATATCTAATCATAATAGGAGGTCATATGCCAGAAAGTACAAAAATTGTCGATACCACTGCTAATCCTGCCCCGCTTGGATTATTAGGATTTGGTATGACTACTGTACTCCTTAATCTCGCCAATGCTGGTATTTTTAGTTTGGGAAGTATGATTTTAGCTATGGGGTTGTTCTATGGTGGAATGGCTCAAATTTTCGCCGGCTGGATGGAATGGAAAAAAGGAAATACATTCGGTTTAACAGCATTTATGTCTTATGGTTTGTTCTGGGAAACTCTTGTATTTCTAATTCTTATGCCTAAATGGAGCTGGTTTAATGCCGCCTCGGAAGGTGGAATGGTAGCATATTTATTTATGTGGGGGCTCTTTACATTTTTCATGTGGATTGCTACTTTAAAGCATAATAAAGCACTGCAGGTAGTTTTCTTCACTTTATTTATACTATTCTGGCTATTGGCACTTGGTGATGCTACAGGAAGTGCAGTTATACATAAAATAGCAGGATGGGAAGGACTTGTCTGCGGCTTTTCTGCTATCTATTTAGCATTTGCACAAATTCTTAACGAAACTTACGGTAAAATCGTTCTTACAGTTGGTCAACCAAAAATTGTATAACTAAACAAAATAGGAGTAACCTTATGGATATTAAGAATCCTGATAGCGAAGTTTCCGAATCTCAAATTGCTGTACACTGGAAAGAAGAAAATTATTTTGAACCGAACGAAAAATTCACAGAACAGGCAAACATTAAAGATGATAAGGTATTGGAGCGATTCAGTATGGAGAATTTTCCTGAATGCTTTAAAGAATATTCCGATTTGCTTGATTGGTATCAACCTTATTCTAAAATTTTGGATTCCAGTAACCCCCCTTTTTATAAATGGTTTGTAGGTGGTAAACTTAACGCATGTTATAACTGCATAGATCGGCATTTACCAAAGTATAAAAATAAAACTGCTTTACATTTTGTTCCGGAATTAGAAAATGATCCTATACAGCATATTACCTTTCAGGAACTTTATATAAAAGTAAATGAGTTTGCCGCTTTGCTAAAAGATTTTTGCGGATTAAAAGCCGGTGATACGGTAACGCTACATATGCCTATGATACCCGAAATTGCAATAACGATGCTTGCCTGCGCGCGCATAGGTGTGATTCATTCTCAGGTATTTTCAGGTTTTTCCGGAAAAGCATGCGGAGAAAGAGTTGCGGATGCAAAGAGTAAAGTTCTTATTACAGCAGATTCTTATTATAGAAGCGGTGAGCTGCTTGATCATAAGGAGAAAGCCGATATCGCATATGATACAGCTTTAAAAGAAGGACAGAAAATAGAGAAAGTTCTTATTTGGCAGCGTCATCCTGGCAAATATTCTGCAAAAACTCCCCTTATTGATGGGCGTGATTTTATAGTTAATGATGTTATTAAAAAATATTATCACGCAAAGGTTGAACCGGAAAAAATGCCTTCCGAAGGTGTTCTGTTTATTATGTATACTTCCGGTTCAACAGGCAGGCCAAAAGGCGCTCAGCATTCTACCGGCGGTTATATGTCTTACGTAACAGGGACATCAAAATACATTCAAGACATTCATCCCGAAGATGTATATTGGTGCATGGCAGATATAGGATGGATTACGGGGCATTCATACATTATTTATGGCCCTCTTGCCTTAGCTGCTTCATCTGTAATTTATGAAGGTGTTCCAACTTATCCTGATGCAGGCAGACCATGGCGTATAGCTGAAGAGCTGGATGTAAATATATTTCATACTTCACCTACAGCGATTCGAGCTTTACGCAGGGTTGGTCCCGATGAACCAGCTAAATATAATTATCATTTCAAACATATGACGACAGTAGGAGAGCCAATTGAACCGGAAGTTTGGAGATGGTATTATAATGTAGTAGGAAAAAAAGAAGCTGTAATTGTAGATACCTGGTGGCAGACTGAAACAGGCGGATTCTTATGTTCAACAATACCCGGAGTACATAAAATGAAACCCGGAAGTGCCGGACCAGGTGTGCCTGGGATTCATCCTATAATATTTGATGATGAAGGAAAACCGCTTCCAGCAGGCAGTGGAAAAGCCGGAAACATTTGTATCCAAAATCCCTGGCCAGGTTTAATGATGACAATCTGGGGAGATGATAATAGATTTGTAAAACAATATTTTCAGCGGTATAATAAAGATCCTGAAAGTAAAAATTGGAAGGATTGGCCTTATTTTGCCGGTGATGGTGCAGTAGAAGCACCAGATGGTTACTTTAGAATACTAGGACGAATAGATGATGTTATTAATGTTGCCGGTCATCGGCTGGGTACAAAGGAACTTGAATCAGCTGCGCTAATGTGCCAAGAAGTTGGAGAAGCTGCTGTTGTTCCGGTTGCAGATCCGATTAAGGGAAAAGTTCCTCACATTTTTATTTCTCTTAAACCGGGTATTAAACCTAGTAAAGAAATCGAAAAGAAGGTAACAGATACATTGGCAAGTGAGATTGGTCCTATAGCCAAACCTGGTAAGGTATGGATTGTTTCTGATATGCCCAAAACTCGTTCCGGAAAAATTATGAGAAGAATATTATCCGCTGTTGCTAACAAACAAGATGTTGGAGACATAACAACTCTGGCAAATCCACAGGTTGTTGAAGAGATCAAAAATATGGCATAATACCCCTTTTTCTTCAAGAGGAGGTTCTTTTACTTGTTTAGAACCTCCTTTTTTTTATATATAATTATTATATTAATGAAATTATTAAACCATGTTTCGAATTATTCCGGAAGGACTTGATTATAACGAGCACGTCTTATTGAAGAATGGACAGGGGATTCTTTTTAAGCCCGCTTCTACCAATGATATACCTTTAGTAGAATCTTTTGTGAAACGTATATCTCAAGAAAGTTTGAGAATGCGTTTTATGGCATCGGTATCTGAAATACCGAAGAAAATTATTCAGGAGCTTTGCAGCGGTGATTTTACACAATCCGGATGCATTCTTGCTATTACAGGGGAAGATAGTGATACAAGAGTTATCGGTTTGGGAAATTATATAGCAACTGGAAACGGCAGCACAGCAGAAGTCGCATTCCTAATTGAAGATGAATATCAGGGAAGAGGAATTAGTACTCTTTTATTGGAACGCCTTGCAGGTCTGGCAGCTGCTAATGGTTTTATCGAACTTGAAGCAGAAGTCCTTCCTGATAATCAACCCATGATGAATGTATTTAAAAGTTCAGGCTTTGAAAAGCACAGAGTCTGGAGTTCAGATACTGTTCATTTTGAATTACCTGTTGATGGTGCTGCTGCTTTATGGGAAAAAGCGGATTTACGTGAAAAAATAGCTGTTGCAAACTCGCTTGTTCCGTTACTTCGGCCAAAAGCTATTGCAGTGGTTGGTGCTTCAAGAGATTCTTCATCAATTGGAAATATGATCTTTAGAAATGTTCTGGCGGCAAATTTTAATGGAACGGTCTATCCGATAAATCCGCAAGCAGTTTCTGTAAATGGAATTAAAGCTTATTCCTCAGCAAAAGAGCTTCCGGAATCTGTTGATCTTGCTGTTATAGCTGTACCTGCCGAAAAAGTTTTTGCTGTAGTTGAAGAATTAATTCAAACAGGAGTTAAAGGGTTTGTTGTTGTTTCTGCTGGTTTTGCAGATGCGGGCCCGGAAGGAATCAATAGACAAAAAAAACTTGTAGATTTAGTACGGGCTCATGGAGCGAGACTTTTAGGACCTAGCTGCTTAGGATTAATGAATACTGATCCTGAAGTTAGATTGAATGCTAGTCTAGCTCCTAAAATTATGTCTCCGGGTCAAACAGGATTTTTTTCTCATTCCGCTGCTTTGGGTCTGGTTATACTTGATTATGCAAGAGAAAAAGGTGTAGGGTTTACAAGTTTTGTATCAGCTGGTAATAGGGCAGATGTATCAGGCAATGATTTACTTCAGTATTGGGAAGAAGATCAAAATACAAAAGTAGCCATTCTATATCTTGAGACCTTCGGTAATCCAAGACGCTTTGTCAGAATCGCCCGTAGAATGACTTATAAAAAACCGATTTTATGTGTTAAAGGCGCAAGAAGTATGGCAGGAAGAAGAACGGTAGAAGCAAAAAGCGGAACTCAAACTGTTGGTAATTTGGAAGTTGAAGCATTATTTCAACAAACAGGGATTATACTTGCACCTTCATTAGAAGATATTTTTGATGTTGCAGTAGTTTTATCCAATCAGCCTCTACCGCGAGGAAATCGAGTTAGTATTATTGCTAATTCTTCCGGTATGGCTACATTATTTGCGGATGCTTGTGAAATGAATGATTTAATTATTGACGGACCTGGCGTTGTTGATTTAGGTGCTTTCACCTCTCCGGAACGTTATGAAGCAACCGTTATGGATTCGCTATTAGATGATAAAGTTGATACCCTTTTAATTGGTTTTGCATGCGTGGGAGACTGCAGTATTGAACCGGTAGCTGCGGCAATTCGGTCAGGAGTTAATCAGGCAGAAGAAAAAACAAATATTAAGAAACCTGTTCTACTATGCCTTATGGGAGCGACAGGTACAATTTCTCCGGTAGAAAATAATAGGAATAAAAATAACAAAAGAACCTTTCCCACATTTCGTTTTCCCGAATTAGCTGTTAATGCATTAGGAAGAATTGTTCGTTATGTAGATTTTCGTAAACAACCTTTGGGAAAACTTATTTGGTATCAAGATGTGAGAGCCGATGAAGCCCGTCGATTAATCCATACAGTCTTATCAAAAGAATCATCTTCTAAACAACAGATTATTCATTTAGAAAAAGGGCTTGCTGAAGAACTTTTAAAATATTTTGGAATACAAACTATTGATGTCAATTCGCTAGGTTCTAATATATGTAAGATAAAAATAAAACCTGACCCTTTATTTGGACCACTTCTTGAAGTTAAGTTACAGAACTCCGGAACTATTTTAAGAATAACTCCTCTAACAGACAGGGATCTTGAGGAAATTATGAGAGAGCTGCATATTGATAAAGAAAGCGGAATTGGTCAAGTTTTAGGAAGGCTTTCTCAAATGATTGAAGAAATCCCGTGGCTTTGGAATCTTGATGTGCAGGCAATTAAAGACAGCATACCTTTATTGATTCCGAATATTTCTATTTCAGTAAAATCCGGCGGAGTTGAAAGACCTTCTTATTAGCTGTTATTTATATTATTTGAAAAGATCTTAATATTTTTTGTTTTTGATTTTTAAAGAGTCTAAAGAAAAATAAATTTTCCTTATTATGAATTTTATATACAAAGTGAGGGAAAATGATTATTAAAGAGATTATGAAATCCACACTCACTTCAATCTCACCGGATACAAAATTAAATGATGCTTATAGTATAATGCTAAAGGGAAATATTCGCCACCTTCCTGTAGTTGAAAATGAAAAATTAGTCGGGATAGTGACTGATAGAGATCTGCGATTATCAACGAGCAGACTTGCAAAACATCCGTTTGAACCTGAAGCCGCAGTTAAAAATATCATGAGCCATCCCGTTAAAACTACACATCCATCGGATCCAATCGAATCTGCCGCCGAGCTCATGAGAGAATTAAGAATTGGCTGTCTTCCAGTAGTAGAAGAGATGCAACTTGTAGGAATAGTAACAATAACAGATATGCTGGATGCTCTTCTTTTATTAACTGGGGTTCATCGGCCTTCAGGACGTTTAGATGTACGGTTGTCAAATCGTTCCGGAGAACTTGCAAGGTTAGCTTCACTTTTAGCAGAACGTAAAGTTAACATTCATTCTATTCTAACTTATCCTGAAAAAGATAATACGATTCGATTGGTTTTAAGGGTGGGCACAATTGAAATGAAAATCCTTGCAGAGGCTATTTGCAATGCCGGCTTTGAAGTAATTTGGCCTGTTCAAATATCATGTGTCAAATAATTTATCATCCTGATTACAAGAAATATGATTTAGGCATCGGACATCCTTTTAATCCGGTGAGAGCTGAGATGGTACTTGATTTTTTAAAACGAAAAAATTGTTTGAAAGAACCATTGCAGCCGCAGCCTGTATCTCCTGATGATCTGGAAGTTATTCATAACAGATCATATATAAATATAGTCGAAGCTGTCAGCTGCGGAGAAAACATAAAAGAAGCTGAAGATTATGGATTGGGTAATTTAGATAATCCTATTGTTAAAGGAATGGCTGAAGGCGCTCGCTTACAGACAGGAGGGACGGTTTTAGGAGCTAAACTTCTTGTCGAAAATAAAGCAAAAAAAGTTTTACAGATGGGTGGAGGATTCCATCATGCTCACCGAAATCTGGCTTCCGGGTTTTGTTTATATAACGACCTTGCATTAGCTATTAAGGTATTAGTTAATGCGAATTTGCATGTAGCTTATCTTGATCTTGATGTTCATCATGGAGACGGTGTGCAAGAAATGTTTTATTCTGATGAAAATGTGATGACTATATCTCTTCATGAATCAGGAGAATATATATTCCCTGGAACAGGATGGCTGCATGAATTGGGAAGTAGTATGGGGCGGTCTTTAAAATTAAATGTACCGCTAGAGCCTTTTACTGAAGGTGATTCTTATCTGGAAATTATTAAAGGTATTGTGGTTCCCGCATTAAAATGGTTTAAACCGGACGTTCTTGTTGTCCAAAGTGGTGCTGATGCACATTTTTCTGATCCATTAGCAGATCTTATGTTAACTACGCAAGATTTTGAAAATATATATAGACTTGTGCTTGATTTAGCTGATCAATACTGCAGAGGTAAAGTGCTGTTTACTTTAGGCGGAGGTTATTCGATTGAAGCCACTCCGCGAATTTGGATATTACTTTATCTGATTCTCTTTGATATCGAAATACCGGAAAATCTTCCTGAAGAATGGAGGATATATTGGCAAAAAAAAATCAATAAAGAGATACCTGCTTTTTTACATGATCCGGTACATCCTTATCAATCTATACCTAGAAGAGTAGAAATCGTTAAACATAATCGTGAATTGATTCAAAGATTAATGGATGCCGTTGCTCCATACTGGCTCTAATTTATTTTGAATATAGTATCAATATTATATCATGAAAATTTCAAATCACTAATTTATTCGAAATATTTAACTCATTTGAAAAGCCTTATTATGAATGAACGTATTTATAGCCAAAAAATTACTAATCTTCGTTCTTCGGAGAGAATAAAACTAATAGAAGTTAATAAGGTAATTGAGATATCCCTGGATAATATCAATCTAAACAATGTTTTGGATGTTGGAACAGGGAGCGGACTGTTTGCCGAAGCTTTCGCTTTAAATGGATTGAAGATATACGGAATTGACATAAATCATGAAATGATTGAAGCTGTTAAAGTATATGTTCCGGAAGGAGAATTTTTACTTGCTCCTGCTGAATCTATCCCATATCATGACCAGTTTTTTGATTTAGTATTTTTAGGACACATTCTACATGAAGCTGATAATAATTTGAAAGTCATTCAAGAGGCAAAGAGAGTTGCAAAGCATAGGATTGTAATTTTAGAATGGCCTTATATAAGCGAAGAAATTGGACCTCCTATAGAGCATAGATTAAATTTAGAAAGAATTTCGGAATTAATTCAAAAAGCGGGCTTAAAAAATATAGAAACTTTTCAACTTAAACATATGGTTTTAATCAGAATTGATATTAAGAATTAACTTCCACCTTACTTTTTCTATATATTTATTTTTGTTGAGTAACAAGAACCGATACTATCCTCTGGAGGGTAGTATCGGTTTATCTAAAATATGAATTATCTACACATCATAATACATAGTAAATTCAAAAGGATGGGGTTGTAAAGACATTGGTTTGATTTCCTTATCAATTTTATACTTTATCCAAGTTTCAATAACATCCTCAGTAAATACATCACCTTTTAATAAATATTCATGATCTTCTGATAAATTCTTTTAAAGCCTCGTTTAAACTGCCGGGAGTTGAAGGAACATTGACTAATTCTTCCGGTTTCATATCATAAATATCTTTATCTAACGGATCACCCGGATCAATTCTATTAATAATACCATCTAATCCTGCCATCAGCATTGCAGAGAAAGCTAAGTATGGGTTACATGATGGATCAGGACATCTGAATTCAACGCGTTTTGCTTTAGGGCTCGCAGAATACATTGGGATTCTTATCGAAGCACTTCTGTTTCTTTGTGAATAGGCAAGGTTTACGGGTGCTTCAAAACCGGGCACTAATCTTTTATAAGAGTTGGTAGTAGGATTTGTAAATGCAAGAAGAGAGTTTGCATGTTTTAAAAGTCCACCGATAAAGTAAAGTGCAAGTTCACTTAACCCTGCATATCCTGAACCTGCGAATAAAGGTTTTCCACCTTTCCATAAACTTGTATGAACATGCATACCGCTGCCATTATCGCCAAATATTGGTTTTGGCATATATGTTACGGAGCGATTATTCTTTTTAGCAGTATTTTTAACAATATATTTAAAAAGCAAAAGTTGATCCGATGCTTTAAGAATAGGCTGGAACCGTAAATCAATTTCACATTGTCCACCGCTCGCAACTTCATGATGCTGTGCTTCAACATCAACTCCTGCTGCAATTAAATTTGAAACCATTTCATTTCTTAAATTCATTAAAGAATCAGTCGGCGGAACCGGAAAATATCCTTCTTTATATCTTGGCTTATAACCTAAATTGGGTGTTTCTTCTCTTCCGCTATTCCATTTTCCTTCAATGGAATCAACATAGTAGAAACTACTATTTGGCTGCGAATCAAATCTCACATCATCGAAAACGAAGAACTCGGCTTCCGGACCAAAATAGGCTGTATCGGCAATACCAGTTGAGTTCAAATATGCTGCTGCTTTTTGAGCAATATTTCTGGGACATCTGGAATATTTTTCCTTGGTTGCCGGTTCATAAACATCACAGATTAAACTTACTGTAGGCTGATCAATAAAGGGATCAACAAACATTGTACTTGAATCAGGAATAATAAGCATATCGGACTCATTTATACTTTTCCATCCACGAATTGATGAACCGTCAAATCCGAAACCATCTTCAAACGATCCTTTGTCCAATTGGGTAGAAGGTACAGTAAAATGCTGCCATTGACCTGGAAAATCCATAAATTTTAAATCAATAAATTTAATCTTGTTTGATTGAACAAATTTTAATACCTGTTCAACTGCGGATGGAGATGTTGTTTTTGCCATTACTATTTCCTTTTTAAATTAGTGAAATAATTAAATATCTATGACCGTTGTTTCCTTTATAGTTGAAAGTACAAAAGTGGTTTTAGTTGACATAACACCTGGCCATGATTGAATATCACCCAATAATTTTTCTAAGGCCTCACTATTTTTTACTACTGCCTTTAACAGATGGGAGCCTTCACCCAAAACAGAATGACATTCGACAATTTGCGGTATTTTTTCAACTCTTGTGAGTAATCCTTTATAATGTTTTGACGATTCCATCATAACAAGTATATAAACCATTATATCATAACCAAAGGCCTTTTTATTTAACTTGGTATAATATCCCTCTATCACACCTCTTTCTTCAAGTTTATGTAATCTGTCACTTATTGAAGGAATTGATAAACCAACGACTTCGGCTAATTCATTTCTTTTAGTTCGACCTCTCTGTTGTAATATATTTAGTATTTTAATATCTAAATCATCAAGCATAAATATCCTCGTTTTATAAGGGACTTTATTTTATTAGGTTCAAATATAAAGTTGCAAAATTATTAAATCAAGATAAATTATTAAATTAATTTAAATATTTAAGGCTTAAACTTTATTTATTTAAGGACTTAAGCTACAATTACCTTATTTTATATAAAATTCTTGGTTGAATTAGATATTTTAGATACTTTTGCTTATCCCGTAAGGCGTGAAGTATTCTCCACTGTTTTTTATACGGTTAAATAGTTCTAGATTTTTTTGAGGTCTTTCCTGCAGCTTATGATACAAATGATATTGGACTGCAATATTATTTAATGATTTAATCCTGATACCTATTTGTTCC
The DNA here is from genome assembly GCA_963742995.1 of uncultured Ignavibacteriales bacterium. Taxonomy (GTDB): domain Bacteria; phylum Bacteroidota; class Ignavibacteria; order Ignavibacteriales; family Ignavibacteriaceae; genus CAVQBP01. Next base: position 44,519 of record CAVUOL010000044.1, read on the forward strand.
AACCGGAACTGGACATCCGTATCTTCACCTATAGAAGGCGCTTCATATCTTTCATCAAATCCATTAACTTTTAAAATATCCTCCTTATGAATTGAAAAATTGCAGCCAAGCAATCCTCTATTCTTCTTATTGAAATATTTTCTAAGAAATTCTTTTTTGAAATAAAAACCTTTTTCTACATCGAAAGATTCTCCCAAAATACCATCAATAATTATTTTTATTGTTTCTTTTTCTATCAACCCTTCTTTGACATTTTCAGCGGTAAGTAAGGCAGTATACTTTTTTGAAAGATTAACACGCCTTCCTGTAAGACAAAATTGTTTTCTTCGATTTATAAAATGCTCATTAACAAATTCAGAATGAGGAATGCAGTCACCATCAATAAATATAATATAATCACTACTTGAAATCGTAACGCATTTATTTAAAATTTTATTTTTTCGAAATCCTTTATCGTCCTGCCAAACGTGACTTAATTTATATGATATTTTTCTTGAAAACTGTTCAATTTCATTAATAACTTTTTGACCGGAACCATCATCGGCAATAATTATTTCAAAAGATTTAAAAGTCTGTCTCTCAAACCCGGCTAAGATTAATTTTAGATAATCTATCTTATTATAAAATGAAATAATAATTGAAACGTCAACCATACCAGTCACTCATTTTCCTTTATTATTTTTTTACTCTTATCTTTTTCTTTAATACGGTTATATGATTTTTTTTTCTTTTCAACTTTAGGGGGTTTTTGAGGAACCGGGATTCTCTTTTTCTTTCTTTTAATTTTATTCTTTTTCTTTTGAGCTTTCATTTTTGTCTTATTTAAAAAAGATAATCAATTTTATATTTTTAAAATAAAAAAAGAGCGCAAAAACGCTCTTTCAAAAACAATAGGATATTACTATTAACTTTTTGTTTTAATTCTTGCTGCTTTTCCTGAAAGTTTGCGTAAGTAATAAAGTTTTGCTCTTCTTACATTTCCTTCTTTTAAAAGTTCAAGCTTAGCAATTTTAGGAGAATTAAACGGAAAGATTCTTTCAACGCCTACTCCACTTGAAATTTTTCTAACTGTAAAGGTTTTAGTTAACCCAGAACCTCTTACGCTGATTACATCCCCTTCAAAAGGCTGTATTCTTTCCTTATCTCCTTCAATAACCCTCACATGTACTTTAATATGATCACCAGGGTTAAAGCCTGGTATATCTGTTTTAAATTGATCCGGTAATATATTTTTTATGTTAACCATTTTTTTCTCCAATATTTAATCAATATAATTATAAAATCGTCATTTCAAAATTTAATCATGCATATTAATTGCTTTTATTATAGAATAATATATGTATAATTTAAGAATTATATTTTTTCCATTTTTTAGTTTGTTCTTTTGATTGTTCTTCTTTCCATTTTTTTATTTCTTTGTCATTTCCGGATAAAAGAACTTCCGGGACTTTCATTCCTCTATATTCAGCCGGTCTAGTATAATAAGGGGCTTCAACTATATCTCCATCCTGAAAAGAATCATTCAGAGCGGATTCACTATCATTAAGAACTCCCGGTATTAATCGAACAATTGCATCAATAATCATTAATGCAGGTAATTCACCTCCGGTTAAAATAAAATTTCCGATTGAAATTTCATCTGTAGCAAAACTTTGTCTAACCCTGTCATCAATTTCTTTATAATGACCAGCAATCAAAAGTAGATTTTTGCAAAGAGAAAGGCTATTAGCGAGCTTTTGGCTAAAAATCTTCCCTTTTGGAGAAGTAAAGATAACATGCTCATATTCTCTCTCCTGCTTTAATTTCTCAATACATTCAAAGAACGGTTCCGGTTTTAAGACCATTCCTGGTCCGCCGCCAAAAGGCCTGTCATCTATTTGTTTATGTTTATTAAAAGCATAATCTCTAAGATTATGAATATGAATTTCAATCTTCTTCTTATCTTGCGCTCTTTTAATTATACTTGAATTCAAAGGGCTAAATAATAAATCCGGGACAGCAGTTATAACATCAATCCTCATTGCCGCTTATGTCAACATCCTTTTTAAGAATAAGCTTTTTTTCTGAAATTTCAAATTTTTCAATGAACTCTTTAATAGCAGGTATTAAAATTTCCTTCCCGTTCGAATCAATTATATAAACATCATTTGCCGGAAAAGAGAGAACATCTTTGATTTTCCCAATCAAAGTATTATTCTGGAATACTAAACTGTCAATAATATCATGAATAAAGTATTGTTGAGAAGGAAGTTTAACCAAACCTTTTTCATCAACAAAAATTTCTTTTCCTATTAATACTTCAAGATCGTTTTCTTCACTAAAATTCTTAAATTTTATAATGAAAGAATCCTTTCTCTTTTCAACTTTTTCTATATAAAATTCTTTTTTATCGCCAAAGAAATCTATATAAACTTTATGCAAATCATAAAACCGTTCAGGGAAATCAGAATAGGAAAAAATTCTGACAAATCCCTCTTTACCATAAGCAGATTGGATTTTAGCAATAAGAAAATATTCCGCCACAAGGTAAATTAATCTAAGATTTCCAATATTGCCCGCTTACCATCCTTAGCAGCTATGGCTGTGAGAAGGGTCCGCATAGCTTGGGCAGTTTTACCCTGTTTGCCAATTACTTTCCCTACATCATCCGCCTGAACTTTTAATGAAAGAATAACCTTATTTTCTTCAGGCATTTTTTCTTCAATTACCACGTTATCGGGATGATCAACTAAATGCTTTGCGATGAATTCAATGAATTCTTTCATGGGAACAAGCCTCCTATTTAGAGCACGGGAGCTTTATGAAAAGTACAGAAGAATTGCCTAAATAAACAATAATCTGTAATCTTATTCTTTATCTGAAGCATTCTCATCAGAAGCAGCGCCCTTTACTTCTGCTGTACCATTGTCAATAATAATTTTACCTGGCTCTTCTTGTGAAATATTTTCAGTATTAGTATTCTCAATTTGAGTTGGGACTTCCGTTTCCACTTTGGATTTTATTTCAGATTTTTCTGTTTCTTTTTTCTTAGTGCCCTTACTCTTATTACCTGATGCTTCTTTCAGCTTCTCCCATTTATCCATTTCTTCTTGAATCTTTTCTTCAGAAAATCCTTTCTTTGAAAGTTCATTTTTTAATATTAAACCTTTTTGTCTTAAAAGGCTTTTAACAGTATCAGTTGGCTGAGCACCGTTTTTTAACCAATAGAATACTCTGTCTTCCTTCAATTCAATTGTATGGGGATTGGTAAGCGGATTATATAATCCAACAGCTTCAAGAAATTTTCCATCTCTAGGTGATCTGGAATCTGCGGCTACAACTTTATAAATAGGTTGTTTTTTCTTACCCATTCTTCTTAATCTTAACTTTACAGCCAAATTGTTTAACCTCCGTTATTCTTTCTAATTCATTTTTAAACTTAAAATTACCTGTTTACAGGCATATTATTTAATACTGAGTTACTGAAACCTTTCCTGCTCAGCTTTCCCATCATTTTTTGCATTTCTCCAAATTGCTTAATTAAACGGTTTACATCTTGAATTGATGTCCCGCTTCCACGAGCTATTCTTTTACGACGATTCCCATTTAAAACTTTAGGCGTTGTTCTCTCTTGCAATGTCATTGAGTTAATAATTGCTTCTACTTTAATCAATGCATTATCATCGACTTGGGCATTCTTAATTTGAGAATTAATCCCTGGGATCATTCCTAACAACGAAGTTAGAGAACCCATTTTCTTAATAACTTTAATTTGCTTAAGAAAATCATCAAAATCAAATTTATTTTTCCTTAATTTTTCTTCTAATCTTTTAGCTTCCCGTTCATCAAAGTTTTCCTGAGCTTTTTCTACGAGAGAAATTATATCTCCTTTACCTAAAATTCTGGAAGCCAGCCTATCCGGGAAAAAAGATTCAAGGTCTTTTAATTTCTCACCGTTACTAATAAATTTAATCGGTTTACCAACAACAGTTCTAATTGATAAAGCAGCCCCCCCTCTAGCATCGCCATCTAATTTTGTGAGAACAATACCATCGTAATTAACCATTTCATTAAATGCTTTAGCAGAGTTAACAGCGTCCTGTCCTGTCATAGAATCTACAACAAATAAAGTTTCAGTGGGGTTTACAATCGTTTTAATATCTGAAACTTCAGCCATCATCGCTTCATCTACATGAAGACGACCTGCTGTATCAATAATCACTGTATTAAAATTTCCTTCTTTAGCAAACTGAAGAGATTCAGTCACAACCTTTCTGGCATCTCTTTCATCTAAGGAAAACACAGGAGTATTAACCTGGCCGCCAAGCAATTTTAATTGTTCAATAGCTGCAGGACGATAAATATCAGCTGCAACAAGGAGTACTTTTCGTCCATTTTCTTTAAGCCTTTTTGCTAATTTACCGCAAAATGTAGTTTTTCCCGAACCCTGTAAGCCGACAACCAGGATAACTGTGATCCCTGATCCATTAATCTTAATTTCAGTTTGAATACCGCCTAAAAGAGTTACTAACTCATCATAAAGGATTTTGGTTATTAACTGACCTGGAGAAATGGAAGCAATTACATCTTTACCTAATGCCCGTGATGAGACATGATCAATAAAATCTTTAGCGACTTTATAGTTAACATCGGCATCAAGAAGAACTCTTCTAATTTCTCTCAGCGTATCAGAAATATTCTTTTCTGATATTTTTCCCTGACCGCTAACCTTTTTAAGGGTTGAATCTAATTTTAACGATAATTCTTCAAACATATAAAATAAATTTATAATTTATCGGGGAAAAATAAAAGGATTAGCTCGCCTTAAGTGCGTTAGCCCCAGAAACGATTTCCAGGATCTCTTTTGTAATTGCAGCTTGTCTTTCCTTGTTATATTTGAGCTGTAAAGTCCTTATTAATTCTTTCGCATTAGTTGTTGCATTATCCATAGCTGTCATTCTAGCACCAAATTCAGCTGCATTTGATTCCAGTAAAATCCGCCACATTTGAGCTTTCAAATGCTTTGGCAACAAATAGTTAAATATTGATTGCTGATCCGGTTCAAATATAAAGTATGGTTCATTTTTCTTTTCTTCTTTATTGCCTTTTTTAATCGGAATAGGAAGAAACTGCTCAATTACTATTTTCTGCTGAATAATAGATTTGAATTCATTATATATAATAAATATTTGATCGAAAGTATAGTTTAAATATAATCTGATTAATTCTTCCGTTATATTTAATGAAAATGAGTATTCTAGTTTTGAAAATAGACCAATCCTTTTATTAATAATTGCATAATCTCTTCTATTAAAAAAATCAAAACCTTTTTTACCAATACAAAATATACTGGGAGTGACATTAGCAGGTAATTTATCAGCAAAGCCCACTGCTTCTTTTATAATGTTCGAATTGAATGCTCCGCAAAGACCTCTATCAGCTGTAACAATTACAACAGCAACATTTTTAATTTCTCTTTGGGCAATAAATGGATTACTAAAATCTTCTTCGGTTATAAGATCATAAAGAAGTTCTGAAATTTTACGAGCATAAGGCCTAGCACTGATGATTTTTTCCTGTGCTCTTCTCAATTTAGCAGCCGCGACCATTTTCATAGCTTTTGTAATCTGCTGGGTATTTTGAACACCTTTTATTCTTCGCTTTATGTCTCGTAATGTTGCCACTTTTGATTAATATGCTCTTATTTTCAATATGGTTAAGAAAACTT
>CAVUOL010000045.1:0-13981 GCA_963742995.1 uncultured Ignavibacteriales bacterium
CTAAAGATTTACTTAAATTATATTAAAGAAAGAAATGACAATAATTTTCAGTTATATAATTGCAATTTTGTCTTAGGATATTTCACCTTTTACAATTGTATCCCAACCTTCAAAAATCAGTTACCGGTTGGTCTCGGAGGAGGTGTTCCAATTTTAGTCCTAGTTGTTTGTGCCGGCGAAGCTGCAGAAGAGCCTTTCAGCAGCAAAGCTGCGGCTCCTCCTAATAAAAGAGCTCCGCCTCCTGCATACATATACCATGATATTCCTCCGGATTTAACGGCAGAAATATCGATTTCATAATTTTGCAGACCGGAATTACTTCCGGTTTCATTTTTAAATGACCATATAATTGTTTTATTTTCACCAGGAGCCACATCCTTCAAATCACCTGTTACATTCTTAAGATTCACTGCATTCTTTGAGTTTTTGTCAATTAAAGTTAAATCAATGTTATAAGAGTCATTAGATCCGGATTGTAAATCGTAAATTATTTTAATTTGATCTCCCTGCATCTGTTGTCGAATGCGGGAAATCATATCGTTAGTTGCATAAATCGAGGGAAGCATTGAAAGATCCTGCTCCATTTCAACACTAACAACTGTTGCTTTATCTGCTGCTACTTCTATATTCTTAACATTTTTTTGGAATCCACCAGCAACTGAAATAAGAGAATATTTTCCAGCTTTAATTTTTTGTTTTTCATTTCCCGACCATTCTTTAACCAGAAGAGTATCTTTATAGAGTCTAAAATTTGCATTGGCGGGTTTTGAATTAACCTGCAACTCTCCTAAGGCTATATTGTATATTGGTTCAGTGTTTTCAATTAGTAGCTTTTTTACATCTTGTATTGGATTAGAATTTATGGAAGAATAGAGTTCCTTATTGTAAATCTTTTGAAAATTCTTTGTTGAATAAATTGTTAATTTATATGTGTCGCCTGAGTCAGAAAGATTTACCCAATGTAATAAATATTCAACGCCTAATATTTCATTTAGTGATTTAAGGAAATCCTTATTGTCAGGGTCAAGATCATTCCCTAAGCTTGCTTTATTTTCAATCAAAACATCAGTTGGATAGATTAAATATTTATTTTTAATAACATTATCTTCTATTAAGCCGTCATATAATTTATGTTTTGCTCCTACTAATTCAAGAATACAAATTTTTACAGGTTCATTTCCATCTAAAAGTTTTGAAGGCAACTGCTTATAGCTTACTTCATAAATTTGAGCATTTGCAGGTAAAGTACATATAAAGAGGACTGAAATAAACAAGAGCAGGTTTCGTTGGGAATATTTTTTAGTCATCTTGTTCATATCACTTCCCGATTATTAAATTTACTTTCGTTCCACTTTTAGTTTTTGTACCGGGAACAGGTATTTGATTTATAATTTTCCCCTTACTCTGTTCCGAAGATATAATTCCCAATACATTACCACTCTGAAGATCATTTTGAAGGAGCAGAGCATTTGCTTCTTTGAGAGTAAGGCCAATCAAATTTGGAATTTTAATTTCACTTGTTTCTTGAACTTTTTGACTGCATTTTGCCAACATATCGTTTAAGTAATTATCTTCACCGAAATAATTTTTAATCCTGTTGAAATCATTAAATGCAGGCTTATATTTTCCAGCTCTGAATTCTTCTTCGGCTAGATTGATTAAGTTATTTTTAATTTTGGGCAATAATGAAGCAGCAACTGAATTATTTGGATCAAGATTTTTAATATTATCACAAATATTAAAAGCCTGGAAGGGATCCTTATTCAGCTTGTCAGCCGCCTCTATTTCCAGTTTCTTAAGCTTAATCCGGTTATCCAGTGTAGTTGAGAATAAAGAATTAGAAGGGAAATATTGCTTAACCGTTACCAACAAATTCTCTGCCTCATCAAGATTATTTCCGTTTATCAACTGCTTAATACTATCAGCAATATTCGAAGATATTTTATCTAATTGAGTTTCAGCATGTTTATTTCCGGGATTAATTTTTAAGGCTTCATTAAAGATTTCTACTGCATTCCTGTTTGGAGGCATAATAATTTTGCTGTTTCCCAGCAGCTGGTCACCTTCTTCCAAGAGTAATTCTACCCTCTTTTTTTCTATATCATTAAGTAGATTCCAATTGCTGTTATTATTTATGCTTTTATTAAAAGGGAAAAAACCTTGAGAGTATAGGAAATAACCTATTATAGAAAAAAGAACAGCCGCAGATAAAGTCATAAAAGAATAACTTTTAAGATACCGCAAAGGGTGATATTTTCTATTTAATCTTTCAAAGTCTTCCTGCGAAATTTTAATGGTTTCATCATCAGGTGCTATTTGAAAATTACCGGTTTGTTCCTTTCTTGATTTTAGAGCACTGCTAAAATCATTACCGTTTTTAAACCTTAGTTTTTTATTTTTAGCTAATACTTTTTTAATTATAGTTTCAATCCATTTAGGTGCATCAACAACTATTTTATTTATCGGTTCAAGATCATTATTTATAATTTTGTAAATAGTTGAAATTGGGGTATCTCCTCTGAAGGGCAAAATACCGGTGATACATTCATATAAAACAATACCGAGACTATATAAATCACTTTGTGCATCTACCTCACCTCCGATAGCTTGTTCGGGGCTCATATAATCGGGCGTACCGATTACCATTCCACTTTGAGTTAATTTTGTTGTAGTGGCGGCATGAGCAATCCCAAAATCTGTTAGAACCGGTCTACCGTTTGCAGCAATAATGATATTGCTGCTCTTAATATCTCTGTGAATAATTCCTTTAGAATGGGCATAATTTAGTGCTTCTGCTATCGGTGCGATAATATTTATTGAATCTTCAATACTAAGTCTACCCTTTTCATGAATTATATTGTGTAGATCAACCCCATCTAAATACTCCATGGCTATATAGTGAATACCATTTTCAGACCCTTCATCGAAAATTGTAACTATATTATGGTGACTTAAAGAAGCTGAAAGCTGGGCTTCCCTATGAAATCTCTCCAGAAATTCTTTATAGTGAATTAAATTTTTATGAATTACTTTTAATGCAATATGGCGGTTTAAATTCCTTTGTATACCCTTATAAACAGTAGCCATACCACCCCTGCCGATTTCTTCGATAATTTCAAATCTGCCGGAAAGTGCCAATTTAACTTCGGCTTCAGAAGTAATTTCGCCTAATGGTGCACCTGTACCTGTAAGTAAACTTCCGCAATGTTTACATTTAATTGCATTTGCTTTTATAATTTCATCGCAAAAGGGACAGTGCTTTGTTTCTTCCATAAGAAGATTATTTAAATTGTTCCGAACCAAATTGGCAAGAAAGATTAATTAGCTTATCATATAAATAACTAATAATCTGTATATTAATTGTAATAAATATATTAGACTGAGAAGGATAGAAATCTAAAAGTTCGGAAATGTTAAATCCATAAAATCAACTTAATAAAGTTGTAATATTTTTTTAACCTAAATTTATTGAGTGAAGTTAATCTTAAAAAAATTAAAGAGCAAGAAGATGTATTAGAATTAATGAAATGTATGTATTGTGCATCAAAGTAATTGCTAAACTGCTAATTATAAGTCCTTATGGCTGCCTTATTTAGATAATCAATTAACCAGGTTCTGTGAGGAAATTTTAACATGTATAATTTTATTTCTAAATCCGGCAAGTAATCTTAATCCATTCTGCCTTTGAATTTTGAAGAACTGCATTGCTAACAGAAAGTGATGATATCCGTTATTCATATAACATAAAAAGTATGAAAATCGATTCTGAAGGGCTTTTTATGCAATAATCAGTATAAATGTATACTGTTTGAAAAAAGGATGCTTAGAACTTATAAAACAGTCAGAAACCTACGCTATTTCGTAGGGTTTTTGTGGGACTGCGATTTGAAATGTTATACAATTTTTAATCAGTATAATTGGATTAAGAAAAGGAATTTTCCAAAGAGTTGACAGGCTCAAAAGTCCGGAGTTAATGTTTTTGGGTACGTGTAATCACTGGACTGGAAAGAGGCTGTATGAAAATATATAAAAAGCATTAGGAGAGGGCTTAATTTTCCTCTTAAACCAATGGATAAATCCATTGGTTAATGATATACAGATGGGCTCTGGAAAGTGCGGTGTTAACCTTTGGATAAACCTAACCGTTGGATAAAGCCATGACTGAGGCAATAAATGGCAATAGATACAATTGCAAAATGATTCTAGGTTTTTTATTTCTGCAGTATAAATGAGACTCTGTGAAGAAATAATTCCTGTATACCGGGGATATAGGTTAGAGGGAGAAAAGCTTTAGCCCCGATTTTACCAAGAGGTTTTTGCGATATATTCCTTCCCGCAGCACCTAAAGGTTTATGGATTTCTTTATATACCTTCCAGCTGCTGTTCTCAATTATCTTTTTGAATTTAGAGAATGTGGTACCATTTATTGTATTACATTTTTCCCATGGTTCCAAATTGGGAGATGAGCGTTTATACCAGTATGCATTTTCTCCACGTTCTTCAAGAATTTCGGAATATGCTTTCAGCAATGTTCCTCCATTGAAAAACCAGTGGATACATGGAGTCATTGTAACTAAACTCAAATGATGTCCCAAAGGGTGAAAATAACCCGGAAAAGCTAAAAACAATTTTCCTTTTTTTTTCAAAACTCTATAGCATTCGTCTAAAGTTTTTTTAACATCCTGAACATGTTCAAATACTTCAAAAACTAAAATTGCATCTATAGATTCATCCTCAAAAGGTATTCTTTCGCCCGAATATAGTCTGAAATCAAAATCAGCTTCACGTAAGGCTCCAAAATGATTAGATGCTTTGATATAAATTTCATTTATATCGATTCCTAAGATTTTGTTCAAACTATACTGTTCATACCAGGCAATACTCCTCCCACCTGTAAAGCAGCCATAATCCAGTGCGGTTTTACCTTCAAGTAATGGTTTGAGACTAAACCCGAAGTAATGATCCCATGGATATTGAATTTCACTTTTGTATTTACTTTCGGAAGATTTAAGCATCATCTCCATTTGCTTGCTTTTGGGGGCATTGAGAAAAGATTTATGGTTAAAGATTTCGCTCAATTCTCCGACTTTATCTTCGGAAAACTGCGGATGCCTTTCATAAATTTTCATTAAAGATTTAGCAATATGAACATTATTCATTTCCACTCCGGTAAGGAATTTCGGTTAAATAACAATACTCCAAATTTCGGGTCAAATTCAATCATCTAAGTGTTTAACACGGGAGTTGCTGGTGTTCCTCATGAAGTGCAGAAGAAATATATACTTAATATATGTAATCTTCAATCAGGATCTTTTCTAAAGCTATTAATATCACACAATCCAGCTTAATTTTAATATTAATCTATAGTATTAATAATTTGAAAGAACTCTTTAGCATCGACATACCCTGTTATTCTTTTAACTTCATCCCCTTTTTTGTTAAGGATTAAAACTGTAGGGACTCCAACAATATTAAATTTATTCCTTAAAGACTCTACTTCCGGTGATAATGATTTGGTCATATCAGCTTTAAATGCTAAATATTTTTTGGATGCGTTTATAACATCGGGACTTGAAAAAGTAGATGCTTCAAGCTCTTTGCATGGAATGCACCAATCGGCATAAAAATCAATTATGACAGGTTTATCTGCCTTGGTTAATTCGATATTGTTAGAATAATGCAGCCAATCAATAGATTTCTTTTCAGAAGGAATTAAAGTATAGACAGCAACAAAAATTAATATAACGGAGAAGGCTATCTTAAAAATTCTGAATATTTTAATACTATTGGCAAGCTTGTCAATAAACAAAAGAAATAAAGCAGCTAAAATCATATAAACTGGGAGTATATATCCGGAAAATGATTTAGGTAAAACCGGAACAATGAAATAAATTGCCATTCCTAGTAATATAAAACCGAAGACATGCTTTACCCCATCCATCCATTCACCAGCTCTGGGGAGCTTTTTAATCTTACCGGAAAATATTGCAAGAAATAAATAAGGGAGACCTAATCCGAGAGATAGTACGAAAAACATCAAGAAACCATAGAGAGGATCTCCTTTAGCAGCAACATAGGTGACTAATCCAAGAACAAAAGGCCCAATACATGGAGCAGCAACTATCCCCATGGTTAACCCCATAAAGAAGGCACCGTATAAGCCTCCTTTAGCTCCACCGGCTTTTGCAACCAATGAATTCGGCAGCTTAAACTCATATACACCGAACATGCTTAATGAAAGCAGAACAAAAATTAACGCAATAAAAACTATTATAAAGGTATTTTGAAGAAGTGAGCCGAACACAGCACCAGTTAATGATGTAACAACACCAATTACAGAATATGTGATTGACATCCCTATTAAGAACATTAAACCCATCATAAACAGTTTTTTAGTACTGCCTTCACTTTGTCCTCCAAAGTAACCTATTGTAATAGGAATTAGAGGGTATACACAAGGAGTCAGATTTAATGCAAGTCCACCAAGAAAAACAAAAATTAACCCGAGTAATAAACCGGAACTTTGTAAAGTGGAAGTAATTGAATCATTATTTCCCTTATTTACTGCTAATGTTGAATAACTTAAGTCAATATCCTTAAATATATTCTGGTTAATTTCACTTATTGCCGCTTTATTATCTGCAATCTCAATTTGGATTGTATCTTTTACTGATGTTGGTGGCAAACAGGTTGCATTATTACATGCTTGATATTGCAATGTAATAATCAACGGGTATTCACCCGGCATTAAATCTTTTTTGGTTTTGATCAGGCTTGCAATTAAGATATTATCCTGCCATACAGACAATGGGTTTTCTGAAAAACCGAGCTTTAAATCATGAGCTTTAGGATATATAATTTTTTCAACACTAAAGTCTTGATTGTCAATCATTAATTTTGTCGGGATTAGAAAATCATCGTAAGGTTTATTTGAGTTAATATGCCATGAGCTGTCGATTTTTGCTTTTACGGCTAACTTAATCTCGCTTCCGGGATATACTTTGTCAAATGATTTAAATGTTTTAATTTTTACCAGATTATTTTTAATTCCGAACTGAGGATAGTTTATGCCGGTTAAATATTAAAACCGAAAATAATATAGTTGATAATTTAGTTTTCATAAAAATTATTTATTTAATGATAAAATTTTTCATTATTAAGTAAATCCCGTTGGATAAAGAGGCTGTGTGAAAATACCGAAAAACCGTTAAAACGGTTGTTGGAAGTTTCATTTTTACTTCATTTTCCAACGGTTAAAACCGTTGGTTAATGATATTCACACAGGCACTAAATCCAACGGCAATATATGATATTCATACAGACTCTAAATCTTAAATGGCGGGCTGGGGCATATTTTTTCTCCAGCCTTGAACTATTGGATACCTTCTGCCAAATCCAAAAGCTTTTTTTGAAACTCTTAAAGCAGGGGCTGCCTGCTTTCTTTTAAATTCATTTAAATCAACCAGTCTTAATGTATCCCTCACAATATTATCATCGCCGATAATTTCCGAAATTTCTTTCAATTCCATATTGTCTTCAAGATACATTTTTAATATTCTGTCGAGTAAATGATATGGGGGAAGAGAATCTTCATCTTTTTGTTCATGTTTTAATTCTGCAGAAGGTGCTTTATCAATTATCTCCCTGGGGATTATTTCTTCTTTTCTATTTATATAATTAACTATTTTATAAACATCGGTTTTATATACATCTGCAATGACGGCAAGTCCGCCGCTCATATCTCCATAGAGTGTGCAATATCCGACAGCCATTTCGGATTTATTTCCTGTGGTTAGTAAGAGATAACCAAACTTATTTGTAAAAGACATCAGATATATACTTCTAATTCTTGCCTGAATATTTTCTTCTGTAATATTTTTCGGCATATTTTTGAAGTCCGGTTCGAGCACCTCGAGAGTTTTTTCAAAAACAGGCTGAATTGAAATCCAGTGATATGAGATGTCTAATTTATTAATAAGTTTCCGGGCATCTTTAATGCTGCCTTCGGTTGAATACTGAGAAGGCATAAGGAGAACATGTACATTTTCTTTTCCGACAGCCTGTACGGCAATATATGCAATAAGAGCCGAATCAATTCCTCCGCTCAAACCGAGAATTACTTCTTTGAATCCAAGCTTTTGACAATATTCTTTTACTCCGAATATGAGAGCTGATAATACTTCTTCCTCAAAACTACCTTCAGATTTTTTTAATGGCATATACTTTTTATCAGTTTCAAAAATTAAATAATCTTCGTCATAGATTTTTCCCAGTAATACCATTTCACCTTGATTATTGAAACACATGCTTGCACCGTCAAAGATTAATTCGGTTTGAGCCCCCACGGTGCAGACATAAACTAGTGGAATATTTTCATTTTTTGTAAGAACCGAAAGCATCTCATTTCTCTGTTCTCTTTTTCCATATGAATACGGACTTGCGGAAATATTGATTAATAAAGTTGCTCCTTTTTCAATAATTGTTTTTACAGGATCTGAGCTATATCTTCTTTTATACCAGTAATCTGCATCATTCCAGATATCTTCACAGATGGATATTCCCAGTTTTTCTCCTTTGAATTCATGTACAAAAATATCTTTAGCCGGATCAAAATATCTCATTTCATCGAAGACATCATAATTAGGAATCAGCGATTTATGTTGAACGAACCGGATTTTACCATTGTAACATAAAACAGCCGAATTGTGAATGTTAGTTCCAATTAAATCATCATCTTCAGTTATAGTTCCAAAAATTAATCCGGTTTCAGAAGTATTTTCTGCAATTTCGTTGGCGACTGATGCAACTGCTTCTCTGAATTCTTTTTTTTCGACCAGGTCTAAAGGAGGATACCCTACAAGTGCAAGTTCCGGAAAAATTACAAGATCAACACCATCATTTACTCCATTATGATAACCTTCAAGAATTTTCTTTTTATTGAATTCCAGATCACCGATTATAGTATTTATTTGACAAATTGCTACTTTCATATTTTTACAGTTTAAGTGTTTATTTTTTGTACAAAAATATAAAACTAAATAAGTTCTTACAATGCAAGATAATATGAGTAAATCACAAATCAGTAAATACTAAATGAAAATAGTTCACAGAATAATAACAGATTTATAAAGCAGAGTGAAACTACCCCTTATTAAAAACTTTTTTAAGGTTTCTTGACATTCTATCCCTAAAGATATTAGATTCCATAGCGTATTCATATTGTATTTAAAGCGTTTTCATAGCGTATTCATACCGTATTCACTGCGTATTCACAGCGTATTCAACTTCTTGGTAAATGGTAATTTAATAGAAGACCTTGAATAATTCCATTTATAAGTTGGAGATTCCGTAATTCAAACTTTATTACCGGCAATAATATTTTACTGTTAGATTCCTAATTTTTTTACTAGAATAGAGATGCGGATTTACAGATAAAAGGTAGAATACGAAAATGAATAAGAAATTATATCGTTCCAGAAAAGATAAAATGATAGGTGGAGTAGCAGGAGGATTAGGCGAATATTTCGATATTGATCCTACACTGGCCAGAATTATATTTGTTGTATCACTATTTCTGGGAGGAACGGGAATTTTAGCTTATGTTATTCTTTGGATTGTAGTACCTGAAGAGCCATGGACATTCAATATGGGACCGGGTGAAGAAAACAAAGAAAATTCAAGTTCCGAAACTTCACAAACATATTCCAGCACAGATTATCTAAAGTCTCTTGATGAACGGAGACATAAAAGATCGACGATTGCGGGAATTATTCTAGTTATATTAGGTGTAATATTTTTAGCGGATAATTTCGTACCTCGAATTCACTTTTCCGATTATTTTCCTCTAATTCTTGTAGCAGTCGGAATCGGATTATTAATAAATTCAAAAAGAAATTAAATATGAAAACCAGCCATATCTTTTGGGGAGTATTTTTTATAGCATTAGGGGGATTAATACTATTAAATAATTTTACTTACATATACTTTGACTGGGAAACGCTTGCTAAGCTGTGGCCTTTAGTACTTATTTTATGGGGCTTATCCTTATTTTTAAAAGAGAATAAGATTGTAAAAGGATTTATTATCGGCCTGCTTGCTATTATAATTGCATTGACAATCTTCTCATCTTTTAACTTTTTATTCGATGTAATCCATTATAATAACGGAAGATCTTTTACGGGAATTACCGTAGACAGCGACAGTAATGTTGATACTACAAATTATTTCGAACCATTTAATTTAAACGTTAAGAAATCCAACCTTCATTTTGAATCAGGTGCGGGACATTTTGAAATCAACGGAATTTCGGATGGGTTATTCTCGGCACATACAGCCGGATATAAAAACAATTATTTAATTGACATGGACAGTTACGATGATAATGCAAACATTAGCTTTTCTATGAGAGAGAAACATTTTCCTTTTGAGCATGGTAAGTTTATTAATGATGTGGAAATGAAGTTAAATACGGCTCCTATCTGGAATTTAGATTTTAATATGGGAGCTGCCGGGATAAATCTCGATTTATCTCCATACAAAGTTGAGAAAGTAGATATCGGTATGGGAGCTGCAAAGCTAAAAGTGAAATTGGGTGATAAAAATGAGAATATTAAGTTACATTTAAGTGCAGGTGTTTCATCAATTGAAATTTTAGTTCCCGAAAGTTCAGGATGTGAAATAGAATCGGAGACAGTTTTATCAAACAGACATTTTAACGGATTTAATAAGATATCTTCAGGGCTTTTTAGAACGGCAAATTTTGATAGTGCTTCCAAGAAAATTTATTTATCATTTAATACAGGAGTTTCCTCCATAAAGGTTAATAGATACACAGATTGGCAATAAAATTAAGTTATTTTATTTTTGATGATTTCAACTTAATGCGACGCGGCTTCCATAAATGTTTTTCAAGCATTACGCAATCATTTTGATCAAATCGCACACCTTCCGATAATAAAAGATCTTTCATTAAATCAGGGCTGCCGAAGTGCATTCTCCCAGTCAAAGCACCAAACCTGTTTACGACTCTATGACAAGGAAGACCGTAATCCTTTGCTCCGTTTAATGCCCAGCCAACAGTTCTGGCAGAAGATCTTATTCCGCATGCTTCTGCAATATCTCCATATGTAGCAACCTTACCATATGGAATCTTTGCTACAATTTTATAGACCCTTGTGAAAAAATCCTCCTTTTTGTTTGTCTTCCTGTAACCTTTGTCTTTTGTTTTTTTAACGGAATTATTCATATTAAAACCTGACTTTAGACCATTCTATCTTGGAATGTATATATTATTTAACTTGCTTCTTATAGTTCAATTAATAAATTATAATCAATATGATAGAACAACTTAGCCTTGTACGGAAATGGATTACAGAATATTTCAGCACATGCCGTCCAATAAATAAAAAATATATTGAAAAGGATCAACTTTTTTTAATCACAGGTCACAGGGGTTCACCGACGAAAGAGATAGAGAATACGATACAATCATATGAAACTGCATTAAAAGATGGAGCTAATTCATTAGAGCTGGATTTATGTTTAACAAAGGATAATGAAGTAGTGATTTGGCATGATTGGAATCCAAACGCGCCGAAAGCGATACTTCGTGAATCAGGATTTGAACCATGGGTTGCTTATAAACCTCACCCTCCTGCTTTAACGAATTCCTTAAGAAAAACAATTAGTGAACTAACTCTCCAGGAGTTCATGGAAAATTATGATTATAAAAAACGAAACGGGGAAAGCAGTCCGGCAAGAGCAGAGAAACCAACACTGGATGAATTCTTAAAATGGTCGCAAAATAAAAAAGAATTAAAATATGTTTTTTTTGATATTAAAACTCCACCTGAAGAAGCACCGCTTGCTGTAATAATTTTGAAGAGCCTTTGCAGTTTATTAAACAAATATGATATATGTTTTAAACCAGTTATAGAGACATTCCATCCTGAAGTATTGAAAACTATGAAAGAGAATTTCCCGGATTTTCATTACAGCTTAGATGAAGAGCCGAACTTTGGATTAATCCTTAAACCATGGAAATACAGCGGGGTTAAAACAGCAATCAAGCATTCAAATCAATTTGCGATTGCTTTCAGACCAAGGAAGGTTACGATTGCGAATTGGACTACTTACAGAAGAATTATCCGGTTCGATGTAAAATTAAGATATAAACACAATCAGAAAAATTCCGATTCGAAAATATTTTATTTAATTGGGGGTACTGTTAATAAGGAGAAAGAATTAAATTGCCTTGTAAAGTTAGGTATTGGGGGAATACAAACTGATTTCCCTCATAGGCTAAGGGAAATTGCTTTAAGGTATAATAGGAGAGTTGAATAAATCATAGCTGCCCAAAACAATTAAAGAATCAAAAATAAATTTAGGATTCAATAGATTTTCAATTTATTCAAATATTTTCAAAATAAGAATCATATATCGTCCCTACCGGGACTTTGGTTTCTTTGGTTTGTATATTTCTATAGATATTTAATCCCTAAAGGGATTTAAGAAAGTTTTAAATAACCATATAATGATTTTATCCGGATAGATATAAATAAGTCCCCTCTAAAGGAAAAATAAAAATTATTTTGGATAGATATGGAATTTATTATATAATTTTGTATAACTTATTTTTGTACCATTATAATAAATAATTGTGAGTTATAAATTGGATCATTTACTTGGAGCCCATACATCAATATCAGGGGGAGTACCGAATGCAGTTGAGCTTGCAGAAAAATTAAACTTCACTGCCATACAGATTTTCAGCAAAAATAATAATAGGTGGAAGACAAAACCTTTTACTGAAGCAATCATAAATGAATTTAAATTGAAATTATCTTCTTCTGGAATTAAATCTACAGTTGTACATGACTCCTATTTAATAAATTTATGTTCGTTAAGTGAAGAACTTCTGGAAAAGTCGAGAGAAGCTTTTCGTGATGAACTGATTAGATGTGAACAGCTTGGAATCCCGTATTTAAATTTCCATCCGGGTGCTCATGGAGGTGCAGGTGAAGAAGAGGGAATAAAATTGATAGCTGAATCGTTAAATACAGTTCATGATAAAACTAAAAACTTTAAGGTCAGCAGTATGCTAGAAGTTACTGCGGGACAGGGCTCTGCAGTCGGGTATAAGTTTGAACATATAAGGAAAATAATAGATCTTATTGAACAAAAAGAAAGAATGTCTGTATGTATTGATACAGCACATATTTTCGCAGCCGGATATGATATAAGAACACCTGAAACTTATAATAAAACAATGGAAGAATTTGATGATATAATTGGTCTGGAAAGATTAAAATGTTTCCATATGAATGATAGTAAAAAGGAATTGGGAAGCAGAGTAGACAGGCATGAACATATTGGTAAAGGGTTTATCGGTAATGAAGGTTTTAAAAATATCATGAATGATGGAAGGCTGGCAAACGTACCTAAAATTCTGGAAACACCTAAAGGGAAAGAACAGCTTGAGGATGTAATGAATATAAAAACCTTATTAAGTTTAATAGAACAAGAATAATTTTACATCAAATTGCCATTTTATAATTCAGTAATTCGTCTAAATAATTAAGTAAGATTTTTTCTACATAATCATATTCCATTTCCTGCATTAAAGCTTGTCTGACTTTAGAAACATTTGGAAGCCCTTTCAAATATCCGGAATAAAATTTTCTATGTTCGATTACTGCTCTTCTCTCGCCTTTTATTTTTATTGCTAATCTTAAATGCTGAAGAGAAATATTAATTTTGGTTTCTTCATTAATTGTAGTAGAAATAGACCCGGTTGTAAGTAGTTCTTTGGCTTCTTTTAAATATCCAGGGATTACCGATTGCGCCTCTTGCAATCATTACACCATCAGCTCCTGTTTCTTCAAAAGCTCTTTTTACGTCATAGGCTGATAAAACGTTGCCGTTTAATATTACAGGTATATTTACAACTTCTTTAATCTTTGGAATCCACTCCCAGTAAGCT
>CAVUOL010000046.1:0-10922 GCA_963742995.1 uncultured Ignavibacteriales bacterium
TCTGGTTTTTTGTTGAAAGAATTAAATAATCAAAACATATGGCGCGGGTACTTTGGTAAGATTCCTGCATTTAATGATTTTATAAAATATAATGCTGCAAATAGAGAACTTTTAGTTATCGATAAATGGCTCCAGGAAGGATTAATTCTAGCTAAACAAAGATTAAAAAATGATTGGAAATTAATCTACAAGAATTCTTTGCCCATAAAATTCTTCTATCCTTTTACAGGAACAGACAACTTTATTTCAGGAATAATTTTTCCCAGCAATGATAGAAACGGTAGAGAATTTCCATTTCTAATCTTTAGTATTCTAAATAAAAATTCTTTTAATAAGATCCCATTTTTTTTATTACCTTTAGTCTTAAGTAACGAGTTAAACTCATTTGAAGTAATATTTAATTATTTTAATAATAATGTTGCAGTTAGCAATTTAAACCAAGAAATTAATCAATTATCTAACCCTTCTCTTGAAGGAGGAATAATCGAACAATATCAAATTTTTAAAAATGATTTATCTCAGGGGAAATTTTGGCTGAGAATCTATGCTGATTATTGCGAATCTAAAAAATATAATGTTATTGACAATATTTTTAATACGGAAATAAAAAACAGCACTTTAGCTGTGAACTTTAATTTCTTTTCAGAAAAAGATAATATTGATTTGGATCTATGCTTTCTACTAAACATAATTGCTGTATCTAAAGGCAATTTGTTTTTTCCAGCAGTATTTTGGACAAATGATTTTTATAATATCTGTTTATTTATATTCCCTTCAAAACCAACACCATTAAATTATTTGAATTTGATACAGTTAAATGAAAGTGACGATCGAATTCTTTCAGCAGAAAAAGAATTAAAATCCAGCCATGTTACCCCATTTGATTTAGATTTCCTAAATAAAAATGAAATGAAGCTAACAGAATTATTGCAAATTCTAAATCTTTTATAAAATATTTAAAATGATATACTATAGAGCGATTTAGCCCGGTTCATTTTTAAGTATCTCATCCCGTTGAACACAAGTTTAAATTTGGAGAATTATTTTATGTCTGATGTAAATGAAATTGGAGTGGTTGAAACAAAATTAGATGATAATCATGGTCATCAAGGAAATGGAGCTAATGGGTCGGATATATCTAAACCGGATGATATAAAAATACCTGAAGCTGTTAAAGAACTTTTAGAAGATATCCCTGGCGATAAACCTTTTGGAATAGATGCTTCTAATGATCAAGAGTACTTTAAACTAACTATGGAAGTACCTAAAACTATTCCCGATTATAAAAGCTGGGTTGAACTTTCACAAAATATTTTGACAGAAAAAAGTAAAGATATCAAGGTTGCTGTCTGGTTGTGCTTTGCTTTTTATCGTGTAGAAAACATTAGCGGTCTGAAAAAAGGATTAATTTTAATTTTACAGTTACTTAAGAAGTTCGGTAATAATTTATATCCCTCTGAACCTTTATATAGAAGTAAAGCCATCCAGTTTATAAACACAGGTCGTGTTACTAAACTTTTAGAAAAAGAAGATATAAATAGAACAAATGCCGGAGATATTATAGATGCAGGTAAAATATTAAATGAAATTATTATTGAGTGTGAAAAGTTATTTTCTGATAAGAAGCCCTTATTAGATTCTTTGCAATCTGTAATTAACACTCATGTTGCAGCTGCTGAACCTTTACTAAAACCCTCCGAAAAGAAAAACGAAATTGCCGCATCTCCGGTAATTAAACCTGGAATTGCTGTATCAAAAAGTGTAGGTGCCCCTCAAGAGGTAGTTCTAACCTCAGAAAAAGATGCAGTTGTGCAGTTAAGAAAAGTAATTGCATTTTTTTTCGAATATGATGAGGAAGGGACAAAAAAACAGAGAGTGCCTGAAAATTATTTTATATTTGGATTGTCCCGGCAAATGCAGTGGACTAATCTGGTAAGACCGGTTGATAATAATGGGATTACTTTAATTGAAGCACCAAATAAAATTATACAGGGCCTTATTAAAGATTGGTTCGGTAATGGAAACTACGATATGTTGATTGCAAGAATAGAAAATGAATTTATTAAAGAGAATAGCCCGTTTAGATATTGGTTTGATGCTCAGAAATATTTAATAGATTCTCTAGAAAAAAAAGGAGAAAATTATAAGTCTGCTGCCGGTGATATTAAAATTCAGCTTGCTCTGCTTCTTAAAAAAATACCTGACCTTCCGGAACTTAAGTTTAAGGATAAACAGACACCTTTTGCTGATCCTGACACAATAAACTGGCTTAATAATGATGTAAAAGTTGTTCTGAGTTCTGATGGTTCGGGTAAAAGTATTCTGCCGCCAATTTTAGGAGAAGATTTTGAGCAGGTAAATAAAGAATATGAAATCATTATTAAAGATATTCCTGAAAACTTTGAAAAAAATTTATTGAAAATGCAGTCGGATTTAAATGTTGAGGACCGGAAGAAAGGAAAATTTTTGCGTAGACTTAATCTTGCAAATTATTGCTTCAAATTAAAAGAGTATGATCTGGCTAGGATCAACCTTTTAGAATTAAAAGATATAATTGAAAAATATAATCTTGCTGGTTGGGAATATGCTTTATGTATCTCGGTTTGGCAGTCTCTTTATTTAACCAATCATGAAATTATATCTCAAACAAAAGATAAAGATTTAGCTGTTGAACTGGAAAAAGAACAAAATAGCCTTTTCCATGAAATAGCAAAATATGATGGAATTTTAGCAATTAAATTATTGAAACTTAAACAAAAAGAGAGGTAGAAATGGCACGTCCAACAGCACCCAAAATTTCACAAAGAGTCAAAGTCTCTATTCTTCCAAGTAGTGATGCGAAAGAGAGTGTAGAACTTGATTATCGTTTTCTTATTCCGGGTAATTTTAGTAAAAGTGAACCTGGAAGTCTGGGGGCTATTAGAGATCGCAGACTAAGGATTATAAATAATAAAGGGGATTATAAAAGGGCACTTAAAGATATTAATCCGAAGCTCAACTTAACCGTTAAGAACAAATTATCTGATGATCCGGATGCTCAAATGGAAGTTAAACTTGACTTCCAGGATATTAAAGATTTCCATCCCGATGAAATAGTAAAAAAAGTTGAACCTCTGCAAAAACTGCTTGAAGCCAGGGAAAGACTTAAAGAATTAAAATTAACCGTGCTTAAGGATGCAAATTTAAAGAAAGCTCTGGAAGGCGTTATTAAAGATGGCAGTGGAAGTATTGATGATCTCATGTCTAAACTTGGTGTTCAGGGTTCATCGGATAAAAAAGAATAGTAGTAAAAAAAAAGAATTATAAATTTGACTGGAGGTTAATTACATGGCAAAAGAAAAATCAGTTGAAACCGAACAAGAAGTGAGTTCGGTTGATAAATTACTGGGAATGCTTGATGAAACTAAAAAAACTGCTGTTGCTGAATTTATAAGTAAGGTAGGAAAAGAATCACAAGTATTTAAAATAACAGGGGCTTTGGTTGATTCATATATTGCTGATATTGATACTGTTTTAAGTGCACAAGTGGATGAAATACTGCATAACTCGGATTTCCAGGAATTAGAATCTACATGGCGCGGTCTGCTGTTCCTGGTGCAAAATACCGAATTCAGCAAACCGGTAAAATTTGAACTCCTTGATGTTACGAAACAGGAACTATTCGATGATCTTGATGAAGCCGCCCTGGGTGAAGGTTACGAAAAAGA
Organism: uncultured Ignavibacteriales bacterium; assembly: GCA_963742995.1. Lineage (GTDB taxonomy): Bacteria > Bacteroidota > Ignavibacteria > Ignavibacteriales > Ignavibacteriaceae > CAVQBP01. The sequence goes on from CAVUOL010000046.1 coordinate 3,708, forward strand.
CTCCGGATTATGGCATCATATATACTGGGGTGCTTACGATAAAGTCGGCGGACATTCTTATACATCTATTGTATCGGATTTCCAATTCGATAAAACACCTACCGATATTTCTCTGTTGCAGCATCTTTCGGTGTTGTCCGAATCTGCCCAGATACCCTTTATAGGTAATGCAAGCCACAACTTTTTCGGTGAAAACAATATGACTGATGTTATGAATAATCGTTTTCTTCCTGAACAGCTTAATGAAGGTGCCGAATATGCATCTTGGAGAGCTTTTCGTGATGATGACCGTTCTAAATATATCGGATTAACTCTGCCTAGATTCTTGGGTAGACTTCCATATAATGCTGAATCAGAACCAACCAAAAACTTCAACTATAATGAAGGAGTCTATTCAGGTGGGCAGGATAAAAGTCTGTGGTGCAGTGCTTCATTTGCTCTTGCTTCAAATATGGTAAAGAGTTTTGAAAAATCAGGCTGGGGCGTTAAAATTGTCGGCGTAGATTCAGGTGGTAAGGTGGAAAATCTCCCTATGGCTACTTATGAAGAAAATGGACAGAAAAAACTTAAAGTGCCTATGGAAGCTTCAGTTGGCCAGGCCAAAGATCAGGAACTTTGCGATTTAGGATTTATACCCCTTGCACATTGGGACAGAACTGATTATGCTTGCTTCTTTGAAACCCCTTCTGCAAACAAACCAAAGCAAATCAAAAATGATCCTATTGCAACTGCTAATTATTCGGTCGGTTCCCGCTTACAGTATACAATGCTGGTTACAAGAATAGCTCATTATCTCAAGTATAGGCAACTGGTTTTTGTGGGAAAGAATGCAGGAGCCAGTGATATTAAGAAAGATTTATCTAGCTGGCTCGACACATTAGTAGTGGATATGCCTAACCCTGCTGAGAAAATCATTGCAGAAAAACCCCTTCGCTCATATAAACTTGATGTTTCTGAAATTGCAGAAAAACCAGGGTTTTTCCAGATTAGCGCAGAGTTCAGACCCCATGTTGCTATTACCGGTATGGATGTAAATCTCAAACTTATTGCTTTTCATTCCGGCGAAGAAAAATAATATAGATTAGCGTTCTCTTAATTAATACAAATCAATAAACAATAACCAACAATAATTCAGGAGGTTTATATGGCAGTCAAAGGTGAAGTTATATTCTACGATGATGGGGGACATGAAATGGAAGGGCCAAGAGAGAATAAGAGTAGTACAATTTTTTCATTTACTCAAAAATGTACTATGCCGATGCAGAAGGGTTCCTCATTGCCTTCCGGGAGCAGAACATATGAACAATTTGAAGTTGTGAAATCAATTGATAAGATTACACCGCTTCTTTGGAAAGCCCTTTGTGAAGGTCAAAATCTTCAGAAAGTTGAAGTAACCCTATATGAGATCGCAGAAGCTACTGGTTCTGAAACTCCATATTTCAAGTTTACTTTAACTAATGCGCGGATTGCTTCGGTCACAAATTACATGCCTTCTTCTTTTGATGAAACAAGTGATCAATCAGGACATCTTGAACAGGTAAATATGGCTGCCGAACAATATGATTGGGAACATCTAACTGCAAGTACAATGCATCATGATGAACCTTTCTTTGCAACCGCGTCTCATACTTAATTAAAAAATATGATTAAATATTTTCTGAGATAAATTTACCTGTGAAATCTTTAGCGTAACTTACCTTTATCAGTGAATAATGATACCTAATTAAGGTTCAGTTTCATTCAAAAGGTAAGTTGCGGCTAAAGATCTTGAAACAGGCACACAATTAACTTTTTACCCTTAACTATTATCTAATAGCTTGCAATCATGAGCAGCCTAAGTTTATATAATCTTCTCGTTGGTCAGTTTGTATCGGAAAATTCAAATCCTGATGAAACTGATATAGCACAGTTTGATAATTTCTCTGAAGATCAAAAATTAAGTTTAAGCATTATTGAAAATTTGCGAATGATTCTAGGTACAAGAAAAGGTTCAGTATTACATCTGCCCGATTTCGGTATGCCCGATATTCTTCAGCTATATGTTGATTCGGGTAATCCTGTTGAATCTCTCAAACAAGAATTGCGTTCTGTAATTCTTAAATATGAGCCTCGCATTGGCGAAGTGAGGTTTGAAGAATCTGAGTTTGATCAAAAAATACTCAGAGCTTCATTAAAAATTATCATTAAAATTAAAGATAATCCGAATAAGGAAATTCTTATAACGGAATTTTCTACTACAGGTTGGACTAAAGTAGTTCAGCAAAAGGATGTAAAATGAGCCTCGATAAATATTTTGAGAGGGAGTATAATTTTCTTCAATCTGAAGGAAATGAATTCAGTAAGAAATATCCCACCCTTGGTTCTAAATTGCGCCTTAGTGAAAGAGAAAAAAAGGATCCTTTTGTAGAAAGGTTGTTTGAAGGGTTTGCTTTTCTTGCTGGCCGGATACATGAAAGGCTGGATGATGAATTTCCGGAAATAGCAGGGGGCGTTTTAGAAATTTTATTTCCACATATGTTAAAGCCTTTCCCTTCATGTGCAATTCTGCAGGCAAAAATAAAAACCGGTGCTCTTACTGAACCGGTAATAATTAAAAGGGGTAGTGAGATTCAAACTCAGACTGGTAAGTTTAAAGTAAAATATAAAGTACAAGCTGGTCCGAGTGAAAGTAGTCATATTACTGAAAAGGAAGAAGCCGCTGATTTTATCTTCCGTACTACTCAGGATCTCATTGTCAGACCCATAAAATTGGAAAATGTCCGGATTGAAGATTCTCCTTATGGTTATTCTTCACTCATTCTTAAGTTACAGCTGGATAGAAATGTTGAGTATAAAGCATTACAAATGGAACGATTTCAGATATTTTTGCATGGTTCGAGTTCTGTAAAATTTAATCTGCATCTTTTTTTAACCCGGTATGCAGTATCAGTTTCTGCAAGAGAGTTTATAAATGATAAATCTCCTTTCCAAAAGATTGAAAATTTCATAATCGGTTCTCCGGAACTTTCTGCCGGATTAAATATTTAATGATGAAGAGTTTGCAGTTCTTCCTTATTCTAACAGATCTTTTTCCGGGTTTAGGCTGCTCCAGGAATACTTTTCATTTCCGGAAAAATTTTTCTTTCTTGATATATGCGGCCTTGATCAATTTAAAAGTTCAGGTGAAGCATCGACAATCGAAATAAAAATAGATTTTGACAAAAAACTTACTCAGGAAAAATGGCCAGATGCAGGCAATATTTTAATAAATTGTTCTCCTATAACAAACCTCTTTTCCCGTTCAACAGAAGAAGTTCCAGTTACACAAAGACTCCCCGAGTATTATATTATTCCCGATCTTTATAGAAGAAAAAGCAGAGAAATTTATTCAATTGATAAGGTCCATGGTATTAGTGAAAATAGAACTGAGCAGTACATCTACATACCTACTACCTCCCATGACATTCTAGATTCAAGCAGCCCCGAATATAATTATAAAAGGTTTTATTCTATTTTTAGAAGACCCCAGCAAAGTGATATGTCAGAAACTTATGTAAGATTATTCGGACCAAGCATGGAATTGGAAACATTTCCTAAAGAAACTTTAAGTATTGAAGCAACCCTTTCAAATGGATTCTTACCTCCCGCTTATTTAGAGGTGGGTTCGATTGCTGAACCATTAAACTTTCCACCCGGAGTTGATGCTGAAAACATTACTGTACCATCTGAAGTTTTTGAGTGCCCTGACAGACAAAATTATTTGTGGTCTTTAATATCTCACCTCTCATTCAGTTTTAATACACTTGCTGATACTGAAACATTTAAGAGCGTTTTAAATCTGTATAACTGGAATAAAAAACATAATAGCTCAAATAAAAAAAGAATTGATGGCATAAAAAAAATAAATCTGCCAAGGGTTATTACTAAAGTTATAAACCAGGGACTAATAAGAGGTATTGAATTCCATATTGAAATTGATCCTAAAGAATTTGAATATGGTGAAGGGGAAGTAAATATGATGGGAATGATCTTAAATGCTTTTCTATGTCAGTATGTAACTCTTAATTCATTTATTTTTTTAAAAATCAGCGAAATTGGAACAGGAAGATCTTATTCATGGCAGCCGGCAATGGGACAAATACTCCCGGTATAATTGAGGATTTGATTTTAAACGGTCCATCCTACCATGTTTGGCAGGCTGTATGGATTTGTGAACAAATTACAAAAAGAAAATTTCCAAACAGAAAAGATTTCTTTTTTGAACAAACTGGAATAAAGTTTCGTCCTCATGAAAATTATGAATATCCGCCGAAGGATATTAGGGCTGTTAAGTTTAAGGATGATGAGTTTGAATTTATCCTTAACTTTTTAGGATTATATGGGATCAATTCTCCGCTGCCTCGATGCTATCACGAACAAGTTGCTATACAGCTTTATGTTTTAGGCGAAGATAAAGTCCCCCTTCAAAATTTTTATGATCTATTTAATAATAGGTTTTACTGGCTGTATTATCAGTCATGGAAAAAATATCGGTTCCATCTTTTCTTAAATAAGTCTAAAAATAATAATGTTCTTGAAAGAATTAATTCTTTTACTGGTAAAGGGCTCTTTTCTAAAACTAAAGAATCGGTAATTGATGACTTCATACTTTTGAAGTTCTCAGGATTATTTAGTCAGCGTGTCCGAAATAAGAATGGATTAAAAATTCTTCTTTCCTTCTTCTTTCCTAAATATAAAATGGAAATAAAAGAATTTGTACCACGTTGGATCAAACTGACTGATATACCGGCAATTGGTCAAAATGAATTTAGATTAGGTGAGAATAGTTTTATCGGTGAATTTACCGTCGATTATATGAGTAGAATATGTATTAAAATTGGACCTGTGACATTTGAAGAATATTTAAATTTTTTACCTGACACATGGAACTCGAAATGTCTGGTGGAATTGTTGAAAATATATTTGAACGATGGGCTGGAATTTGATTTCCAATTCGAAGTTAAAGCTGAAACTATCATAATGATTTCTTGGGATGATGAAAGATTAAAACTTGGTTCTACTCTCTGGCTTGGAATACCCGAAAAAAAAGATATTAATGTTCATTTGGAATACGAAGAGTTAGTTGGGAACCCAACCTAATTTAAACTCTTCACCTATTGCGCGACAAAAAATTTTAACAAATCTTAAGGAGAATAAAATGCAAGGCAAAGATTTAAAATCGCTGCTTCTTAAACTAAATAATTATTTAATTCGAAATCTTGATACTGCAACTGGTCTAGGAATAAATCGGGGTCATTATGAAATAACCTTTGATCATCTTTTAACAGCACTGCTTGAAGACGGGCAGGGTGATATTCCGTTAATTTTAAAATATTATGCAATTGATTCCGGTGATGTGCAGGCAATAGTAAATAAAAATCTCGCAGAGATGGATTCTGGCAATTCGGGAAGACCGAAATTATCACCGCTTCTAACCGAATTACTTGAACAAGCCTGGATTACAAGTTCGGTTCATCATCATGAAACTAAAATAAGATCAGGTGCTTTGTTCGAAGTTTTCTCTGCTTCCGAACAGGTTATAACAAGTAAAATGCTCGATATACTTTCACCAATCAAACAGGAGGATCTGCGTACAGAATTTTATAATATTGTGAAAGGTTCAATTGAAGAACCTTCCGGGTCTTCTGAAGTTATTTCTCAGGATGAAGCTCGCGAAATGCCTCCGGATGCTACAGTGCTTGACCTTTATACGGCTAACTTAACAGCACAAGCAAAAGAAGGGAAAATCGATCCAATTTTAGGAAGGGATGAAGAAATTATCCAGGTTATTGAAGTTCTCTCAAGAAGAAAGAAATCTAATCCGATTTTATTAGGAGAGCCTGGTGTCGGAAAAACAGCTTTAGTGGAAGGCCTGGCAATTAAAATAGCAAATAATGAAGTCCCCGATATTTTAAAAGATAATCAAATATATGCCCTGGATATGGGAGCTCTTCAAGCCGGGACAAAAATGAGAGGTGAATTTGAAAAAAGATTAAAAGCAGTAATAACTGAAATAACAAATTCGCCTAAACCGGCTATTCTGTTTATTGATGAAGCCCATACATTAATTGGTGCCGGTGCTTCTGCTGGCGGGGGTGACGCAGCTAACCTGCTGAAACCTGCTCTGGCAAGAGGAACATTTAGAGCTGTTGCCGCAACTACTTATCTTGAATACAATAAATACTTTGCAAAAGATGCAGCTCTTGAAAGAAGATTCCAGCCGATACATGTCGGTGAACCTGAAGATGATAAAGCGATTTTAATGTTAAGAGGAATTAAAACTAAATATGAAGCCTATCATGGTATTCATATTACCGATGAAGCATTGGAAGCTGCTGTAAAATTATCAAGAAGATATATTGCCGGTAGACAATTGCCCGACAAAGCTGTGGATCTGCTTGACACAGCAGCTACTCGTGTAAAGATGACTCTTACTAGTAAGCCAGCAAAATTGGAGTTAATGATAAGCCACCTTAAATCTATTGAAATGGCAATAAATACTCAGCAGCAAGATTCTGACATGGATCTTGTTATTGATCAGGAAATACTTACTGGCTTAAAAGATCAAAAATCTAAATTAGAATCCGATATTAAAACAAATGAAGATAAATGGGTTAAAGAAAGTGAACTTACCAGAAAATTAATGGATCTTAGGAAAAAGAGATTTAATGCAGACGGGAAGAAGAATGACGATCAAGATGTTATTAAAGAAATTGAAAAAGTGAGAGAAGAACTGAAATCATTTCAAAATGGAGGACCTCAGGTTTTCGCCGAAGTAACAGCCAATACAGTTGCTGAAGTTATTGAGGCATGGACAGGGATTAAAGTTGGAAATATGACTAGAGACGATATGACTACACTTCTTCAGCTTGAAAGTGACTTGAAGAAGAGAGTTATTGGGCAGGACCATGCTATTAAACAAATTGCAGATGTGATAAGAGGTGCTAAAATAGGAATAAAAAAAGAAGAAGGCCCTATTGGTGTGTTTTTATTGGTTGGGCCAAGCGGAGTAGGAAAAACAGAGCTCGCACGTGCTGTGGCTGAGGTATTATTTGGCGACGAAAGGTTCATGGTTACTTTAAATATGACTGAATACCAGAGTGAATATAATACTTCAAGGCTAATAGGTGCAGACCCCGGATTAGTAGGTTATGGTGAAGGAGGAGCATTAAGTGAGCCGGTTAGAAGAAGACCTTA
>CAVUOL010000047.1:0-109692 GCA_963742995.1 uncultured Ignavibacteriales bacterium
TGATTAAAATCTCGTTCTGCAAACCGGTATTCCTGGTTTATTAGATTGTTAATCCCGTCATTTAATAGACTATCAATTGTGGGATCAGGATACTTCTGTGCATATAGAAAGGAGTTTAAAATAAATAATAATATTATAGAAGTGATAAATCTGGGGTAAATTATATGAAGGACAGCTTGCAAATAACATTCACACACATTATAAAGTCTATTAGAACGAAAGATATCATACCTCATCTTATTCAAAATCCGGTATATTATAGCGTACCGAAGGTTCTGTCTCCTGCATCCCCCAGACCAGGAAGTATATATCCCTTTTTATTCAACTCTCTATCCAGGGCTGCACAATAGATTTTTAATTCCGGATGGTCCTGTTCTAATTTCCGTAACCCTTCCGGTGCTGCAACCAGACAGGCAAATCTGTAGTCTTTAGCCCCTTTCTTTTTCAAATATTTTATCGCTTCAGATGCACTTCCGCCGGTTGCAAGCATAGGATCAATTAATATTATCTTTGATTTATCAAGATCCTTCGGAGTTTTGAAATAATATTCCATCGGTTTTAATGTCTCTTCATTACGCTGTAGACCAATATGCCCCACTTTGGCTTCGGGTATAATCTCCAAAAATCCGTTTACCATACCTAAACCCGCTCTTAAAACCGGAACAAGAACAATATTCTGATTAAGTTCATATCCGGTTGTTTCTTCTAAAGGTGTTTTTAACCTGATTTTTGATATTTCAAAATCAGCACTAATTTCAACAGCTAAAATAATTGATATTCTTTCCACTACTCCCCTGAATAATTCAGGCGAAGTTTCAATATCTCTTAAAATCGTGATATCCCTTTTAATTAAAGGATGATCAATTAGATGAAAATTTTTATTCATATTGCTCTATTATTTTTGTAATTATTTCTGCTTAAAGCTTAAAGTAATGGGAACACCTTTGAATCCGAAATATTTTCTTATTAATTTTTCCAGAAAGCGCTTATAATGTTCGGCAACTTCTTTGGGATAATTTAAGAAGAAAAGAAATACCGGGTAATTTTTTCCAACTTGTGTAATGTATTTTATTTTAACTTCTTTACCGTTAGAAGACGCTGGCGGAGGAGTTCTTTCTATTTCCGGCAGCAGAAGCTCATTCAATTCATTTGTCGGTATATTTTTTTTTCTTTCCGTATTAATTGTTATTGCGAGATCTACAAGTTTATAGATTCTTTGTTTTGTTTTGGCTGAAATAAATATAATCGGTATATATTCCATCGAACCCGTTTTTATTCTAATTTCATCTTCAAAATGCTTAGCAGTTTTTGTATCTTTTTCAACTAGATCCCATTTGTTAATTGCAAGTATTATTCCTTTTCTCCATCTTACCGCTTCATCTATAATTTTTTGATCCTGGTTTTCTATTCCATACTGTGCATCAATCATTATTACAGCAACATCACATTCACCTATTGCTTTTAAGGATCGTATTGTTGAGTAGAATTCAATACTCTCCTCTACCTTCTTCTTTTTACGAAGTCCTGCGGTATCAACTAAAACAATTTCCTGTTTGTAATATTTTAGAATTGAATCCACGCTGTCGCGTGTGGTTCCCGGAATTTCGGTTACTATGCTTCTATCATACCCGAGTAATGCATTTGTTAAAGAAGATTTACCTACATTAGGTCTTCCGACAATTGCAATTTTTAATCTTTTATCCTTTACCCCATCCTCATCAGATTTAGCAGACGGGAAGTTGGCAGTTAATTCGTCAAGTAAATCCCCTATCTTTCTTCCTGCTAAAGCAGATATATCATAAAGCTTCTCAACTCCAAAACTATAAAATTCTGCTGTAGCAGATTCAAATTTTGCCGAATCAACTTTGTTTACCAGAAGAAAGAAATTCCTATTGGCTGTTCTAAGCATTTCTGAAATCTCTATATCTACCGGATTTATTCCAGTGCGGACATCTACCATAAAAAGTATTGCATCCGCTTCAGAAATTGCTATGTCAACCTGTTCTCTTATTGCTGTTTCAAAGAGTTCGGTCGAATTCGGGACATATCCTCCTGTATCAATTAGGCTAAATTCTTTTCCTGTCCATTCTACTTCACCATAATTTCTATCTCTTGTAACACCGCTTTTATCATCAACAATAGCATCTCTTTTCCCTATTAACCTGTTAAAGAGCGTTGATTTTCCAACATTTGGTCTTCCGATTATTACCACAATAGGAGTCTTCATAAATAAAATCTCAATAAGTGAATTTAAATCGAGTTCTTCTCTTGAACCCTTAATCTTTATCTTTTATCGTACTCGTAATCGTAATCGTACTCATAATCGTACTCCGGATATTATTTTAAGCTTAATAAAATAATAGCGATACCATAAATTAACGATATCGCTCGAAAGATAATAAACCTTCTTTATAATAAATGTTAAAGTTTATTCCACAAATAAGTCCTTGAGGTGACCAAAAAGTACTTAGTGCAACTTTGTGTCTTAGAGACTTTGTGGCTATTACTCTAATAACATCATTATTTAAAAATTATACCTTACTTTTAATGTTGGTATAAGTATAGCTCTGTCTCCAAGATAAAGTGTTTCTACTCTCGCATTAACAGCCATATCTTTATTAAATGTAATCGCTGACCAGATACCATCCAGTGCACTTAAAAAATGGTTCAGATATATAACCTTTACGGCAGTCTGTGAAAAATTGTAATAGTCATTCGCTTTACCCCGCATTCCTGAATAATAAAGAAATTGAGGCGGAATATCATGGGTATCATTATCTGCAGAATTGAATTCTGCCCATCCCGGACTGAATTGATGATATTTGCCGATTAATTCATAATATTGCTGTTCGCCATGTGATGCTAATTGATGTGTAAAACTGGATGACTGGCTTTCATAATAATTCAACCTATTAAAATTAACCTGATCCCATGGGGGTAAACTCGGATCATCCTTTATAATAATATCACTATATGTTAAATTATCAGGAAGCCCTAACTGATCCTTATGATCAACAATCCATCTTGCATATTTGACAACACTCCAATTCTGATCCGCATAATTTTGAAAATCATTGGTTTTATTATCCCCTTTTTTATTATAGATTATTGCAGTTGTTACTACGGCAGCCTCAATCGCCAAAAATATTCCGGCTTTTAAATAACTTTCCGAATAAAACTCACCTGCTCCGGGTACTATTAATGAAAAAATTCCGCCAAGAAAAGGTGATTTTTCTCCACTTCCACTTACTTCAGATTTAACCGGCATAATAGATTTTTCCGTTTTCTGAATTGAACTAGCATTCTGACTAAGTAAAAAGTGGGCATCAGCCTGCAGATTACCGGATAATAATTTTTTTTCCGTCTGAGCTTCAACCTGTATAATTAAGATTCCTATTAAAATTATTATATAAAATTTTTTCATTTTGATAATTCCTAAAATTAGTAAACTTCAGATTGCCGGTTTTCTAAATGCAACTGTCATTCTGAACAAAACGAAGTGGAGTGACCTGTCCCGCTAGCGGGAAGAATCTCAAATAATTATTTGCACAAACTTGAAATATTTCGCTCTTCTCAATATTACAAAAAATCGTAACATGAGTTATTAGTAAACTTAACAATTAAGCAATTAAACAATTGCCTTAAATATCAAATCCGAATAAGATCCCTCCGTAAAAACGCCACTCTTTTCCGTATGTAATATTTTCATTGTTTACTATACGTGAAAATTTATCAAATCCATAGGAAGCATTAAAGAATACACTCGTTGGAAAGAGATAAAATGAATTTAATTGAAAACGGACTTCAGCTCCTGCTCCTTTCTTAAAAGTATTTATTCCCGCTACCTTTCCATTCCAGGCGTTGCCCAAATCACCATATACTGAAAAGAAAATTTTATCCAGGTAAAGGTGCCCGGCTCTCGCATCGATATCCCTAAATAATGGAAACCGGTAAGTGAGATTTACCCAGCCTACTCTATTTCCGGATATAGCATAAAAAGGGTATGCTTTCATGCCGATTAAACCGCCGAGATAAAAATCAAAAAAATCTGGTACTGTTGGACCTAAAATAGACCCTCCCCGGAGCTGTAATGTTAAAGTATGTGCGTTCCATAACGGAATGTGAAACTTAGTGTTTAATTCTAGCCTGTGAAAATTAAAATGATTGTAGTCAGGCTTCAAAAAACCTGCATCTACACTGTAGTTCCCTTCATTATTATATCTGTTCATTTCATAGTTATACTGAAATGAAAGCTCCGTACCAATAGGATTAATATCATCATCTTTATACGGAAGCAATGCTTCAAAATTATATTTTATCTGAAAATTATCCGCTATCAAATATGTATCGTTAAATGTTGGATTTAACTGCGGCCCCTGCGGAGAAGGATAAATAAAATCACCTATTGTAGCAGTATATCTGCTGAACATATATCTAAGTTCTATATCACTTCCCCTCGCGAATATTCTATGCTTAGCTGCTAAATCTACTTCAAAAAGGTTATAACTAACATCTGTTGGTATTTTAACGTCATAATGGACTTGATTATCTACAGTATCTGCTCCGAAAAGTACACTTGAATTTGTTTTACGGGTTATATTATATAACTCTAGCGATAGTTCCGGTTTCAGACCCATATCAAATAGCAAAGGTAATTTATTGCGGAAATTAAAGGTGAAAAATAGATCTCTCTCAAGTCTTGAATTTATAGCTGCCCCTGCAAAGATTGAATATCTGTCAAGCATATCGCTTGAAGAAACAAAAAGACCTGGCTTTATTCTTTGAAAAAATCCGTTTGCAGTATTATAATTATCAAATCTTATCAAAGGATAAAATGTAAGCTTTGAAAAAACTCCTGTGTATTTTTCTTCTTTATAATCCGGAATTTCATAGTCATTATAATTTTTTAATCTATTTAGGTTAAAGTTTGCTAAATCACCTTTGGGTTTATCTTCATTGAGCGGCGGATCATTTGTCCATACATAATCATCTCCCGGTTTCACTTTATCTTCTTCCTGAGGAGTAATTTCAAATATCTTAAATCCTTTTGAAGTATAACCCGCATAAAGAATATCTCCGTTATTTGAAATATCCGGCATAAAAGCACCACCGATTACATTCGTTAGCTGCTTACTTTCACCGGTTTTCAAGTTTAATGAATATAAATTAAATATACCTGTCCTATCCGAAGAATAAATCAAATTATCGTTTTTATCAAAGATTGGGTTTCTATCATCACTTTTTAAGCTTACTATCTTTTGATAATTACTTCCATCAATATTGATCCTTGCTATATCTCTCCCTTCACTATATGAAAAATCAAACACAATAAATTTATCATCATTTGAAAATTTCGGATTATATACCTGCTCACCGTTTTCAAATGTTGTTAAACGTTTAAAGTTTTTACCGTTAATATCAACCATACCTAAATTTGTTGTCCCGTCTTTTTCAAAAAGGAATATTATTTTTGTTCCGTCATGTGAAACTGCAGGCTGGTTTGCTCTTAAATCATTTGTTAATCTGACTTCGTCTTCCTTGTCAATATCATAACTGTAAAGATCATGCACATTATACCAGTTGGGATTATCCTCCGAAAGCTTTGAATAAATTATTTTGTTTGTTCCCGGAATCCAGCCAACAGTAGAACGTACATTTGAGACTAGCAGCTTTTCCTTTTTTGTAGAAAAATCATAAAGATATATCCCGGATAATCCGAAATAATCAGAATTCTTATTTGAAATATAAATAAATTTTGAACCGTCAGCCGAAAAAAGAGGGTAAAAATTACCAAATCCTTCCGAAACTATCTTATCTCCTTCAACTAGATTAGATAAAACTTTAGATGATCTTTTCTTATAATCTTGTGTTACATAATCTTTCCATTCGTTATATATCTCATCGCCGTCTCTCCCTAAAACATCTTTAAATGCAGCATCAATAGTAAAATTGGTTAATTTACCCAGAGCATGACTTATCTTCTCAATCTTATCCTCACCGTATTTTTGAGAGATATATCTTGTCAAAGCAAATCCCTGGTTATAAACTGATTCATTTCCGAGGCTAGTTTTACCAAAAACCCCCATCTCGTTCCATGTAAGTAAATCGCCGTCAAGTGCATAAGAACGAAGTATCATATCCCTGTGGGTATCCCAGTTATCGTAATTAAATTCTTTCCGCATATACTGTGCTGTACCTTCCGCAAACCAGGCAGGCATATTTATTGTCGCTAATGGATATGATGCAATAAAATTCGGGAAGCCGTAAAGAACATCCGGTCTTCTTTCATCTTCATAAGATAATACCTGAAGGAAAATTGCAGGCAGTGTTCTTGTTACTTTCATAGACGCCTGTATTTGTACCATGTGAGTAGTTTCATGGCTGATAACATTTCTCAGCCAGTTATGCGCTCCCCTAAGATCATAATCCAATGCACTTGTCCAGATTTCTATTTTATTATCAAAGAAATAAGTCGCTCCATTTGAATAGTCATCTATATCTTTTATTACATAGTTAATAATTCCGGGATCATAATCATAAAGAGAAGTCAATGGGCCTATTACTTCATCGGCTATTTTTGCAACTACTTTTGCAGTTCTTTCTGCACCCTTATGGAAATGAACCATGCAATGCTCACCTTTGATTGTATACCATTGAAGTTCAGGATGAAACTCAGTAAACTGAGAATAAGAACTTACATTAGCTAAAACTAAAAAGAATATAATCCAGATAATTTTTCTCATAATCACTTAATAAGTACCATTTTATGTGTTTGTTTGAAATTTGGCCCTTTTAAAGAATATAAATAAACTCCTGAACTTAGATAATTGCCTTTAAACGTAACTTTATGCTTTCCGGCTTTTACTAAACCATTAACAAGAGTTGATACTTCATTCCCCAAAATATCATATACTTTTAATTGTATAAATCCATCCTTAGGTAGACTAAACTCGATCACTGTTGATGGGTTAAACGGATTTGGATAATTTTGTTCTAATTTATACATAGATGGAACTGAACTTACAGGTTCGGATGTATTTGCAATAAAATCATATTTAAGTTTTAGAGATGGATCACCAAAAATATTATACTGTTTTCTCTGTGTATACTGGGCTTTATTTATTACTGAATCAACAACCTCTCCTATACTAAAATGCTGAACAGAGAATAAATATTTTATATAATTTTCTATTAACTCAGCACTTTGAAATGCATACATTATTCCGGTTGAACTAAATCCCGCAACCGATCCATCTTTTTTAAATAACATTTGATCAATTAAATTACTTGACAAGGAATCTGAAAAGCTTATTTTACCTAGAAAATTTACAAAAAAATACTTATCCTTATTATTAATCAAATTAATATCACCAAGAGTTAATAGGTTCTCGTGCGTAAATTGAGAATCATTGTTGTGACCAACAAAAAAGATAGTTCCGGTTCCGGTATTATTAATATAATTCAGAATTGAATCTTTATTACCATAATATTTTGACGTGTCCGCTTCAAAGTAATATTTCACATTTATTGCAGATGGAAGTTGTTTCCCCATCTGAAGTGAAATAGATTCAAATAAATCCCCTTCATTTAATGTCGGAGTAATACCATCATCCGAGATAATCAATGAATTTAAATTCCATTTATCAACATTCTTATTATTTTCATAAATAATTACCTTATTAAAATAATTTGTTAATTCAGTATTATTTCTTGCGGCAATTCTTCCAACATAAAAATCAATGTTGGAAGTATCAGAATCAAATTCATTAACTGAATAATAATAATCTGTTTTAGTAGTATCATCGAATGACGGCAAAGTCTTATATTCAAAGTTTGGTATTTTAGATAGATCCCCAGCTAATAAGAAATATTTGGGTCTCGGGGTTTTCCAGTATGTTCCGGCAAAACTTATAAAATCTCTCAGGTTGTCCTGCTTTAATGTTTTAGATATGAACTGAGAAAAAATTTCATCAGTGGATACAACTATAACTTTGAATCCTTTTTCTTCCTTATGTATTTTAAAATTATTGCAGGAAGAAATTAAACCTGGTGCAGATATAATCACATAATCATATTGATTATTATGATCCTTTAAATTAATATTTTGTGCTATTATCAAGGACGAAAAGAGAATTGCAAAAAGAGCTGCAGTTTTTCTCATGATAACCTCCCTATAAATATTGTTTGAGATTTCTTAATTATTTGGTATCAGAGATTTCATTCAGCTCCTATTTAATGACGGCAATTTTAATAATATTTGATTCGGTTTTCCCGCTGCTTCCGGTAACCTCAATCCTTGCCAGATAAACACCGCTTTGAATACTGCTGACTTTCCAGATTGTTTCATTATCAAATCCTCCTTTTGCATTATCATTCAGTTCTGCAACAAAGTCTCCGGCAAGATCAAAAATTTTAATATTTACTTTTGAATCCTCATCAACATAATAATGAATATTTGTTTCATCTCCATAAACAGGATTAGGATAATTATATGCTTTTTCTTTAGGGAAGAACTCATTTACCGGAGAATTATTTACTGCTGAACCAACAAAGGAATTGTTATAGCTACTCCCATAGGCTTCAGACCAGAATAACTTTCCTTCTGTTGAGCTGATATCCCATACATATAAATTATTTTTTACATCTACTGCAGCTAATAAAGTCTTTCCCTGGTAATTGAATAAAACGGGTACAGTCGCTAATTCAGAACCCGTTGAAAAAGGGAATCCGTCCACAACTTTTCCGGTTCCGCCGTCTATAGCAAAAATTCTTCCGTCTTTTGTATAGGCTATAACTTCAGATTTACCGTCCCCTGTAAAGTCAGCAGACAGCGGTGTTCCTGTAAAACCAATTCCAAGAGGATCTTTAAATGGGAAATTATCTGCCTCTGCACCCTGAAGGTTTATTGCATCAAGATTATTGTTGTTAGCAAACATAATATAATTCCCCCCGTCGTTCTTCAAATCTGTTAAAGAGAATGCAGATAAGCTATCGGCGGAAGAAATAATGAAATTCTTCTCACCTCCGTTTATCCAATTTCTAACTTTTATTTCATTATGATTGTGAAGAACAATCGTTACATAACCTCCATTTTTATCCTTTGTTAATGCTATATTTGAAATTGAAGGGAGGTTATCGGATATTCCATCGGGTTCTAAAAAAATTTTATCTTCGGTTGCAGTAAACCAGAAACCATCATCGGCGGCTATCAGTTTTATAGGTTCATTAACTATATTCGTAATCGAATCTTGCTGCATATTAAAAAAAGGAAAAATGATATGGTTATTTATTAATGTTCCACTGGATATTCCTATCAGCACATTATATTCAAAAAGATTTACCACCGGGTATGCTGTAGATATTTCATTTCCGGGTACAAAAGTCAGAATTTTTTTATCCGAATGAGAAAATACATTTAATGAGTCCCTATTCATACCAATTGAGTATTGTTTCCCTTCAAAAACAAATGAGGCGGTTTTAGATAAGGAAAAATTATTTGATATTAATTCTGTTGTATCCTGGTTAATCCTATATAGTGAAGAGCCCGAAATTATATCGAAAGACATCTCTGATTGTGTAGAAGTATTGGTCAATCCTTTAATATTTGCAGGAATATTTAATTTTTGAATAAAGATAGGTTTAACAACTGAATCGCCGTAACTTATATTAAAGCTCATTCTATTCATATAATCTGAAAAATTTGAAATAGTAATTAAGCTGTTTGCTCCGGCATTTGTCGTACTGGCTGGCCTTGTATCTTTTCCAAATTTATTTTTGTAAAATCGTGACGGGTTCGATGAATACCAGAAATCCTCAGGTGCCCCTTCACCTACGACTATATCTCCGAATATATCCTGATATTCTTCTCCTATATCTTGTATTCCATCTGCTTCAACTACTCCGACACCTCTATGCTGCTTATCCGTATTTATCTTATTTTCAGCAATTTTGGCATCTATTATATTGTCATCAATATGCCAGATAACTATTCCGTTACCAGGAACAGCCCAATCAAATTCGTCAACATCGATTACAACGCCTTGAAGTGAGTCTGTATCAAAGCTATAAAAACCGGATGTATCCTTTTCAAAAACTTTTGTAAGTGTATCTCCTCCGGAAATATATTTTATTCTTGCCCCATCTTTATGAGCATCTCTATTTCTGTTTTCAAGAAGATAGTATTCAGTAGAATTTATTGGGACTTTTAATATAGTCGTATCATTCCCTGATGCCGCTAAATTGGCTGCCAGATTTATATTATAATTCCCTGGTTTTATAGTAACAGGTTCTGACCATCCCAAAAATATTTTCTCCCATGCCGAAGGCTCGGGCGGAAATAACCCATTATAAGCAAATATTGCCTGGCCATCCATCAGACCAAATCTTCCTATTGCACTCTTCCCGGTTTCTGTATCAAATAAATCCGGAAGCCCTAAATAACTTGCGATGCTTGAAACTATTAATCCGTTTATCGAGATTTCAATAAGTGCTGATCCTGCAACTGAAGATATTTCTCTGCTTTCGGTTTCCGGGATTACCATACTGTTTGTTATATTATAGCTATTATTTGATATTGGAAAGCCTGTAAAATCCTGCCCGTATATCCCCTTTAAAGCTTTAAAACTTAAATAAATCGATGGCAGGTCACGCTCATCTCCTACACTTCCTGGTAGGGAAATATCTCTTCCCACCCCTGCATGAAAAATTAAAAAAATGTCATGATCTTTGAAGTTAAAACCCGGATTTTGTTCACCTGCTTTTGTCCACACCTCCTTTGAAAAATCACCCAATGCTGTAAAATCATTTGAATTAGCAGGTGGAGAATAATTTCTCATCGTTTTGGATACCAAAATTGTATCCGGTAGTACATAAAAAGAAATATTCTGCTTTCTATTTGAAACCTTTTCAAAATAGTTTTTAGCAAATTGAAGATGAGCTTCAAAATACTCTTTATCATGCGGAACAGGATCAATGATTGATAAACCATAATTCTGCGAATAAATTGATCCGAATTTTCCGTTCCCGAATGTTGCATCATCTTTATCTTCCTGGAAACTCACCATTACTGCAAGAATTTTTAATGTATCTTTTCCGGAAGAAAGTCTATATGAATAATCAGGATATGGATTTATCTTACCAATAAAGTTTTGGGCAGATAAACTGCCCAAATTTGCTATTATAATCAGAAAAAGAGATATTTTTGACATTTATTGTTAAATTCCTCGAGGTATCCCCATGGTCTTTTGAGGAGCTCCTCCCCACCCTATTATTACAGAAAACCTCAATGTATTAGATAAAGGATGATTTTCTCCCCCTTTAAATACATCAGTTGAAATATAACTGAAATCAAATCCGTAAATATCATACCTTATACCGGCTCCGAAAGTGATAAACTTTCTGTTGCCGAATGAAGGATCTTCATAGAAAAAGCCTGTCCTTAAAGCAAATAAGAAATCTCCCGGTGTTCCATACCAGTATTCAAGCCCCATGGAAGTAACAAAAGATCTTAGAACCTCATTAAACGGTTTGTCCGTCCATGATGAAAATATGGCTTGATAAAATTCCTTGGAGGTGGAGTTAATTATTGTAGTATCTCCATTTGCATCAACTAATGTCTGCTGTGGAGTTTTATCAATGAGTAGTCTGCTAAAATCCAAAGTATAGATTAAAGAGTTAAATTCATCACCGAATACTTGATAAGCAAATCCCAGCCTTATTTGAGTAGGTATAGGGTCAGCTTGTGCTCTATCAATATAAGAAATCTTAGGTCCTAAGTTGCTTAAATTTGCACCTATACTTAATTTACCGCCAATATCTTCATCAAGAAGTGGAAGGACAAGAGTTCCGGGTCTCCACATTCCGCCGATATCAAAACTAACCGAAGTTGCCACACCTTTTCCTTGTTCTTCTCCCGTAGGCTGATCCGATAAACGGCTGTGAATTAATCTAAAATTAAACCCTATCCCCCAATCAGGAGATAATTTAGTTGCATAACCGACTGTTAATGCAGCATCGAATGAATTGAATGTTCCAATAGGGTCAGGCCCATCTTCACCAGTCCGCACAAATTGACCGAAATTCATATAAGTAATACTTGCAGTTACACTTCCCTTTAGATCTTCTATGTACTGCCTAAAAGTTAAGTAGTCATAAAAAAGATCCAGATTAAATTGCGGAAGCCAGTTACTGTGAGTAATACTTAATTCCGTACCGGATTGGAATGCGATACCGGCCGGATTCCAGAATATTGCAGCCGAATTATCAGCTAATCCGCCTCCGGATTCACCGATTCCTCCCGCCCTTGAGTCTGGTGCCAATTCAAGAAATGGAACAGCAGCTTCACCTTGTGCATACATAACATTCCGAAATAGCACAATCATCATGCTGACCAACATTAGCCTAAGAACTATTTTCATTTTTTGTTCCTCCAATAATGATTTTTTTTCTTTATTAAAAATCAAATATTTAATATATAAAATAACTTTTAACTGTCAGAATTCCACTGTAAAAATAATTATCTGATTACGGCAAGTTTTCCAATTACATCTGTGTTATACTTTCCATCGCTCGTCTTTACTATCAGCTTGTAAAAGTATGTCCCGTTTGCTATTATGTTTCCATCCTGGTCCCTGCCGTCCCACGGTACAAGCACATAACTTTCCTCTACATCATTTCTCTCTATTTCTCTTATCAATCTTCCTGCTATTGTGTATATCTTTATCTTCAAATCCAACGGTGAATTTAAATTCTGCTGGAAGGTAAACGTTGTATTACCTGAAAACGGATTAGGATAATTATACACATTACTTACCGATAAATTATCCCCGCTGACCACTGTAAAATACGATATCTTTGATGAAAAATTGTTAAATACATCCCATGCCTTTACTTCTATCTTGTATTCTCCCGGTGATATATCATTAAACTCATAATTTATCTGACCCGATTTACCCCCTGAATTTAAATCACTTGTAAAATAACTAGTGAAATCTATCGGGTTATTTATATTTTCATTCAATATTCCCTCTAATTCATGACCTACTCCTGTCCCCGTTGTATTTATTCCCGTCTCATCGGTTAACTTTACTATCAGCTTGGAATTCGGGTTTATTAAATAGGAATTACTTGCAGTGGCTGCATCAAAATATATCTCTACATCCGGACCCTTACCATCATTTACTATACTCGAGTCTGTTCCGCCTACGATTATGTTATTGGTAAATCCTAATCCATCTACACTATTATTAAAAAAATATACTATTACCTTTCCATTCTCATTCTGGTAGGAAATATCTTTCGGTACTATAAAATTTGATGTGAAATGTCCGTTGGTTACCGATACTCTGCCTCTGAATATGGTTCCCCCCTGAACTGTCATTTTGTAGCCATTTAGTTGATCCAATGCTACTTTTCTTTCCGAATCATATACAGTTATTACACCTTCCCCGTTAAAATCACTCCAAATTTCATTATTAGGTTTCTCTATTATTCCTTCTATCCGGGTATTGCTTAATGCTCTTATTTGAACAGCAGATTCTTGAATACCGGAACCTGAACCGCTGTTTTTTGCAATTGCCAGACTATGACCGTTGATAGAATCTATTTCAGAATTATACTGGGGAATTAATAATTGCAAAGCCGGATCAGAAAATAGTGCGAATTTTCTATCGTTATCTTCATAATGAATATCCTTTGTCAAAAGATATGCTTCACCGATTGTTAAAGGTAAATTTAAAGAGTCCCTCGATGAATTAAGAAGATAATTATAAAATGTCTTGCTTAATGCCGCATTTGCACTTGAATAAACCGGTCGTGTAGCAGAAAAAACACTGATTGCCCCGCTGTTCTCTTTTAACAATAACAATTCCGCACCGCTCTGTACAGTTGTTTTATCATAATAACCAAATGCACATGAAGCAACCGTAAGGAAAAAATATCTCGAATTATGAAGTTTTGGAATTGAACTGGTGTTTTCAAATACACTCTCGTGAGCCCAAACATGCTCATTACCATGTCCTACATAATGTACTAACAAACTTCCCTGGTTCATTGCGGCTACTATTGCATTATTAACCTGCGGTTTTGTTGTTCCGGCTCCGGTTATTACAGCCGGATATGAAGCTAAGTAAATTTTATTTACATCATATGAATCCGGTATTACATTGTTTGCCAGATCTTCAGCCTGACCCGTGTGAAGCGCTCCGTCATTTTCTCCTATTCCAGCCGGACCATCATCTGCTACCATTGTTATTAGATTTCGCCAAAGATCCTTATCGGTATTATTTTCATAACTTATAATTTTATCAACTGCGATTTGTGCATCACTTAGTGTCTGGATTGTTAGTCGTCCTATGGCTAAATCAATCATATTATCATTCCCATCCACCATTGCATAATAATCATCCATAGGGTAGGAATATATTTCATTATACTTGTAGATTCCCGAAGGTACAGTTTCATAAGCAGGCACAAAATTGTTATTCGTTTTTTCTATATTCTTATAATCATAGTTTCCATCTCCAAATAAAAGGACATACTCCGGTCTAATATTCCAGTTGTCATATCCATATTTTATGAAATTTCTGATTCCTGACACATCAAGTGCTCCGCATGAAAATTCATTATATATTTGATCTACGTCCACAACTATCGACGATAGTTTCTCTTTTGCCTCATTCTCACGGTAGTTTTTAAGTGTATTCGCCTGATCATTAAACGTTTTATCTGTAATAATAATATATCTTGCTCCATCTGTTATTCCATGCAGATTTTGATTATTTATTTCAACCGGATTCACCGGCGTTTTGAATTTATCGTTTCCGACTGCAATATATTTTGAAACTTTCCCCGAATTCTCGGCAGACTGGAATCTATACTCCCCTCCGCTTAATAATTTTGGATTTGTTATCGATTTTACATTTGCATAATCTGTTGCATCAAATACCTGGATATTCGAATTTGAAAAATCAGATAGGTCATATTCTATTATTCCGGATGTATCCCTGGAAAAAAATTCAAGGTTATCACTAACTGCTTTCAGTGCTTCCTGGTAGTTGATCTCAAAAAAATCGATATAAGCGGATGTACCTGAAGAATTTGACCTAACCTGGAACTTTAATAAACTGGCATTATCCGGTAAATCTTCATTATATTTGGCTGAAATATTATATTCCGCGCCATGTGCATAATCCTGTGTTGATCCTAAACTCAAGATACCCGCAAAACTTTGACTAAATATTCTGTTAGAATTTTCAAATACATCTAAAATGATATTATCGAGTAATACATTAACTATTCTAAAATTATAATTGATTGGGGTACCTGATATTCTTCCATCAAGCTTATTTGCATAAGTCCTGGATACATTATTGCCTGAAAAATCATCACCTAAAAAATATCTTCCGCTGCTGAAAATGTTTATTGAATCAACTTCCCAGTCTTTGAAAGACTGTGTAGAGTTCTGTATATATGCATTTGTTTCATTTAAACCCGGTTTATCCTGTATTCTTTTTCCCTGTGCTCCTCCCGAGGTTATAAAATAATAATTCTGCTTTGAATACAGGTTAAAATATCTTCTTATCTTTTTCTGTGCTGTATCATAATCCCAGAAATCAATCCCCCTACCATAAAATAATATATAATCTCCTTCATCAAACTTTCCGTCTTCCTCTCCTACTACTTTTATTGCATTCTCTTCTAAATCTGACGGATATGACTCATTCAAATTCTCCGGAAGCATCTTACCTCCGTTATTATATATCTTTATAGTCCTGGGATCTACTGTGTTGGCATCTATTCCATAGGAGGATAACATTGACCTGGTTATTTTATATATACCCTCTCCCGGTGCTTCAAATTTTACCCACTTTCCGCTCGATAGGACACTGTTTACTATCCCTTTTCTTAATCTGTTATTATTACTTTGACTCCTCCAATTTCTCGCTGTATTATAATTTAATATTCCTCCCGATAGAAAATTATCTCCCCCTACCGATGATATCTTCTGATTCGTTGAAAAATTAATTTGAAATACTATTTGCGTATATATCTTTATTGAACCTTTAGAAGGGGTATAAGATACCGGGGAGATTATTATACTCTGAACTGGGATTCCTCTGGCTATTCCATATTCTCCAAAGCTTACTAACTCATCTTTATCTTCATATCTATTATATTCCGGACTAATCTTATAAATATTATTATTTAAGCCTTTATCCTTCACCATCTCAGGTTTAGGCGCTAACTTTGCATCAATTTCTTTGGATACAGCATTTAATACCCTTATTGTATTTCCGTATTCTGAAGGTACTCCTATATTTATCAACCTTTTAGGTATTGCAGGCATTCCCCATTCCTCAGGCTTTTCATAAAAACCTTCATTTAATCCTATTTTCAGATAATCTGTATTATTTATCTTTATATGGGCTGTATCTGTATATCCGGGTGTATATTCAATTACTATTGAACTTCTGTCGGATGAGATTATCTTTATCTCATTTTGGGCAAGTAATGGTATGCAGCTTACTAAAAATATTATAGTAGAGATTTTGCTTTTCATTCAATAGTAAAAAAGGTTACTCAAATATTATATGAATTTAACTCTTAATCTAGAATTCCGGTAGCAAAAATCTCTAATAAATTCTCCTTTAATAACACTTAAATTACTGAAGTAAAAATAAAAGAATCAAGTCTATTATTGGCGCAATATTTAAAAAATTATAAGTGTTTAATTTAATAAACTACAATCATAATGCCAACTTCAATAATATATAGTTCAGCTTGTTATTTTATGCTTTTTTGTCCCGTTAAGAACATAATATTTATAGAAAGAAAACCTCCGAAATAAATAGAGTCCCGTATCTCTTATAACTCCGAAAACATCAAGACAACACCGCCCGAAAGAGCCTGTGTGAATATCATTAACCAAAAAACCAGAATCTATTCGCTATCTTAACAATTTAGCAATAAAACAATTAAGCAAAAAATTCTCGTAATTAAGAATGATCAATTGAAAATATTACAAATGAGATTTTCCTAATTTTAGTTAAATAATTATCTGATTACAGCGAGCTTTCCTATTACATTTGTGTTATACTTTCCATCGCTCGTCTTTACTATCAGCTTGTAAAAGTATGTCCCGTTTGCTATTATGTTTCCATCCTGGTCCCTGCCGTCCCACGGTACAAGCACATAACTTTCCTCTACATCATTTCTCTCTATTTCTCTTATCAATCTTCCTGCTATTGTGTATATCTTTATCTTCAAATCCAACGGTGAATTTAAATTCTGCTGGAAGGTAAACGTTGTATTACCTGAAAACGGATTAGGATAATTATACACATTACTTACCGATAAATTATCCCCGCTGACCACTGTAAAATACGATATCTTTGATGAAAAATTGTTAAATACATCCCATGCCTTTACTTCTATCTTGTATTCTCCCGGTGATATATCATTAAACTCATAATTTATCTGACCCGATTTACCCCCTGAATTTAAATCACTTGTAAAATAACTAGTGAAATCTATCGGGTTGTTTATATTTTCATTCAATATCCCCTCTAATTCATGACCTACTCCTGTCCCGGTTGTATTTATTCCCGTCTCATCGGTTAACTTTACTATCAGCTTGGAATTCGGGTTTATTAAATAGGAATTACTTGCAGTGGCTGCATCAAAATATATCTCTACATCCGGACCCTTACCATCATTTACTATACTCGAATCTGTTCCGCCTACGATTATGTTATTGGTAAATCCTAATCCATCTACACTATTATTAAAAAAATATACTATTACCTTTCCATTCTCATTCTGGTAGGAAATATCTTTCGGTACTATAAAATTTGATGTGAAATGTCCGTTCGTTACCGATACTCTGCCTCTGAATACAGTTCCCCCGGGT
Source organism: uncultured Ignavibacteriales bacterium (assembly GCA_963742995.1). GTDB lineage: Bacteria > Bacteroidota > Ignavibacteria > Ignavibacteriales > Ignavibacteriaceae > CAVQBP01. The sequence goes on from CAVUOL010000047.1 coordinate 17,909, forward strand.
ATTATCATATTATATTTGTCACCGGATTGTTCAATGGTTACTTTTCGCTGTGAATCATAAACTGTTAAAATTGCCTCTCCATTAAAATCATTCCAAACCGTATTATCCGGTTTATTAATAATGCCTTCAATCGTAGTATTACTTAAAGCTTTAATTTGAACAGCACTTGCTGATGTACTCCCGTTTTTTAATAAATTAAATCCATTAATTGAATCTATTGAAGCCTTATATCTTGGAAGCAGTAATCTTAAAGCAGGATCACATAACAAAACGAATCTTTTGTCATTTTGATCCGAACGACTATTTTTTGTCAAGGCATATGCCTTACCAACTGATATAGGCAAATTCAAAGAATCTCTGGATTTTAAAAGAGTGTCGTATAATGCATAACTTAATGCGGCATTGTTTGGAGAATAAACCGGTCTCGTTGCCGAAAAGACACCGATAGCGCCGCTGTTTTCTTTTAATAATAATTGCTCGGACCCGCTTTGTGCTATTGTCTTATCAAAATATCCAAATTCACAAGAAGCTACTGTTAGGAAAAAATACCTTGAGTTATCAAGTCTTGGTATGCTGCTGCTGTTTTCAAATACACTTTCATGAGCCCAAACATGTGTGTTTCCATGCCCCACATAATGGAGTAATAATGTTCCTTCGTTTATAGCTCCTATTATTGCTTCATTAACTTGAGGTTTAGTTCGACCGGCTCCTGTTATCACAACCGGATATGCGGGGAGATATATCTTATTTGAAATCAAACGAACCAGGGATATGATTATTTGCTAAATTTTCAGCCTGATCTGTGTGTGTACTGTGATCATTAAATCCCACCTCCTGTGGACCATCGTCTGCAACAATGGTTATTAAATTACGCCACGGTTTTTTATCATTATTATTTTCATAACTCTTAATTTTGTCTACTATTATTTGAGCTTCGTTTACGGTTTGAAAAGGTACTCTCCCGATTGCCAGGTCCATTCGGCTGTCATTCCCATCAACCATAGCATAATAATCATCCATAGGAAATGAATATAGTTCATCATATTTAATCTTACTTAAACTGAATAAACTGGTATCATAAGTTTCATACGGAGGGATAAAATTATTATTTCCTTCAATATTTTTATAATCATAATTTCCGTCACCAAACAACAAAACATATTCAGGTTTTATACTCCAATTATCATATGCATATTTTATGAAATTCCTTATAGCTGATACGTCAAGTGTTCCTCCTGAAAATTCATTATATATCTGATCTACATCAACTACAATAGATGAGAGTTTTTCTTCTGCTTCTGATTCTCTATAATTTTTTAATTCATTTGCCTGATCATTAAAATTTATGTCCGTGATTATAATATATTGTGCACCCTCTGCTATTCCATGTAAATTTTGATTATTAATCTCAACTGGACGTACAGGCGTTTTAAATCTATCATTTCCAACAGCCATATATTTTGAAACTATTCCCGTGTTTTCACCGGATTGAAATCTGAATTCTCCTCCGCTTAACGTTTTAGGATTTGAAATTAATTTAACATTTGTATAATCCGAAACATCAAAAACCCTGATGTTTGAATTTGAAAAGTTTGAAAGATCGTATTCAATTATTGCAGATGTATCTTTAGAATAAAATATCAAACTATCGTTAGATGCTTTTAATTCTTTTTGATAGGAGATTTCAAAAAAATCAAGGTAAGCAGATGTTTCAGATGAATTGGAATTTATTTGAAATTTTAACAAGCTTTCATTTTCCGGAATGTCTCCTGTGTACCCTGCATTAAAATTATGTTCGATCCCTGATGTATAACCATCTGTATTTGCAGTCCCGGAAAGATTTTGAGAAAATATTTTATTTGAATTTTCAAATATATCAAGAGTAATATAGCCGGATATAACATTTACAATTCTAAATGAATAATTTATTGGTGTGTTGGAAATTCTATAATCTAATTTGTTTGTATAGATATATGAATTACCGGGAGAAAATCCGTCTCCTAAAAAATACCTGCCGCTTGCAAATTTATTTATTTCATCCTTTTCCCAATCTGCAAATGCCGGCGTTGAATGCTGTATATATGCATTTGTTTCATTTAAACCCGGTTTATCCTGTATTCTTTTTCCCTGTGCTCCTCCTGAGGTTATAAAATAATAATTCTGCTTCGAATACAGGTTAAAATACCTTCTTATCTTTTTCTGTGCTGCATCATAATCCCAGAAATCAATCCCCCTACCATAAAATAATATATAATCTCCTTCATCGAACTTTCCGTCTTCCTCTCCTACTACTTTTATCGCATTCTCTTCCAAATCTGACGGATATGACTCATTTACATTCTCCGGAAGCATCTTACCTCCGTTATTATATATCTTTATAGTCCTTGGATTTACTGTGTTGGCATCTATTCCATAGGAGGATAACATTGACCTGGTTATTTTATATATACCCTCTCCCGGTGCTTCGAATTTTACCCACTTTCCGCTCGACAATACACTGTTTACTATCCCTTTTCTTAATCTGTTATTATTACTCTGACTCCTCCAATTTCTCGCTGTATTATAATTTAATATTCCTCCCGATAGAAAATTATCTCCGCCTACCGATGATAGCTTCTGATTCGTTGAAAAATTAATTTGAAATACTATTTGTGTATATATCTTTATCGAACCTTTCGAAGGGGTATAAGATACCGGGGAGATTATTATACTCTGAACCGGGATTCCTCTGGCTATTCCATATTCTCCAAAGCTTACTAACTCATCTTTATCTTCATATCTATTATATTCCGGACTAATCTTATAAATATTATTATTTAAGCCTTTATCCTTCACCATTTCAGGTTTAGGTGCCAGTTTTGCATCTATTTCTTTGGATACAGCTATTTAATACCCTTATTGTATTTCCGTATTCTGAAGGAACTCCTATATTTATTAACCTTTTAGGTATAGCAGGCATTCCCCATTCCTCAGGCTTTTCATAAAAACCTTCGTTTAATCCAATCTTTAGATAATCTGTATTATTTATCTTTATATGGGTTGTATCCGTATATCCGGGTGTATATTCAATTACTATTGAACTTCTGTCGGATGAGATTATCTTTATCTCATTTTGGGCAAGTAACGGTATGCAAGTTACTAAAAATATTATAGTAGAGATTCTGCTTTTCATTGCTTAACAATTATGCTTGTTAACAATTAAGAATAATTACGTAGCAAAATCTCTTATACAAATCTCCCTTAAAATTGATTCCAATTTAGTAAATTAAAATTAAAATAATCAAGTCTATTATTGTGGAAAAATTAGGGACAAAGGCTAACACTGGACTTCCAGAGCCTGTGTGAATATCATTAACCAACGGTTTTAACCGTTGGAAAATGGAGCAAAAATGAACCTTTCAACAACCGTTTTAACGGTTTTTCTGTATTTTCACACAGCCTCTTCCAGTCCAGTGCAAATCCAAACCTCTAGCCACCACTCCCCCAACCGCTTCAAATTTTTGAACCCCGAAGATAATATGAATGATATAAAATAAACGAACTTTACAATCCCAAAACTTCTTTATTTTCACTCATAGCCTTGATACAAAAATCAATATGCTCATCCAACGCTACCCCTAATTCTTCTGCACCAACCTGAATATCTTCCCTGCTGACATTTCTTGCAAACGCCTTATCCTTCAATTTCTTCTTGACTGATTTAACTTCAACTTCCGTTATAGTTTTACTTGGGCGCACATAAGTGACTGCGGTAATAAACCCTGCTAACTCATCACATGCAAATAATGTTTTACGCAGTAGATTATTCCGTGGAACTCCCGAATAATCAGCATGCGATAAAATCGCTTCTCTGAAATCATCACTAAATCCCTTTTCCTTTAATATCTCCGACCCTTTAAAAGGATGCTCTTCAGCGGTAGGATATTTTTCATAATCAAAATCATGAAGCAGCGCAACATTCCCCCAGTATTCAATATCTTCATTGAATTTTTTAGCATAAGCCCTAACACATGTTTCAACAGCATACGCATGTTTTAACAAGCTGTCATTTTGAGTATACTCCTTAAGTAAAGCTAAACAATAATCCCTATTTCTCGACTGATCTTCCATCATTTTACCCTTAAAACTGATTTATGAAACAATTAACGATTAACTATTAACTATTAACCTCCCCCCCAATTAACAATTAACCATTAACTATTAACTTCCACCCCCATTAACCATTAACGGATTAACGGGTTAAAACTGGGACAAATATTTCCCAGAACACATTGAAGACATTTCGGCCTTCTAGCTATACATATTTTTCTTCCATGAGCTGCAAGCAAATGGGAGGAATTTACCCAATCCTTCTCCGGCAGCAATTCTTTTAATTGAAATTCTATCTTTACGGGGTCTGTAGAATCTATAAATCCCAGCAGGTTCGATAATCTGATTACATGTGTATCTACTGCTATTGCCGGAATTCCATATGCATTACCTGCTACAACCGAAGCAGTCTTTCTCCCAACTCCCGATAATTTATTTATTTCATCAAAATCTTTCGGAACTTTCCCGTTATGCTTTTCAATTAAATCCTTGCAGCAATTCTTTAAGCTTTTAGCCTTCTGCCTGTAAAATCCGGTCGAGAATATATCTTTCTCTAATTCCTCATTTGAAACATCCAGATAATCCTGAGGGGTTTTATATTTCTTAAATAAATCTTTAGTAACAATATTTACCCTTTCATCCGTACACTGCGCTGCTAGTATCGTGGCTATTAAAAGTTGAAAAGCACTGGTAAAATTCAAAGCACTTTTTACTTTGGGATATTCTTTTTTTAATAAAGAGAATACCTCTTCAGCATGTTTTTTTTCAGCCGGACTTGCAGAAACATTAGATTTTGACTTCATCTCTATTGAATTTTGGATGTTTGATAAATAATCTCTCAACAGGTTTATTATTTATAATATGACTTTGGATAATTTCTTCAACATCATCTAATGTAACACCTCCATACCAGACCTGTTCGGGATAAACAACAACAGAAGCACCGAATTCACATGCATCCAGACATCCGGAGGTATTTGCCCTAACTTCCGATTTCAATCCCAGTTCCTTTATCCGGTTTTTAAATTTGGCTTTTAATTCACTCCCCCCCTTATCAAAACAGCACCCGCGCGGATCATCAGGCGGTCTTTTATTCTCACAAATAAATATATGTTTTTCGTATCTTTTCATAATCTCAAAATTTATTTTCCAAATGTAAATATAAGAATAAGTGAATTTAATAAAATACATGTATCTTTGTAACAGTATTATTTATCCGGAGGGGACAATATGAAAACCTTAGGAGTTTTGTAAGGATTGCATCAATCAGCGATTCAATTCCCGGCTATAATAATTTAATAAAAATAGAATTGTATAATGTTGATACTCCGGTTGTAGCAATCTCTTTACGAAATATAAATTCTCTAAATTATTTTCTCTTGACCTCGTAGAGGTCAAATTATTGTAGCAATTGAATCCCCTGAATCTACCTAATCCTTGTAGAGGATTTATAAAATCTAACTTTTCCCTAGCTCCACCAGTTTATTAACTGTTTTCCAGTTCCTGGTAGTTGCTTTTACCTTCAGCTTATTTTCAAAAAAATTATTTGTAAGTTTAGACGTTCCATAACCATTAGGACAATAAAGATAAACTTCCATATTTATTATTATAAATTTATCCGGAGGATAATCATACTTCTTAATATTTTCCAGCTCAGTTTTTTTAGGGATATCTTCAAGGAATGTTATATGCAGCTTAGTTATATCTATACCTTTCTGTTCTATAAAAGGATTAGCTGCAATTGCAGCTCTCATTTCTTCAACACTTCTAATAATTACAGGGACTTCTAATTGAAATTTCTCTTTAATTTTCGTTTCAATTTTATCGGGCAATTTTGAAACCTTGTTAGCTTCAAAAATAACATTTCCGCTCTGGATGTATGTAATTACATCCTTAAATCCCATATCTTCATATAAAGATTTTAGTTCTTTCATCGGGACTATTCTATTCCCGCCGACATTAATCCCTCTTAAAATTGATATAAATGTTTCCATAATTCTTTCTAGAATTTAAATATTGTTTTTATTCCCAACCACATACTTAATAATTTCAACTTTCTCCATTGTAATCAGTCCCCCGCTCTTTGCTTCTTCAAAAATATCATGTAATAATGGTAAAAATTTCTCAATCTTATCGGCTTCATCTACTATCTCGATTACAATCGGCATATCTTCCGAAAGTCTTAGGATCTTTGCAGTATGAATCCGGCTTGTTCTTCCGAATCCCATAACCCCCTTGTAAACAGTAGCCCCAGCCAAATGTATTTTACGGGCTTCCTGTACAATTTTTTCATATACCGGGATGTGCGAAATAATATCTGTTTCTCCAACAAATATTCTTAATAACTTTGCCTCTCCTTTTAGCTCCATCTTAAACTCCGGTTAAAAGTTTAATTTACCAACCAGCAGATTGGAAATTTTATAAGAAATAAATAATGCTGCCAATGTTAAAAATACATTTAATAAAGCATTGCTCCCTGCAAGATAATATTCTTTTTCTTTTAAAAAATTTATTGTTTCAAATGAAAATGTTGAAAAGGTAGTAAGCCCTCCGCAAAAACCGGTTGTTAGAAATAAACGTAAATCATGGCTTATTATTTTATTGTTGTCAAAATAATATATAACTAAGCCGATAATAAAACTCCCCAATATATTAACAAATAAAGTCCCGTATGGAAATGTTGAAGGAAGGAATTTATAAACAATATCCGATGCCCAATATCTTAAGGCTCCGCCAAAGCCGGCTCCAATAAATACTATAATATAGTTTTGCACTTGGTAATCTCCTATCCAAATTTCTCAAAATATTAATAAATCAGGAGTTATCAGTCCGGAATGACAATTAGGACGGTTAAGGCGAACTCCATCGCACTTCCAAAATTAATAATAGACATCTTTAAATACAATTAATAAGGATCAACTCCATCTCACATACGCTCCACATACGCTTCACATACGCTTCAGATCCGCTCTTCAATATGTTTTGGACAGACAGGAAAGTCTGTCCATACTAATCAAAAAAACTTAATTGATTTGATATGGAGACGATCGAATCAAACGACTTCCCTAATAAAACCAGCACAGAATCGGCTATAGGCTTTAACTGCTTTTCAATATAATGCTGGTAATCAATATCATCATGTTTCAGCTCAATAGGAATGGGACCCCTTTTAGTAATTATGTATTGTATCGTTCCGCTGTTTCTATCAATCATTTTAGCTGCACGTACCTGCGGCGGAATGTTTTTAACATATTCTTCTAAATTTTTTCTAAGCCTTTTTTGATAAATTAATTTATTATCAAAAGAACCGTCATTTACTTTTTTGACTATTGTTTTTATCCATTCCGTTACATCGTCACCATGAAAAATCTTTTTATATAATTCAACCTGGAATTCCTTTGCTAATTTAGTCCAGTCTGATCTTACGAATTCCATCCCCACAAGTTCTAATATTTCCTTTTTATCTTTTAATAGTATTCCCGCATATCTCTTTTTCGCTCCTGTTTCTCCCCCTCTTGCCGGTGTAATTATAAATCTCTTATAATATTTTTCATACTCTAATTCCAGGAATGATTTCAATCCGAAATCTTTTAGAATTTTATCTTCCCAGTAAGAATTTAAATCTTCGGCAATCTTTTGTCCTGTTGTTTCTCCCTCGCTTCCTTCAGTGATTTTTACAAAAAGTGAATCCGTGTCACCGTATATAACCGTATATCCTTCTCCCTCCAGCTTTTCCTTACTTCCTAATAAAAGCCAGTGACCTGTACTGGTAATTGCTGTTGGAAGATCGTGGTGATAAAACCTGCAACCGTATGAACCCATTACACCATAAAAACTGTTCATTAAAATTTTTACTGCCTGTGAAAGATATTTATCCCTGTTCCTTTTAGCCTCTGCTCTGCTTTTCATTAATTCCCCTATAAAATCAGGAAGAACATTTTCCGTTAATGAAAATTTATAACCTCCGGGAGTCCTTATTGTATTTATATCGTTTTTAAGTAAAGATAAAGGATCAATTTTGAAAGTCTGGATAATGGAAGGGTATAACGATTTAAAGTCAAGGACAACGACATCTTCATAAATTCCCGGTTTGGGATCAAATACATATCCTCCTGCTGCGTGCGATGTTGCTTGTATATCTTTAATATTAGGAGCCACATACCCTGCTTTGTGCAGTTTAGGGAGGTAAAAATGATCAAATGCCGCTGTCATCATACCCAGCTGATCCATAAATAATCCCGATATTTTACTTCTCTTAACATTTAGATCTATTAAACCCGTTTTCTTAAAAATATCGGTGACAAGCACAGCATCCGTTAAATTATATTCTGCCAGTTTTATCTTATCTTCTAAAAATAGATGTTCAATCTCCTCAGGTTTGTTTTCTCCGGTAATTGTTTTCCCTTCCCCGAGCAATTTTTGCGCGACTGTTTCAAGCTTATAGTCTTCAAATGAATAAAAAGCAGTTCTTAAAAATATAGGACCGTCCATTACTATTCTCCCTGGAATATCTGCAAAAAAACCACCGGATTTTCTTTTCCGGAGGATTACCGGGAATTCTCCACGTTTTAAATCGAAAGAAATATTCAGCTCCCTGCACTTCCTTTCTAAAAACATTAAATCAAAACCTATAACATGCCAGCCTATGATAATATCAGGGTCAGAATCTTTAAACCATCTTAAAAAACTGGTCAATAATTCTTGCTCGCTAGGATAGAAGTGAATTATGCCTGTATCTTTATTTTTTGCATCACCAACTATAAATACTTTCTTCTCTTCCAATCCTTTTCTTGACAAATGTACGGCTATAGAATACAATTGATTGTTATTTATCCCCGTCTCAATATCAATTGAAGCTATTATAAATTCCAGGTTAGCTTCACAAGGTTTTATTTTTGGATTAGTAAAAGAGAGCATTCGTCTTCTGCCGGAATTTTTTACTTCATAACCCCCTTCAACAGAAATCTGCATATTCAGATTCTTTTCCATTAAAAATCTTTTAACCGGATCAATATCCGATTCAAATATTTTTATATTATTGGAAATTAAGTCTTCCGAGGCAGTTCTAAGTTCCCGCTGCGTATTAAAATAAAGGGCATCTACAGGTTTTCCTTCAAAGGATTTTAGCTTTAAGCTTTTAAGCAGAAAAACAGAATTTAAATCTTTTAAATCCGCTCCCTTTTCAATGAAAAAGACAGGCTTATAGTTGGTTATTTTTATTTCAACCGGCTCTTCGGAATCCGATATTCCGTAAAAGAAAAGTACATTTTTCCCTTTAATATCTTTCCATGTGCCTGTTAATAAAAATACTTTAACCGGATTCAACTATATTTCCTGCAAAATTTTCTATTAAAAATTTCTTTCATAGTATATTATACAAAAAAATATTAAAATAAGTGCTCTTTTTCCCAATTGAATACTGGCTGGCAAAATATGGTTATCTTGCCATCTATATTTTACTTACAGGAGGAATACTAGGACTGCCGGTACCTGATGAAACTCTTCTTACCTTATCGGGATACCTGGTAAGCAAAAGGGAGTTAACCTTAATTCCGACTTTAATTTTTGCTTTTTTAGGCAGCATTTCAGGTATCACATTAAGTTATTTATTAGGGAGGCTTTTAGGAATTTTGGCTCTAAAAAAAGCCGGCAAGTTCTTGCATATCTCCGGAAAAAGCCTTGAGAGGGGAGAATTATGGTTTGAAAAGTTAGGGAAATGGACTTTAACTTTTGGATATTTTATTCCCGGTGTCCGTCATATAGTCGCAATCATTGCAGGGTCAACAAAATTAAAGCCTCATATTTTTGTTCTCTACGCATATTCCGGTGCCCTAATTTGGTCTGTTAGTTTTATATTACTTGGATTATATGCCGGAGAAAAGTGGCAGCCCCTTATCGAAAAGATCCAGCATCATCTTCTATTAATCGGAATTATAATCCTAGTCCTGGTTCTGATTTATTTCCTAATTAAATTTCTTATAAATAAAAAACATACTTCTTGAACTTGCTCTTGCTCTTACTCTTGCTTTTCAATTTATTGCGAAAAATAAATCAAACTATATATAGTAGGTCTGGGACGTGATGGTTTCCAGAATATTTTTGGCCTCTCTAATGAAGATGGTACGGCAAGTTCTCTTAGTTGTTCTAAAATATCCTTTTTATAATCATATATCTTGATATTCGAGGTATACCGGGAAAGGATTCTTTTTGTATCACCGATTGATTGTTTAATTTCAAATAAATCATTGTTTGTTAAAAATGCATAAGAAGGATTATTTACCGCTTCTTCAGAAGGTAATATATAATATTCTCTTCTGCCGTCTATTTTGCCGTTAAATACAAAAGTAGGAGCATAACTTACTTTTGAAATATATATAGAATCATTCCGGATATCTTTCGATATCTTAAAATTAAACATAATTCCTGCCCGGGTAAATCGATGCCCCTGTGCAGTAAAAAAGTTTCCCAGCGAATATGCAATTATACCGGTATTAAGCCGGGCATTTCTTGTTTTAAAATATTGTACCTGCTGTAAAACATGGGGGTGACCCCCAATTATAATATCTGCGCCTGCATCAATTGCATTCTTTACTATTGCCCGCTGGTAAGAATTAGGCTTCGAACTATATTCCATACCGAAATGGAAATAAACCAGTACAATTTCCGCCCCTGTTTTTCGTGCACTTTTTATATCTTTATCGATTAGAGAAGGTTTAATTATATTTATTAAATAAGAATCATTCGTAGGAATTATATTCCCGTTGGTACCGTATGTATAGGCAAGGAACGCAATTTTAATTCCTTTAATATTAAAGATCCTTATTGAATCTCTGTCCCGCTGCGATTTAAACGCCCCGGTATAATTCATTTCATTTTTATTTAATTCCTCAATCGTTCTTAATATCCCCGTTTTTCCCTGATCCAGTGAATGGTTATTAGCTGTTGTTAAAAAATCAATCCCGGAATTCTTTAATGCTGTTATATAGGCATCGGGCGAATTAAAGAGAGGATAGGTTGAAAAGCCCTTATATTTCCCAGCCGTTACAGTCTCCAAATTTCCAAATGTAAAATCCGAATTGAATAAATATTTTTTTATAAACTGAAAAGACGGATTAAAATCATATTTCCCGTTTTTTAATTTTGCACTATTATACTGCTCTTCGTGGCACATTAAATCACCCACAGCCGAAATAGAAATGGTAACAATTGGATTATCCGGGATGTTTTGCGATAAAATCAGTGAAGGGAATAATAAGAACAAATAACTCAAGTTAGGCAATATCCTGTATATTAAAGATGACATCTTTACTTTCTAAAAATTAGGCTTTAGCCGAATTTACATTTTAATAATAAATTGAACATATTTTATCTTTTTAAAGATGTCATCTTTTCAATATTCAAACTTAAAGCCAATAAACTTCAAATGGGAAATTTCAAAAGCTAACTACGAGTGTGGTTTGTTATTTGTTTTATTAAAAAAAGGCTGAATTATTTTTGTAATTCAGCCTTACACAAAAGAAAATCAATACAAATTATGGATTGCTTGTCTTATCAGATTTTCTTGAAGCTTTAACGTCTTGAATCTCTTTACGTACATCCTGAGCTAATTTCCTAAGATCGCTTAAACCTTTACGAACACGTGTACCAGCAGCAGCCTGACCTTTCTCGAAAAATTTTTCAAAATCGGTCTGTAAGTTTCTAACTGCTTGCAATAGATCTTCATATCTATTCATGAATCCTCCTAATGAATGAATGTTAAATTAGTTAATTAAGTTTTCTAGAACAATTTCGGCAATATCTTTTACTGCCACTTCTTCTGATTTATCAAAATGTTTAACACCGTCTGTCAGCATTGTCATACAAAAAGGACAGGCTGAAGCAACTGTTTCTGCTCCGGTTGCAAGGGCCTCTTTTGTACGTTCAACATTAATTCTTCCCCCTTCTTCATCTTCAAGAAACATCCTGCCCCCTCCGGCACCGCAGCAAAATCCTCTGCTTTTGTTTCTCTCCATTTCAATTAATTCCAAATTCTTTGAACTTGTTATTGATTTACGCGGTGCATCATAAACTTCATTATACCTACCGAGATAACATGAGTCATGATAAGTAACTTTTTTCTTACCATCACTATTGTTTTTTAACTGAATTTTATCCTCATCAATTAATTCTTTTATTAGTTGTGAATGATGCATAACTTCATAATTTCCGCCGAACTGTTTATACTCATTTCCAAGTGAATGAAAACAATGCGGGCATGCGGTAACAATTTTCTTTACATTATAGTTATTCAAGGTTGCTATATTATCATGGATCATCATTTGTGCTAAATATTCATTTCCAAGGCGGCGGGCAGTATCGCCGTTGCATTTTTCTTCAGTCCCTAAAATCCGGAAATTTATATTAGCCTTTTGCATTATAGATGCAAATGCCTGCGTTACCTTTTTATAACGGTTGTCAAAAGAACCGGCACATCCTACCCAGAATAAGACATCACAATCCGGATCTTCAGCCATTGTTTTGATATTCAATCCTTCTGCCCAGTTGGCACGGTCTGCTTGATTAAAAGCCCAGGGAGTAAAATTAGTTTCAATGCTTTTAAAAACATTATTTAAATTAGAAGGAAACTGAGCTTCAGTAAGGACAAGGTCTCTGCGCATATCTACAATTGAATCTACGTGCTCAATCATTACCGGGCATTCCTGTACGCATGCGTTGCATGTTGTACATTGCCAGAGTTCTGTATCTGTAATATAATCGTGAACAAGTGTTTTTTCAAATATAGCTCCTTCATTCTTCCCATCTGCTACAAGGGGTGCTTTATCTTTTGTCCGGCGTCTTATATCAACAATTATCTTTCTAGGGGATAATGATTTACCTACAGTAGCTGCCGGACAAGCAGCCGTACACCTACCGCACTCAGTGCATGTATATCCATCTAAAATCTGCTTCCACGAAAGTTGTTCAATATCTGCTGCACCGAAAACTTCAGCATTTTCATCTTCTAAATTGATAGGGTCTAACGCATTCTTTCTAGGCTTTAATTTTGCAAAATAAGTATTTGGGATAGAGGTCAATACATGAAGATGTTTTGAATATGGAAGATAGTTCAAAAATCCCAAAACAAAAACCACATGTGACCACCAGTATATTTCATAAAATGCTGCTGCATGAGCATGTTCGTTTCCATAAAATATACTGCTGAGAAAATATGAAACCGGACGGAACTCATTATCTTCTAAGACAAAATTATGTTGTGCAATTAATGAAATATTCTCTCCGAACATTGAAACAACTACTAATATAATCAGCATTAAAATAACCGCTGCATCAAGTTTACCGGCAACATCAACTTCAAGTCTTTTAATATGCTGAATATATCTGCGGTATAATGCATATAAACAGGCTGCAATAACCAATAATCCCATGATATCCTGTATAAAAGTAATAGCCAGGTAAAACGGACCGGTAAATGCAAAACTGAACGATGAATAAAATCCTTGAACTATTGCTTCAAGTACAACAAAGAGGAAAAGAACAAATCCCCAGAAAATTAAAAAATGAAGAATACCTGCTTTCGGATCTCTCAGCAGTTTCGTCTGCCCGAAAGCTATAGTCCAAACTCTTCTTAATCTCTCACCGGGTCTATCAAATCTATCATCTTTTTTCCTTGCAACCATCATATATCTGTATAAATTTTTGCAGCTCCATACAAATAACCCGATAGCAGAAATAAAGAACAGTATGAAGATTATATTTTTTAATTGCATAATAATCGAAAACTTTTAACTATTCGGTAACCTTGAATACCTTTTTGATATGCCGAAATAAATGGACGCAGCAGCAAATACTTTTATTACCATCCAGATTAAGAAAATTGCTCCGCCCGCTTTTACTGCATCCAAAAAATTATGTGTGTAAAACAATGAAAGGAAGCAGACACCTGCTGCTATAATAGTTATACTTCCTGCAAACATTGAAAGGACAACATTCAAGTATGTTTTATTTTTTTCAATTAAATACCCGGTAAGGAAAGCAGCAGCAGGGAAAGCAAGAAGATAACCGCCGGTGGGTCCTGCAAGAATTGCTATTCCCATTGACCCGTTTGCAAATACCGGCAGTCCGATACTTCCTAAAAAGATATAAATAAGCTGGCTGTAAGCTCCGTTTCTAGCACCTAATAATGCGCCGGATAATAATACCATCATTGTCTGAAGTGTAAAAGGGACCGGTTTAACCGGTATTGCTATTTGGGCAGATACCGCTGTTAATATTGAAAATGAAAATACCCAGAATAGCTGGTAAGTAGATATATTTATTAAAAAATTAACGACAATTGAATGTTTAATCTCATTGTTTGCATTCATAGATATTCCTTAGACTAAATTAGTATTAAAAAATTTTTCAGTTTTTTCCAATAAAAGTTCAAGCTTCGGATTGCTTCCTTCAAATGGATGTTTGGCATTAAATGTATGCCCTGCTGCGGGAATCTTATAAAATTCAGTTTTATTTTTATTTGACCAGTTATACATCATCTCTGCTTCTTTTACGGGGACTGCCAGATCTTCTTCTCCGTGACCTATAAATAAAGGACGGTTTAGATTTTTTACTGCTTTTTCTATATTCAACAAATCTTCTTTATTTTTTTCAAGATCCTCAAGAAGGGAGAGGTTTAATCTCATTACCTGTTTTGTTCTTGTATTTAAGACCTGAAAAACTCCTTTTTTCTTCCATTCCTCCTTTTGACGTTTGGAATATCTGTCAAAATTAGAAACAGAAGACCAGACAGCAACGGCACTAATATCACTTCTTTGATTTGCGGTTAATAATGAAATACCGCCGCCTCTGCTATGACCGAGAAATCCAATTGATTTATTTTTAACTTCTCCGAAAAAATTATTTTTATAAGCATCAACTATTTCCGATAGTTCCGATATTTCCAATGAAAAAGTATTTTCAGCAAATTTATTCAGTTCGGTAAATTCAGTTAAATTCTTACCGATGCCGTTATGGGAAAAGTTAAAAGTAATTACGAAATAATTCCTTGTACTAAAATATTCACCAATATAAGGGCAGAAACCCCAGTCCTTAAATCCTTTAAAACCATGAACCAAAATTATACATGGGGCAGGTTCTATATTCTTTTCACCGTAAATTGTAACTGTAAGTTTGTCACCTTTACCCGTATTCAGTACAAAATCTTTGCTCATCGTTGCCAAATATGCTTATTAAAGTAAGAAAAGTCAAGAAAACGGAGTAAATTTTAGGTTTTCACCAGAAGGGAGTGTTAAATTGTTTAATTATTAAATTGTTCATCTCAACTACGCCGAATATTGCGGCTGTCATTAATTCTCTTAACCATAAACTATTCTTGCTGCATTTTCTGCAATCTTCTTCTTTCTTTAACGAGTTTAGATTTATAGAAGTAATAAACCGGAATGGATCCGAAAGAGGGATATAGAAGAGATTATATTTGATTTTTTTTCAAATGACAGCTTAAGAGTAATTATAAATTCATTAGTAATGAAAAGTTTTTGCATATTTGAAAATAATTATTTGAGAACTATTAAGATTTAATTTAAAGTTTTATGTTTTTTATTTATGATAAAGGAATAATTATTTAAAGGTGGAGATTTATCGTAATAATTAAGACGCTTTAGTGTAAGGACTAAATTCATTGATCCCCGCATACGCAAAGACGGTTCCTTTTGAATCCCCCGCTCTTTTTGCAATCTCACCTTTCGTTTACCATTATCGATACCGGTACATACGTATCCCATACCATCAATTACGAAAGCAACAGCATCGCGCCTTTTAGCCCCACGTAAACTGAGCTTTTGAGTCCATTGTCTGATTGAAGGATCAAATTCCCAAAAATCTTTTAAGTAATTACCGTCATATCCTGTTCCAACATAACCCTTATTATTTATTGCAAAGGCAACAGCACCATATCTAGCTGAACCGCTGAAATCAGGAATAGAATCCCAGGTATCAGTAACAGGATCATATTCCCAGAAATCCTTTAATTTATTCACGCCGTCATACCCAAGACCGATATAACCTTTTGAATCAGTTCCGAAACCGACAGCTCCGTTTCTAGCAACACCGGGGAAATCTGCTTTCCGGGTCCAATTATCCCTCTGGGGATCATATTCCCAAAAATTTTTTAATCTATCTGATCCGTCATACCCTGTACCAATGTATGCTTTATCTCCAATTGTAAATGTTACAGCATCTGAACGTGCAACACCCATTCCTTTTGATTTGTGAATGTATGTTCAGATATTGTTATAAAAACCGGATATATAAAATTATTCTATATAATTATATTATTTGATTCTATTAGCACCTAAACTCATTCTGAACTTATTCATGTCCCCGGTCTTCATAGTAAGATCAACCACACTTGAAATTCTGCCACCGAATTCTGAACCAAATCCACCTTTATGTAATTGAACATCCTTAATTGCATCAGAATTAAAGGCGCTAAAAAATCCAAAAAAATGATCTACATGATAGATTGTAATTCCATCTAGAAGGACTAAATTTTCATCAGGAGTTCCCCCTCTTATATACAGTCCCGCAGAACCATCATTAATTGAGCTAACGCCAGGCAATAATTGAAGTGATCTGAAAATATCTTTTTCACCAAGATTAGGGAGCCCAGATAATGTTGTAGGAGAAACAGTTACCTGGCTAATTTCATCAGCATTTTTCCAATATTTATATTGCTCTGCAACAACATTTATCTCTTCTGTACTGATATCTTGAGGCTTAAGTTTAATATATAATTCTTCTTTACTTCCCGATTTATTAACTATCTCAGTTTCTTTGCTTTCATAACCTATATATGATGTAAGCAAAGTTAGTTTACCGGAAGGAGCATTAAAGATAACAAAAAAGCCCCGCTTATTTGTAGCCGCACCTAGCTGGGTTCCTTTTATTATAACATTAGCAAATACCAGAGATTCACCTGTTTTAACATCTAAAACATAACCTCTGATTTCATTATTTGACTGATTTGTCCCGGTTCTATCCTGTCCATCTGATGATATTGTTAAGGTTATAATCCAAATAATTATGAGCAGGATATTAAGCTCTTTATACGAAATAATTTTATAGGATTTTCTATAAGTAAAAATTTTCATAATACACCAAATGGTTGGAATAATGTTTTAGACAAAACCAGAATGGTGTTTTATTCCATGTGAAAATTCTTTTGTATTCCTGAAGGATTAATAATTTTTACCGGATGAAATAAAAATGGTATTAGGGTTGTCTAAAAGAAAAAATTATATATAAAACGTAATTAATAATTCATGTTACGCACAACTGTCATTCTGAACGAAGTGAAGAATCTCAAGGTTTATGATTTGCTCAATTTTGAAATATTTCGCTCTGTTCAACATGACAAAAAAATAATTTGCGTAACATGAGTTAATAAGTGAAGTTGCGCAGAGATATTTTTAATAATTAGAGTGAGGAGAAAAATCTTGACACTGCAAAAGTCCTCATTGAAAGCGAACTCTATAATCCTTGCCTTCATTTCTTTTACCTTGCTCATTTGTACGAACAACAATGTTTAATTTAGTTTGTAATTACATTCACTTCAGCATATCCTATATTATCGTTACCTTCTGTATTACTCAAAGCCTGCAGTTTTATATAGCGTGCTTTTTCAGTTGCAAACTTTTTGATTTGCCATAAAGGATTGTTTTTGATGTTGGAAAATTCACCTTGGTCTACCAGCCTCCATTTTATATTGTCTTCCGAAACATAAAACTGGTAGTTGGTAATAATGCCGGGACCCCATAATCCCTGGTCTGGATAGTATCTGAAACCGCTAATATTTTGTTCTTTTCCCATATCGATTACCAAATCAATTGGCAGCTTTTTGTCCTTACTTTGGTGCCAAGCTGTAGCTGGATTTCCATCCAGTATTGCATAAGCTTTCTCATCATCAACATCGACTATTTTCCAACCCTTACGGGGCAAATCGAATTCTTCGTTACATACATGGCTGCTTTTACCTGAAGCAGGTTCGTAAGCAATTGCACTTACTTCCAACTTCCCCTCTGTTTGAAATGGACCGGTATATTTTTTCGATTTCATTGTTGGTATGCTGCCGTCTAATGTATAATAAACAACTGATTCTTCATCAGCCGGAATTATATTTATTTCACCTGATTGATTTCTGATAATGGAGGGAGAAGTTAAAATTTGCGATGCGTCATAAATTCCTATATTAGAAATAACAGGGCAGCTTTTAGAATCGGTAATATTGAAACGAATCTTTGCTGCTTTAACAGTCGGGAAGCGAAGAATACGTTTGTACCCTATAGTTGTTGAATTCGCTAATTCTTTCCAGTTTCCATCTACAAGCGCTTGAACCGTGAAGGATTTCACGCGCTGTCCCAAACGAATATATTCCTGTACCAAGAAACGGTTGAACGTGGTTGGCTTTCCAAAATCTATTGTTAAGGAAGCATTTGTTACACTATCGTCAGTTGCCCAATAAGTGTTTTTATCATTATCAACAACTTTGCCGGCTCCAAAATCTTCACTGTTGCCGCGAACATTTGAAGCAGTTACATCCTTCTTTTTTGCAAGATCTACTGCAAATGCTTCCTTAACTGCTTTGGCAAATTCAAGCGCAGCTTTTTCATCTCTTTTATTTATTAACCCATTGGGCATGATTGGAAAGTTAAGAAGCAAAGTAGCATTATGACCAATAGAGTTGTAGTAAATATCCATAAGCTGAGGTAGAGTTTTCACTTTGCTGTCTTCACCCGGATGATAGAACCACTCAGGTCGTATTGAAGTATTCACTTCAGCCGGTACCCATGCATTCCCGTTTTCCACTCCATAATGTAGCATATCATAAGGTACGTCACCTGTGTCATTCAATAAACTCCAGTTTGTTTCGCCTACCGATCCTCCCTCGGTTCCAACCCATCGCAGATCAGCGCGGTCCCCTCCATCATTCCAGATTACAATATTCGGTTGAAGTTTGCGAACAAGTTCATAAGTATTTTTCCAATCGTAATATGTTATACGATCTATTTTACGATTTTCATTGGCTCCACCATAATAGCCGCTACCTCCATTGGCCCCGTCAAACCAAACTTCGAAAATTGGTCCATAGTTTGTGAGAAGTTCTGTGAGTTGATTTCTAAAATAAGTGATGTATTCAGGTTTTCCATAATCAGCATTGTTTCTATCCCATGGTGACAAATATATCCCTAATTTCAAACCATATTCTTTACAAGCATCAGCCAGCTCACGTACCACATCTCCCTTGCCGTTTTTCCATGGAGCATTTTTCACCGAATACTCAGTGTATTTTGAAGGCCATAGGCAAAAACCACAGTGATGCTTTGCTGTAATGATAATTCCTTTCATACCAGCTTCCATGCAAATACGAGCCCACTGACGACAATCTAATTTTGTAGGATTGAATAGGTTGATATCTTCATTTCCATAACCCCATGGCTGATTGGTATATGTATTTAAAGAGAAATGAACAAAAGCATAGTATTCCATTTCCTGCCATCTCATCTGATTTTCCGACGGGACTGGACCAAAAGGTACGGGAGCCTTTATCTGTGCATAGTTTATGCAAATTGAAAAAATAGATAGAATGATTCCTACAAAAAAATTCTTAGTCATACCGTTTCTCTATTTATAATTTTTTTTATTTGAGCAATAAAAGTTTCTTGATATCATGGTACGTTCCGGCATCAAGTTTGTAGAAATACGCTCCACTCGGCAGATTTGAAGCGTCAAATTGTACTGAATAACTTCCAGCATTCTGATAATTGTGAACCAATGTTTCTACTTCTCTTCCCAGAATATCATATACCTTTAATGTCACAAAAACACTTGACCGCAATTGATAGCTGATGTGTGTTGATGGATTAAATGGGTTGGGGTAATTTTGATATAACTTAAATGAGTGGACTATTCGGGAAGCTGCTTCATTATTTACCGAAACATAATTGTTTCCCCCTTCGATCATAATCATCTGAATTGATCTCTTAGGTGACTTAAATTTAATTTCACCATTAATAAGATAAGCATCAGCCGGAATATCTGACAGTTCATTATAAGGTCCCCAGTGGTTTTCATCTGGTCCATATCCATTAATATAAACATATTGCGAAAAATCACCATTATCTGTTCCGCCTGTAAAAGAGTAAATATAGTATTTTGCACCGACACCAATCGAGTCTGTATTTATGCTGATTACTTTCTCCACAGTATCTTTATTAACAATAACCACTCCGGTTTCGCAGGATGAATATTTTGAAGCATAACAAAGTATATTGCTGTTTGATGAAGAAGCAGAAACTGAATGATCACCATAAAATTTCTGCAGATAATATAAATAATAAAATTCCGGGCGGGGATGATATAAATACTGGGTTTCCGGACCACTATAAAACATTTGTGTCGTCCAGGAAAGCAGCAGCCATCTTGCACCTAAGCTGTAATTGTTTTTAATCATTTCACAAATAAGAAGAGTAGCTTGCATACCATTGATAAAAGATGTTGCCTCATCCTCGGTTGCACCTAGACCCATATTATACTCTCCTAAAATAACCGGTTTTGTATATCCATTATACTTCTGGATACTCTTTCTTAAATCATCTATTTGATTTTTAGGCTCTGAAACAGCAACGTTTAAAAGATATTTTGCTTGATAATTAAAACCGAAATATGAATGTATAACATAGAAATCTGCATCATCTCCGGCTTCTTTGAAGAATCCCTGGTTCCACGTTTTATCAACAAAATTCCAGCTGGTTTCACCATAAATATCAACTAGCCCGCCAATATAAATGGTGGCTCCAATTTCTTTAGCAGCTGCCCTCATTGAATCTGCAAAAACCCTAAAATGCTTTCCATAAAGTTCCCCGTTAATAATCTGTGGTTGTGCGTCTTTGTTAATTGTTGTATCAATCATCCAGCCATATTCCCATGGACCAGCATTCTCATTACCAATTTCCCAGAACTTAGTGCGTCCATTATCGTAACGCACCCAATCGGCAGCAAGATGTGCAGCTTTAGCTACCGGATCATTGCTTGTTCCATAACGTGCGTATGCATAATTAATTGTTATTAATCCTTGCGTATCGTTAACCTTCTTACGAAGTGCATAATACTGCTCGGGGGTAGTTATGTCACCGCTTGTTCCTGATTGCCCATAAAATTTGCCTTTTTTTGCAGTTCCAGTTGAAGCATTATATGTGGTACCATCATAAATTGAATCCGGAACATCGTCTGGTATTCCATTCCAAAAATATCCGTTTGACCAGCTTCCACCGGGAAAGCGAATGAGTGTAGGCGCTAGAAGTTTAACACCATCTACGAATAATGGATTATCATGAGCTCCAGCCCAAGCTGCAATTGCATTACCAAATACATATTTTGAAATTTTTCCCAGAGAGTCACTATTTATTGTAACTGTAACTGTTGCCGGTTCAGATGGTTTATCTGCATTCACGGATTGAGGTATCTCTGCAGTTTTTAATTCAAAGTCATTTAAAAAACAATTCTCACTACTTTGTCCAAATATGGTAGAGCTTACAAAAAAAGTTACTATTAAAAAACTGCAATAAATTGTTCTGCCCATTTCATAATCCTTTATTAATACTAATACTCCTAAATTATTTTCTGATTTTGTTTTACAAAAAAAAACTGACTTAATGTTTTTATCCGGATATCTTGGTTTATTAAACAATCCATCAGTATTATATCTTATTCATTGTAATCATGAATACATCATTTTCGCGAATTTCCAATTCTTTTTGAAAAGATGTTCCGTTTTTTATTTCAATCCTTTCAGTATAAATTGGAGAGCCATCATTTAGATCCTTTATTCTCTGAATTTGTTCTTTTGTTAGTTGATGTGGTCTTCCCATATCCACATATGTTGTATAGGCATCATTAACACGGTAGCCGGTTTTGTATATTTCAACATTGTACATACCAGCAGGAATTTGAGCAATATTAATTTTAACTTTTCCTTTCGATTTTGATGGTAAATCACGAATGTAATAATCCTGGTTATTGACAGAATCAGGAAGTGTATATGTATAATTCCAGAATAAAACCTGTACGTTACCTTTTTCATCTTTGCATGCCCATGAAGAAGAATCTTTATTTACCAATTCTGTGTTACCAAGTTTATTCATGAATTGGTAAGAATAGAAAGCGGGTTTGTTGATGGATTGGTAATTAAGTAAACCAAAACCCCCATGAAATGGTTTAAAACGAGGACCGGGTTCTTCAAAAATATCTGTGAATACCCAATACGACATTGAACTAGCACCGTCTCCAACCTGTTTAAGTTTTTGTAATATATATGCTGCTTCATGATAACTATCGTGTATCGGATCGGCAGGAGTGTATGAAGAACTCCATTCTGTATAATGCAATTCTAAATTCGGCATAGATGAATTAGCAATCTCTTTCCTGGAATTCAAGACATCACCGCTTACACTCATCGGATTTTTATCAAGAATGGTCCCGGAATTTCCGAATTCATCCAGATATCCTTGTCTGACTCCATAAGAATGAGTGCTGATAAAGTCCAATGGAAGATTGTTATCTCTGCAAAAGTTGATCATTTCAGGCTCCCATGCAGCACCTGCGGTAGCAGGGCCGCCAACCCTATAATATTTGTTGACACTTTTTATAGCATTGACGGAATAACGATATAATTTAAAATAATCATCCCGAGAGCCTGTCCAGAAGCCGCTTAGGTTCGGCTCATTCCAAACTTCAAAATACCATGTCTTTACTTCATCCGCACCATATCGCTGAGTAAAATGAAATGTCAGGTTACGGATCAACTCTCCCCACTTTTTATAATCCTTCGGTGAAGTTACATTTCCTTTCCACCAGAAAATAGTTTGTTTGCCGCTAGCCAAAGCTTCCGGCATAAATCCTAATTCAACAAAAGGTTCCATCCCGATGCTGATAATAAAATCGTATAACTTGTTTATATACTGAAAATTATATTCCGGGTTTCCATTTTTATCTTCCCTGTAAACACCCATATCATCAGTTAACAGCCCGTGCATGCGAATATATTTGAAGCCGCATTCTTTCCTAACGTACGCCAATTGCTGCTGCCAATCTGCACGCAACCCCTCATTGGCTCTGCCTGCACCAACACATTCCTTGAACATTGTGTTAAAGAGACCTTTTACTTGATTGAAATCAAGATTAATTATCCGCTCCGATGTAATAGATTGTGCAAATGTAATGTTAAAATACAAACTTAAAAGAATGATTAGAATTATCATTATAGAATTAAATTGTTTTTTCATTATCAGGTTATCCTTTTTGTTATAATTTGAGCAAAAGAATTTATTATTTTTATGATTCCCTACTAAGATCTTAATTTAATTCAATGAATTCAGGCTCGTAAGGTGGAATTGTAAAATTGCCGCCATAATATTTATTAAAAAGGATACTTCTTGATTTACGTTTTATTTGAATTTCTTTAGGTGCATCAGTTATATTCAGATATAAAAAATGATCATTATCAATCTGCCTTGCCATTACTCCTTTAGGTACTCCTGGACCCTTTTTAATAGAGAGCTCGCTGATCAGGTCGTCCAGCAAAGGGCTTAAGATCTCGTCTCTTGCCGGCAGGCCAATATAAATTGCTTCTCCTTTACCGTATTTATTGGAAGTTATAATCGGGTAATCTTTATCCAGGCTGGTTATATTTCCTATCACCTCAGCGCCTTTCGTTTCAATTTCATCATAGCGGGGTGATTTGGTTTCAATGTTTTTCCCCTGATAACTAACCCGCACCTGAGTTCCTTTATATGAAATTCTGGATATTTCATTCATGTTTTCAGTTTCTTCATAGCTTCCAACTCTGATTCCGAATAGATCACTTAACAAACCAGGGTGAGTAGTTGCAAATACCTGGTTGGTTGTATCTACAACTGCTGAATAACTTGTCATTATAGCAGTACCTCCATTATATATATAATCCCGAATTTTTGTTGCCGTTAATGGATCCATAACTGTAACACCAGGTATGAGCAATAATTTATATTTTAATTCGCTGCGGCTAATATCAAGCATTCGTATATCTATATTACGATTAAAAAATTGTTTAAAACAAGTTTCAACCTGGCTCTCGTGTTGTTCCGGAAAAGAATAGCTGACAATCTGGCTTGGAAATGAAAAAGCCAATCCAACTTCAGCCTGCAGCTTATAAGGGAAATATTTTTCAATTTTTTTAAATTCGTCAGCAATTTTTTTGTATTCATAGTATTTGCGGTTTGGCATACCATCCCAATCAATCATTCCCTCCAGATACTGTTCTTCGCCGCCCCACATACTTTGCCATGTCCATCCGCAAACCATTTGATTACCAAACATTAATGAAGCATAAGCTTGCTTTCTACATGAATTAGGAACAGCGGTCATAGTAGTAAACTCTGTACACCAGAAAGGATTTGTGCTTTCATATTGAATGCGCACAATGCCAAATGCAGCCCCCAAAAGACCATCGTTATTAATTAAGGAAGGACCGGCATAAAATCCCTCCCCTTCACGGGTCATTCTACCTGAATAGGCAATGGGGGCATAGTCAAAATATTTCATTTGGCTGAAATACCATGCATTAGTATTTAATATGGCATTTGGTGCATTGGTATTTACTTTATCAATAACGTTAAAAAGTAACTGATTGATTTCATCTGAGATAAAACGTCTAAAATCAAGCATTCTTTCAGGTGCTCCATTAATTGAACTTGATGTTGGAAAACCAATTTCTTCCCATTGGTTAATCCTTCTCGACCAGCGCTGTGTTGCCCAGGCTTTATTTATATTACCTATTGTCGAATATTTTTTCTTTAACCATATAATATATCTTTTTCTGGCTGTTTCCGAATAAGAAATTGGACCATCACCGGACTCATTATCTATTCCGAAAGCCAGTAAAGCCGGATGTTTTCCATAATGCTTTGTCAGAGTATCGGTATATCGCAAGGCATATTTCTGATATATCGGGTCCCCGATATCCTCCATGTAACGATGGTTCGCATATAACACATTACCATCTGCATCTGTAATATTAATTGAAGGATATTTGTAGTGCAGCCAGATTGGAGCAGGTCTTATAGCAATATCAAGAATTACCTTGATACCGGCTTTGTTCATCAAATCCATTACTTTATCAAACCAGCCTAAATCAAATTTCCCTTCTGCAGGCTCATAGCTGTCCCAGGCCAAATGCCCCATGCGGACAATTTTAAATCCTGCATCCTTCATCAACTGAATATCATGTTTTATTTTTTCGGGATTTTTATCATCATGAGGATGATAGTTTGCCCCGACATATAGCTCCTGAGCCTTTAATAAAAGAGTAAATAGAAATAGGAATGTAATAAATAAAGGGATCTTAATTTTTCTAATTTTCATTAGTTCTAATTTTTTTTGAATGGTGCAAAATTGGCATAAAATATTATTAATATTATCTTTAATAATAATAACAAAAAAACACACCCCCAGTATAAACCGAAGGTGTGTTTATATAGGAGGCAAGGAAATTATTTTAACAGAACTAATTTCTTCGAGATTGAAGTACCTCCTGCATCCAAACTGTAAATGTAAACACCACTTGCAAACTTACTCCCATCGAAAGTAGCTACATAATTACCGGGTTTTAATTGTCCGGAGAAAAGGGTAGCTATTTCCTGGCCAAGAGTATTATATACCTTTAAAGTTACAAATCCGCTATTTGGAACAGAGTAATTTATTTTCGTAGAAGGATTAAACGGATTCGGGTAATTCTGTTCTAACACGAAAGTATTTGGAACTACCTCATTGTCTTTTACATCATTAACGATGTTTGGCCACCATTGTAACGAACCAACCGGTTTGCCATCTGTACCGCCATGTTCCAAAGTAGAATTTGTGTAGCTCAAGTCATAGTCCAAAGGCCATGTAAAAGCAAGATAATCAGATACCCCGTGGAAGTTGACAGATGGAGTAGTCTGACCGGTATATTGTGATGTTCTGATATTAGTACAATTTTCAGCAAGCAGCTCATCACTGTTATTCATATCTTTTATACCGGGATCCTGGTTCATAGTATTTTCTTCTACAAAGAACTTAAACGGTTCATGTACTTCCGGTACAACTGTTGAGTCCACAACGTGCAGCGTATCAAAATTTGACGGGTTATCAATTATATTACCTGCTGAATCTGCCCAAATATATTTCTTAAGCTGCCATGTCCAGTTTGAAGTAGAATCATGGCTTTTGAACATTGCCTGATTATAGTGATTCATCCAGGGATTGGAAACAACTTGCGGAAATTGATTCCAATAATCTACAATAGGTTGTGTGTAATACCAGTCATTGTTCTGCAACTGCCAATCCAGTTCACCTTCGGTTAAATGACCATCACCATTAGGATCATATGTCTTACCGTAAGCTCCGCCGGGTCCGTAAAGTGAATCGAGGGTTTTTGGAACCCATTGTACTTCGGCATAATTCATCAGACCTTTCACTTCAGCATCGTGATGCCTTCTGATTTCATCATAATCATCAGAGAAAGAATGACAGTTGATAAATAAGTTATTTGTATATTTTGCTATGATTTTGTTATGATTCATAATCGGATGCATCATACAATTAACAAAACTATTATGGTCAAGCTCTATATAATAAACTTGTCCATTGAATGCATAACAGCCAAAATCAAAGAATGTATTATTCCGCTCAATTACTGTATCCATTGTTCCGCCATTAAAAACAGCACCGTTCCAGGTTGCGCCAGAGGGATTTCCAATATATTGAAAGTAATTGTTTGTTAGAATATACGTATTGTTAAGGCCCCAATCGGCAAAGTTCGACCACCATGTATATGGGAATTCTACAATACAGCCGTCATAAACATATCTTTTTCCCGTTGAACTTACTTCCTGGGAAATCCAGTCGATAGGACCTGTACCGTCCAGATTGATACCGCTTATCCAGATATTTTTAAAAGTTGCGCCGTCATAAAGAAGCCACCAGCGATTTACAGAGCTTCCATCTTCCTTTAAACCGCAGCGAACAATAGGCGGTCTGTTTGCCGCGTCAGGTGGATCTGCCACAATAACTAGAGGAAAGTCCGCCTGAATTGTTTCTGTTAATATATACTGCGCATTGCGCTGCAGTTTGTATACTTTATGAAGTCTTGCTCCTGTTGTTGCGTTTGTGTCGGCTTTAATCGCTTCATTTAAAGAACCTAATGCCTCACTTTGAGAATTCAATGGTCCGACGAGCAGAGTATCGCCTTTTGACTCCGTTTGGGCAAAAAGGCTGCTGCTGCTGAACAGCATGACCATCAGTATTGTGGATAATACTGAAATTTTTTTCATACCTGGTCTCCTTGTTATTTTTTAGTTTAGTTAGTTTAGTTAATTAAATAATTATTATTCCGTACCAATAATTATTGACAAAGTAAAGTTGTATAATTCCGTACCGCCTCCTTTCTGATTTTGATCATAGGTTTATTAAATTATATAGCCGGTATCAATATCACCTCCTTTGAAAAATCTTTATTATTCTCTTTAGGATTTTCGGTTTAATTAATACAAAACTTAATATTGGTACCTGAATCCCAGGTTTGCACTTCTACCGTAATCCTCAATATAATTGGAGAAATCCATATGATTTATCACATCCTGTTCCTTTTCACCTGTCAGGTTATTTACATTCAGGAAAAATTCCAGGCCATCGATTGGTAATTTTTGTTTGATTTGTACATCATAGCGATAAAAATTCGTGGAATAGCCGCGCAGTTCTTCATACCAGCTTGCATCTTTGAATATATGAGACTTGTATCTCATCGACCCGCGAATCGAAAATCCCTTATAATCATATCCAAGCATGATATTCAGTAGATTATCTGGTTGTTCTATCATCGGAGCGGTATAG
This sequence comes from uncultured Ignavibacteriales bacterium, assembly GCA_963742995.1. Classification (GTDB taxonomy): domain Bacteria; phylum Bacteroidota; class Ignavibacteria; order Ignavibacteriales; family Ignavibacteriaceae; genus CAVQBP01. The sequence continues at coordinate 45,956 of CAVUOL010000047.1, forward strand.
GTAGTATCTTGATTAACAAAACTTGTTTTATATGTTATTGGATCAACTGCAACTTTAACAACTGTTCTGGGATATTTTGCTTCGGACCTGTTGAGAGTATAGTTCACATTTATTACAATGCCTTTTAACAATCCCGGCAAAAACCAAAAATTAGATTGCCATTCAAATTCAAACCCATAATTATAAGCAGGATTTACATTGTTTTCGGCGTAGGCCGCCAATTTACGGAACATAATTGAAGGTAATTCGAAGAACGCAGTATCGAGGATCGCTTTCTGACCGGCCCAGAAAATCATATCCGTAATTTTTTTGTAAAATGCACTAATTGATATTAAACCGATTTCGTTCGTATGAAAAGAGAACTGAAGATCCCAGTTTCGTGACAGTTCCGGTTTAAGCTGAAAATTACTTAAATTATCAATGCTTCCCTGGCTGCCGATTACCCACCCCGGCATGATATTGTCAAAATTTGGGCGCAATAGTGTATGTGTGTATCCTGCTTTAACCGTCAACCAATCGGTGGGTTTGTAAAAGAGTTGAATCATCGGCAGCAGGAATTCATTTTTACGCACCTTAGTAACAGTATCTATCGGGGAAGGTGTAAAGCCCCGTAAAATGCCTAACCTGTTCCCCCGGTACCCTGTATATTCTGTCCGGTTCGATTCATAGCGTACACCCGGCACCAGCAGTAATTTAGGGCCAATATTGATTTCCGGCATTACATATAAAGCACGATAGTTTTCAAAGCCGTGATAATCATTATAATTCGTGCCGGGAAAATCAGGCTGATACAATGACCATAAGCTGTACAATTGATCATCAGGTATTGCCGAGGCAAGAGCATTAAGCCGGCGGAATTTTTCTATGTCAAATAAGGGACTGAAATTATATCTGCCGTCAAGGAAATTGCCATTGTTCTTTACCAGGAAGTCGTCCAAATATAATAGCCTTGGATCAGTGTTATAAATATCTTTACTTCGCTGGCTTATTTCAAAATTATCATGAGCTACTTTTATAAATCCCTCATTGGCGTAACCAAAAGCTGTCTCGTCATACTTTTTCGTTTTATATTTTATTTTCCCTCCTATGGTCAATTTTACATTCACTTGATCGGTGATATTAAAAGTATAAGCTGCACTTAGCTCAGCAGCCAGATCCCGTTCACGGTTATCATCCTTTTGGATATTTATACCGCTCAGCTCCATATTATGAACCATTTGATCCATAGGATATATGAACAAGTCTGGTACATTCTCCGGATTTACATCAACGTCAAAATTAGATGTTCTTTTGGTTCCAAACGGATGATCCGGAATAGAACCGCCATTAGTTGAAGAAATTTTCAAAGGTAATTCGTTTTCTGAGTAAGAATGGGATAAATTAGAATTAATTTGCCAATTTCCCCATTTATGCTCAATTTGCAGTGAATTGGTTAAAATAGTGAGCCAGCTTTCCGGGGTATCATCAAAGCCAATAGAAAAACTATTTGCATGAAAATCATAATTGTTGTTAAAGTTTGTCTCTTCCCGTTTAATACGGCTGAAAAAGTTGGACGATTTGATAGTTGTTGAAGGTAGGGAATAATCGAGAACCAGTGCGCCGCCGATTCGCTGTATTTTTCTGAATATATCCATTAATTGCATGCTATTGGTTCTAATCGGTGCGGTTAGATTTTCTTGTGAAATGTTGACATTTCCGAATTGCTGCGAGCCGTTATCCTTTTTTTCATAATCCACCTGGGCATAAACACCAAACTGTTTCATAAAGAAGCGATCACTGCCGCCCAAAGAGAATTTGTAATCATTATATGTACTACGAAGACTATTCATTCCGCCCTGGGCTATCACATCAAAAGTTGGAATGTCGGGTGCTTTCTTAATTCTAAAGTTGACAATACCGCCGGTCGCTGTTGCTTCTTGATTAGCCATAACGGATTTGGTTAATTCAATCCCTTCAAGCATATATGGAGAAATCATGCTGAGATCTGTGCTGCGATCATCCGATGCAGTAGGATCATTTTTGCCGGTAGATGCCATATTCACACCATCAATCTGGATAAGTGAATATTTGGGCGCCATTCCCCTTATAACCACTTTATTCCCTTCGCCGCCGCTTCTTTCCAGTGATACACCGGGCAGACGGCCGACGGCTTCTGCAGCGTTGGCTTCCGGTAGTTCCTGGATCTGGTTTTTTGAAACAATATTCTTAATTGTTGTTGAGGAAAGCTGCTGGTTCATCGCCTGCATCTGACCTTCTGCCTGTGCTGTGACGAGTACTTCTTCTCCTTGAATAACCTCGAATTTCATTTTTATATCAAGCTGCATTCGTTTGTTGGGGCCAAGCTGGATGTCCGTACTATCATCTTCGTAACCTAAGTACTTGACAATTATCGTATATGCACCTGGCGGTATGTTGGTGATATAATAATTGCCGTGAATGTCTGCTGCAGCTCCAAGACTAGTCCCTAGGAGAAAAACATTAGCGCCAGGTAAAGCGTCACCTGAAGTCTCATCAACCACCTGTCCGAATATTCTTCCTGTTTGAGCTTGAGTGGTGACTGACATGAGAAATATTATTACGGATAATAAAAACATTATTATTTGTACCTGATTTTTCATAATATACCCTTATATACTGACGTACTAATCTTTGAGTAATTTTTTTTATCAAAGGATAATGAGTTTAACAAGTGACATAATTACAGATATTCTTCTATTTTACACCTGAACTTTCACATGGCTTATTATTGGAAATTATCATGATATTTTCTTCATATTTCAGCGATAAAATTTTCTACCAGCACCTCAGTAATTGAAATCCTACTTGATTCAGCTGCAGCATGTGCCGGTAAAACGTTGGTTATTTTAGGGATTGGTGATGTAATAAATGATTCCTCCAATTTACAACCACTAATCAATAAAAGTAAGAAGAAGAGTATAATTGAAATAACCAAAAACATTAAAAATGTACGATAATTCAATCTTAACACCTTAAAACTTTTTACCTGGGGCAGGTTAAATATTTTCATACATTTTCCCTGAAATTGATTTTACACTCATAAACTTTAATATTTTCACTTAATATCTTTATATATAAGTGTCCGCTTTTAAACTTGATTCTTAATCAGATTTACCTTCTCTTTAGAAATTAAAAATAAAAAATCAGCTTCTTTTTGATGTTTACTGGAATTCCATTTTTATTAGATAATGTTCTAAAAAAAAGCTCATATTAAATAGCGTCCCAAAAAATTTAAATACGTACCGGGTTAAAAGAATTGAAACAATGCTAAAGGTTTTGGATTTTAATAAAACATAGATTTTATAATATCTTAAAATCTTATTATCTTGGAATGTTCAAAAAACCAGAAGTCACTCATTAAATGAAGTTGCTGCATAAAACATCAATTCTCATTGGAATTTTAATATTATTATTATTTAATTCCGTACACTCCCAGGTATTTAGCAACAATCTGAAATTTGTTAAATATTCTACAGCAATGGGATTGTCTTCTAATAACCAAAGCTGTGTAGTTCAAGACAAACAAGGGTTTATCTGGATTGGAACAGGTGATGGGCTAAATAGATTTGATGGACAATCATTTAAAGTATATAAGAATAACCCAAAATCCAATACATCACTAAAGAGTAATATCATTACTTGTTTATTTTGTGATAGTAATGGACAGCTTTGGGTTGGTACATATGGTGGGGGTCTAAGTCGGTATAATAAAGAAAAGGATAATTTTTCCACTTATATCTCTGATCCAAATAATCCTAAAGCCCTCTTGACAGATGAGATAAATGCAATTGCCGAAGACAAATATAAAAATTTATGGATTGGCACAAGTGGCGGCGGTTTATATCAATATGATCAAAAGATAAATGGATTTATCAGATATGCTGTATCATCTGATCAAAAACCTAACTCAAAAACTATAGCAAATAATTCAATTAACTGCATTAAACAAGATAATGATATACTATGGATTACATATACAATAGGAATTTTAACTGCTTTCAATACAACAGAAATGTCATTTAAACATTACAAACTTTTTGACATTGCCAGTCATCAAGCTGCTGATTTTTCTGTTAATTCGATTGTTATTGATAAAAACCTTGTCTGGATAAGCACCTGGACAAAGGGAATTTGGATATTTGATAAAATAATCGGAAAAGCTCATCAGTACGAAAAGGAAAGCAACAGGTATATCAATTTTGTCTTCAAAGATAAAGACGATCGGCTTTGGTACAATCCTGAAGACGGAGGGCTTGTTCTGATTAATGGAAATAACAAAACGGAGTTTAAATCTAACGATTTTGATCCTTATAGTTTATCCTCAAATTCATTATCAGGTATGTACCAGGACAGGCAGAATAATATTTGGCTTGCCAGCAAGCAAGGTGATTTGAATTATGCTATTCTCAATAATCCGTTTTACATCTGGTACAAAAATCCGGATTCACAACAAGGACTTACAAATAATTTAATTAATACTGTAATTGAAGATTCAAAAAAAAGAATCTGGATAGGTTATGATAATGGGGGTATAGATATTCTGGATGCAAAAGGAGTTAAGCCAAAATATTTTATCACAGGTGATATGTCAACTGGTTTAGGACCAGGACCTGTGATGTATATTTTTGAATGTCGTGACGGTACAATTTGGGTAGGAAAATACCTTGATGGTTTAAAGAAATATAATGAATCAACAAAATCATTCATTTCTTATACTCATAATGATAATGATATTAAAACGATATCCGGTAATGATATCAGGTTTATCGATGAGGATAGCAAAGGAAATCTTTGGTTGGCAGCACATGGGGGCGGCCTGGATAAATTCATTCCTAAATCCGGCAAGTTTGTTCATCATAGAAATGATATAAATAATCCTTCTAACTCAATCCTAAGTGATTGGACATTCACGTCACTTGTTGATAAATATGATAATGTATGGGTGGGTAATGTTGCTGGTGTTTCAGTAGTATCAGCTAATACACCAACTGTTAAAAACTACGTTTCAAATGGTAAAGAAGGATATAATTTAAGTAATAATATTGTTCAAACAATTTTTATTGACTCTAAAGAAAATGTCTGGGTGGGCACATCAGATGGTCTTAATAAAATTAATAGAAAAACTGATGTTATCAAAAAATATTTCAAAAAAGATGGGTTACCAAATAATAATATTACTGAAATTCTAGAAGATGATAATAAGAATCTTTGGATTGGTACAGCCAAAGGATTATCGAGGTTCTCTCCCGGAAAAGAAAAGTATAAAAATTTTTCAACATCAGACGGACTGATTACAGATAATATTACTACTTCATTTAAATCATCATCCGGGGAAATGTATTTTGCCGGAAAGGGAGGAGTAATCAATTTTTACCCTGATAGCATAAAGATAAATTATTATAAACCGCCGGTATATATAACTGATTTTAAACTGTTTAATAAATCTGTACTGATAGCAGATGATACCCGCTCCGACGAATTTTCAATCCCGCAACAAATAACCTATTGTAAGGAAATCGAACTTGCTTATCATCAGAATGTTATAACAATCGGGTTTGTCGCTTTAAATTATCAGAACCTTGAAAAGAATCAATATAAATACATGCTCGAAGGTTTTCAAGATGATTGGATATCGTCTGGATATCAGCGTGAGGCAACTTATACAAATCTCAGCCCGGGAGAATATACTTTCAAAGTAATTGCTTCAAACAATGATGGTATATGGAATACTCACGGCGCCTCTTTAAAAATAATTGTTGATCCTCCCTGGTGGAAGTCAAGATGGGCATATGCTTTTTATTTATTGATTATTCTAACCTTGCTCTATATTTTTAGAAAATTGATATTGCATGAAGCTGAAATTAAAAATAAGCTTGAAGTTGAAAAGCTTGAGATAAAAAAGCTGCATGAAATGGATGCATTAAAAATGCACTTCTTCTCAAATGTTTCACATGAATTCAGAACTCCTCTAACTCTCATTGTTGGTCCGGCTGAAGCGCTTTTAAAGGGCATAAAAGATGAATCTCAAAAAATACAATTGAATATAATTAAGCGTAATGCGAGCAGGCTTTTGAGATTAGTTAATCAGCTCATGGATTTCAGAAAAATAGAAGAAGCAAAACTCGAAATGAATTGTGAAAAAGATGACTTAGTTCATTTCATTAAGAATATTGCTGATTCCTTCAACCATGAAGCTAAGGAACGTGAAATGAATTATTCTTTCATCCAAACATGCTCTTCACTTGAAGCCTGGTTCGATCATGATAAGCTCGATAAAATTATATACAATCTGCTTTCAAATGCTTTCAAATTTACAGAGGATGGTGGCTCGATAAGTCTTTCACTTATTATTGATGAAGCATCTGCAAAGTATTCCGTGGTAAACGCTAAAAAAATAATCGAAATTATTGTTAAAGATTCAGGTATAGGCATTCCCAAAGAATCTCAACAAAAAATTTTCGATAGATTCTATCAAGTAAAAAACTATCTGACTACACAGGGTACCGGAATTGGTTTATCTTTAACCTCTGAATTGGTTAGGCTTCATAACGGAAATATTTATTTGGAAAGTGAACCGAATTTTGGTTCAACGTTTACCGTAATTCTCCCCCTCTGGACTGAAGAAAATCAACTTCCCTCTTCAACATCAAAACTAAAAAATAATAGAATAAATGTAGATGAAATAATTCAAGAGTGTACTCCGGAAGTTTTAACACAGATTTACCAGAATTTGCCTCATTTATTAATAATAGAAGATGACTTTGATATGAGGTTATTTATTAAAAATGAATTCAAAGATATTTATAAAGTAACTGAAGCACACAATGGAAGAGTCGGAATTGAAAAGGCTTTGGAAGAAATCCCTGATGCGGTTATATGTGATGTTATGATGCCCGGAATCAATGGTTATGAAGTATGCAGAAAATTAAAACAGGATGAAAAGACAAGTCACATTCCAATACTAATTCTTACTGCTAAAAGCTCAGAGCAGCATACAATTGAAGGATTTGAAAGCGGGGCGGATGATTATGTTGCAAAACCATTCAGTTCAGCAATTTTGAAGCTAAGAATTAAGAATTTAATTGACTCAAGAGAATTGCTGCGTAAAAAATTTATTAAGGATCCTTTTGCTGCAATTAAAGATTTCTCACCTTCCAGAACCGATGAAGCATTATTAAAAAAAGCATATGCCATTGTGGAAAAGAACTTAAGTAATCCGGATTTTGAAGTTAGTGATTTTGCTTATGAAATCGGTATGAGCCGGACACAATTATACAAAAAAATTAATGCTTTAGCTGGTCAAACAGTCAGAGAATTCATAAGAATTATCCGCTTGAAAAAAGCTGCCGAATTGCTTCTTAGTACAGATATGAATATTACTGAAATAGCTGAGAGAGTCGGATTCGGTTCACAATCATACTTCACAACTTCTTTCACTGAATACTTTGGAATAAACCCATCAAAATATGTTGAGAAGCATATTAGCTCATAATTGATATTACAAAAGCAGCACCGGAATATTTTCCTTATTTCATCAATATCATTTTTCGGATTAGAAATCTCTGCCCGGATTGTACTTTATAAAAGTAAACACCTGATGCTAATTTTTCAGCATTAAAATTAATTTCATAACTACCCGCTGATTTTTGACCGTTGACTAATGTTGCAACTTCACGACCAAGTATATCGTATACTTTTAGTGTAACATAAGATTGTTCGGGTATTGAGTATTTTATTGCAGTTGCCGGGTTGAATGGATTGGGGTAGTTTTGTTCAAGTGTAAATTTATATGGTACACTAACCTCAACATTAATTTCGTTGGAGTATTCAAACCTACCATCAAAATCTGTTTGCTTCAACCGGTAATAATATTTTCCACCATTAATCAGTTTATCAACATAACTATATTGATTTGGATTAGTTGTTGTGCCGTGTCCTTTAAGCTGGCTGATAGTTACAAAATCGTTACTGCCAATTTTTCTTTGTATTTCAAATAACTGGTTGTTCAGCTCCGTTGCAGTTGTCCAGTTCAGTGTAACTTCCATACCACTAGCAGCAGCTCTGAATGAAGTGAGTTCTACCGGTACGATCACTTCCAGGGGTTTCCGGTACACGCCGCTGCCGTAACTCCCTGCAAAGAGATTTGTAGCGCTTACGGCGAGTGATGGTACATCAGTTATCGCTAACCCGGTATTGATCTCAGTCCAGCTTGCGCCATTGTTGGTGGAAAGAAAGACCCCGGCATTGATAGTCCCGGCAAAGAGATTTGTATCAGAGATGGCAAGAGACTTAACATTCAGGTCTGTCAGACCGTTGTTGACACCAGTCCAGCTTAAGCCATTGTCGGTCGAACGGAAAACACCATCGTAGGAACCGGCAAAAACGATAGAGTCCGACAGGGCAAATGAATAAATTATCACGTTCGGCGGTAAACCGTTTGTGACAAATGTCCAATTCGCGCCATTATCGTTTGAAACAGATACTCCTTAATACTCCGCGGCAAAAACATTCCTTCCAGACGCTGCAAGAGCGTAAACATGTCGATTGGACAGAACTTGACTCCAGCTTTTACCGTTATTCGTTGAAAGAAAGACGCCGGCGTTATAAGGAGCGGCAAAAAGGCCGGTGTCGCCAACGGCGAGTGAAGTAATTCTTAAGTCGGTCAGCCCACTATCGACTGCGGCATTCCAGTTTGAACCGTTGTTGGTGGAAAGAAAGAGTCCATTGCCGTAAATTCCGGCAAAAACATTGGAATCCGAAATGACCAGCGCCCTCACATAAAGGTTCGTGAGGCCGTTATTGATTGCACTCCAGCTTGCTCCGTCGTTGGTCGAAAGATGGACACCACCATCGCCAGCGGCAAAGAGATTTGCACCCGAAGTAGCAAGAAAGGAGATTGTTGTAGCGGCCAAACCTGTATTGACCTCATTCCAGCTTGTGCCGGCGTTATTCCAAAGAAATACACCTGCTCCGTCGGTACCGGCAAACACATTCGTGTCGGTCCCGCTGGCAGCGGGGGTGGCGATAAGAGCATAAACCTCCCCGATGGGATAACCCGTATTGATCGGAGACCAGCTTGTTCCGTTGTTGGTGGAGAGATAGACTCCGCTATAGGTCCCGGCAAACACATTTGTTCCGGAGGCGGCAAGAGCATTGATATTATCATCCGTCGGTTCACCCGGGTAAACGGTTTTCCAGTTTGCACCATTGTCTGTGGAAATGTAAAGAAAGGGAGAATCAGAATCTCCGACATAAATATTTGTGCCGGTAGCAAAAAGAGAGCTGACGTCAAAGAAAGAAGAAGAAGAACCAACCCTGGTCCAGCTTGTCCCATTGTTTGTGGAAAGAAAAGCACCACCAGCAGTCCCTGCAACAACATTTGTATCTGAGGCGGCAAGTGTAGTGATGTTGATTGTCGTCAAGCCGGAATCGACCGCCGTCCAGCTTGTGCCGTTATTAGTTGAGAGGAAGACACCGCTGTTTAAGGTTCCGGCAAAGATATTGGTACCGGATGTGGTAAGAGCTCTGATTTCATTACTGGTCAAGCCGGAATCCACCTTTATCCAGCTTGCGCTATTGCCGGAAAGTAGAAAGACACCGCTACGGGTACCGGCAAAAACATTTGAGCCCGAAGCGGCGAGCGAGTTCACCCCAATGTCTGTGAGGCCGTTATTGACTTCACTCCAGCTTGTCCCGTTGTTGGTCGAGAGATAGACTCCGCCGTAGGCTCCGGCATATAGATTTGTTCCGCTGGCAGCGAAACACCTGATGTTGCCGCCATAAGGTCCGTTCGTTTTCACCCATTGGGCTAAAAGGGAATTGGTTGTACAAAATATTAATGCAATAACTAAGACTAACCATAATATTTTTTTCATTTCTCTACCTATTAAATATTTAGAAAAGCATGTTGTTATTTTTATCTAAAGTTCCCACTGAATTTTGTTCAATAACTAAAGTGGTTACTTCTCTCCCAAGTAAATCATAAACTTTTAGGAAACGAATTCACAAATTCTGACTTCGGAATTGAATAATTAATCGTTGCAGACGAATTAGACGGATTCGGATAGTTTTGCACTAATGAAAATGTATGAACCGTTGATTTTGATTTTTCACCCAGGTGATGGTAACATTACAAAACGTAAAATTAAAAATTAAGATTTCTTTCTTAAGTAATTCGAAATCTTTGATTAAATTATGTTTTGAAATTCAATTTAACAAAAGGAAACATTAATAAACTTGTATGAAGTATTTTTATCGATAATAATTAATAGAATGTGATGGAATGCACAAAGAATGGTCATCAGTCATATTAGTATGTTAAATTGTTTAGACTAAAGAGATGCATTATCCAGCATCAAGACTGCTTCTATTTCTGAATTTAATTATTTCACTTGCAAATGTGTTTTGAGAGGTATTTTTTCTTCTTTCTATCAGCAAACCAGCGGATATTATATAATCATACAATTCGACAGGACGGCAGTTAGTTAAAAGGGATGGGAAATATTTTGAGAGCAGATACCATATTTTATTATACCATTTAGTGCCTATGGACATTGTTATGATTATTCCTTCAGCTTCAGGCTTCATAACTCTTTTAAATTCCTTAAGCACTTTAATAAATTCATCTTCAGGCAAAAGGTCAAGGAGATAGCTGCTGAATAAAAAGTCAAAACTTTCTGTTTTATACGGAAGTTGAAATGCATTGCCAATATTGAGGCTAAAGTTATTGAAGTTAGATCTGAGATTGCTTTTTGCTTTTGAAATCATTTTTTTGGAAAGATCTAAACCAATGTTAAACCCATCCCCATTTATTTTAATTACTTCCCGGAATAATTGACCGGTTCCGACACCGACATCAAGCACTTTGATATTATTCTTTAACCTGGAAACAATCAAAGCTTCTTTTATAGATTTTTTTTCTGTCAGCTTGCCCCAATAGTCATAAAGCCATACAAATTTCGAAAAGTTCGCTTGTGTCTGTTTAATAGAAAATGTTCTATCTAAAATCTTTTTCATAGTAAAAATAAAATAAGCTATTAGGAACATTATAACAAATAAATTCAGTGCTCTGGGAATGATAAAGAAATGACTTGAAAAAAGAAGAACATCATTCTATTTTTGAAATGAAAAATTAAATTAGAGATGAACAAGCAGACTATTAACAGCAAAAGAACTAATAGAATGACTGCAATTTTACTTTTTGCAGTATTCGGTTTTTTATTTTTTCATTCCGAATTAGGGCTACTAAATTATGATAATGGGAATCACCAAGCACATTGTTTTTGCCAAATTGTCCAAAACACTGCTGTACATACGAGCAATCCGGTTGACCAAACATTAACAAGCCTAAAGTTTGAAAAGATAATTTGTCATCATTGTTCTGAAAAAGTATTCTCTCAAAAAAGTTGTGTCTTCTTCATAGATAATGAAGAATGCCATTCGTACAAGCAATCGTCCGATATTTACCTTCGCAACAACGAATTTCTAATCTAACCATTCTTTCCCAGAATAAAGTTATTCCTAAGGGGAATAATCTACCATTTAATTACAAATATTAATTATTGGAGAAAGAATGTTGAGCTATTCAAAAGCCTGCATTGCGGGATACAAATTTTTTGTTCTGATCGCATATGCATTGTTTCCGGTTTGCAATTACGGGCAAACTGAAAATAAAAAATTAAGTTTAACTGAAGCTGTTGAAATAGGATTGAAAAACAATCCGGAAGTAAAAAGCGCGACGGAAAACATTTCAGCTTCCAAAGGAAGGTTTTGGAGCGGGATATCTTTGCCTCAGCCGGAAGTCGGCGTTAGCTATGAATATGCGCCGGTGAACAAGAGCTTGAATAATTATAGTGAAAAGACGTTGGAAGTAAGTCAATCTTTTGAGTTTCCCACAAATTACTTTTTGAGAGGAAACAAATTCAGCAAAGAAGAAGAGATTGCGGTTTATAGACTAAGTTTAACAGAGCGAAGCGTAGTCAAGCGAGTAAAGACGAGTTATTATAAAGTACTAACTAAACAATACAGTGTAAAATCAGCTGAAGAGATTGTTGAAATCTCCCAAGATTTTTTTAAGAAAGCGGTGATAAGACAAAATGTTGGTGAAGGAACGAATATTGAAAGATTAACCGCAAAGGTTCAATACACTGAAGCGATTAATAATCTGGAAGTAGCCAGGAATGAACTTACAACAGCAATAGCAGAACTTAATTATTCACTTGGATTCGGGAACCAAAGTTATAATACGAATTACAGTTTAATCGATACACTTGCATTTGTCGACCATAAAATAAGTTTCGAAGAAATCTTCAAAACGCTGGAAAAGACAAACCCTCAAGTAAAAATAGCCGAGTTGAATTACGGAATAGCATCGGTTGAAAACGGGCTGGCGTGGTCTTCCTTATTACCCAATATTAATCTCGCATATTTCAAACAAGCTCTAGACGGCAATACGGGATTTTATGGAGCTTCGTTCGGTATATCTGTTCCGCTCTGGTTTATGTTTGAGCAAAGAGGAAAGATTCAAGAGGCGTCTGCAAAACGATCAATATCCGAATCGGAACTGCAACAGACAAAGAACGAAGCAGCGTTGAAAATCAAAAACATTTTCATCGAACACAAAAATAGTCTGAAACAGGTAAAACTTTTTCTGAATGAAATTCTTCCGCAGGCAGAAGAGATTTACAGAACTGCTATAAAAAGTTACGATGCCGGTGAATTGACTTACATTGAATACCTTCAGGCAAAACAAACTTTAATAAACTCGCGGCATAATTACATCAATGCGTTATTCAATTACTATCAATCGGTATTCGAGATTGAAGAAATAGCCGGACAAAATATTATTAACAATTCAGAATTGGAGAAATAGATGAAAGCAAATCTCAAATTATTAATTACCGCAAGTATATTAGCGTTTGTTTTATTTGGATGCGGCCGTAAGGATGAAACAAAAGAAAAAGAAAACCATAATGAACATAGTGAAGTAGTAAAACTATCGACTGAATCAATAAAACAGATAGAATTGGAAACAGAAACGGTAGCATTACAGCCATTCACCGGTTATATAACTATTCCGGCAAATGTAAAAACGAATCAGGATAATGAAGCGCAAATCGGTTCGCTTGTTCAAGGAAGAGTTCACAAGGTATATGTAAAAGTTGGGGACTTCGTTACTGCGGGACATGTATTGATGACGGTTGAAGGACTTGACATTGGTGAAATAAAAGCTGGTTATTTAATAGCGAAAGCTGCGTTTGACTACACAAAAGCAAATTATGAAAGACAGAAGAGATTATTTGATGAAAAAATAGGATCGCAGAAAGCATTGTTGGAAAGTCAAGCCGAATATGAGAAAGCTCTGGCTGAATATAAGGCAGAAGATAGAAAAATTCATTCGGTTGGTCTTAGTGATGAAGATGTGACTAATGGAAAGATGAGTGAAGAACATACTTCCGGCACGCTACCAATTAAATCATCTATTAACGGAATTGTAGTTGAGAGAAATGTAGTTATTGGACAATTAGTTGATGCAACAACAAATGCGTTCAAAGTAATTAATACAAAAAATATTTGGATTGACGGGCAGATTTATGAAAAAGATATAATGAAGTTAAATAAAAAAACGAACGCACTATTCACTACAGCGACTTATAGGAATGAGAAATTTAACGGAAGAATAATATATATCGGTCAAACAGTTGATGAACACTCAAGAACGATTACCGTGCGCGGTGAGTTTAGCAATTCAAACAACAAATTAAAACCGCAGATGTTTGGTGAATTAAAAATACCGGTAAGTGTAAATACAAAAGCAATTATGATTCCGGATGAATCTGTGGTTAAAGAAGCCGGTCAGGAATATGTTTTTGTTCAAACCAATGATACGATATTCGAACAAAGGAAAGTGATTGCCGGAGTGTCTGTTGATAACCGGATTGAAATTAAAGAAGGATTGAAAGAAGGTGAAAAAGTTGCATCAAAAGGAGTGTTTTATTTAAAGAGTGAACTAAAGAAAGAAGAAATTGAGGGAGATGAACACTAATGTTAGAAAAAATAATATCATTGACGCTGAAGCATAAAGGAACTATAATATTTCTTTCACTGCTGATTTTTGCGTTGGGATTGTATTCATATCTGACATTGCCGATAGATGCCTTCCCGGATGTAACAAACATACAGGTGGAAGTTGTTAGTCACGCAGATGGATTATCTGCAATTGAAATTGAGAGAAGTGTAACATACCCGATTGAAATGTCGATGCGCGGATTGCCGGATGTTGAACAAATGCGATCGGTAACAAAGTTTGGGCTTTCAATAGTAACGATTGTATTCAAAGATAATGTTGATATCTATTTTGCGCGGCAGTTGGTGTATGAGCGTCTGGGTGAAGCAAGAGAAGGCGTCCCTAAAGTTGTTGAAATTGTAATGGGACCAATAACTACGGCAATGGGAGAAATATATCAATATACGCTCGAAGGAAAAATGCCGAGCGATTCACTTGCAAAGGTTTCTTATTTGACAAACTTGAGAACAATTCAAGAGTGGATTATAACACCGCAATTAAAAAGTGTTGCCGGAGTAAATGAAATAAATTCTTATGGCGGTTACTTCAAACAGTATGAAGTAATCGTATCGCCGGAAAAGCTGCTGAAGCATAATATTACTGCGAACGAAGTATACTCCTCTATCGAGAACAACAATCAGAATGTCGGCGGAAATATCCTTGAAAAGAATTCCGATCAATATATTGTTCGCGGAGTCGGATTAATAAAGAATATAAATGATATAGAAAACATTGTTCTTAAATCTCACGAGGGGACACCTACTTATATAAAAGATGTTGCAGAAGTAAAGATTGGCGAAGCCGTGAGAATGGGCGCCTCGATGAAGAACGGAGTTGATGAATCTGTTGGCGGAATTGTAATGATGCTTCGCGGTGAAAACAGCCGTGAGGTTGTTAAGCGCGTAATTGAAAAAGTCAATGATATAAATGAGAATAACATCCTTCCGGAAGGAATTAAGATGATTCCATATTATGATAGAAGCGATATAGTAAACGCAAGTGTTAATACTGTAAACAAAGCTTTGATTGAAGGGTCGTTTCTTGTTCTGATAGTTCTGTATTTATTACTTAGAAGCTTTAGAGGAAGTTTTGTAGTGCTAATTGCCTTACCTCTTTCGCTACTTTTAACATTCGTTGTAATGAAACTTGTAGGATTGAGCGCAAACTTAATGTCGCTCGGCGGACTTGCAATCTCAATCGGAATGATAATAGATGCAACAATCATTCAAGTGGAGAATGTTCAAAGACATTTAAGTGAAGCAGGAAATGAGCATCTAAAATTATTGACAGTTCTTAAAGCGGTGCTGGAAGTAAGAAAGCCGAGTATATTCGGAGAACTTATAATTGCGATTACATTTATTCCAATTCTTTCATTGGAAGGAATTGAGGGAAAGATGTTCGAACCGCTTGCAAAGACTGTTGCCATTGCTCTTCTTTCATCATTGTTCCTTTCAATCTTTGTAATACCGGTTCTTTGCTCAATGTTCTTGAAGTCTAAACGGGAAAAAGAAAGTATAATAATGAAGTATGCTACCAAAATATATCTTCCGCTTCTAGAATACGTGATGAAGAAAAAAATAATGATTTTGAGCGTTGCGGGAGTTTTCTTGATAGCCGCTTTATTTCTCTTCACAAGATTAGGAACAGAGTTTATTCCAACAATGGACGAAGGGGCGTTTGATATGGACGTTGCATTACTGCCGGGAGTATCACTTTCGAAGGCTATGGAGGTAAATAAGCTTGCCGCACAAAAGATGAAAAAGTTTGATGAACTGGAAGTAGTGGTTTCACGAACTGGCCAAACTGGCGTTGCAATGGATACTAGAGGAGTGGATAAAACGGGTTATGTTGGAATATTAAAACCAAAGAGTGAATGGAAACGCGATATCACCAGAGAAGAATTGACAAATGAAATGCGAGCTTCTTTGGAAACAATACCGGGAATTGGTTTTGGATTCAGTCAGCCGATACAATGCAGAATTGATGAACTTGTTGCCGGAACAAAAGCGCAATTGATTCTTAAACTATTTGGTGAAGATATAGACTTGCTAAAGAATAAAGCAGATGAAATAGCAAAAGTTCTTTCTTCGATTGAAGGGGGAACTGATTTGATGACCGAAAAGGTTTCCGGACAGCCGTATTTAACTATAAACATTGACCGATCAAAAATGGCACGGTATGGTTTGAATATTAACGATGTGCAGAATGTAATTGAAATAGCTATAGCCGGAAAAGCTGCTTCTAAATTTTACGAAGAGAATCGAAGTTTTGATATTACCGTCCGTATGCCGGAAGAAAAAAGAAATTCGATTGAAGCTATAGGAAATATTTTAGTTCCCACAAAGATGGGAATGAATATACCGTTAGCGCAATTAGCAGAAATAAAAATGATTGAAGGTCCGGTTCAGATAAGTCGTCAGGATGGAATACGAAGAATAGGCATAGAGATGAATATAAGCGGAAGAGATTTAGGCAGTTTTGTTTCTGAAGCAAAACAAAGAATAAAAGATAATGTTCAGCTACCGGCGGGTTATTATTTAACTTGGGGAGGACAATTTGAAAACCAGCAAAGAGCAATGAACAAACTGATGATTATTGGCCCAATTGCAATCGGATTAATTCTGCTTCTCTTATTCGTTACGTTCAAATCTGTAGGCTTAGCTTTATTGGTAATATCCAATTTACCATTTGCATTAATTGGTGGAATATTTTCGCTCTACATTTCCGGATTGTACTTGTCTGTTCCAGCTTCTGTGGGATTTATAGTTTTATTTGGAGTAGCTGTATTAAACGGTGTTGTGTTGGTATCGCAAATCTCGCAATTGCGTGAAGATGGAATGGAATTGAGTGAAGCGATTAAAAAAGGATCGCTAAACAGATTACGCCCCGTTTTGATGACAGCATCGATAGCAATATTCAGTTTGATGCCAATGCTTTTTGCAAGTGGAGCGGGTTCGGAAATACAAAAACCGTTGGCAACAGTTGTTGTTGGAGGATTGATCACTTCAACTCTGCTGACACTGCTTATAATTCCATCTGTGTATGGTTGGTTTGAAAAGAAGAAAGATGAAGCAGAAACAGGAAACAAAATGACACTTACCATAAACATACAAAGCACCAAGGAAACACTAAGTTAAATTCCAAAAAGACAAATGATAAATAAACTCCAATTATTAAATTCGAAATTACAAATGGATAATGCAGGGTTTACCACTAAAGTAGTAAAGCACAAGGGAATACCAAATGATAATAAAATTCCTAATAAAGGAGTGGTAATAAATCTTGGAAAGAATGGTAATTCCATTGATAAGATTTTGAAAAATTTTAATGTTACGAACAAGTTCTACTTCTTTAGTGATTTGTGAAAAATTTCAACTATTTTTAGCTGGAATTTTCTAATCAAAGATTTACAGCCTATTTCAATAATGTTCCATTTTGAGAAAAAGATCTCTCAACCCCCTATTTTTGCAAATAAAACTAATTAGGCATATATAAGTATGCCTCACCCTGAGTTTGTTTAAAAAACCGGTAGTTGAGTGGCCATTTTTAAATAAAAATCGAAAAATAAAACCCTATCGCAACTCTATATTATATCTACCTCATAAATACGGTACCATAAATTTTCGGCGTACAAGGATTTGAAAGATTCCTTGATGAAAATATCAATCCTCGATAATAAAATTTATTGGTTTAGAATTGTTCTGGCCCAGTTTAAGAACCTTTTAAAATGCTTAAGAATTTTATCTATATCAGATTTCGTATAAACGTCCCCTGAGTATGAAACTAAATTTTTATAATCAATTAACTTTTTAAGATGATCCAGTGCAGAATTATTTTTTAATTTTGGAGGCAGAATATCTTTGATCAAGGCAATTATATCATAATGACTGTCCCCACTTACTTTCAGTGAAGAATATTTAATTGTAATAGAATCGGCAAAAGCTATTGCAGAATGGATAATTAATACCCCTGCTGCATTATAATATTCATATTCAAATGCCAGTTCTGCTCCATTTTTGAAATTTTCTGCTACTTTAATGAAATCATTATATCTATGATTTGCATACTTTTTTGTCGAAATTTTTTTAACCATTTTTTAGAATATTAATTGATAAGCCTGAAATTATTATTCCTTCTTTTATAATTTCATTGACCGGGCTTTTATTTTTTTTTACTCTTTTTTTAAACTCATTTCGAATAATATAAAAAGGTGCTAAGGTTACGCCATATTTATCATAAAGTTCATCACGAAGGCTGCTGACAATTTTTTCAATTTTATTTTTATTCTTTGAGTATACTATGCACAGATCAAGATCACTTTGCACAGATTCTGTTTTTCGGGCAACACTGCCGAAAAGTATAATACTATCGGCTGATATTTTAAGGCTGTCCGTAATCTCTTTATAGAGAGAAGTTTTAAATTTTTGTTCAGCTGAAAAAAGTTTTATAATTATTTCTTTAGAAATAAAACTTTCCCGGTTTAGAGTAAACAGGTGTTCGCGGCCGCCGATCTGCCTTTTGATAATTTTTAAGCTAACAAGATTATCAAGTGAAAGCTGAGCCGACCGGAGACTAATACCTGCAAGCCGGGCAGTTTCTCTACCCGAAATGCCCACAACTCTTTCATTAAGTACACGAAGTACTGCAAGGTTACTGACATTCGTAAAGATGTAATCTAGAATATTATTTACTATCATAATTATTGACTTTTATTTTAGTCATATGACTAATATTTAAGTCATTAAATTATATTAATAATTGAAAGATTGCAAGAATACAAGATTAAGACACGAATTGCACGAATTTTCACGGATTAGTTTAATTTAAGTTTTAGGTATAGCATACAAAAATCAGATAGTTTGTCTATAATATTTGATTAATATTTGACAAATCTATTCCTGTTGTTGAATTATAGCTTGCGGATAGTTTATAAATTTGAAAACATGGATCTTTATCAGCAATTGGCTTAACATCAGTTAATTTTAATCTAACATGAACAATTCTTTCTGCCATTTTGCGGATTTGATTTTCTATCTCTATCCATTTTAGCTTTTTATTTTTATAATCTTTATATGCTATTGCTTGCAACTCTTTATACAACCGCTCAAGTTTTTCAAATTCATAGTCATTATTTTGTGGTATATAATATTGTATTTCATTACCAAATTCTTTTTTATCAATAAGTCTAAATTGACCAAGCCGTTCAAATGCAGCTTCTTTTATTGTTTGAATAAGATCAATTTCCTGATGCTGACCAAAAATTAAATTTTGTTGAGTGAACTGGAAATATTCTTTTTGTATCTCTAAAAGTTGAGATTCATTACAATCTGCTTTCTTTAAAGCTTTTATTGACATATTTAATAAATCTTTATCCATTCCTTTATAAATTAAAGAAGCACGAATTCTATCATTACGAACCAATTCAAATACAACAATTTTACCTTTCGTTTTCATTAAACCATTTCTGTTGCCACGACCTGCAGATTGTATTATACTCGGAATTGGTGCTATATCACGATAGACAATAGGAAAGTCAATATCTACACCAACTTCAATAAGTTGGGTAGAAATCAAAATAATTTTTCTCTTGCTTATTCCTTTTATATTTCTTTCCAAAAACCACTTTGCCACTTGGATCTTTTTCCTTCTATGAACAGGTGTAAAATGAGTGTTTAATAAAATTTTAGATGTGAGATTCTGCTTACATAAATTCTTAAACAATAATTTAGTATCCTCGATCGTGTTTAAAATTACTAGTACTGAAGAATCCTCATTAATAATTAGAGAAGTTAATTCATCAATATTTATTTTTTCTTTATTGACATCTAAATGATACCGATTGAAGACTTCAGTATTGAAATATTCTAATGAAACTAATTCAGGTGGAATTGAAAAATTAATGAAAAACTTTTTCAGATCGTGACTATTATTTTGAGGTAATTCGAAATTTGGCATTGTTGCCGTAGAGACAATTGCATAAGAATTAAATTTCCTACAAAATTCATCAAGTAATGCTACAAAGAATCCATACAGTCTGGGTGGCAATGATTGGATTTCATCAATTAAAAAAATTGTATTGGAAAAGTTTGGTAGTTTAAGCAGTGTAGAATTCTTATTGCTTAATAAAGTTTCAAATATTTTAACGAAGGTGGTTATTATAAACGGATGATCAAATAAGTCATCTGCAAACTGTGCACTAATTATTTTATTTATTGCTTCCGGATTCTCGTCCATTTCTTTTTGATATTCTTCAAAGAGCTTGTTTTCGGATTTTGAATCAATTCTGATTACACTATCACTATAATTGTTAAATACTTCTTTACAAATTTCTTCTACTTGTTCGGTTATTGAAAGAAATGGAAGAGCATAAATAATTCTATGGCTACCTTTTGATTTTAATATTTCACCAGCCAATGATAAAAGTATCATTGTTTTGCCTGAACCTGTTGGTGAAGTCAAAGAGAAAATTCTATAATCATTATTTAAGAGATTTGTGATATTTAATCGTGCGTCTTCACTTATTTTTGTTCTTATTCTGTTTAACTCAGAACCATTTTTAAAACTATCTATAAAGCATTCTAGATTACTGTTAAATGATTTGCAAAAATTTTCTATGTCCTGAGATTGAATTAAAATTACTAGCATCTTCTTTATCGGATATTTCCTTCTATTCCATTAGTTCATTTACATCACATGTATTATCTATTTTGCTGATAAGTTCATTTGTCTTTTCAATGAAGACACTCAAATCTTTATCACGTGCATTATGATATTGGAAATTTTTAAGGATATTATCAGCAGCCCCTTTTACAAATTTTTGTGCTATGGCAGTTCTTTTAGCATTATCATTATAACAATTTACCTGTTCAATTAATAATTTGCCGGAAATAAATGGTTCACGCGGATAAAATGAACCCGTATAGTAACCATAATAATTAAATAGGTGTAACGTAATTTGTTTTTGCGCAATAAAGTTGAGAAACTTTGTAGTAAATCTCATTTCACTGAAGCAATAAATAGCTTCAATGTCCTCAATCGGTATAGGACGTCGTGGAAGTTTCTTTGGCTCGTATTCCTCAGCCTTATTACTTTCTTTTTCTGTAACAGATTCATTTACTATTTCTATTTCGTCTTCCTCCAAATCCGATTTCTCGATTTCTTCCGGCTCATCTGCTTTTCCAGGTTCGAAATAGATAGTGTTTTGTTTACGGATTAACTGCAATATAAAACACAGGCGTCTTAATCGAACTAATTTAGAATTGAAACCTTGATACCGCTATTGCAAAAGTAGCAGCCGATCCATGTCTTAATCGAACTATTGTAGAATTGAAACTTTATGCTTTAGGACTACCCCAATCCGGAAAATCTTGGTTATTAAAAACCCTCTCCAACGTAATACAAACGGAGCAGGAAATCTTAAGTACCAAGCCGGAACAAATGGTGCATAGTAGAAAAGATTCACTTCAAATATCACCTAATATAAATGGAAAATAATCTCCAAGAAAATTTTTGCTTTTACCTTGATATAATTTGATATGGTAATCGTTTAGAAAATTTTAATAATGAAGAATTAAAAACCGAGTTTGATAATTTTATTAAATGTGTTGTAACACAAAACAATTTTTTAGATGCAAGAGTTTGCAGCCTAATAAGCGTTTGCCATTTAATATATACATAAATTTTTATTTCATCCTGTTTGTTGTTATTTGTAAAGTTTATTTATAATTTTATTTTAAACCTAATGCATATTTTAAAAGTTGATGAGAGATGAAATTTATAAATTTTCTTTTAGCCTTATCATTATTCATTTTTACTAATTGCTCGAATGATAAAAGCGAACAAAAAATTGAAAAATCAAGCATTGCTTCATCAGTAGAAAAAAATAAACAAGGTTTAGATATTTCAAAAATTAATGTCTGTGAGCTTATCACTTCAGAGTTGTTGGCAGCTAAAATAGGTGGAAAAGTTTTAAATCCCTCAAAGCATTCAAGTTATGGGACGACTCAAGGTTGTGAATATGAAATTGATCCTCAAGGGCCTGATACATATGAATATTGCGCTATTTGGTTGTATCCAACTTCTTTATATGAGGATTCTAAATCAGCATTAGAAACTACAAAAAACCTAGGTCAAGAAGCAACTGCTGAACAACTAACGAATTATGGAAATGATTCTTATGTAATACATAATAAAAGTGAAGATCAATCAATTATTCATGTGCTTTTAAAAGATAAATTATATCTAGAAGTTAAAGCAGAGAAATTCGATGATGCAAAAAAGATAACTGAATTGGTCTTATCAAAATTTAAATAGATACATCTGATTTCCCGAATCAAATCCTATTATACACAATCTTAGCCATTCAATATTTCTAACCGGTTCTGTCGTAATTATATTGTAAATTTTAGACATCTGCTTATTTCTTCCTATCAATCACATGATTCTAATAATATTGTTTTGCAGGTTTTGAAATTACCTGCAGAACTTACAGGCTGACAACCAACCCCATTACTATTCATCCAAAAAACTAAAATGTCCTATTTTGAGAAAAACGCCTCTCAACCCCCCATTTTTAAAGATAAAACTTTTTGGCCATATATAACTATGCCTCACTCCGAGTTTTGTTTAAAAACCGGTAGTTGAGAGGCTGTTTTTAAAGAAAAAAAAGAAATAGAAGTGTAGCTCAATTAAAAAATAACTATATATATGGAATATTTATTGATTTCGGACTCATAACCCGAAAGTTGTAGGTTCAAGTCTTACCCCTGTTACACTTTCTACATAAAAAATTCTGGTTGTTAGATGCAGCTAGGATTTCTGCTTTATAATCTATAATAGCTTTTGGAACTTTTGGGCAAACTTCATGCGGTGGTTTATAGTAGGAGTAAAGAGCCTGTGTGAATATCATTAACCAATGGATTTATCCATTGGTTTAAGAGGAAAATTAAGCCCCCTCCCAATGCTTTTTATATATTTTCACACAGCCTCTAAAGCCGGAGGTAATATATCTTAGACTTTTATGTCACATTTAGTTAATTTTAAATATAAAATCGGGTTTTTTTAATGAGATATTTATTAGTAATTCCATCCATTGATATAAAGAATGGTAAAACAGTTAGGGTTGTAAAAGGTATCCCCGAACTGGATTGTATAGAATACGGAAGCGATCCCGTCGAAATGGCTAAAATATGGCGTGCCGAGAATGCTAAACTAATTCATATTGTTGATTTTGACGGCGCTCATGAACATACAAGAAGAAATTATAAAATAGTTGAAGAAATATGCTCTTCAGTGATTATTCCTGTCGAATTTGCCGGCGGAATTAGAACCTTGGATGATGCCGATGCTTTAATTAATACAGGGATCAGCAGGCTGATTATAAGCACTATGGCTATTGAAAGTTTTGATGACTTTAAAAAAGTATTTGAAAAATATGGGCCTTCTCAGATTGCCGTTGCATTAGATGTTATCAACGATGAACTTATTATTCGGGGCAGACAGCAAAAAACCGGTATACCATATAGAGATTTTGCTAAAAAAATTTCCGATATTGGTATAGATAGATTTATAGTTACAGATATTTTGAGAAATGGAGTAATGGGCGGTCCTAATATCAATCTTTCTATAGACGTTGCAAAAATAACAAATGCTAAGGTCACCCATTCGGGTGGAATCAGAAATAAAGATGAATTACTGGATATTCAAAAATTAATTCATCTGGGAATTGATTCTGTTATCGTTGGGAGAGCCCTTTATGAGAACAGGTTTCCTTGTCAAAAACTTTGGCGCGTTGCGGAGTCGGGTATTTTTAATTAAAGGCTAATTTTATGAATAATAATTCCGAAGCAATTCACAGCGGTTTTTGGGCAAATCTCTTTAAATCTCCTACGGAAAAGAATGACCTGGAAAAATTTCTTCTAGATATGCCTCCTTTCAAATCAATGAGTGTAAAAGATCTCGAACTTTTAAGCAAAATTATTCATAATAGAAGTTATATCGCCGGTGAATATATCTTTTATCAGGGTGATCCGGGAATAGGGCTGTATATTATTCGGAGCGGTGAAGTCACAATTCAAAGAAATGACGAATCGGGCAATATCCTTTCACTTGCAACTTTCAAAAAAGGAGACTTCTTCGGGGAACTTGCTTTAGTAGATGGTGAAAAAAGATCTGCATCCGCTACTGCTAAATCTGATGTTAATCTCGCTGTTATATTTAAACCCGATCTCGATGAATTCATTGAAAGGAATCCTAAGAAGGGGATTAAAATAATGCAGGGTATTTCTCATATTATTACTATCAGACTCCGTCATCTAAACGAACAATATTATGAACTTCAAAAAAAATGTCAGGAAATAAAATCAGGGAGTAATTATGGAACTTAGTATTAAAAAAGTACTTGTACCTATTGACTTTTCAGATTATTCCAAAAGTTCTCTTAAATTTGCAGTGAACTTTGCAAAACATTTTAAAGCGGACTTATTTTTAGTCTATGTAGTTGAACCGGTTGTCTATCCGCCGGATTTCAGCATGGGACAGATAGCAATCCCTTCTGTAAATCTGGATATTGATAAAAGGGCGAAGGAAGAATTAGATATTCTTGCATCTAAAGAAATTCCTGCTGATTTAAAAGTAAATGTAATTGTAAAAACAGGTAAACCTTTTATTGAAATAATTGATACGGCAACCGAAGAAAATGTTGACCTTATTATAATTGCTACACACGGTCACACCGGGATGGAGCATATTTTATTCGGAAGCACTGCAGAAAAAGTAGTTAGAAAAGCCCCTTGCCCGGTTCTAACATTAAGAGAACCTTCAAAGGGATTTAATTATAAAGAATACATAGATAGTTCACCAGAACGGGATTCATAATAGACGGAAAGACGGGGAGATGGTATGGGGGCATATGGAATACCGTTTAATATCAACCATTTCGCCGTTTTTCGGCTTCTCTTATCTATAAATACATATCACATCTACATTTCGAATTGTTTTTCAAAACACTTTAAGATTGTCTGAAAATTTATATATAAGTGATGGTATGTTAAAGTAAGTGTTAGTATTATGTTTTTTAAAAAAACTCTGAGAAGATATCTTGTTTAAAACATTGACTGTATTTCTTTTACCCTGGATAATTGCAATAACACTAATTGCAGTCATAATTTGGGTTACAATGACTTATGTAATTAGGTAAAGTAATTAAAGATAACCGTATGTCATTTAATTAAATAAACCCTATCCAACTTATTTACAATGATAACTATGCATTGTCATGTTGTCTGGATCGAGTTCATTGTTTTAATGCCTCTTGTGCGAAACGGAGTTTCGCGTTACATGAAAATAGGCTGGTAAAAAACTATAATAAAATAACTAATCCTCATTGTCTCTTTTTGACTTTTGACTTTTGACCTTTCTTCAAATCTCCTTTGGAAATACAATCTGAAACTCCGTACCATTATTTCTTATTAACTTAATTTCTCCCTTAACCTGCTTTACAAATGAATTTATCAACAGTATACCAAGAGAATCCGTATTTTCAAGGTCTACATTTTCGGGGATACCCCTACCGTTATCTTTTATAATTAATTCAAGGATCCCGCTCTCCTTTTCTTTTAATCTGATTATGATAGTACCGCCCCCTTTACCTGTGAATGCATGTTTAAGCGAATTAACCACAATTTCATTAATTATAAGTCCAAGATTTATAGCCGCATCAATCGAAACAATTACTTCGTCAATATCAATTTCAAGATTGATATTTTTTTCTTTTAATCGATAGGAACTTTGAAGGCTTTTGAGAATACCAGTAATATATCCCTCAAAATTAATTGAATTTATATCCTGCGACTTATATAATTTCTCATGTAATATAGCCATTGATTTAACACGATCCCGGCTATCTAAAAGTATTTCATCGGCACTCTTATTTTTAGGTGAATTTATCTGCAGACTTAGTAAACTTGATATAATCTGGAAATTATTTTTTACCCTGTGGTGAATTTCTTTCATCAGCATCTCTTTATCTGCTAATGATGATTTTAATTCATTTTCTATTTGTATTAATTTTGTAATATCCTGGTTAATAACTACAACCCCGATAACTTTCTTATTATTATCGAACATGGGGACAGCTGAATTCATCATAGTCTTCTTGATACCATCAAAGCATTCTATATTTATAATTTGGTTTAAATATGTTTTACCGTACTTAAACGCATTAAAGCTTGCCCATTCTTCCGGTTCGATTTTTTTACTTGAATCAGCCCACCATCCTTTAAATTCAGGCTGCTTTCTAATTGAAATATTCTGAGTGCCTCCCCAAATTTCTTCGCTGGCTTTATTATGCATTATCATATTGCCATGTTCATCTACGATCCACACTCCTGCAGGTATATTCTCAAGTATCTTTTCAAGAAGTATATTCTTTCTTTCGATTTCTTTTTGAGCTTCTATTCTTTCTGTTATGTCCCTAGAAATAGAAAAAAAAGAATTTACCTCTCCGTCTTTATCAAGCTCCGGTACATAAATAACTTCAACGGTTCTTTCTCCTACAACTATGTTTAAATCTTCCTGGTAATACTGTTTCTTTTTTGACCTGGCTGCATTTTCAATACGATCACGTATAATTTTTAATCTTTCCGGCTCGACAAACTCGGATAGATTTCTTCCGATCAACTCTTCCGGTTTTTTCCCCTCTATTTTTTCTATTGAAGAATTTACATAAAGAAAATTCAGGTTCTTATCCAGCCGTACTATTATATCCGGACTGTTTTCGGCTAATAGTTTATAGTTTTCGAAAGATTGATTTAAGATTTGCTCGGTTCTTTTTTTAAGGGTTATATCCTCTAATATTGAAAATATTATAACAGGATTATTTTCCGTTTTTATCAAAGTTCGAGTAATATTAACCCATATTATCGTACCGTCTTTCCTGATTAAACGTTTTTCAAATGAATAATTTTTTATTTCCCCCTTAAACAGCTCGTTCAATTTATTGCTGTCAGCTTGAATATCATCCTTATGTGTGAAAGAATCTATATCCTTACCAACTAATTCCAGCTTATTGTATCCAACAATGTCACACATTTTCTGATTGACTTTTAAAATTTTCTTATCGACTGTAAGATGGGACATCCCGACTGAAGCCTGCTCAAAGGTAATTTCAAATAAATCTTCGGTAGTCTTCACCTTCTGTTCCAGTCTCTTTCTCTCAATTGCAAACTTCAAAGATTTTTCAAGTGAAGCTTTTTGAATATTCCCCTTTATAAAAAAATCCTGAGCCCCTACCTTTATTGCCGCTAATCCGAGTTCTTCATTACTATCAATAGTTAATACTATAATCGGTATTTCCGGATTATAACTTTTTATTATTTTCAAAGTATCCAGATCAGAGCTATCCGGAAGTCTCAGATCGAGTATTAATGCATCAAATTTTTTCTTTGACATTGCAGATAAGCCGTCCGATAAATTATGACAATAGTCGATATCATACCTGCAGTCTAACGCTTCTTTCAATACTTCCTGAACAACTCTTATATCCCCTAAATTATCTTCAATTATAAGTATTGATAAAACCGAGCTGATTGTTTCTATATCCATTTTTTCACCCTGGTAGTTTAACTATTGTTAACCAAAAATTTTCTATTGACCTTATTACTTTTATAAAATTATCCAGATCAACAGGTTTAGATATATAACAGTTTGCATTGAGGTTGTAACTTTTGTATATGTCGTTTTCCTCAGTAGAAGAGGTTAATACTATGACCGGTATTCTTTTCAATTCTTCATCTTTTTTAATTTCCGCAAGGATTTCCTGTCCGTTTAACCTAGGAAGATTCAAATCTAAAAGGATAAGATCAGGATGCGGTTCAAATTCGTATTCTCCCCTTCTTTTTAAATAATTTAAAGCTTCTTCCCCATCTGTTATTACAGTTAACTCTGTTAAAAATCTATTTTCCTTCAAAGTCTCCTTGATCAATTTAATATCACCGGGATTATCTTCTATAAGAAGCAGATTTACGAGATTCATATTATTTAACATGATTATAACCTTCGGGGATGGTAAAATAAAATGTGGCACCCTTATTTAATTTGGATTCGACCCATATTTTTCCGCCTGTCCTTTCCACTATTCTTTTACAGACAGCTAGCCCTATTCCAGTCCCTTCATATTTATCTCTGCTGTGCAATCTCTGAAAAACTACAAAAATTCTATCAAAATATTTCTCTTCTATACCAATACCATTATCCGTAACTGCAAATAACCATTTAGAATCTTCCTTCTTTGCAGTTATTTCAATTACAGGATCTTCTTCTGTCCTATATTTTAATCCGTTCATTATTAAATTTTGAAAGAGCTGATATATCTGATTTTTATCTGCTTTAATTATAGGAAGATCTTTATAAGATATCTTAGCATTATTTTCTTTTATAATAAATCCTAAATCTTTAATTAGATCTTCAATGAGTTTCTGAACATCAATCTTAGTTGCTTCTTTAAAACGGGTTGAGACCCTCGAATAGGAAAGCAGCCCATCAATAAGTCCTTTCATCCTCATTGCTCCGTCTACCGCAAAATTAATAAATTCTTTTCCATCCTCATCTAATTTATCTCTATACCGTCTTTCAAGAAGCTGTGTAAAGCTTGTTACCATTCTTAGCGGCTCCTGCAAATCATGCGATGCTATATATGCAAACTGCTGCAGCTCTTCATTTGACTGCTTATATCTTTTCACCATATCAGTTAATTTATCTTCCATTACTTTTTGTTCATCATTTTTTAAATGAATTCCAACCCAATATTTAATATCCCCCTTTCTATCCAATAAAGGATGTGCTGTACTTAAAATCGAATGTTGAATTTTGTCTGAGCCTAATATATGAAATTCGGTATTCAAAATACTTTTATTTAATACCGCATTTTCCCATTCTTTTTTTACTTTTTTTATTTCATTCTCAGGAAGATAATTTATCCAGCCTTTTATTAAAGCTTCTTCCTCCGTTGCATTGAATTCTTTTAAAAAGAATCACTTATATATAACAGCTTTCCCAAAGAATCGGACATCCAGCCGCCGTAAGGAATAGTATTGCCAAGTATTTTGTAAAATTCTTTTAATTCTTCTAATTCGTTTAATTCAACCTTATTATTGTTTATTGTCCTTCTGAGCTTATCATTATTGTTTGAAAATATTGCAAGCTTATCTTGTGAGGATGAATCAAACCAGTTTAATATAATTTTATCTTTATAGCTGCTTGCTTTAATGCGAATATTGTATTTAAACTTATTAAACGGATATTCCTTGAAATTTCTTCTGTAAAAAGGGAGGCCGGTCTCAGCTACATAACAGAATTTTTCAAAAAGGGTAATATTATCAATATCCGTTGAATTATTAAAGAAATTAGAACCTACTAAAGCATTTCTTTTTTTATTTAAGGCAATAACTGCTGCATCATTTGCTGATTCTACTATAAAGTTAATGACATTACCCTGTTTATTTTTTTTAGCTTTTAATATAATTATAGGAGTTAAAACTGCATCAATAAATGAATCTCTTTCATTTAATGGCATTAGAATATCCGGTTTGATTAGATTATTATTATTTCGGAACTGTTATCTAGTAATATAGTAAATATAATTTCAATATCAGAAAAGAATCAATGTGATAGGAATTACAAAAAAAACTTGTTACGCAAGATCCGGCATTTGAAAGATGACATCTTTATCTCTAAAAAATAAGCTTTTATCTAGACTTACATTTTAATAAAAAATTGAAAATAATTTTCTTGTTAAAGATGTCATCTTTACATCTCTCACTATATAATTATATTTTTTAGTTCTGTAGCTGCCGCAGTAATATTATCTGATTTGAATATTGATGAACCAACTATGAAGACATCGCAGCCCGCATTGAGTGCGGGTTTAATAGTTTTAGTATCTATACCTCCGTCAATCTCTATTAAAAAATTAGCATTTAATTCATTTCTCAATTGAACAGCTTCTTTTACTTTTTTTAACGAATTCGGAATAAAGCTTTGGCCTCCAAATCCCGGATTAACAGACATTATTAAAAGCAAATCAGCATACTCCATGATATATTTTAATACCCCTATTGAAGTCGAAGGATTTATCGAAACCCCCGCTTTCATTCCTAATTCTTTAATTCTATTCACTGTACGGTTAAGATGAATTACTGTTTCAAAATGAACCGTTAAATGGCTCGCTCCAGCTTCTGCAAAATCTTCAAGATAATTATCCGGATTTTCTATCATCAAATGGACATCAAGAGGAAGCTTTGTTGATTTTCTCGCAGCTTTTACAATTAATGGACCGAAAGTTATATTGGGAACAAAATGTCCATCCATTACATCGCAATGGATCCAGTCGGCACCTCC
This sequence comes from uncultured Ignavibacteriales bacterium, assembly GCA_963742995.1. Classification (GTDB taxonomy): domain Bacteria; phylum Bacteroidota; class Ignavibacteria; order Ignavibacteriales; family Ignavibacteriaceae; genus CAVQBP01. Next base: position 76,434 of record CAVUOL010000047.1, read on the forward strand.
CATTTCTGCCAAACGGATCTGCTGTCCTAAATTTGAAAAATCCGATGATAATATAGATGGAGCTAATAATGCCATGTTATTCCGTTGGTTCGTTTTTATTCGCTTCTACTGATTTAGTAACAAATAAATCTATCTGATCCCCCTTATTTGCTTTATTACCTTTGCTGGGATATTGATCCAGAACCGTATTGGGTAATAAAGAGAATGAAGGCTGATAATTAATTTTGCCTATTTGCAATGAACTGTCTGCTAAAATCTTTTCCGCTTCAGATAAAGATTTACCGATTAAATCAGGTACTGTTATTTCACCATACTCTTCACCGGCACTTACTGTAACCCCTACCGAATCTCCTTTCTTCAATGGTGTCCCCTCGACATACTGCTGATCAAATATCATATTTTTAGGATTTGTAGAGGGAATATCATCAATATGGCCTAATGTTAATCCGATCCTTTCAAGTGAAAATTTCGCATCCCGAATTGATTTTCCCTTTAAAGATGGAACTAAAACAACCGGTTCCCCACCGCTAACAAAAAGATAAATTCTTCTATCTTCTTTGACATTTTCCCCTGCGTTTGGCTTCTGTAAAATAATCGTCCCTCTGGGATACCTCTCATCAAAAGTTGTATCACTAATTACCGGCTCTAAGTTTGCATTTTTTAAAGTAGTTAAAGCATTTTCCTCTTTTAAGGAGATTACGTTTGGAACTTTCTCTTCCGGTTCACTTACATACCATGGCATGATCACCTTATCCAGCAGAATAATTAAGACTATAAATCCTAAAATAATGTATAATATTTTTCTAATGATAGGGTATTTAAGAATATTTTTCATTGAGCCAAATATATTAAATGAGTGAAACTGTTACAACTTGATAGACGGAAAGATGGAGTAATGGAATTTGGAATTATGCATGCATGAGTGAATAAACTTTGGTCATTAAGTGGTTGTTTCCTGGTAAGCCTTGAAGGTAAAATGAGCGATTCTGCAGCTTAATTTTTCCAATGCTAACCTACAGTTGAGCTAAATGTCTTATAACACTAATTAAGATACTGCACTTATTATAGCAGGTTTACTTATTTCATACAAATAATCGGGGGCTATGTCGTATTCATTGGGCCAGCATAAGCCGCCTAACATATCAAGTTCAAACTTCTGTATATATTCTTCATTTTTCATTTCGGGAAAATCCGGTAGATCCTTATCGCGTAAATAACCTAGGTTTGCAACTCTAATTTCTTTATTTTCAAATTCAATTAATATTTTATAATCTCCAATGTAGATTGCATTTACGGGTGAATTTATTTTATCAATCATTTTTACTCCATGGCTTAATTTTTATAATTTTCTTACCGGCATTTCGTCTTTCCCAGTTTAAATATAATTCATCTTTGTATTTATTCATCCACTGTTTCAATATTTTTAATTTGCCTACTGGAAGATTACTTTGTCTAACGCTTCCGTCAAGGTTAATAATACTTTCTTTACCTGCATACATTACATGCAAATGCGGCGGATCATGGTCATCGGAATAATAGAATATATACATTCCTTCGAAATATGATAATATACCCATACCTGCATTCTAATTTAATAAATTAATTAATTGTTTACTTTGATATACATATGTTTACTTTGGGTAAACAATGATAATCAATATTAAAATGTTTGAAAAAATTAAAAAGACTTCCATGTTTTTTAACAAACTATTGTATTACATCCGGCAGCTCTAACCTTCCCGACCCAGCAAAACAACAATATGATAATTAAATTTTAGCAACAGCTATTTTTTTCTCATACATTTCTCCAAAATTCCACAACTCCATTATTCCGTTCCATCGAATACCATTTCCCTTATGAACAATTGAATGACCATTTAATATCTGTGGTTAGTTTCAAGCTACCCCCCCTTCCATATATTCAATAAAACCTCTGGATGCATTCATTTTAATTTTTATCCCGTTGGGAATGGTTATTATATTTTTTATATGTCCGTTTGGAAAATTATAAATAACGGGAATTTTTAGTTTGCTCAAATAATCATCAACAACTTCCCCCAGACTTAAGGTTTTCTTTAATGGATCCGTTTCATTACAATCTATAAATGCTCCTAATATTATTCCGCTTATTTTATTAAAAACTCCGGCAAGTCTTAGCTGATTAAGCATTCTGTCAATTCTGAAAGGCAATTCTCCGATATCTTCCAGGAATAAAATTTTATCTTTCATATCCGGAAAAAAATCCGTCCCCTGCACCGAACTTAAAAGAGCAAGATTTCCGCCTAATATTCTCCCTGTTACGTTACCTTTCGATAATTGGAATAATTTTTCCTCTCCAGGAAGCGCTAACCTTCCAATCTTTTTAGATGATGTTAAAATTCTCCAGAAGTTTTCTTCTGAAAATCTGCTTACTTCTAAACTGAAATCAACCGATACCATGGGACCGTTAAACGTAACCAATCCGGTTTTATGATAAAAAGCCATATTTAATGCTGTTATATCACTATATCCTACAAAAATTTTAGGATTATTTTTTATAAGTTTATAATCAATCTTATCCAGCAGACGCGGTGATCCATAACCGCCTCTAACGCACATTATAGCTTTAACCTCCTTCTTATTAAACATATAATGAAGATCGCTTAACCTTAAATTATCTTCTCCCGCTAAATATCCATGATATTTCCCTACATTTTTTCCAACTTCAACTCTATAACCTACACTTTCTAAATATCTTACTCCTTCTTCAACTTTGATAATATCATCAGTTGACGATGCTGGTGATATTACACCAATTAGATCACCTTTAACAAGTCTTTTAGGTTTAATAATCTTCATTTTAACTCTATAATTTGTAATTATAACTCGAATTTAAGAATTACATTTAATTGAAACAAATAACAATTATCGTGTTAAAGGGATTTTATAGGAAATAAGTATTTAATAAACAAATATTTATAGAATTACGTCACATTCTATGATCCAACCGGGTTATTTATTTGTTTTATTTTTTTAAAAATAATAACTTTAAGTCATTCATTGTTTTGAAAGCATTTTTTCAATTAAAGTGTTCAAACTTAACATTAGCTTAACATAGAAAGGATTTTAAACTTTTATTTTTTAGTTTTAATTTATCAAACTATTCCATTACTTATGTCTGAATCTAGAATTCTATTTATTTGTGGCTCTATCAATCAAACGAAGATGATGCATAAGATTTCAATGCATTTCTCCGGCTATGATTGTTTTTTTACTCCTTTCTATAGTGACGGCTTCAAAAAAGTCCTTTCAAACACCCGGTTTTTGGATTTTAGCATTTTAGGCGGCCAATTCAGACAGAAAACTTTAGAATATCTTGAACAAAATAATCTTAAAATTGATTTTGAAGGCAGTCAAAGAAAATATGACCTCGTATACACATGCAGTGATTTAATTATACCCAAAAACATCTTAAATTCGAAGGTAATTCTTGTCCAGGAAGGGATGACAGATCCCGAAAATTTGATGTATCACCTGGTTAAAAAATTAAAACTGCCCAGATATCTTGCAAGTACTTCAACTACAGGTCTCTCCGATTCTTATGATAAGTTTTGTGTTGCTTCTGAGGGTTACCGTGATTTCTTTATCAAAAAAGGGGTATCACCTGATAAAATCGAAGTTACCGGTATACCGAATTTTGATAACTGCAAAGAATACTTAAATAATGAGTTCCCCTATAAAAACTATCTCCTGGCTGCTACCTCTGATTCCAGGGAAACCTTTAAATATGAAAACAGGAAAAAATTCATTGAATATGCAAAAATATTGGCTGGAAATAAAAAATTAATATTTAAGCTGCATCCTAATGAAAAATTTGAACGTGCAGTAAAAGAAATAAATACTTATGCCCCCGGTTCCTTAATTTATACAAAAGGTAATACGGAACATATGGTTGCTAATTGCGATATTCTTCTAACAAAATATTCCAGCGTTGTTTATGTCGGACTTGCATTGGGCAAAGAAGTTCATTCGGAATTTGATATCGAGCAGTTGAAACAACTAATTCCAATTCAAAATAATGGTAAATCCGCTTATAATATTTCGGAAATAGGGAAAAAGCTTTTAATGGAACATGCTGAAACAAAAATTTACAAGCTGAATAAAGAACCGAAATTAAATATGGGGCTTTTTCGAAAATACAGATCATTCAGAAACTATCAGAAGGCTGAATAACCGGTTCGCATTATGCCTATATTAAAAGTAATTACAGTGGTCCAGGCTAGAATGGGGTCAAGCCGCTTTCCGGGAAAAGTTATGCTGCCTCTTGCTGGTAAGCCTCTCCTGCTGCATATGGTTGAAAGGGTTAAAGCATCAAAATTTTCAGGAAAAATTATTGTCGCGACTACTTTTGATGAATCGGACGATGAAGTTGAAAAATTGTGTAAAAATAATAACGTTACTCTTTATAGAGGCCATCCGGCTGATTTACTTGACCGCCATTTGAATGTAGGTAAAAAATTTGAAGCAGATGCAATTGTTAAAATCCCTTCCGATTGTCCATTAATTGATCCTCTTGTAATTGATAAAGTTATTAAGTTCTATCTCGACAATTATCCTTCTTTCGATTATGTAAGTAATCTGCATCCGGCTACTTATCCGGACGGCAATGATGTCGAGATCTTCTCAATTGAAAGTCTCGAAAAAGCATGGGAAGAAGCTGAAAAAGAATTGGAACGTGAGCATACCACCCCTTATTTCTGGGAAAATCCGGATAAATTCAAAATTGGTAATGTACTTTGGGAAACAGGTCTCGATTATTCTATGTCTCACCGCTGGACTATCGATTATGAAGAAGATTATCTTTTCATAAAAAGCATTTATGATGAGCTCTACAATAAAAATCCTTTTTTTACATTATCCGATATATTGAAATTGCTGGAGTTAAAACCCGATCTCTTAAAAATAAATGAAAAATATGCCGGAGTGAATTGGTATAGACATCATTTAGGTGAATTAAAAACTATTTCAGAAAAAAATACTAAAATTTTAGTTAATGAAAAATAAAAAATCAAAACAGGACTTAGAAAATATTGCTCTTAAAGTAAGAGAACATATTATCCGGATGGCAACGGATGGAGGATGCTTCATCGGTGCTTCTCTTTCATGCACTGACTTGATTGTTTATCTTTATTCAAATTTTCTAAACATAAATAAAGATAACCTGAAGGATAGTTCCCGTGATTATTTCTTCCTTTCAAAGGGTCACGATGTCCCTGCATTGTATGGAACTTTTGCTGAAATTGGAATCCTTGAAAAGGATAGGCTAAAAAATCATCTTAAAACAAATGATTTTATCTACTGGCATCCGAATGTAAAAGTTCCGGGAATCGAATTTCATTCCGGTTCGCTGGGGCACCTGTTATCTGTCTCTGCCGGTGTTGCTCTTGATTGTAAACTGAATAATCAAAATAATAAAGTTGTTGTCGTTCTCGGAGACGGGGAATGTAATGAAGGATCTATCTGGGAAGCTTCTTTAGTCATTGCGGCGCATAAACTTGATAATTTAATAGCTGTAATAGATCGGAATCATTTCCAGGCAAATATTCAAACAGAAGAATTAATCCCGATTGAACCTTTAGATAAAAAGTTTCAATCCTTCGGTTGGAATGTTTATTCGTGTAACGGTCATGATTTTGAAGATATGGATAAAACTTTTTCTTCTATCAAAAAAGACAATAAACCTTCTGTGGTTATTGCTGATACAATTAGAGGTAAAGGCCTTCCTAGTATTGAAGCACGTGCCGACAGATGGTTTTGCAATTTTACTCATGACGAAGTAGAGCAGTTAATAAATGAGCTGCATACAAAAGAAAAAACAGATTTAAAATCAGAAACATTAATCGTTAGATAATAATGAACTATGAAGATATTTTATTAAACCTCGCTGAAAATAATAGTAACATAATTATTATGACAGCGGAAAATCGTGCGGCAATGAGAAACCTTCCCTCTAAGCTACATAATCAGTTCGTTGATGTGGGAATTTCCGAACAAACCATGATAGGAATGGCGGCCGGATTGGCATTAAGAGGCAGAATACCTCTTGTACATGCTCTGTCCACCTTTCTTACTATGCGTGCATTCGAATTTATAAGAACCGATGTTGGTATCGGCAATCTTCCTGTAAAAATCATTGGGGCAGTTGCCGGATTTTTATCCGAAGCTAACGGACCTACGCATCAGGCAGTCGAAGATATTTCTCTAATGAGAGGGATTCCTAATATGCATGTATTTGCACCTTCAGATGAAGAGGACTTGCTTCTCGCTATGCCCGAAATAATTAATAGCCCGCATCCTTCATATATCCGTTATACCAATCTCCCCTCTTCTATTGCTCATAATAAAGACTTTAAAATTGGTAAAGCGGAAATTATTTCCGAAGGGGAAGATATCACTATTCTTACATATGGAACCTTATTTAAGGAAGCAATTACGGCTGCAGAAATATTAAAGTCTAAAGGCAGTTCCGTTGGACTCATTAATTTAAGAACATTAAAGCCGGTTGATCATGAAACCTTAGAAAATGTTTGCCGGAAATCTAATCTTATTGTAACACTTGAAGACCATTTTATTACAGGTGGTTTATATTCAATCTTAAGTGAAATACTTACAATTAAAAGAATAAATGCAAGGGTTCTACCTATAGCATTAAATAATAAATGGTTCAAACCTGCACTCATGCAGGATGTTCTGGAATATGAAGGTTTTACTGGAAAAGCTATTGCAGATAAAATAATTAAGCATGAGCAGGAAAAGCATATTGCTACAGAATATTTTTATTAAATAAACATCCTACGAGGGTGAGGTCAATCTACTATGCCAAATACAATAAAATTCAACAACGATTATCCTGTTATAAAAAAATCTAATGAACTTTATAATAGGGCTTTAAATCTTATCCCTTCTTTAACCCAAACTTTAGCAAAAGGACCGACACAGCACATAAACGGTATCGCTCCTAAATATTTAAAAAGAGGAAAAGGTTCGCATGTATGGGATGTGGATGGAAATGAATATCTGGATTATAGCATGGGGATTGGCCCACTTTCACTTGGATATGCATATGATAAGGTTGATGATGCAATTAAAGAGCAGTTAAAGGACGGAATTACTTTTTCTTTAATGCATCCTCTTGAAGTTGAAGTCGCTGAAATGATTCATGAAGTAATTCCGAATGCTGATGCTGTAAGATACAGCAAAACCGGAGCGGATGTAACTTCCGCTGCAGTGCGGATTGCAAGAGCTTTTACTAAAAGAGATAAAGTTTTATGCTGCGGTTATCATGGCTGGCATGATTGGTATGTCTCTGTTACCGCAAGGAATTTTGGAATACCTCAAGCCGTTCAGGAATTAACATCTACTTTTAATTATAATGATATCCAATCTGTTAAAGATTCACTCGATCAGGATACCGCATGTGTTATACTCGAACCTTTTGTCTTTGAAAAACCTAAAGAGAATTTTCTTCAGGAATTAAAAGAAGTATGTGAAGCAAACGGAATATTATTAATATTCGATGAAATGTGGACAGGCTTCAGAATTTCTTTAGGAGGTGCACAGGAATATTTTAATGTAAAAGCCGATTTAGCCTGCTTTTCAAAAGCAGTTGCTAATGGAATGCCCATTGCAATTTTAACCGGCAGAAAAGATATTATGGATTTATTAGACAAAGATATATTCTTCTACACAACATTCGGTGGAGAAGCCCTCTCTCTCGCAGCAGCAAAAGCAACCATAAATGAAATCAAAGAAAAAGACGTACCCGGCTTTTTGCAAAAACAGGGAAATAAATTAAAAGAAGGCTATAACAAAATTGCAGCAGATTTAGGAATAAATTATACAAAATGTTCCGGTTACGGATGCAGAACTATTATTTCATTTAATGAATCGGCAGGTAATCCATTGGAATTAAAATCACTGATTCAGCAGGAATTAATTAAAAGAGGCATTTTGTGGAGCGGCTTCCACAACATGAGCTTTTCACATTCAGACGAAGATATTGAATATACATTGACTGCATATAAAGAAGTCCTGCCCATCTTAAAAAAAGCAGTGGAAGAGAAAAAAGTTGCCGCCTATTTAAAAGGCAAACCAGTAGAACCTGTTTTTAGAAAAACAAGTGATTTTAATATAAAGCCTAAAAAAAGAACGGAAAAAGTTTAGGAACCTCGAGGTTGACCAAAAGCCATTGATCATCCCTTGAAAAGGTTGCCATTAATAAGAATTTGTAACACCGAAGGTGTGATATTATTGTAGATAAAATAAAATAGAAGTAATACGCAAAACCCCGAAAGGGTGAAATAAATTATTATTGCTTTTTGGTCATCCTCGAGGTTAAGGTTAAAAATTTCATGACCATAAAAACCCTATTCTCTCTAAAAAATAAAATAGCCGTTGTAACCGGAGCCGTAGGCTTGATTGGAAAACATCATTGCCATGCTCTCTCCGAAGCAGGTGCAAATGTAATTGTTTGCGATATCGATAGAAATAAATGCGAACAATTTGCCGGTGAATTAAATACTAAAAGTATTGGAATAGCAGCTGATATAACCAATCCTGAATCCGTAAAAAACCTCAGAGACAATACTTTAACTCACTTCGGCAAAATCGACATCCTTGTCAACAATGCTGCAATAAATGATATGTTTGTCACAAGGGACTCCTTTGGAGAAAATCCATCTATGGCAGCAGAACTTTCCAGATTTGAAAATTATCCCCTTGATATGTGGCAGAAGTCTCTTAATGTTAATATTACGGGTACATTTTTATGTTCCCAGATTCTAGGTTCAGAAATGGCAAAAGCCGGGAGAGGAAGCATAATAAATATTGCATCAACTTATGGAATTGTTGCTCCTGATCAATCCATATATAAACAAAAAAACGGCTCTCAAAATTTTTATAAATCAGCCGCTTATCCTGTTACTAAAGGCGCTGTAATTTCTTTTACGAAGTTCCTGGCAGCTTATTGGGGAAATCAAGGCGTACGGGTTAATTCCTTATCTCCGGGCGGCGTTGAAAATAATCAGGATGATTATTTTATCGAAAACTACTCCGCAAAAACAATGCTGGGTAGAATGGCAAAACCTACAGATTATAAAGGTGCAATTCTTTTCCTGGCAAGTGATGCTTCCGAATATATGACAGGTGCCAATCTTATTGTTGATGGAGGATGGACTGCATGGTAATCTCTAATATATTAAAAGAAAAAAATAAAAATCTTGAAGATAAAGCAAAGAAAATAAAGCTTGTTCTTACCGATAATGACGGCGTATTAACCGATACCGGAGTCTATTATTCTGAAAAAGGAGAGGAACTAAAAAGATTTTCCATACGGGACGGAATGGGAGTCGAAAGATTGAAAAACCTGGTCAATATTAAAACTGTAATAATCACCGGTGAACTTTCCGGTTCTGTGAAAAAAAGAGCTGAAAAATTAAAAATTGATGAACTTTATTTAGGAGCTAAGAAAAAAGAACTTCTTTTTGATGAAATATTATCCAAAAACAATTTAAAACCTGAAAATGTCGCTTTTATTGGTGACGATGTTAACGACATAAAATTGATAAAAATTGTAGGTTTAACTGCTGCACCTGCAGATGCTATGGTGGATGTTGTTGAACTTGTCGATTATGTGTGTGAGCATAAAGGTGGTAATGGTGCCTTCAGAGAGTTTGCAGAATTACTAATTGCTTTCAACTTAAACGATTAATCCTAAAAAGGAGCTATATGAATTCTAAAAGAAGAATTAAAGTGGGAAACCGGTTTATTGGGGACGGCGAACCCGTTTTTATTGTTGCTGAAATAGGAATCAATCATAATGGTTCTGTAGATATAGCTAAAAAAATGATTGAAGCCGCTCATTATGCCGGCTGCGATGCCGTTAAGTTCCAGAAAAGAACCCCTGAATTGTGCGTACCAAAGGATCAATGGGATATTGAAAGGGATACCCCCTGGGGTAGAATGACTTATATAGAATATAGACATAGAATTGAATTCGATAAAAAACAATTTTCATCAATAGTTGATTTCTGCCGTAGAAAGAAAATTACCTGGTTTGCTTCATGCTGGGATGAGAATGCTGTCGATTTTATCGAGCAATTTAATCCCGATGTTTATAAAATAGCTTCCGCATGTCTAACTGATGAAAATCTTTTATTAAAGCATAAAACGCTTGATAAGCCTGTAATCTTATCTACAGGAATGTCTACTATCGATGAGATTGAAAATGCAGTTGAAATATTGGGAACTGAAAAATTAATGATTGCTCATTCAACCTCTTCTTATCCTTGTAAACCGGAAGAATTAAATTTAAGAATGATTCTTACTCTTAAAGATAAATATCCCGAAACTCCAATTGGCTATTCCGGGCATGAAACAGGACTCGCTCCTACTGAAGCTGCTGTCAGTTTAGGTGCTAATTTTGTAGAAAGGCATATAACATTGGACCGTGCAATGTGGGGTACCGATCAAGCTGCTTCAGTTGAAACAGTCGGATTGTTTAAATTAGTCGCAAACATAAGAGATATTGAAAAATCTCTTGGTGATGGTATTAAAAGAGTTTATGAAAGTGAACTGCAATCAAAAAGAAAACTTAGAAGAGTAGAACCAAAACTGAAAATCCATGAAGCTGTTTAAATTATGGGAATGACTTTAGAGCAGGTTAGATTATTCAGCATTTTTGCAATTATTATTTCTGCAATAATAATTATTCTGCTTGAACGTTTTTTCCCTTATGAAAAAAACCAGAAGTTTTTTCGTGAAGGATTTATTGATGATTTCATATTATACACTTTGGTTCAAAGTTATGCCCTGGGATTTTTAATATCCTATATAATTCAATTTATCGATGGTCAGACTCAACTTTCAAGGCTTCATCTGATTTCCTCATGGCCTATCTCACTGCAGATTTTATTTTTTCTGGTAGTCCATGATTTTTATATTTATTGGTTCCATAGATTTCAGCATAACTCTAAGCTATTCTGGCGAATTCATGAAGCGCATCATTCAAATAAGAATATAGATTGGTTAGCCGGCTCCCGTTCACATGCTCTCGAGATTTTAATTAATCAAACAATCGAATTCGCCCCTATAATTCTGCTCGGTGCTGCTCCGGAAGTTGCTGTTATGAAAGGTTTAATTGATGCTGTTTGGGGTATGTATATTCATTCAAATATTGAAATAAATACCGGCAAACTCCAATATTTTATAAATGGTCCTGAAATGCATAGGTGGCATCACGCTGATAAAGATGAAAAAGCATATAATAAAAATTTCAGCACTAAATTTGCAATTTGGGATTGGATTTTCGGAACTGCATATTTTCCTAAAAATGAAAAACCTATCGCTTACGGTTTATCTTATTTGAACTTCCCAAAACATTATTTCAAACAACTGATTTTCGCCTTCAGAAAATTCAGCGAAGATTAACTTATTACTCATGTTACGCATATAATTTGAAAGATGACATCTTTACTTTTTAAAAGTTAGGCTCTATCCTGACTTACATTATAATAATAAATTGAACTTGATTTTTCTTTTTAAAGATGTCATCTTTATATCGGTGTATGCGCTTACTTTGCAAGCCAATCACAAAGTATATCAACAGCTTTTATCGTATTTCCGCAATACGTATTTAGAAATTCCTCATCAATTTCTTTCCCGTTCTTTAATTTTTCAACTGCATTAATAACTCTAGTACCATCAAAATCTACATAAGCAATTCTGGCAGTCAATTCATTTTCAGGCCGTCCGAAAGCTATTCCCGGTAAAATTGCAACTCCCGTTTCTTCCAGCAATTTCTCACAGAGCTGCTTGCCGGTTGTAATCCCTATAGAATTAAATTTATCTTTGAATGCAGTAAAATCAGGGAAGACATAAAATCCGCCTTCCGGGTAAGCTGCATAAACACCCGTTTTTATTAGCTTATCTGTTATTAAGGTTCCTAATTTCTTAAGAATATTCCTGGAGTTTTTCAGATATGTTTCAATCTTTGCTCCCCCTTTAAAGGCAGTAACAGCAGCATACTGGATAGGAGCACTTGTAGCAGTAAAAGTTTCACTCGCTACTGCTGCCATTGAATTTAAGAGCCATCTTAAATTTGACGGAAAGACAAAAGTCCCTAATCTCCATCCTCCTGCTCCGCACCATTTACTTAATCCGCTGCTGATGATTGTTCCCTCAGGATAAAATCTTGCTATCGAAATATGCTTTCCTTCATGATGCAATTCACCGTATATCTCATCTGATAAAAGTATAATTTTATACTTCTTGGCAACTGCTGCAATTTTTCTCAGCTCTTCAGCTGAATATGTTAGACTGCTAGGATTTGAAGGATAATTTAAGATAACAATTCTCGGTCTAACCGGATCATCTTTGCAATGTGCGATTAATTCTTCAGAAGTCAATTTCCATTTATCTACTCTCCTGGTCGGGATCCATCGTACATGTCTCCCTATAATTTGGGCCTGAGGTGCATAAGATACCCAGCTTGGTGTAGGAATTACCAGATCACCATAGTAAACAAACTGCAGCAGAAACATCAATTCTTTAGAACCGGGACCAATTAAAACATCTTCAAAATCATAATCTAAGCCCTGCAACCTTGCATAATATTCTGCAATTGCAACTCTTAATTGATAAAGTCCTTTGACTGCAAGATAGTCTTTTTGGAATGCATTTACTTTTAAAGCTTCAACTACCGGCTGTGGAACGGGAAATGGTGATTGACCTAATCCGAGTTTATATACTTTTTTCCCTTCTCTTTTTAGCTCTTCACTTTTTTCATTTATTGCGAGTGTAGCAGACTGTGGAATTCCCCTTACATTAAGATTCAGATTTATATCAGGTTGATGATTTTTATTATTTTTCATTCATGGTTTATTCATGCCTCATCATTAATATCTTCTAACGATTACACATGAATGTCCGCTTAACTTGTCTTATCATTTTTTATAATCTTATTAAAAATAAAGAAAAAATAATTAAGAATTAAAATTTATTGAAACCGGTCACAATTTCGATGGTCAATGTTATATGTTCTATTTTGAGAAAAACGCCTCTCAACCCCCCATTTTTAAAGATAAATTTTTCTACCCATACCTAACTATGCCTGTACCTGACTTTGTATCAAAATCCGGTAGTTGAGAGGCTCTTTTTAACCAAAAATCGAGTTTAATTAGTATAGTTAATGAGCCTGTGTGAATATCATTAACCAACGGTTTTAACCGTTGGAAAATGGAGAAAAAATGAAACTTTCAACAACCGTTTTAACGGTTTTTCTGTAGTTTCACACAGCCTCTAATGACAGATGCTCAATAGGCGAGGACTACATTTATATTTTCAATCAATCTTGATTGTATTGTTTTTTCATCACTCAACCCCAAAAAATTGATACGAAATAGCGTAGGTTTTCAGCCATTTTTTCGTTTCTAAGCCCTCAAAAATAGACTAAGCCAATATTTACCCCTCCTTCCCAACAGAATGACAACCGAATGACAATTGAATTACCATCGAATGACCCCCGAATGCCTGTCCCGCGAAGCTTTTTGCGAAGCGGGAACCACCTAATGACCCCCAACATTCCAAAATTCCACCACTCCATTATTTCATCACTCCCCATACACTCCTTTTCTCCTCAATTCCCTCAGATTTACATTCTCCGGTTTACCCTGCGGGAACCGTGAATATTTCAGAATCTGATTCCAGTACGCTTCATCCGGGTCGCTTTCCGAATACCTGTCGCGAAATGATTCCCCTGATGAGGCAGATATTCCCGTCGCCAGCCATATCGGGAATGTAAAACCTAAAAACCATCCATGAGATAATGTTGACACCGTTCCTAAAACTGTCCATCCTGAATATTCGGAAGTGTTTTTATCATCAATCTCTAATATTGCGTCTGTTATTTTTCCTTTAGGGATTATATATAATGAATCATAAAGAATGTATACATTCGATGTATCCGAAGTTATATATTCCCCTCTAATTACTATAGTTTCATCATTTCCCGGCTCATAGTCAATTGTCAGCCATCCTCCGTAAGCCTCCGTTTGGATCTGATCGGTATCGGGAAGCCATTTTTGAGGAGCATATGAATGAGCGCATCCTCCCATTATTAAAATAATGAAAGCTATCAAAAAAATTTTAATGGATTTATGGATTGACATATTTACTTCTCCAGAAAGCTTTTTCCATATCAGCTTCAATTTTTTTGTATTGCGGGGCTAAATCCCTGAAATATTGATTTGTATTAAAAATCATCTCTGAAATCATTGCCGGATTTTCATCTGCTAACCATACCTCTCTTAACCATTCAAGATAATAACCCTTGCTATCAAGAAAGTATTCGTAATCGTTGAAATTGTCCGGTAATTTATAAAAGATATTATATTTGTCTCCCGGTAATGTCACTAATAAAGAGTCCTCATTATTCAACAGGTTTAAAACATAAGAACCGTTTACTTCTTCCGGAAAAGTACTGGAAGGTTTTATAATTAAAGGAGAAACCTCCTTCCCTAGATCAGCCAGAGCGGCATAATCAATCCGCCACATACCGCGTGTCACCCTTAATCTTATTTTTATTTCTTTCCCTGAATATTTTTCTTTTAATGGAATTATCTTTATATCCGCAGCAATGGGACCTGTTTCACCAGCCTGATTAATCTTAACCCATTCACCCGAAGAATCCTGCTCAAGAACTTCTATATTTTTTAATAGTTCTCCGGGATATTTTATAAAATTCTTTAAATTGCTCCCTTCTCTTTCTAATTGTGAAAAATAGAAACCGGCATTTCTTCCCATAAAGGCTAATGATTGATAGAATAAGAAAGTCGAGAGCAGAGTCTGACGGCAGGCAATGATCAGACCTTTATTATTATTAGAGAAATTTTCAAAGATCAAATCAATTGTTTCGTATTGAGCTAAATTATTTGAATCTGCCTCACTGTATCTTTCTTCCCCGTCCAAAAACTGCAGCTTGTTTGTACAATCTCCCTCCATTCCGTTTGCATTCTTTAATCCGGTTATATTTATCGCTTCCATGTATTTTCCATCGGGTGTAGATAAGATTCTTCCCCTTTTGGGTTTGGGTAAAGCAAGGATATTTGCATGTCTTATAACATGCGTCTCCAGCGCCTCATTTCTAATCTGAACATCAAGTATATTGCTCTCAGGTTTTATTTTATATAGAGCATCTATATCCTCAGCTTCCAGGCTTGGCGAAACACTGGATGAAAATCCTTCTGCCTGAAGCTTATAATCATTACCATCACAAACATAAAAAGTGGGACACGATCCAAAACAGGCTTTGGGATTTATTATGCAGAATGTTGTTACTGCAAGAGATACTCCTGTCATAATAGATAATGCCAATAAAGGAGCCGAGCTGTTTATCTTATTTGTCTCTACCAGTGCTATATCACTAAAATGAATGGAATAATCTCCGGTATCTATTACTGCCCGGTTAATATCTAAATGCTTCCCCTTCCCCATTACTAATTCATTTTGCTTTTCAAATTCCCAGTTGCTTAATATAAATGCTTCGCCGTTTCGCATATGAAGTTTTATAAACGGTAGATCCTCGTTAAAACTATATGTTTTTAATTTCTCTGTTGATATAGTTCTTCTTTCTATTCTTGCCTGAGAACAATTGGAAAATAAGAAAGACATTGACAAAATAATTGTAAATGAAAGTAATAATATTACTTTTTTTACCCTGCTTGTGTTAATCATTAAAACCCCTGAGAATTTACGGATAGTTCTAAAAATTCATGTCCAGTTGAAGGACAGGTAATACAAATAATGATATGGATGTCTCTTCTATTTGGGTTTCTTTCAATAATCTTACCCCTAAAACGATTTTGCTGTTTTCAGTCATATTTATGAAAATCCCCGAGCTTAAATTAAGGAAAGATGCCGTTGATTCGCCCCTTTGATCATTTCTAATCACTGTAATTCCCAGAGGATAATATTCAGGATTCGGATCAGAAGGTTCAAAATTAAAAAGTGTCTGGCCAAAGTAACCGAGATTTAAAAAGAAATTCAAAGGAGCATCTTTCGATGATGTATTAAAAGTTAATGATACATATGGATTCCAGTTGGTAGATTTGTTTCTATCTTTAAAGAAGCTAATTGTAGTTGAACTTGAACCGAATAGAGGAGTCTCTTCTGTTATCATTACTGTCGAAGCTTCATATGATAGGGACTGCCACATTACACCCGCATCAAGCCTGAATGCCGAACCCTCTTTTTTAGAAAAAAATCCTACTCCTGCGTTCCCGCCTGTATAGCTGCTTTGATTTTGAACCGAATAATTTAAACCGAGATTAAGAGCAATATGATTTCCGGCAGCATAATCCACATTTACCGCAGCTAAAAAATTGGGTAAATTCCACTCAAGGTTTTTACCTTTATACTCATTGAAATTTTTATTTGATTCTTTATAATATCTTGAACCGTCACCATTGAAGACAGTATCTACCCTATAAATCCCCCCAACATCTACATTAGAATGTTTTTCAATCCTTCCACTTAACTGTTTGTTATCATTTACCGAAAACCTCGTAGAAAAAGTGAATGAACCTTGTTTCTGATCGGCAGTTATATTTAATGGAGGGTTATTCATCGGCCCTGACACTTCTATATTCTGAAGATACAGAGTCTGATTTATAGTTGTACAGCCAACGAAATTGATAATAATTGCTGCTGCCAATAATAATAACTTTTTCATAATTCCTCCCCCGCATCTATAAATTAAAAAATTTATTTTAGGCTATAATTAACTTAATTTATTTAAAAGAATATTAGCAATATACTTGCTCTTGAACTCGAACTTCCTCTCGTAACTTGAACTTGAACTTAAACTTGAACTTAAACTTGAACTTAAACTTGCTCATGCCCCCATTTGTCATAAACCCCAAATATTCTTAATATTACCATTATCCAATAAATTTTTATTATAAAATGCGTACAGTTTTATACCCCGGCACTTTCGACCCTGTAACAAATGGTCATATTGATATTATTGAACGCGCCAGGGAATTATTCGATGCTGTTGTTGTTACTGTCGCAATAAATCCGGGTAAAAAACCCCTCTTCTCTGTTGAGGAAAGAGTTATGATGTTAAAAGAGAGCTTAAAACATTATAATAATATAACAGTTGATTCTTTTGACGGATTAGTCGTAGATCATGCCCATGAAGTAAATGCCGTTGGTATAATTAGAGGTTTAAGAGCCATTAGCGATTTTGAATATGAATTTCAAATGGCACTTATGAACCGGAAACTTGCCAGTGATATTACAACAATATTTTTAATGCCCCATGAAAAATATACGTATCTGAACTCTTCAATTGTCAGAAATCTGGCTACCTTGCATAGTAATATAAGTGATTTCGTTCCGCCTGTTGTACAGGAAGAACTAAAAAAGAAATTCCCTCCTGGTTCCAAATAATTATCAATTCAATTCTTTGGGGACTGGAAATACTATAAATTCATTTCTAAAACACAATTTTTTTATATGTGATATATATAATTAAACTGTATCTAAATAACCGGTATCTTTATGATCTCCTTTAATTCTTTTCCTATTTAATTTAATTTACATTTTAATGAATAATTTAAATACAAATTTTAAGAATATCATTTCACATGAATGGAAAAGGCTCTGGGCTCCCCCGGTTAATAAAATTCTCTTAATAATTGCCGGACTTTTAATTTTGATTATTATTTTAATTACTCCTGTTCTTAACGGAATTGTGAAACCAAAACTGGAAAATAAAATAAATAAGAATGAGGGTGTAAATGTAAAAATCGGATATGTTGGTTATAATATATTTGTTCAAAAACTTTTTATTGAAAACACCAACCTTACAATTAAAGACAGTTCATCCAAAGATTCCATAAATATTCAAATTCCCTATTGCAGAATATCGGGATTAAAAGTACTAAAATTTCTTTTAGGAAGCGGTCTCTCCTTTGAAGAATTAGCGATAAATAATCCTCATCTTTTCATCAAAAGAAGTTCGGAAAATGATAAAAAAGATCCGGAAGAAGAGAAGAATAAAGATCCCAAAAAAGATAAGATATTAACAATCCTCCCAAACAGGTTTAAACCTTTATCCTTTGAAAAGTTCTCCCTTAAATCACTTATACTTACACAGCTTATAAACCATCATGAATATCATGATACGGTGAAAAGCTTTGATCTTGAATTTAATGATCTTAAAATTGATTCCTCAACAATTAATGATTCTTTATCATTAAAATATGCCTCTGATATTAAATTATCTGCAGAAAGAATTTCATACCATTTCAGTGATGATTATTTAATAAAACTTGAAACATTGACTTCATCATCGGCAGATTCTTTATTATTATTTAAAAATATTTCTTATAAGCCTTATCTACCCGACAACGATTTTTTCAGTAAAAGTAAATACAGTACCGATAGGTATATTATTAAAATGCCGGTACTCTCCATTCAAGGAATAGATTACAAAAAATTACTTTGGGATAATGATTTTTTCATCAGAAAAATTGAATCTGATAGTATGTATTTTAATGTATGTTCAAATTATACTGCTCCGGCAGATCCTAATTCAGTTCCTAAAATGCCAAATGAACTAATGCGGTCTGCAAAAGAAAAAATTAATATTGAAAAAATAGTTGTTAAAAATGCGGAACTGCATATAAAGGCAAAACATCCTCATGTAAATAAATATTCCGATGTTCCATTCACAAATGCATATACCGAGATTACAAACTTAAGTAATATTCCCGGTTTACAGACCGATAAAAATCCATGCATCTTTAACGCTTCCGGAAATATGTTTAATGCCGGGAAATTAAAACTTATAATTAATATACCGCTGCTTAAAGAAGAAATGACTTTCAATTATCATGGTGATTTAACTTCCATGAGCACTCTTCCTATTAATTCCCAAATTAAATGGGCAGACCAGGTAGAAATAAAATCAGGGAAAATAGAGTCAGCCGAATATTCTGTTCATGTTTTAAATACTGTGGCTGATGTATATGTAAAAGCTCTTTATCATGATTTAAAGATAGAAAAACTTAAAGAAAATTCTGAGAAAGGAGGTGTTCTAAATAAAGCCGCTACTTTTCTCGCAAATAAATTTAAATTAAGAAAATCGAATCCGGATGATGACGGAAAGATAAAAACAGGTAACATTATTTATCCGAAAGAGAAAGGAAGTACTTTTCTCGATTTTGTTTGGTCAGCCGTGAAAAATGCATTAGGAGAAGAGGTAGGTTTTTAATATAAATCATCTGTTAAATTCTTTGATAATATTGTGGAATCATCATCAAAAGTATCTATATATGCTGCTTTAGTAGGTAATCTGCTGGTTGCAGCTACAAAATTCACGGCAGCTATTATTACCGGCAGCTCAGCAATGCTTTCCGAAGGAATTCATTCCCTTGTAGATACCGGGAATCAATTTCTGCTTCTATTCGGTTTAAGACAAGCAAAGAAACCCGCCAATGAATTATTTCCTTACGGAAGAGGAAAAGAAATCTATTTCTGGAGCTTTGTTGTCGCTATTTTAATTTTTGGACTTGGAGCCGGTATTTCAATTTATGAAGGTATTAATCATTTAATACATCCGAATCCTGTTGAAAATCCTTTAGTCAATTATATAGTTCTTGGACTCGCTTTTATCTTTGAAGGGATTACATTAACAATTGCCTTAAAACAATTTTCAAAAGAAAAAGGAAAATACAGTTATATTCAAGCTGTCCATCGTGGAAAAGATCCTTCTCATTTTATAGTTCTTTTTGAAGATTCGGCTGCTTTGGCAGGAATAATCATAGCATTTCTAGGTATCTTTTTAGGAGAAATTACCGGGAATCTCTATTTTGATGGAATTGCTTCTGTTATTATCGGAATTATTTTAGGAACAACCGCTTCCTTTTTAGCATATGAAACAAAAGGATTGTTAATAGGAGAAAGCGCAAATAAAGAGACTGTTTCAAAAATAAAAGAAATACTTTCATCTATTAAGGAAATTCAAAATGTCAATGAAATTTTAACTATGCATATGGGTCCGAACTATATTTTAGTTAATATTGCAGTCGATTTTGTTGATTCTATCGGCAGTAATGAGGTTGAAAACATTATCTCTCAACTGGATGGAAAAATTAAAGAAAATCTTCCGAACGTTAAAAGGATCTTTATTGAAGCCGAGACTTTTACTAAAAATAAAATTCCAAAACTTTAATTAAATTAGTATTAAACTTTATCTAATAAAAAAGAGTGAGGTAAATATGCATGAAGAAAATTTAAGAAAGAGCCTATCTGATTTTCTAAATAAAGCTTTAGCTCATGCAGCTGTTAAAGATGCAATAAATAATATTAAACCTGAATTAAGAAATGTTCAGCCTCAAAAGGGTATTCATTCTGTCTGGGAAGAATTTGAGCACATGAGAATTACTCAGGAAGATATTTTAAGATATACTCTCGATTCAAATTGGAAATCTCCCAAATGGCCGGATGAATACTGGCCTGATAATGAAAAATTTAATGACAAAGCCTGGAATGATTCTGTCAAAAAATTTTTCTCCGATTTGGATGAGGTAATTAAACTTACTAAGAATACCAAAATTGATTTAACATCCGAAATCCCTCATGGCGAAGGCAGAACCTATTTAAGAGAATTACTTCTTATAATCGATCATAATGCTTATCATTGCGGACAAATTATATTAGTGCGAAAGTTTCTGAATGACTGGTAATGAATAAAAATTCTTTTTAATGAATTAAATCCATAATATTTGCAAAAATATTTTTCTCCATCCATCAAATGTCTTTTCATTTGTCGTTCATTAATTTATTTTGCATTACCTTAATTTTCTGAACTTTTAAACTATTTTGTAATAATTAAAAAGGAGAAGTAAATTGGTATCTGAAGTTGCAAATCGAATAAATGAATCACCTACAATGAAAGTTTCTGCTCTCGCTAAGAAAATGAAAGCAGAGGGTGAAAAGGTTATTAACTTAAGTGTCGGTGAACCCGACTTTCCAACTCCTGAAAATATTAAACTGGCTGCAAAAAAAGCGATTGATGAAAATCAGACCCGCTATACTTTAAATGCAGGCACTATTGATTTGCGAAAAGCAATTGCAGCTAAGCTGAAAAAAGATAATGGATCTGGAATACGATATTAAAAATATTATTGTATCCAACGGGGCAAAACATAGTGTCTTCAATTGTATTTTGGCAACTGTTAATAAAGGCGAAGAAGTTATTATTCCTGCCCCTTATTGGGTTTCTTATCCCGATATGGTCAGTATAGCAAATGGTACATCTATAATTATTGATACAAAAGAAGAAAATGGTTTCAAGGTAACCCCTGAAGAGCTTGAAAAAGCAATTACTCCTCAAACTAAAGCTCTTATTTTATGCAATCCTTCTAACCCTACCGGTTCTGCTTATTCCAAGACTGAACTTGAGAAAGTCGCTGAAGTTTGCCTGAAACACAATTTCTATATAATAAGTGATGAGATCTATGAGAAACTCACTTATGGAAATTTTCAGTTTGTAAGTTTTCCTACCTTAAGTGAAGAGCTTAAAAAAAGAACTCTTCTGGTAAATGGTCTTTCTAAAGCTTATTCAATGACCGGCTGGAGAGTCGGCTATACCGCAGGTCCCGAAGATGTTATTCAAGCTATTAATAAAATACAAAGCCATACTACTTCTAATGCAGCTTCTATTTCACAAGCCGCCTCCCTCGAAGCTTTATGCGGCTCTCAGGATGCCGTTGAGGAAATGAGAAAAGAATTTCAAAAAAGAAGAGATTATTTGTATAACGAACTGACTTCATTGGAAGGAATTTCCTGTTATAAACCGGAAGGTGCCTTTTATCTGTTTCCGAATGTTTCAGCCTACTTCAATAAATCAAATGGCGAAACAACTATTAAAGATTCTTTTGATTTCGCAATGTATATCCTATCCGATGCAAAAATTGCCGCCGTTCCCGGAAGTGCATTCGGTGCCGAAGGTTTCATAAGACTCTCATACGCAACTTCAATGGAAAACCTGGAAGATGCCGCTTCACGTCTTAAAGAATCATTAAAGAAGCTTAAATAGTTTTTGAACACCGAAGGTGTGATATTATTTAGATAAAATAAATCCGGAAACTATTCATGATATAAAATCTTAATACCGAAAGATTTTTCTGTATCCGAACACCGAAGGTGTGACATTATTGTATAATATAATAATAGAATATATTTTATTTCCTAACGCCGTTAGGCGTGAAATAGTTATTAACACTTAACAGCCCAAGAGAACAAAAAAACATCGTAGGTTATATTTTTAAGAAAATATATAATTGGTAATATTCTGAAATAAAGACTATTTAATATTCAAGAATTAATATAAAGCTGAAGAGATTTGTGCAGCTTATCGATTGGCAGTTCTTCCCCTGTCCAGAGCTTAAATGCACCTGCAGCTTGATAAACCAGCATATTTAATCCGTCTAATATTATAGCTCCTTTTTTTTCAGCAATCTGTAAAAGCTTAGTTTTTAACGGATTATATACAAGATCAAAAACTATTTGATCCTTCACAAAAGATTCCTCCATGGTAGTAACCGCATCATCACTTTCGGGATACATACCGATAGGTGTTGAATTAATAATAAGTTTTGAATCTTTAAAAACATTAACAAGAGTGGGTGCATAGAATTCTTTTACTGTAAACCCGTCAAACTTCATTTTAGCCTTAAAATAGTTTTTTAATGCTTCTGCCCTCTGCTCCGTTCTATTTATTAAGAATATTTTTTTGGGCTTAAAATGGCGTATCAATGTATAAACAACGGCTCTTGCTGCTCCGCCTGAACCAACTATGCTTATTGATTCTCCGGCTAAACTCTTCTTATATGGATTAAGAGTTTCAAGAATACCCGTAACATCGGTATTGTATCCGCTTAATTTCCCCATCTCATTTACTACCGTATTGACTGAACCGACTATCGATGCTTCTTCCGAAATATTGTTCATAAATTCCATCATCTTCTCTTTATGCGGAATTGTAACATTGTATCCCTTTAATCCAAGAGCGATAATTCCTTTTATTGCATTCTTCAAGTTTGAAGGGGGTACATCAAACGGAAGATAAATGTAATCCAATTTTGTAATTTCAAAAGCAATATTATGTATAAAAGGAGAAAATGTATGTTTTATCGGATGCCCTAAAAGTCCCACTATTTGAGTGTTAAGATGAAATGAATTTCTCATAGTAAATAGAAATAGAGTAAAAGCTTAAGAAATAATTAGGAAAATCAGGTTTCGCCCATCAGCTTTTTGAATAGTCTGGATGATTTTATTTCCGGATACTCTTTGGCAAATTCGCTCTTGATCGTAGGATCAAGCTTAAAAGCAACCCTTAAACATTCAAGCGCTTCTTTTGTTCTGTTTAATATAAAGTTTACTTTTGCTTTTCCATAAAATGATGTAGCATCTTCCGGATCTATTCTTATACAATGATCAAACGCTTCAAGTGCATTAAGCCAATCACCCATTTCCAGGTATGTTTCCGAAAGATTAAACCATATTTCAAAATTATCCGGTGTTATTTTAATAGCTGTTTTATAGCTGTTTACAGCTTCCTGAAGTTTTCCCAGAGAATATTCAAGGTCTGCCTTAGCATACCATGCATCGGCACTATCCTGTGATAAAGAAATAGCTTTATTAAAATCTTTTAATGCAAGCTGAAATTTTCCTAAAGTATCGTAGCAGAATCCTCTTGCCAGAAAAGCCTCATAATAATTTTCATTAATCTTAATTGCTTCTGAATAATAGGATATAGCTTTTGGCAGTTCCCCCATCTCTTCATATATATTAGCGATATTATAAAATGATGCTTCATCCCTGCTGTCAATTTGAATCGCTTTTTTGAAGCTTTCTATTGCCTGCTGAAATCTTCCCAGATCAGCCAGTGTATTCCCCCTGTTAAACCATGCTGCAGCAAAATTATCTTTAATGGCTACTGCAAGATCATAGCTGTCAACTGCCTTTTCCAGCTTATTCATTTTAACTAATACTATACCTCTATTATACCAGCCGCTGGCGCTATATGGCTGCAGATCCAAAAATTTATCGTATGAATCAAGTGCTTTTTGCCATTCCCTTATATTCTCATATGAAAAACCAAGTTCATAAAAAGCTTCTGAAAATTCATTATCGATAGATATGGTCTTTAAAAAGCAATTAATTGCTTCGAAATAATTTTCCTGCCTCTGTTGGAATAAACCCAGACTGAAAATCGCTTCTTCATCACTCGGATCTAAACTTATTGCAGTTAACAAAGATTCTTTAGCTTCCGCATTTAATCCTAAACTTTCTTCTGCTTCAGCTTTGTCTATTAATATTTCAGAATCTCCTGGATTTAAGGAAAGTGCCTTATTAAAACAATTTAAAGAGAGTTCGAATTTGAAAAGTTCTTTTAATATTACCCCTTTTTTCATCCAGTATTCTGAATTATAGGGTGCAATATCTAATAGGTTATTTACAAAATAAAGTCCGTCTTCAAATTTTTCATTATCAATGCAATTCTGAATTGTTTCTTCAATTGCTTCCATGCATGAATAAATACCCCCCTCTTCAATAAGACCTTTATACTTTTTTATCTCAAAATCGACATTCTTATCACTTCCAAAAAGGTTTTCACCACTGAAATCGGAATCAAAAAAGGCCATCTACTCTCCAAAAACTAGAAATTATTTTTGAAAAAATGTATTACTAATTAAGTATAAAAGCAAGTTGAATTTGTTAATCATTATATGTAAAAGAAACAATTTTTTTCTGATTAAGAAACATCAAAAAAAATGCCGTGATTTTTTGCAACTTATTCTTTATAAAAAGCAAGATTTTAATCTATTTGGTTAAGACAGAAGTAACTTTTTCAGCCGCGTCTTTTAAACTGGAAGCTACTTCAAAATTTAATCCGGAACTATTTAACATTTCACGTGCTTCTTTTGCATTTGTTCCCTCAAGTCTTACTACTACCGGAACAGTTACATCCATTTCTTTTGTCGCATCAATTACTCCCTGCGCTACCCTGTCGCATCTGACAATACCGCCAAATATATTTATCAATATAGCTTTTACATTAGGATCCGAAAGAATAATCTTAAACCCGTTTGCAACTGTTGTTTTGTTTGCACCTCCTCCTACATCTAAAAAGTTTGCCGGTTCGCCACCTGCTAATTTAATAATATCCATCGTAGCCATTGCCAGGCCTGCTCCATTAACCATACACCCAACATTCCCATCAAGCTTTATATAATTTAAATTATATTTGGATGCTTCAATCTCGAGCGTATCCTCTTCGTCCAGATCACGAAATGCGGCAATATCTTTATGACGGTATAAAGCGTTATCATCAAAATTCATTTTTGCATCTAAGGCAACTACACGATCATCATTGGTAATAATTAACGGATTAATTTCAAGCAGTGAGGCATCGGTCTCCACATAAGCTTTATAAAGAACCGGAAGAAATTTTACGAAGTTCTTAAATACATCACCTTCCAGTCCTAAAGAGAAAGCCAACTTTCTTGCCTGGTATGGCTGTAGTCCAACCGACGGCTCAATCCATTCTTTAATAATTTTTTCCGGAGTTTCGGCTGCAACTTTTTCAATTTCAACTCCTCCCTCTGTAGATGCCATAATTACATTCATAGAAACAGATCTGTCAAGTAATATGCTTAAATAGAACTCCTTCTTAAAATCTAAACCTTCTGCAATAAAGAGAGTTTTAACTATTTTCCCTTCATTCCCCGTTTGATGGGTAACTAACAGATTACCAAGCATTTTTTCCGCTAATTCTTTTACTTTTTCTGCAGATGTGGTAAACTTAACTCCCCCCTCAAACACCAATTCATCCCTGTTTTGTGGATTGTATAATTTACCTTTCCCGCGTCCCCCTGCATGTATCTGTGATTTAACTACATATTGATTTATCCCTCTTGATTGCAGCTCCGAAATAGCTTTCTCAACGGCAGGTAATTCTTTTACTGCAATACCGTCTTGAACGGGGACGTTGTAACGTTTCAGAATTTCTTTTGCTTGATATTCATGAATTTTCATTTTGACTATATCCTTGTAAATAAAATTATTATAAATATTATTTTTTTTACTCTTCACTCATAAATGGATAACGCCAATCTTTCGGCGGTTCAAAAGTCTCTTTAATTGTCCTTACTGTCATCCATCTCATTATATTTAATCCGCTTCCTGCTTTATCATTTGTACCCGATGCCCTGCCTCCGCCAAATGGCTGTTGTCCTACCACTGCTGCAGTGGGTTTATCATTGATATAAAAATTACCTGAAGTGTTTCGAAGCCTGTCCGACATCTTCAAAATAGCTTTTCTATCCTGTGCCCAAACTGCTCCGGTAAGCGCATAAGGTGAAGTAGAATCACAAAGATCTAATGTTTCATCAAACTTTTCATCATCATATATGAAAATTGTCATAACCGGCCCAAAAATCTCTTCTTCCATTGTCTTGAATTTCGGATTCGAAGTTACGATTGTTGTCGGTTCAATAAAATACCCTTTTGAATCATCAAAATTTCCTCCGGTAATTATTTCGGTTTCATTTGACTCCTTAGCAAAATTGATATAATCCGTAATCGATTTGAATGCTCCTTTATCTATTACTGCAGACATAAAATTTGTAAAATCTTCTACATCTCCCATTTTAATCTTCTTTATTTCGGTAATATATTTCCCCTTAAATTCATCCCAGATTGACTTAGGAATATACATCCTGGAAGCTGCAGAGCATTTTTGCCCCTGATATTCAAAGGCGCCTCTAATTACCCCTACAACAAGTGCATCTACATCTGCCGAACTATGAGCAAAAATGAAATCTTTCCCCCCTGTTTCACCTACTATCCTTGGATAGTATTTCATATTGCTTAAATTATCCGATATAGTTTTCCACATCCCCTGGAATACAGCCGTCGAGCCTGTAAAATGTACTCCTGCTAAATGAGGATTGCTCATTGCCGGAACTCCCACTTCTCCTCCGGAGCCGGGTACAAAGTTTATTACTCCTTTCGGCAACCCGGCTGCTTCAAATAATTTCATTAAATGATATGCCGAATATACTGCACTCGATGCCGGTTTCCATAATACAACATTCCCAACAATTGCCGGTGCCGTTGGCAAATTCCCCGCTATCGATGTAAAATTAAAGGGTGTTACTGCAAATACATAACCTTCCAATGGTCTATACTCTAATCGATTCCACATTCCGTATGGCGAGTATGGCTGCTCTCCCATAAGCTGTGTCATATAATAGGTGTTGAATCTCCAGAAATCTATTAATTCACATGCTGCATCAATCTCAGCTTGATGCGCTACTTTGGATTGTCCCAGCATTGTAGATGCATTTAAAGTCGCCCGCCATGAACCCGCCAGTAAATCCGCCATCTTAAGAAAAATCGATACCCGCTGCTCCCATGGCATTTCTGCCCATTCTTTCCTCGCTTCCAGAGCAGCTTCAATTGCTTTTTCAACCTCTTTTTTCCCCGCTTTATGATAAATTCCTAATACATGACCTTTATCATGCGGAATTACCATTTCTGCGGTATTATTAGTCTTTACCTCTTCACCTCTGATAATCAAAGGTATTTCTATCTGCTTTGATTTCAGTTCGGTTAATTTCTTCTTTAATTCTATTCTTTCAGGACTCCCCGGTTTATATAATTTTATCGGTTCATTAATAGGTAGTGGTACTTTAAAATATGCATTGGACATTATAAAAACTCCGGTTCAAATAATTAAAAATTTGTTTTATAATCTTCAACTCTAATTAAAATTACCTGATACTTTATAAATTTTAAGTAGGTAAGTAATTTAGTTATACTTTTTAATAGTGTTAAAGAATGATAAATATTTAAAAAATTAAATAAAAATTACAGCTTTTGGCTAACAGAATCAAACTATAATATTTGCAGATATCCTCTATTAAAGTACTTGCTTCAATTTTCACCATCTAATTTTCCATTAACTATTAATCTCTAAGTATCACAGTTGTAATTACTTCTCAGATACGCTCCACATACGCTCCACATACGCTCCAGATGCGCTCAAAAACTTAGTTGGATATGCAAAAGATTCTTCGGACCGATAAGAAACCGCTAAACAATTATCTCTCTCTCCCTTGCATTTATAGAATATCAAAATTATTTTCACTATTCATTTAGAGAAAATAAATGCCGTCACTAAAGTCGTTTAGAACTATACCCGAACTTTTTAAATGCCTGACCGATGAGTTTAGGGGGAAGCCCGGAAAATTTATAATGTTTTATAAAGAAAATGGGAAATACAAGGGTATTTCCTATAAAGAATTCGAAGAACATACTGAAAATTTTGCCTTAGGACTATCTGCTCTTGGGGTTAATAGAAATGATAAAATTGCAATAAGCTCTGAAAATCGGCCTGAGTGGGTTTATTCCGATATGGCTATTTTAGGACTAGGAGCTGTGGACATTCCTATTTATCCTTCCTTAACTGCCGATTCCGAAGAATTTATTTTAAATAATTCTGATTCAATCGGTATAATTGTCTCAAATAAATTTCAATTGAATAAGGTATTAAAAAACATAAGTGAATGTAAGAAAATAAAATTTATCATCGTCCTTAATGAAAAAGATCTTGAACAAAATAATAATATTAATATTTATTCTTTTAATGAAGTACAGGGAATGGGGAAAAAGCTTAAAGAGCATAAACCGGATTTTTTTAAGAAAAGTATTGAATTGGCTGATGAAAATGATTTATGCACCATTATATATACATCAGGAACAACAGGTGAACCTAAAGGGGTAATGTTAACTCATAAAAATATTATTTCAAATGTACACGCTGCTTTGGAAGCTATTCCCGTTTCTTCAAATGATGTATTTCTTTCATTTCTTCCCCTATGCCATATATTTGAGAGGATGGGAGGTTACTATACAGGTTTTGCCTGCGCAGGCTCAGTTTACTATGCTGAAAGTATTGAAATGATCTCTCAAAATATCCTTGAATCGAATCCTACGGTTATTACCTCCGTACCGAGACTTTTTGAGAGAATCTATACTAAAATTGTAAAGAGTATTGAAAAGGAACCTTTATCAAAACAAAAAATATTTAACTGGGCTGTTGAGATAGGTAAAAAATATTCCCGGTTAAAAAAAGAAAGTAATGTTTCTTTAAAATTAAAAATTGAATATGCACTCGCAAATAAACTTGTATTTTCAAAACTTAAAGAAAAAATGGGAAGAAGATTAAGGTTTTTTGTCTCCGGTGGTGCTGCACTCCCAAGACAAATGGGTGAATTCTTTGATGCAATTGGAATTGTTATTTTGGAAGGATACGGCTTAACCGAATCTTCACCTGTTATTGCCATTAATCGGGTAGATGATTATAAATTTGGAACTGTAGGGAAAGTGATACCGGGTGTTCAGGTTAAAATTGCGCCGGATGGCGAAATTCTTGTTAAAGGTCCTAATGTTATGCTGGGCTATTATAAAAACAAAGGTGAAACCAATGAAGTTATAAAAAACGGCTGGCTGCATACGGGTGATATTGGCATTTTTGATTCTGATGGCTTCCTAATGATTACTGACAGGAAGAAACATTTATTCAAAACTTCAGGAGGAAAATACATTGCCCCTGCCCCCATTGAAAATCTTTTCCTTACAAGTAAATATATAGACCAGTTTATGTTAATCGGCAACCATCGAATGTTTTTAAGTGCTTTAGTAGTACCTGATTTCGAATCAATTCAGGAATATGCCGATTCCAATAAAATAAGCTATAGCGACATTAAAGATTTAATTAAGAAAAAAGAAGTTTATAATTTAATAGATAAAGAAATTTCTTCCCTTCAAAAAAAACTTGCTAACTACGAACGGATTAGAAAATTTTCAATTCTGGATAAACCATTTACTATAGAATCAGGCGAAATAACTCCAAGCTTAAAAATTAAAAGAAAATTCGTTGAAGAACGCTACGCCCATTTAATTGATGAAATGTACGAATAATCTTTAGTTTTAATAACTTATAGCTTCTAACAAAATTTCGATTTTTTTAACTATACTTCCTTTTTGGTAATCTTTATTTTGTCTTCGCTCCAGAGGAACGATATATTTATAGAAACTAATAATCCAAAAATATCCGCACTCCTTATCTTTATTTTGCCTTCGCTCCGGAGGAGCGATATATTTATAGAACCGATAAATCCAAAAAATAGCCGCACTCCTTATCTTATTTTTCGCTCCGGAGGAGCGATATATTTATAGAACCGATAAACCCAAAAATCCGCACTCCTTATCTTTATTTTGCCTTCGCTCCGGAGGAGCGATATATTTATAGAACCGATAATCCAAAAATAGCCGCACTCCGGAGGAGTGCTATATTGCTTTAACACAAAGACTTACATAAAGCTAGATACTTGCCAATCGACACTATTTTTTTTCCTTCTATACCTAATTCTTAACCTATAAAAAATTTCTCTTACCTTATTCAAATTTTATTATTATTTTTAACCATAAAATTATTTCAGTTCTGGGTAAAAAAAGCCAAAGTAAAACAGACATTCATGTCTGTTCAAATGTACTCAAGCTCGAAAAAGGGGTGTTAAAAAAATAACAGGGAATTAATATACTCTATCTTCATAATTCCCTCTGAATTTTTACATAATTATCCAAATTCATCTAATCTATTAAAAATAAAATATCCTTTATGTTATAAAAAGGGTTTTGATATTATTAATAATTAAAGAGGGAACAAATATGAAAAACAGTGCGGTTAAGAAAATATTTTTATTTATGATGCCGCTATTTCTCTTTTACGGCTGTGTAAAAACTATAAATATCAATGATCCGGTAAACTCTATCCATGGTTCCGGTAACCTGGTTTCTGAAACACGGAACCTTAACGAATGTACCGGTGTAAAAGTTTCAAGTTTTGGAAATATTTACTTAACTCAGGATGATGTTCAAAAAATTAGAGTCGAAGCCGATGATAATATCATCGATTATGTAATAACTAAAGAACAGAATGGAACTCTTCTGATTGGTTTAAAAAACGGCAGCTATTCCAATATTACTCTGAATGTTTATGTCTCTCTAAAAACAATTACAAGTCTTTCTACCGAAGGTTCCGGAAATATTATTGCACAAAATTCCATTTCGTCCAACAGGTTAACTTCTGTGATTGACGGATCCGGAAATATTAATATCAAAGGACAAAGTAATTATTTGTACGGAATAATAAATGGTTCAGGTATCTTAAATGCCGAAAGACTTGTAACAACAAAGTGTGATGCAGTTGTTAACGGATCAGGTATCTGTACATTAAATGTTACAGATGAGCTGAATGCTGCAGTTAATGGTTCCGGAGCAATTATATTTTATGGGAATCCGGGAAATGTAAGTTCCTCAATAGCCGGTTCGGGAAGTATAGTAAGAAAATAAAAGATTAATTAAAACGGGGCATGATATTATGCCCCGTTTGCCTCCCCTTTAATTCGGTCTTGTTACAAATGAAAATGAATAGGATGATTTCATATGATTCCCGTACATATCTGTCACCGTAGGCAGAATCGTTACAGTATACTTAGTGTTGGATGCTAAGGCAGTACTTGGAGTAAATACAATCTGGTTCATTTGTTCATAAGGATAATTATTATAATAACTGAATGTTCCGTTTACAGCAGGCGAAATTGAAATAGAGCTCCTAGCGGAAGCCAGTGAAACATAATTATTAAAATAAATTTGTATTGGAGCTGTTGGAGTAATAAAGAGCTGTCCGTTTGAAGGTGAACTGCTGCTTACATCTAACGCTGCAGTCCTAAATGAAAAACTGAAATCATGACCTATCTCAACGCCATCTTTACCCTTTGCTGCTTTATCTATTTTAACTGTTATTGTCGAATCAGATAAGAATGGACCTCCGGTATAGATGCGCAGTACGTTCTCTTCAGGCCATAAAAATACTGCGTTCATTGGTGGTGTAACCTGAGTAAGCATTTCGACAGATGCCTTATCCATCCTTCTCGGAAATGTTATTGTAATACCGCTGTAACTGTAATCAAGCGGAGAAACATCTATATCTCCGTGTACCGGATCTGTCATGATACCGTTATATGTTGAATAAGACTGCACTGTCTTAAAGCTGAATTCAAACGGGAAACGAAGAAAATTTCCCGCTGTATCTTTTGCGGTTGTCCCGATTGTAACTTTATATTCTTTGTCGGGATAAGAATCTTTTTTGGCAAAAGCATATGATACTGAAGTCACTTTACTAAAAGTAGTTATTGTTGCCCCTAGATTATAACCGCTCGATCTATCCGAGAATAAAGAATACATCGGAGACTCTGTGTAATTCCCCCAATTGAAAATCCCTTCTACGGGAGGATCTACAGAAAATGCCTTCTCAACGCTCTCCCTGTCCATAGGCTTTGTAAACAGAATTGAAACTGTAATTCTCCCGTATCTCCAGTCATAGACCACTTCTCCTTTATTATCCGGGTAAAATGAATCTATCAGGTCCGGAACAGTTGAAAGTTCAATCTCCCCAAGGTATATAACGCTCCCTCCCTCCAGCATAAAATTTTTATTCTTATATATCCGGAAATTTTCTGCACGGATTGTTATATCATAATTTCCCGCACGCAAATCCTGGAAAGCAAATGAACCGTCTACCGGACTTATTTCAATCGAATCCACTGTTCCAACCTGGCTGACTATAACCATAGCTTTGCTCTCCTTTTGAATCACTTTACCTATAAGGTCTGCATGGAGCAAGTCATTTGTGAATTCTTTTGGGAGTACACTCTGGGGCTCTATTATTGTTTCCTTACAGCCTGATATAATTAGAAATAGAAATGCAAAAACAATTAGACATGACTTCATAAAAACTCCTCCTTTATTTTATGAAGATAAAAAAAACTATTCTTATCCCGTTCATCAATTAAATATTCCAAACGAAATGCCAGAAAGAAATAGTCTGTTTTCAGACCATTTTTATTAAATAAAATGGAATAATAAAAGAATTATTATCAGTTTTTTGATAAGCTGTTAAATTTCTGATAATTGAACAGGCTTCCCCCTTTACTAAAGGGGGAAATAAAAAGGGGGTTTGTTTTTATATGCAGAAAATAATTATATCAAAAATCATTTCAGAAGAATCATTTTCTTG
>CAVUOL010000048.1:0-35519 GCA_963742995.1 uncultured Ignavibacteriales bacterium
TCAAATGTCACCGTCATTCGATGGTCCTACAAATAGTCATTCAGTATTCATCAATGTTTTATTTTTATGGAAAGATACGGCAAAGCTGTGTCTGGATAGCTTTGAGTTTTGAGTATTTGAGTAAAAAGACCGGTAGATAAATTGTGAATTGTAGTGAAATGCTTGTTTATTAATTATAAAAAGTTTTTATTTGTAAATAAAAAAAATTATTAATACTATTCTCCGCATACTTCTTTAATTGAATTCGTTATTACGGTATTTTCTTTTCTTATAAAAGTTCTTAAAAGTTTTTTTCTTTTTTTGTACGCATTAATCTTTTTCAGAAGAGGAGGACATATGTCTGATACCTTTTTAGTAGGAACGGGAAAAGATGATATAACCGGTTCTAGAAGAGGTAATTCATGGATGAATTAGAAGAAATCTATAGCAAGAAAACATATGACGAATGGTTTGAAACATATCCATCTGATCTAAGACCAACCAGAGTCAAACCGGATATTGCTAAACAAGAAATTTGGAAGGTGTTATCTTTTAAAGAACTTTTCAAGTGCGTTACATTTCTTGCCACAATGAATAAGCGGCTAGTTTTATATTATAGAGGTCAACCGGAGAACTGGGATCTGTTACCAACTCTCTTCCGAGATAACTGGAAATGTTTCGATTCGGATAGGATTTCAATAAATTCCCAAAACCGACAAGAATATTGGAATAAGCTTGAGGATATCGGTCAGCAAGTCTGCAGACTTTTCGATAATAGAGATTTACATTTAGAATTGCCGCGAAAACGCGGATTTCACAATACTCGTGAGATCCAGTGGGCTGTAATCCAGCACTACAATCTTTGGCCTACCCCCTTAATTGATGTGACCAGCTCTCTACGTGCTGCTACTACATTCGCTATGGATTTTCAACATGGAACCAAAGAGAATCCGCGACATAGCTTCCTTTATGTGGTAGGGATGCCGCATACAATTAGTTCTATTACATTTGAATATGATCATCATATAACTCTTGTTCGATTGCAAAGTGCCTGCCCTCCAACTGCAATGCGGCCTCATTATCAAGATGGATTTCTTGTTGGTTACTTTCCAATATACAAAAAGATTGAAAAGTGTAAACCAAAATCTAATCTATTTCGTCGTCTTATTGCTAAGTTTGAAATTATTGATAATGGTGACTTCTGGGATGAAGATTTTCCAATGTTCCGAAAAACCGCATTGCTTCCTGATAATGATCCGCTTTTGAAAGCTTTTAAAAATGAGTTTGGACAACAGGCACAAAACTCCATTCTTAAACAAGCCCGGAAACTTGAATGATAATATAAATGGATGAAATTAAATCATATCTAAACTAAAAAACGAGGAGAACTATATGCGAGAAAATCATGAAGATAGTATTATTGAACAGCTAAAGCCCGCCAGCACTTTTCCACTAGCAGCTGGAGATTAAAGAATATGAAAGTCATGATCACCTAAAGCAAACTCAACTCCTTGCGAGTAATCAGGTGGTTGTGAACTCTGGCCAAGAATATAAACCTCCCCCCATCATTCAATAACTAAAAGTTCCATTATGAGAAACGTCTCTCACTTCTTTTTTAAAAAAATTTTATACATATATAACTATGCCTGACCCCGATTTATAAAATTCGTAGTTAGAGGCGTTAATTTAACAAAGATGAAAAATAAAAGACCTTCCGTAATAATGTAAACTGGTTTGGTGCAAAGTACCAAATGGCGGGTTTGCCTCGCCAAGTTTACCAAACGAAACAATTTATTGTGAGGGTTGGCTAACCAGTACTTTTTTATCAGCATTCATAACTCTATTATGTTTTTATTTAGATGAACCCATTCTTTACTCCCAAACATTTCGTAATTCAAGTCCTTTTTCCCGCCGCGCTCTATCTACAACAGTCTGAATGAACTGCGTTTTACCATACGTATACTCAAAAGATAGTCCATATTTATCCATCAGGTTTTCTTTAATTGCTCCATACTCGACAACCAATTCCGGATGATTGCATAAATAATCACGGAATAGTATTTCATCCCTTATGCGGAATTCATCATCATACGGCAAGAAATGCACATTGTATTCTTCGCCAATATGCTCTTTCTTATGAAACAGAAACCTTACTTTCATTCCCGTCTCTACATACTCGTATTCTTTTCCCAACCTATTTTTATAAAAATCTTTCTCTCTAAACGTTTTTACCCCAACAAATATATCAATTATCGGTTTGGCCTTCTGGTTAGGTATAGCGGTGCTCCCAACATGCTCTATTGCTGCAATCTCGTCGTTGAACAGATTTGACAATAAGGTTTTTTCGTTTTGAAACAAAGTTTTCCACTTGTCATTATAATTTGTGATTATCATTCTTCATTTTGACTCCTGGATGATTTTGAAGATTTTTAGGTGTTTGAAATTAGAAAAGATCCCTATAGCTGCCTTTTTTTTATGACGCTTCAAATTATGCTGAAATAATTAAACTTCCAATAAAATTCTTTAAAAAAGTTGATACTTAAGTACTTGCACTTGCTCTTACATGAAGGATTACTATTAAGAGCAAGAAGATTAAGAATAAATATGTAACTGTATTTATGAATAGATGTACTTAGAATCCATTTCAATATTAAAAACCCCAAAGAAGCCAGCTGCTTTTTGCCTGCTTCATAAGTATATTTAAATTATTGGAACTTTCTTTTATATTAACAAAAGTAGAATCAAAATTTCGTCCCCAGGATTTGTCCATTAATAGTTTTCCTATTATTCCGTCCCCTGCATGTATACTGTTAGTAATTTTTGATAAATCGCTCGTGATAGCGGATGTATTATTAATAGTTGTTTTTAATGAAGTTATAATATCACCCAATTCACTCGATTTATCCATAAGTGTTTTAAACCCTGCTGAACCATCTTTCAAATTAGCAAAAGTAGAATCGAAATTTTCCCTCCACGATTTATCCATTATCAGTCTTCCGATCGTTCCTTTCCCGGATTCTACACTACTCGTAATTTTTGATAAATTACCTGTTATTTGTGACGTATTCTCAATAGTTGTTTTTAGTGACAGCATTATATCATCCACACTAACCGGCTGGATAGTTTGAATTACATCATCGTTTTCTATTCTCCTTTTTCCGCCGGTTCCGGGATTTATAATTAAAACTTTATTCCCCATTAAACCTTCCGAACCAATAATTGCCACTGCATCTTTCTTAATAAACTCACGTGTGCTTTCATCAATTAGTATTTCTACTCGAACGGAAGTATCACTTACTATACTAACGTCTTTTACAGTCCCAATATTTACACCTGATAAGCGTACATTGTTTCCTGCCTGAAGTCCGGCAACATCTTTAAACACTCCGCTTAACTGAAAGGTATGCCTGAATAATTGCTGCCCCTCACCAATAAAATATATTGCTACAATTAATACAAGAATTCCAAGGGAAATAAAAATTCCCAGCTTAATTTTATTTGATATATTATTTTTCATTTTGTTTTTCTCTTATAATTTTTCTTATATACTATTCGAAAAATGATCTTACCCAGGTATCTGTTGAATTCTGAAGTTCGGTAAATGATCCTTCTGCTGTACATATCCCATCTTTGATCACAATAATCCGGTTTGCTGTTAGCCTGGCGCATTCGATATCATGTGTAATAATAATGGAAGAGGTTTTATATCTTTTTTGTACTTCCAGGATGAGCTTGCTTATCTCTTTTGAAGTTATGGGATCCAGCCCGGTTGTAGGCTCATCATAAAGCATTATCTCAGGTTTTAATATCAACGTTCGGGCTAAGCCCAACCTCTTGCGCATACCGCCGGAAAGTTCCGAAGGCATCTTATTAATCGTTTCGGAAAGTCCTACATTTTCCAATGCTTCTTTTATAAGCAATTTCATTTTTTCTTTCCGGATCGAACCTTTTTGTCTTCTAAGGGGGAATTCAAGGTTTTCTCTTACTGTCATGGAATCATATAAAGCTCCGCTTTGGAAAAGAAAACCTATCTTCTCTTGTAATTCAATCAGTTCCTTTTCTTTTAGTTCAGAAATATTTTTCCCAAGTATTATGAGCTTCCCCCCATCAATTTCAACCAATCCCACAATACATTTTATAAGAACTGATTTACCGGTACCGGATTTTCCTAGTATAACCAGATTCTCTCCTTTATGAATCGACAAATTGATATCCCGCAGAACATGATTATTCCCAAAAGATTTCTTAAGATGTTCCATCTCAACAACAAAACCGTTCTGTTTTTTATCTTGTTCAATTATTATCGAGGCTGCATTATCTGTCATTCTGTTCACTAGCTGATTTAGTTTTGAATTAAGCTTGTAATCTGCACTGCAATCATATCTATTATGAAAACCATTAAAGAGGCGAATACTACGGCTGAGTTAGCGGCTTTTCCAACTCCTTCAGTTCCTTTATTTGAATAATATCCTTTATAACTTCCGACAAGCCCGATAGCAAATCCGAAGAAAAAGGTTTTGATGAAAGCAGGAAACAGGTCACTAAATCCAAGACTTTGAAATATCTGGGCAAAGAAGAAGTAGATACTTACATTTCCTTTTATATTAACACCAATAAAAGACCCAAACAAACCAATACCATCTGCAAAAATTACCAGGAACGGAAGCATAAACATTGCAGAGAGCACCCTTGTAACCACAAGATATTTAAATGGATTGGTATGCGATACCTGCATAGCATCAATTTGCTCGGTTGTATTCATCGATGCCAGCTCGGCACCAATACCCGAACCGACTTTTCCGGCAAAGATTAACGCAGTTATAACCGGCCCTATTTCACGTATAAGTGAAACTGCCACCATTGCAGGCAGCCAGGATTCTGCTCCAAACTTTGCTAAAGTAGGCCTTGATTGAATAGTGAGTACTAACCCTATTATAAATCCTGTAACAGCTACCAAAGGAAGAGACTTGTAACCAATCAGGAAAGATTGTTTAATCAGTTCATTAAACTCATACGGCGGTTTAAATACTTCTTTAAAAAAGTGCCATGTAAAAACTGTAATCGAAGCAACTTCCAAAAAGAATTTCTTAATTAATGAATCATGAATTATTTCTGAAATATCTTCCGGGTTGACCT
Organism: uncultured Ignavibacteriales bacterium; assembly: GCA_963742995.1. Lineage (GTDB taxonomy): Bacteria > Bacteroidota > Ignavibacteria > Ignavibacteriales > Ignavibacteriaceae > CAVQBP01. The sequence continues at coordinate 5,116 of CAVUOL010000048.1, forward strand.
CTTCTTCCGGATTTTCATTCCGGTATTGCGTTAAAATTATTTTTTCCATTTTATTGATATTATTAAATATTTAACCTAATCCAATTGTATTTCTAAAATTCATTTTATATTTGCTTTATTCAATCCGGCTTTTCAAAGCTCCCGATAATATGGTTATCTTTATATTCATCACTTGATACTCCTTTTTAATTATGTAACATTATTTCAATTCCTATTTATCAAGAATGGAAAATCTCTCATTTAATTTAAGATAATGTACCAATGATAAACTCTGGATACTATAGGGCAAAGGGATGGAAAAGGGATTACATATTATAAGTGTATAATAAAACAAGGAAGGAGGTTAGATCAAATCTTGGGGTGTATCTATGATAAAAAAATATATCAGCTCTATTCCAAATTATAATATTTTCTCTTTAAAAATGGGAGTTGAGGGATCTGAGTTTAAAAGATGTTATTAATCATCAGAAATACTTTTTAGCTTTTCTGAAATTAATTCTTCTATTGCTGTAATTGCATGCGGAAATAATTTTCTTAAATCTATTTCATTACTGTTAGCAAGATCATCTTTCAATACTCGCATAAAAGTATCTTTAGTTTCAGTTGCAATATTTACTTTTGTAATACCGAATTTAATTGCCTGCCGGAGAATTGAACGGGGTATCCCTGATCCTCCATGCAGTACAAGACAAACATCTGTTTTTTCTTTTATCTGCTTAAGCCTTTCAATATCAAGTTTCGGTTCACCTTTATAAAATCCATGCTTCGAACCGATTGCAATAGCCAGTGCATTCACTCCGGTTTCTTCAGCAAATTTTTTTGCTTCGTCAGGATTTGTAAATTTATCTTCTTCCAGATCAATATCCGGTTTGGGTATATAACCCAGCTCAGCTTCAACATTTGCATCATAGTTTTTTGCAAGTTCAACAACTTTACCTGTAACTTCGACATTCTCAAAGAACGAAAGGCTGCTTGCATCGATCATTACAGAATCAAATCCAATATCCAGACATCTTTTAATTGTATCTATTTTTTTACAATGATCAAGATGGATCCAGCTCTCAGTTTCGTAATAATCGGATAAAGTCCTCCCGGTCGAGTAAGCTGTTTTTAAACTCATATAATTTATTGAATTTTCGGTAAGCTGCAGAATTACCGGTTTTTTATTTTTACCTGCAGCCTGCAGAATTCCTTTGCAAGTCTCTATATTATAATAGTTAGCAGCTAATATTGCTGAAGAATTTTTTTGAATTTCTTTGAGCTTTTCCTGTAATTTCATCTATCCTGTATAATTAAATTTCTCCTTTGCCGTTCTAATAACATTTTTGTAACTGCTGAATGCAGTGGTTCCGCCTGCAGCAGTAGTATTTACCGCACCCATTAAATTACCAAACTCCTGGCATTTCTCTAAACTTTCTCCGTTAATATATTTGAATATAAAACCTGCATTGAAGCTGTCTCCGGCTCCAATCGCGTCCACAACTTCATTATTAAAAAAAGCATTCTTTAAATTTTTCTTTCCCTTATTAAACAGAAGAGAACCCTTATTTCCCATTTTCACAATAACTTCTTTGGAAAATTGTGACAGCACATCCAGAGCTTCGTCAATATTTTCATTCTTTGTAAGATATTTCAGCTCCTGTTCATTTGGGAGAAAGACATCAACTAAAGGAAGAGTTTCCTCATAATTAAGATCCCACTTTTCATCGGGGTCCCATTGCATATCGAAAGACGTTGAGAGCCCTGAATCCTTAGCCATTTTTAAAAGCTTACTTATATCTTTTTTAATACCCGGCTGTAGATAATATGAAGAAAAATGAAGATGCTTCGCAAGTGAAAGAGTTTCCTTAGAAATGTCATCAATGGTTAATTCATTCATTGCTCCCTGATAAGTTACCATCGCTCTGTCTTCTTTATAATTTAAAACTACAGTAACGCCTGTATTTGAATTATTATCTCTTATTATTAAATCGACATTTACATTTTTAGACATTAAGCTCTCAATAACCAGATCGCCGAAAGAATCATTACCAATCTTTCCAAGAAAAGCAACATTTGCTCCGAGCGATGAAAGATTGCTTGCAAATATAGCAGAAGAGCTGCCGAGAGTTAACGTCATATTCTTTGCAATTTTTTCTTTCCCCATTTCGGGAAATGAATCAATATTGTTAAGAATCAGATCGACATTTAATTCCCCAACAACAATAACATCGAATTTTTTAGGATTCATAGTTTACCTTTTCTTTAACTTCCTCTGCAGGTTCATCGGCTGAATCTTCAAGTGCCATTAATAAAATTGATGCTAAAGCCAGAACCATCCCTGTTATTATAACAGGATGGGGAATAACCTGATAAATTGATAATGAAATTATTATTGTTATAACCGGGGCTACGGCATTTGTTAAAGGACTTACAATAATTGCCTTTCCGTATCTGAAAGCATAAACTATCATTAAAGCCCCTATAGCATTAAGTATTTGTATCATTGCAGTAAGATATGGCCCGTTAAACCCCCAATTAATATTTTGTGAAAAATCTGTCATTAATAATGCAAAAGGAATTAAGAGTAATCCGGTTAAAGTCATATAAAAGAAAATTCCTTCAGCTTTCATAGTCTGGTTAGCAAACCGCATAACATAAGCCTGAATACCCCAGGCCAAAAAAACAAGCAGAGAAAGGATAATCCATAAATATCCTGAAATGCCTGAACCTTCCGGAGGTGAATAAGATAAAAGAGGAATCGCTATCAAAGCAAGTATAATTCCGAACCATCCTCTTTTAGATGCCCTTTCTTTTAAAAATATATACGAAAGAATTATTGTAATTACAGGTGATAAAGATATGAAAGGAAAAACCAGGTAAGCAGGTCCTGTTTTTAATGCCTGGAAAAGGATGAGCTGTCCCCCTGCCCCTGTAAATCCGATTACGCATCCGAGAAAAACTGATTTCTTATCGAATTTCGGTCTCCAATTAATCTTTTTAAAGCTATTAATGCAGGCGGAATCATAGTAAGCGCCCAAACCGAATATCCCAGGGTTGCAGGGAAACCCGCTTTTTCAGGAATTTCTATTAAAGCCCCCCAGACTCCCCAAAATACAGTTGTTACAATGGCATATATAAGCCATGGGCGGGTTTTCATAAGTTACCTCCGGATGTAGCATAATTATAAATTTCCAAAACTTCATTTATCTTATGATAAATTATTTCTTTAGGTTTATTTTCAATTTCATTTTCCCTTATACTTCTAAATTGATTCGGAAGATATTGGCTAATTAGAGTTAAAGGTATTCTATTTTTAGATAAATTATAGATTAAACGTTGAAGGGATTCTCTTATTTTTTTATTACTCCAGTAATATCTTATCCTATCGCTGTAACTAAATTTTCTATCAAAAGATTTTTCATCCTCATTTCCTTTATAGTACTTTTCCCAATATTTAGGCTCTAATTTCATTTGCATATCTATGAGCTCAATAATTTTAGAAGACTGCAATGATTTAACTCTTAACAAAAGCTCTTCTTCTATTTTTGCTAACCCAAATACGGCTTCCCTGAAGCTGAAAGTGAGCCACGGACCAACTTTCAAAATGGCAAAGTTATTTTCTACCATTCCCTTCAACGAATCTTTTTTCTGATAATCAGTTGAATGTGCTTCGTACGCAAGATTTTCTTTTCCCTGAATTTTCTGTGTTAACTGTTTGGCTTTTTCTTCACAATAATCATAAACTTCGTAATTGCTGAATTCAACTCCCGGCTGCACGACGACTGCTATTACCCTACCCCATGCATTTTCAAGACCATATTTACAAAATGCATTTTTAGTTAATTCAATAATATTATCAACATCTTCGGCAGATGTAATTTGAATCTCTTTATGTTCTGTTCCTCCGCCGGGAGGCGGAACATCGGAACCTATAATATAAAAAAGCTTATGATTTTTTTCCCTCAGATTATTAAAAGCACTCTCTGCTGTCAGGCATAATTGTGCAGCTCTTTCTGCAACTACTTCTGTATCAAGCTGGAAATTTTTATCACCGTCATCAGCTAATTTCATACTCGCATCAAGATGAATCTTAGAATACCCGGCTTTTACATATTCCTCAACCTGTATTTTTGCTTTTTCCATTGCCGCCGGTGAAACTTCATCCTTCCATGGATTCGGTCCTAAATGATCCCCCCCAAGTATTATTTTCTCTCGAGGGAATTTTAATTCTTCTGCAGCTTTGAAAACAAAATCTTTAAAATCTTCAGGTTTCATTCCTGTATAACCGCCAAACTGGTTAACCTGGTTTGAAGTTGATTCAATCAATACATGCCGGTTTTTCTTTTTTGCTCTTAATAATGCAGCTTCAATCACATAGCTGTTGGAAGAGCAAATTGATGTAATGCCGACCGGTTTACCGGATTTATTTTCTTTTATTATTTTCTGTAAATATTCCGACATTCATTTCTTATAAGGATATAAATTTACACCTTCCACAACTCTGGATATCATACCGTCAGCCGAAGGAGAATCAGGATTTAATCCGAGGTTTATTGATTTATAAAAGCCGATTAATTGCGCTGGCAGAACCAATGCAGCCGAAAGAATTTCTTCACTTAAATTGTTTCCATTATTTGATAGAACAATTTGTAATGACATATCAAGATCATCTATCTTTTTTTCAGTTATACCGATAGTATATGCGGGTTTTCTTCCTTCATTAATTGCTTTAACAAGATCGTATTCATATCTGTTTACATATTGATCATTCGAGAAAAGATATACAACAAGGGTTTTATCATTAACAACAGCTTTCGGTCCGTGCCGGAATCCAAGGAATGAATCATATTTACAAATAACTTTTCCATCGGATAATTCCTGAAGCTTTAAATGAGATTCCCTTGCAATACCTTTATTAGTTCCTGAGCCTAAAAAAACTGCTCTGTCAAAATTTATTTTTGAAACTTCTTTAAGGTTTTCTGTATATTCATTTAATATTTTATCTCCATATTCCGACAGTATCCTGATTTCACCATTCAATTCTTCTGCTCTCTGGTAATTTGCAATTAATAATCCTGTAAGAAGCATTGAAGAAAAGCTTGCTGTCATAGCTAGTCCTTTATCATTGGTTTCATCAGGCAATACAAACAGGTATCTTTTTTTGCTATTTAAAGAATCGATAAGTGTACTTGAATTATTGCAGGTAATAACCAGATGATAAACCTCTTTGCAGATTATCTCTGAAAGTTCTATTGCTTTAGCACTTTCGGGACTGTTACCCGAGCGGGCAAAAGAAATCAAAAGTAAAGGTTTACTCTTATTAAGATAAAATTCCGGATGTGTAACAAGATCGGTGGTTGCAATCGCCTTAGTTGTTGTATCCAATCCTTTTATAAAAGATCCTTCAAGAACATCCCCGATAAAAGCCGAAGTCCCGGCACCTGTTAAGACAATCTCCAGATTTTCCTTAGAAAGAATTTCGTTGAGAAAATTCTTAATGGATGGTAATTCGATTAAAAACTTTTTATAAGTTTTAATCCATAATTCCGGCTGATTATAAATTTCAACCTTTGTATAATAGTCTTCTAATAAATCTTTATTCATTTTTTAATCCCTTAATTTTATTCTATTTAGTAAAAACAGAAAAATTATCTTCATAATTTTTCGAAACATTCGGACTCCCTGGAATTATGTAACATTTTATAAGATAATACTTATAACTCCAGCATCTGTTTGTGATTTATTCATATTTAAAGCTCCTTTCATCTACATATTAGCATTTAATGTTAATGAGCCGTCAGTATTTAATTTTTGATGGCATGCCCACTCTACTGGATAAAGTTCCCCCTTAACTTCATTTTCAGCTTTAATCTTTAAGCCTTTCCAGTTTGTTCCTTTTGGAAGAACAAACATAGCTTGTCTCACCCCGGTGGGCTTTGGATATCCCGGATCTAAACAACCGCTCACTTTAACCGAACCATCATCACTAAAAATGGTTATTCGTAATACACCCGGAACTCCGGCAATTCCGTCATTAACTAAGCCCATAATTAAACCCGGATGTTCATCTTTATCAAAGCTCCAGATCCATGAAGGTCTGACCCGGTAGCCTATCTTTCTTGCTATGTTATCGATTCCGTCCGGATATTTTTCATAATACTCCATTATATTTCTTGCAGATATATTATGCCAATTCCAAACTGACCAGTAGTTTGCCCCGACATCCATTACATGTGAAATCAGATTATCATTATAACCGATTCCATCGTACATCTCTTTTTCGTGCCTTTCCAGTGTGCCGATTCCCACTTCACAAGCTGCCGCTGTCCAGCTAGGTCTATTGCTTAATGACTCTATCTGCATATTTTCAATAAATATAGTATCTGTTCTAAGCCAATTATTAGTTCTAACTGTTCTATCAACTAATTCGGAATTTCCTACCCTGCTGAAATCAGGCTGGGTGTTTGTAACTAATGGGGTTTTTGTCCAGTGTTTAAGCTGTATATCAAACATTTTAATAAATGTTTTTTCAGCTGTTACGTTATCCGGGAATGGATTTCCTTCAAACGGCCATGAATGTCCCTCTCCCCAAAAGCCGTACATAAATGTATCCATATATTCAATCTGCGGATTACCGTTAAATTCTCCGGCAAGTAATTCATTTAATTGAATAAATGCCTTTTGGTATTCCGGATGATCATATCTTGGAAATTTGTGCTCCTTTTTATTTCGAATTTCCGATGAACTATTCTTCCAGGAACCTTTTAAGCTGACATAAGGAATTTTATTAATTAGAAAATCCGGTGCACCTAATTCAGGTATATCCGGGTTCTCCGTCATAATTCTGAAACCAATTCTTTTCTTATATTGTTTAGCAATATCAAATGTAATTTTCCAGTATTCCGGGAAATCTAATTGAGATGGCTGCTTTTGAATATCTCTCCAATTGGGTCTAAGATATACCTTTTGTACAAACGGGATTTTAACCAGATCCTCAATCGATTTTTCAAGCTTTTCACCTTTTATTCGGGGAGGTCCAATATCACCGGAGATATATACCGTTAATCCCATTCCAAAATTCTTTAATATTTTACCGGAAGGATTAGTAGTCATTACAACTTCACTACCGGGGGCAACAACTTCCGGTTCATAAATTGGAAACGGACCCTGATTAAGCCGGTCATTAACAATAGGGCCGCTGCCAAAATCATATTTTTCCCAATTATGTGCTGGAACAAATCCAAATATATAATTTGCAGCAGAGCTTGCACCAAGTGCAATTGCTCCGGATGTTTTTAGAAATGATCGGCGTTTCATTATAAATTATTATTAATAAGAAGTTTTAGTTTTATCAATTCACCGGGACGCATTCAATAAGCAAAGAATGATCAAACTTTATAGGTAAACTTGATAATGGCCCGGTTACTTCACCCATTTCAACATTATTTACATAATCTTTTACCTTGTAAGTTTTATTTTCAAGTCCGCGTATTTCAACATTACCATCCCATTCAGGAGCATAAAAAGCATAGAACATTTTTCCGTCTTTACTTATAGCGTGAGTCTCAGGCTTATCAAAACCAATATCATAAAGTTCTCCGCGGTAAATACCTTTTGAAAGCATATTATCAGTATAAATTTTTACCCATTTTGCCCATTCTTTTTCTTTATCACCGGTAAGGTTTATGTCGCCTGTCTCTTTATTTTGATGAACACCAACAGGCCAGACGAATTTAGTACCTATCACGCCGCCGATTCCTACAGTAGATGCAAAATCACTCTTATTATTACTTAGTTCAACATGGTCTCCATAGTAAGGCAGGCTCTCACCCATTAACCCTTTTAACGTTTTGCCTTTTAATCTAATTTGCCATGATGATTCAGGATCGGAGGCTACAGGCTGGTTCATATATGGCAGATTGTAAAATGAATAATTAGTACCGCAAGGACAAATTTCGACTACGGCATCTTTTTTAATACTTGCTGCTGTTTCATAAACCATTTTCCAAAAATCCTGCAGTTTTTCAACCGATTCTTCAGGGAAGGCGTGATGATGCTGAGGATTATAACACGGCGGAACACCGTTAAGATGCTGACCATCTATTTTTATTCCGTCAAATCCCCAAACATTAAATATTTTGGTAACAAGGTTCTTAGTATAGCTGAGTGTTTTATCATATGCCGGACACAAATAATAGCTGTCCCACCAGGAAATATCGCGCGTCGAACCATCTTTATTAAGCAGCAGCATATCCGGATGTTCTTTAATTAAATCAGTTCCCGGATCTACAGCCAGAGGTGCCCACCACAATTTAGCTTTAAGACCGGCAGCATGAATTTTATCAACAAATGCTTTCATACTGCTGTCGCCATTGGGAAATTTTTTAGGATTTAGATACCAATCCCCTTCAGAAGTTTGCCAGCCGTCATCAAGAACAGCCCATTTAAATCCTAATTTCTTAACTTCCGGCAGCGTACCCAAAACATCTTTGAGCTTAAAGTCCCTTTCATAACCCCATGCGCACCATATTGGCTGATAAGATGTTTCAGGATATTTCTGCATCACCAAACCTTTTTTAGACATTATTTCCCTGAAATTCTTTAATGTTGCATAATAATCTCCTTTATGCACATTCACGAAAGATTCAAAGGTTTCTAAAGATTCGCCCGGTTTAAGGACCTGCTCCTTTTCATATTCAATACTGATACTTGCACCGGCTTCTTCGTTTTTCATTTTTACCGGAAGCTTCACCAGCTTTGGTGTAGTTTCAACAAGCCCGATAGCTATACCGGTATTTTTACTCCATATATCTACAATAGGTGTACCTCCGCCGTAATCGCTTGCATTCATTCCCATATAATTTTCCTGTTCAAAACCCTGTTTTACCGGTTTAACCCAGTCTCTTCTATCTTCATATGTCGCTCCCTGGTATGACCAGAAAGGCGGGTTTTCTTTTTCTTCGCTTTTTATATGGTATGCATTGCTTACCCATTTATTAACTTTAATTGTACTAGTTCCGGCATTTTCATAAGTAACTTTAAAAAATGCACATGTTGGGAAATTTTCATAAACCGAAACTGAGACCTGTTTCCTGATATTGTTTTTTGAAATCCCTGTAACAATAAATTCTTCCCCTTTTCCTAATTCATTTTCTATTTGATTGGATTTAGAATCTTTAAGAAAAAATTTGCTGACTTCTTCTCCATTAACCAACAGATATTCTGAAGCAGAATAATTACTTAATATTATCTTTTGATCCCCAATCGTTGAAACAATTTCAGTATAAAGAGAATCATCAAACTCAATTTGCAAATTTTTGTTTTCAACTTTTACAAAAGAACTATTAGAATTAGAACAGCTCAATAGAATTAGTAAAAGGGAAAAAAATAAAAATGATAAAAATTTTAAGATCATATTAGCTCTCTAAAAAATTATTTGTAAAAATTTTATTTAATTAAAACCATCTTCTTTATATTTGTATGGCTGTCTTTCTGTAATTTATATAAATAGATCCCTGAAGGCAGATTGGCTGCGTTATAAGTAATTTTATGTTCACCTGCCGAAACTTCACGATGTAATAACCCAGCAACATGCTCACCGAGTAAATTATAAATGTCCAGATTAATAAATCCTTTTTCCTCCAGGGAAAATCTAATTGTAGTTACAGGATTGAAAGGATTGGGATAATTCTGCTTTAATTTAAATGAAATATGATTATTAAATTGATTTAAATCTTCTACTCCTGTAACATCATTTAAAATCTGGTTTATATTTGAACCAATCCTTAGGTCATCAATTCTTCCCCAAAATCTCTTAAACCCGTTTTTACCTGAAGCACCTATAAAAAGACTATCATTATTCGGGAATAGATCTGCGGTAAAATTAAATGTATCTGCCGGTGCTGACTTCTCATCATTCCATAAATATATTTTAGAATTCTGATAATCATAATAGACTGCTATAAACGACCATTGATTTTGAGGGACAACAAAAGAAGAAGTAACACTCCTTAAAGTACCGGATTCCAAATGTGTGAGAAATTCCAGGTAACTTTCATTTTCAGTGGTGTTGAGTCTAAGAGAATAATTGTCTGTTTTTGATTTTTCGGCTCTATCCCCTTTAATAAGCAAAAATTCCGGATTGCCGTTTGCTTGAGTAGGATAAACCCATAAGGAAATGGCAAGGCTTTCATTCTTGAAATCTAAATCATCATTATCACTTACTCGGAAAGCACCGTAGCTGTTTTCTTTTTCTAAAGATAAATAATAATTGCTTTCCACCAGCGGCTCTGCATTTGAATATGCCGCATTGCCGGATAATAAACCAATATGGTTGTTTGGATTCCAGCTGCATGAATCATTCCCGTTATTTTCAAACTGCCACCTGCCCCCTTTATTTTGTCCCCATATAAAGCTATAACAAAATAACAAAAGCAAAATGAAGCAGGTAGTTTTCATATATTTAATAATAAATTTTACAATCATTCAGCCGCTCACTTTTTAACAACGATATCTCTCCACGGACCGGTTTTTATAGCTCCTAAAAAGGAAAGATCGGAAGCTCTGAAAATTAAAACCGCACCGTCTTCATAAGTATTTGCTACTACATACACTACCTGTTTTGCAGGGTCAACCGTAATACCCTGCATTTCGTCAATTATTCCCTCATCAGCTATATTAATTTCGGCTGCAATTGAGAAATCGGTTAAATCAATTTTGTAGATTAATGCATCCCATCTCCCTGCCATATAAAGATAGTTATCAGCCACTTCAGTAAAATAATAATCGCCCCCCTCACCTAATTCCAATTCACCTTCCACTGTATTTGTAGCCGGATCAATTATCCTAAATGACGGTGAAGCCCAGTTATTACATACCAGTACCTTAGAATCATCCGGTAAAATTACAATTTCACCTGTGGCTTCTTCTTCAACTACATTTTCAATATTTGTTATTGCGGTTTTATTTACTATATCAACTACTATAACCGATTGACCTGTTCTTGTGCTTATATAACCCTTCTTACCGGCATGATCAATTGCCATCTTATATAGGAAAGCACCTTCCTGGCAATAATCAGCCAGAGGGATTGTCGTGCTAATTGATCTGCTGGCAGTATTAATTACAACAATATCATTTGTTCCCCTGCAGAGAACCCAGGCCTCAGAGCCATCCGGAGTAAAACAGACAAACCAGGGTTCTTCTACCCCATCGGGCATCGGAACAGTAGCCGTAATACTTCCACTGGAAGTTTCCAGAATTCCCACAGCATTGTCTGCTAAACTTGCAATATATAATTCTGTGCCTGAAGGATTGAGTTCAATACTTAACGAACCATCGGGATTGAAATTTCCGACCTCAGAAGTTTCAAAATCTTTTACTATACCGATCCCCGCTTTCCCTTCGGCAGCATTTCCGGGATTTCCTGATCCCAGATAAAGAGGAGAAGCTCCGTAATTTCCTACCGTAGAAAAGAAAAAGGTATTTTCATATTTCATTGATAAACCATCGCCACCTCTTAACCCCGGACCTTTCCACTGATCTCCTTCATTAAAAGCACCCTGCAGCTTTACACTATACTTCGAAAGTTCTTCAAACGGGTTTGCCGGAGTGAAAGTATAAGTTCCGTTTTCCCCTTCCCATTGACCCGCTATGGCATTTGTATCATTATCTTTATATACTTTAACATTCTCATTAAGACTGGAAATATCCATATTGATATTAAATTTCAATTGAATTTTTTCATCAGCCGGAACCATAATACTTTCCGATTCAGGTGTAATGGAAGTAACTGTAGGCCTCTCTGAATCGGGCGGATCGGAGGGCCAATCCATCTTTTTACATCCCTCGAATTCTAAGATAATAAAGAATGAAAAAACTATTGAAAATAAAAGCTTTGTAAAACTTTTGTTCATGATGTCTCTCCTTAAAAAAACTTTCTTAAAATAGAATACTAATTGAATATCTATGAACATTTCCCAGCCTATTTACATCTGCAAAAGCATAATCTAATTTGAAATCAAAATTAGCCAGGGTTAAGAATAGCCCGCCGCCTAAGGTCAAACCTTCTTCATCATAATTACCCTTGTAACCGGCTCTAATACTTATTTTCTGCTGTCCAATCAATTTAACCGTATATTCGCTTCCCAGATTATATCTTGCCTGGTAATCCCGCGTATCATTAAGATCTACTTCCATTGATAAAGAATTATTCTCATTATCAAATACGTAAGTACCCATTCCTATTCTGAAAGTTAGAGGGAGATCCCATGATTGTGTTCCCAGACGTGCATCAACCGTTTTGTTTGTTGGTAAATCCGGTGCAACATCATGACTGACAATTAGATCCGGTCCGTCTAGTTCCATTGTAGTGCCAAGATTAGATAACGATATACCTAATTTCATCTCATTCAAAAAGTTGGTTGTGAAAATGCTCCCGATGTCAAATGCATAAGCACTTGCACTTTCTCTTGACAGAGATTCGGTAATATACTTTACGGAAAAGCCAACCGAAAAGCGATCAGTAAGCAATTTTGAATATGTAAGACCGATAGCTAAATTATTTGCATTAAAAGTTCTCCCGGTTCCGTCTGGCTGCTGGAGAGTTGTTTCTTCCATATCTCCGGATGAGAAACTGTAAAAATCCGCACCGATTGCACCATAATCACCCATAGGCAGAACCAATCCCAGGTAGTACAGGTTAGTTTCAGCAACCCATTTTGTTGTTTGGAACAGAACTTCATTCTTATTAATTCTTGCTATACCAGCCGGGTTCCAATAAAGAGAGCTGGCATCATTAGAAAGCGCTACAAAAGCTTCTCCCATTGCAATTGCTCTTGGTCCTACCCCAATTTTTAAGAAATTTGCCATTGAAGTACCGGCCTGATCACTATTTTGAGCATATAGGCAAATATTAAATGAAAACAACAACATTAAAATGATTCCTTTAGTCAATTTTTTTCTCATCGTTTTTTCTCCTAAAAAAATTTGATGTTAATTATTTATTTTAACAGCTCATTTAATGATTACAAATTTTCCGATTTTCTCACCGGATATGAGCTGCGATGAGACGTAGTAGACATATAAACCAGGCGCTGCCTCCTGATTTCCTGATGTTCTTAAATTCCAGATTTCTTCACTTGTATTGTTTGTATGGTTAAGAACAACAATTTGCTCCATAGCAATGTTGTAAATTCTTATTTCACATTGAGCAGGTAAATGAGTGAAATGTAATTCCCTCACATTCGGAACAGTTTCAAATTCATTGGTTGATATATAAGGATTTGGAACTACTTTAATTCGATCCAGCGTTTGTGTTTCAAGTTCAGAACTCGGGGTAGCAGCTACTGTATTATCTCCGCTTATGTTTGGATCTGTTACCGGTGAATTTTCAACAGGCGGAATTACATCAGTTCCGACATTATATGCAGCAATATAATACCTGTAATTTATACCATTTATAAGGTTTTCATCTACAAAAACATAGTTACCGTTTTCATCGGTTTCCGGTAAACCGGTATCAGTTCCAAAATCCAGCCAGGTTGCTTCCTGGTTAGTTGAAGTTCCCACAATTCCATCTTTTAAATCAAATTGAGTCAGAGGAACATATCCTATCTCAGTACCATTAGCATCAGTAACTACTCTATCACCCCAGGTTGCACCGTTATCTTTACTTCTATAAATCCTGTAACCTTCAAATCCTGTGGAACTTTCACTATCTTTCCCCCATGTTAGTGTTACTTTTCTATCCCCTGAAATTGCAGTTACCTTAGGCTCAACCGGAGGTTCTGCAATCTTAAAGCCTGATTTATAAAGATTTATAGCTCTATCTGCATTCTTTCGAAGATCCAGCAAATTCGAACCCATTACAGTACACACAATTAACGTATCTTTTTTCCCCGGTTCTAATGTTATAGGGCCAGAACTCATATATGTACTATTACCATCACTGCCGGCTACACTATAACCATAAGGAACTTCTGTACCATCTCTCATACTTGCATCATCAATTCCATCTCCATCAGTATCATAAGGACTCCCTTCATTCATTATATTTCTTATATAATAGTCATTTGATATTTTACCGTCATCGGCATCCCCGGGGTCAAGAGACCAGCTGACATTTGAAACTCCACCCTCCTGCCCATCATCTTTCTTAGGTGTTTTTAAGAAAACTAAGCCGCCGTATGCCGTTGGCGAAACAGTTCTATCATCTTCGGTATTTCCGGTTCCTGAAGGAGTATACGCATAAGCCATGTTTCTGTCGCTGTCAAAAGCCTGTACTTCATCTCCCCAATCAAGTCTGTTCCAGGGGAATGCATAGTCCATGATCATGCCGAAATAGCAGTCTGTAATTGGCTGCTGGCCTATATTAGTAATTTCGTATGACCAGAATATATAGTTTTCATAAATTTTACCTTTAAATGCCATCCCCCTAAAAACCATCTGAGCTTTTAACCATCTTTCCGGTGGAACCTCTGCAACATGGTTAACATCGTAGGCTACCCCAAAACTTTCCTGATGCCCAATTTGTTCACCGTTAGGTCCCCAGCCAGGCCATCCATTTCCATTTAATAAAACCGGGTCATTAGTATTCGGATAAAATTGTGGCCATCCAAATCTTCCATCGGCATTAGCAGAATCCGGCCAGCTTCCCATATCATCACTCATTGAAGCGCGGGTTGATTTTCCTACAAAATTAAACACACTACTTAAAGGAACATCGTTTTCATAGGGTCCCGGTCCATAAGGATCCCAATGAGAATCATCCCAGTTATCCTTATACTCATCGAGTGTCATATCCATATACCATTTGCCGTCAGGATTTTCCCCGCCACCGTCAGCACTCATTCCGCCAATGTAAAAACCTATTGCCATCCCATACTGATTACCGCTTCCCGTTGGATATTCCATTGAAGGATGATGCCCGTACCCATACCAAAATTGCCCTTCTGTTTCAGAGCCGTAATTACTAAATGATGTACTAATTTTATTTATATCAAAAGTATTCCATCTTTTATATATTACCTGAGCATTTATTTCTTCTGAAAAAAATAAAAATATAATCCCTAAGATTGGAAATAGATACTTAGCCCAATAGTAATTTTTAATTTTCATTATTTGCTCTCCTTGTTCCAAATTATAATTAAAAGGAATTACGTTAGAAAGATTGATCATAACATTACTTTTCTCTGTTTTATATTTCCAACGAAAAACCTAAATAAATTTGCCTTCCCGGGCTGTAATTAGTCGGTATATCATATACATTGAGATTGCTGGGAGTTCTTGGAATTCCTAAAGGCAGATCAGGCTTACCGCTGTTTGAATAAACCGAATAAATATTTTTTCTATCAGTTAGATTAAGAACATTTATATATATTTCCGGGGTAATACTAAACAGATTGAACTTCTTGCTTAGCTTCAAATCTATAGACTCTATATACGGCATTCTCTCAGTATTCGGTTCTGTTTTAATAGTATAAGGCAGGCCTGACTGAAAGTTGCCCGATAAGCTTACATCACAGATCTTAGGTAATGAAACATATAGATCAAGATTAAATGTATGCGGTCTATCCCAATCGGATGTAAATGTTCTAAATGTCGGATTTTGAATTTGTAATTGTGCCCATGGGCTTGAACTGGTTACTAATGAATTTGAGTATGTATAATTAGCCCTTAAAGAAAAATAATTACTGAATCTTTTATTCAATACAAGCTCCACCCCTTTAGCATTTGCATAATCAAAATTATCGGAAAGAGTGGCACCGGTTCCGTAATTTGCGGCTTCTATGTATCGAACTCCTACAAGGTCTGTCATTTCTTTGTAGAAAGCTGTTACGTCTAAAGAGATATCTTCGGAAAGTTTAAGCTGAACGCCGGCTTCATATGCAACAGTTTTTTCAGGTTCCATATTTGTATTTGCTAACCTTGTATTACCCGAGCCTTCTGATGTGTAAGGAAAGTTCAGACCTCTAAATTGCGGATACTTATCCCAGTCTTTATCATCCGGATGAGTTAAATACCGCTGGCTTCCGTATAAGTTAAAATATGACGGCATTTGATAAAAATGCCCGTATGCAAAGTGAAATGCAGCTCTATCCGAAATAGGATAAGATACACCAAAACGTGGTGAAAATTTTGTTTTAACGGCTGCCTTTTTTGTTTTCAAATCAAGTGTATTTATAATATCGGTAAAGTAGGGAGAATCAGGATCCCATGAATCTATTCTAACGCCTACATTAATTATTAATCCAATTTCAGAAAATTCCATTTTATCCTGTAAAAAACCATTAATTTCTTTTGGTTTATGAGTGTAGTTTACCCAATAGCTCCCCGGTTCATTGGGATTTTTAGATACATAGTCAATATCGAGAAGTCTTAAATTCCCGCCGATTTTTATTAAGTTTGTTTTATTCACCTGGCTTGAAAAAGAAGCTCTTACTGTGTTAACCGACCAGTCTTCATTTTCCCAGAACCAATCTTCACCAACTACAGAAAAATTTCCCGAGGGATCGAATGATTCTAAGTTTTGCGCATATTTGTCCCAGCTATCATAAACACCCAGGAATCTGGTATGAACCTGCCTGGCTAAACCAATTTCATAATAGCTGTCGGATGTTAAAGCATGAGTGATATTTAAATTGAAAAATTTTTCATCGGATTTATTGTATGGAGATCCGTCCCGATTGTATTTATATGTATTTGAATACGAATCATTTCTTAAATTCCCCAGGCTGCCGAATCCGGTTACTATAAAATTAGAAGTGACCGCCCATTTCAGCAAAAGGGTGGTGTTCCAGTAATCAAATCTATCCATAGATACTTTTTCACCATTACCTGCGGGCAGTTTTGTTGTTGAATCTACATCCTTTCCTTCAGAATCGATCCAGTTGGGATATTTATAACCATAGATATAACCATCGCTTAGTTTTCTTTCACCGGTAACATAAAATGTTAAGTTTCCATTTGTAAGTGGAACAGGTCCGCCTGCACCCAGTGCGCCTTGCATAGTATTCTGATCATATCTATCTATTCCAAACCTGTCCGAATACAAAGTCAGGTCAGCATTATATTTATTTTGATTCCCCCTTTTGGCAGCTACATTTATTACTCCGGACATTGCATTTCCATATTCTGCATTGAAGGTTCCGGCAAGTGTATTGAATTCCTGAATATATTTTCCTGCTGAACTTTGAATAAATTGAGCTCCCCCCCACATAGGATCAGTAACAACTATACCGTTAAGAGTAAATGCAGTTTCACCTTCTCTTCCGCCTCTGATGTGGAGTTCATCAGATGGAGTATTAGTTTCAGCCAAACCCGTCTTCCCCAGATGGTTATATCCCAAAAGAACACCCCGCTGCTGCTTCAGCATACTTTGAACATCGCGCTGGGGGCTTACTTCAATTTCCGCTGAATTAATCTCAACTATACTGGAAGTCAAATCTTTTCTAATTACAGGTCTTTGTGCTGTAACAACCACTTCATTAGTAGAAATACTCCCCTGCTTCAAGCTAAAATCCACGTTAGTAGTTCTATCAATATTAACAACAACATCAACTACCGACTCCCCGGTATAGCCAATCATAGATACTTTTAAATTATAAGAGCCTGGCGGAATATTTATAATAAAGTAATCTCCATCGGCATCTGTTGCTGCTCCCATTGTAGTTCCTTCAATAATAACATTTGCTCCCAATAAAGGCTCTCCGGTACTTGCATCAGTAACTTTGCCGGCTATTTTGCCTGTAACTCCGGCATTTGTCACCGGGCTTAATAGTAATGAAAAAACAATAATTATTAGGAAAATGTAAAAATTTTTTTGCGGTAAATATCTATGAACCATTTTACCTCCATCTGTAGTTTTATATTATTTTTACTTTATTAAAATTTTTGATTGCTTTTATTTATTATTTAGGCCCGCATGTAAGTTATTTTAATCCCTCTATAAACCAGCAAATGATTCCCGACTATTTAATCCCTGTCCTATTCCAGGTTTAGTTACAAAGATGTAAAGATGACATCTTTAAAAAGAAAAATTACTTTCAATTTTAATTAAAATTAAAAGTTTAGATAGACTTATTTTTAATAATAAAGATGTCATCTTTTGAAACCAAACTATTTCTGCTATTTATTAATTGTTTCTTTTTAAAAAATTTATTTTGCTTTTCCTTTTGTTTTAAAATAAATAACTTATTTTACCTTGTCAAGTAATTAGAATAATTTTTTTTAATCTTATATAATTTCATTTCTTTATATTTTATCTGCTCAATACTTTTTAATTTTATTTTCTATTTTATAAACATTTAACGCATTATCCCTATAAACTTTTTTTAATATAGTGTCCCCCAATCCAAAACCATACAAAGGCCAATGATATCCAAACTGATCGATTTCATAAAAATGTTCATCCTGGGATTCCAAAATACGGAATGTTACCCTATACATTGGTTTATCAAAACCCATATCTGTCCCGTATAATAAACGATTTTGATACTTATTAAAAAATTTTGCCGTATATTTTGGTACAGGGGCACTCTCCGCATAACGGGCAGAAAAATCGGAGTACAGATTCTTATATTTATCGAGTAAATTCCCGAGCAATTGAAGGTCATGTGAACAATTTGCCAAATGACATGCAATAAAAATTGTCCCGGGATGCCTGGCAGCTGCATTTTCTAAAGTCTTTAATAATTGTTCCAGGTTCAAAATATCTTTTTGATTATCCAGCCTCCATGAATAGGCATTCATTAATCCGTCATTGGTTGAATCCATCTTCTGATACATCCAGATTGGGTCGGCAACATGAATATTTACAGGCATACCTAATTCACCGCATTTATCCAATAGTAAATTCATTCTTGGATCATCTATATGCATTCCGTAAGCAGCAGGCACGCAATAAAACAAACCTTTCCCTTTATCTCCCAATTCACCAACTCCACGGGCACCTTTTTTATAACATCTTTCTAATTCTTTTACTGCCTCAGGACCATAGCCGGGCTTATCGTAACCGGTATAGTCAAAGCCGCACCATAATTCAAATCTATCGGGATATTTAGAATAAAGGGAGTAAATAGAATCAAATTCAGAACCATAAGCTTTAGTAAGTATTACTGTTTTTTCAATACCCGTTTCATCCATATTCTTTACCCATTCAGCAATCTGCTCCGGACCAATTGCATAAGGATGCGAGTGCATATCAATTACAGGATACTTAGCTTTTTCAATTTTTGTAACAGGAGTATTGTAGAGACTTACCGGTTTGTAATCCTTTAATAAAAGCTTTTCAGGATCGGACTGAGCTGTCAATGTTGATAGATAAAAAAGACAAAGCAGTGTCAAATAGATTTTTTTTTGCATGACTTTTCCCTCTGTAAAATGCTTTTTTGATTTAAACTTTGATTTATTGTTTTTTAGCTTAATTTTTTTTTAGTTTCAATAAAAAAAATAAAGGATTATTTTTACTTTGTCAATAATTTGTTTTACCTTTCTATTTATTGGATATAGTAAGGATTCATAACAAATATATTAGGTCTTGTATTAGATATAATTGTTTGTAATTTCAAAAAGGATTATTTTTCGCTGCTTATTCATCCGAAAAAAGTTGGATTTTTATGGAAAATAATAGATTTTCTTCCGACGGAGATTTAACTTTAAGCCGTCGGGCAAGAATAAACGAAATAATTAATAAAAATGGACAGGTTAAGATAAATGAGCTGGTAAGCATTTTTAATGTTAGCGAAGTGACCATAAGAAACGATCTGGATCAGTTAGAAGAAAAAGGGTTACTAATCCGAACCAGAGGAGGAGGTATTAAAGTACAGCGTGTAGGAATAGACTACAAATTAAATGAAAAATCTAAACTTCATGCAAAAGAAAAACAAGCTATTGGAAAAAAAGCAGCGGAATTAGTACAAGATTCAGACACTATAATAATTGATTCCGGTACAACTACACTTGAAGTAGCACGGAATCTTTCTTCATCTAACAATCTGACAGTCATTACAAATGCATTAAATATTGCCAGTCAGTTTATTAATAACGAAAATATAAAAGTGGTTATGTTAGGCGGGATTCTGAGGCATACTTCTCTTTCCTTAATTGGGCCGATTGCAGAAACCAGTATTAAAAATCATTATTGTGATAAGCTATTCATCGGAGTTGACGGTATAGATTCCAAATACGGTATATCAACACCAAATATCGAAGAAGCTCATTTAAATAAGCTTATGATTGATATATCAAAAGAAGTTATATTAGTAACTGATTCCAGTAAGTTTCTCAGAAGAAGCTTCGCCTTTATTGCACCCATTACTAAAATAGATATAGTTGTTACCGATTCCAATATTCCGGGTGGGGAGTTAAAAAATCTTCAGAATGCAGGTATAAAAACAATTATTGTCTAAATCGAACTGATTGTTATTTCATTAAAAGTATTTTTTTTGAATATATATGATCATCGGTTTGAACAATAACGAAATATATTCCTGAGCCTACTTCAATATTAAAATCATTTCTTCCAAACCATGATATACCTGTATTATTAACTAAATTTTTTGAAATGTTTTTTATTCTTCTTCCAAGCACATCAAATATATAAGCCTCTTTTACTTTTGATTCATTAGTATTAAAAATAATTCTTACACTATTGTTAAATGGATTCGGAAAAGCTTCGATTTTGGGCAATTCAATCTGGGATTTAGTTATTACTTCATTAACAGATGTAACCAGATCATAATTATAGGCATTTACTCTATAATCATTTGGTGCATAGTCATCTTTTACGGCATTATTACTTTCGTTTACATTGAATATAAAACTAATCGAATTAGCATTTGAGCCTAATAGCGATTTTGCAAATCCAATTTCCACTCTATTAACATTCTGATTTCCTACGACAAGAACAACATCTCCAGCTAAGCTCCAGCCCCAGCTGCCGTTAGTTCCGGAGTATTTCCAAAGAGAGCTGTTTTCAATCATATAATCCGCACCAATTAAACTGCTGTCGCTATGAAAACCGGTTTCCGTATTTTTATCGGTGTCAAAAAATATATGATAAAAATAATTTGAATTATAATTTCCATTTAAACTATAACTTAAATATAAATTATTCTCATCACTTGTTCCCCAAAGATCAACCAAATCTGCTGATGGTGTAATTGCATCCCCTGTATCCTCCTCCGTTGCGCCGACATCCAGTTGATAATACTTTAACCAGTCGTTAAAGTACCCGTCAATTTGAATTTTATCTGAACTCCCTCCCCCTCCGCCATTATTCGATTTATATGGTTCAAAATATTTGTTCCCGGTATAATATTGTCCGGCAGCATTCTTTGAAATATATATAGTATGAAGTAAACTATTGTACCCTGTTGAATCTTCCCATGTATCCTTATTCGCAAATCTTATAGCATAAGAAGGATTGTCATGTAATGTTATTTGCGGATCAGCTAAATATAGAAAGGATTCATATTTGCCCTCGGGAATATCATCCGGTATTCCGGCTGTGATATCAATATTTATGCTGTCACCGGACAACCAGAATCTTGGATCTTCAGAAGTTATAAGTCTATATTTAATATTAGTAGCTTTATTTCTTAAAATCACTTCAAGGCTGCGCGGATTAAAAGGACTTGCAAAGCCTTCATTCCGTATAGAAACTTCAGCATGAAAAATTCCTTTTGGTTTTATACTGTCAGATATTGTGGCATTTATTAAGCTGAACCTATATCCCAACCTTCTTTTAATTTCTTCCATGCACCCTTCATTAATCCATCTTTTTAGAACATCGGGATGATAGTCCATATTTAACATTGACCAGTGCATCCGGTTTAAATTAGTTAATGCATTTGCACAGCCGTCATAACCACAGTCACAGCAGGTTTCTCCACTCTGAGGGACAAATCTATTATCCAGGTTTAAATATGTCTTATCACCTTCAATATCATTATCTAAATAAGTTCCATAATCATTAGCGCTCGCAAGAAAGCAATCATTGTGAGCCCCGATCCTTGCTTTGTAGCTTCCGTTATAAGCTTCTTCATTTGTTAAGGGACTATTGTCTCCTAAGATTATTCTTTTGTAATCCGGAGTACGTACTAAAACTGCTCTATCCTTTGGAAGGGCATCAAGCAGAGCATAAAGAACAGTCCGTCGATCGTTTGTATTATTAAGATGGTGGGATGAATAATACCATTCACCCCATGCTCCAATAAATCCGGCTTCCATATAAAGAATAACATCATCGTTTTTCTGAAGAATAGGCTTTATTTGACTTATATGTAGCAGTATTGTATCTAAGGCAGCATCTGCACCATTTTGATTATTAGTATAAGAAAATCTTAAAATAAGTTTAATTCCATTTTCTCTTGCTACATCTAAATCAGATTGTACTGTGTTTAACAATGTTTCTGGCAATGGTTTTTTATTGTACTGGGGAATAGTATAAATTCTTTGAATTACTGATATATTCTGCGACTTTAATGAATTAATTAAAGTAGATGATAAGGCTGAGCTCCTCTGTGATGTAAATCCACGTTCGGGATTAAAAAATAAGCTGTCTGTTTTTATATAAGTAATAGATGTCTGTGCAAATATGATTGTACAGCTCAAAATAAAAAATAGCAGCCAAAACAATTTTTTTAACATAATATTATCCTATAGTTTAATTACTTATTGTTATAACCGCACCTCTATTAAAAATCGGAACTTTTATTTCATATTCACCATTCTTTAACATCGGCTTAAGTATTTGTTCGTTTTCAAGAAAAGGCAGAAAGCTTATCTTTGAACCTAGTTCTTTTAAATAAGTTATTTTTACATTTTCATTCATTTTATTTTTTCCGCATACCAAACATAAGTCATCAATATTTATAAGGTGAATAAGAGTATTATCTTTTTCATCTTTTGAAAAAGTAGTTAGAATATTAATGGGAGCTTCCATCTTTATTTCAGATGAATTATTACCGAAATTTTTAATTTGATTAACTAGACTATCAACATTTGAAATTTCCGCGAAGGATAAAGAACCGGAATTGAAATGATTATTGAGACTACTCTCAAAAAGCTTATAGAACTTTTTCCCGGAATTTTCTTCTATCAACAAACAATTTTCACTTTTAGAATTTAATTGCTCTGCAATAGTTTTATCTCTCCTTCTTTCATTTCTGCTTTCATCGTAAATACCAATCTTTTTATCACAAATAATTTTTTTTCCGTTTATAAGTATATCATTTATCTGATTTAATTCTTTTTCACTTAAACATTTTGCATCGGGAAAAATTATTGAACCATATTTGAAGTCCTTTAAAGTTTCTGGTGTTATTATTTCATAATCCAAATGCGACAAAGCCGTCAAATATATCATTCCAAAAAAATTTTGGGGATATTCATCCGGGAATAAATTTCTTGTTTCAGGCGAAAAATAAATTCCTACCGGATTTAACGGCATTCTTTTGTAATAAAATTTACTTGAATTCTCTAAAATCCATTTATAAACAAATTTTCGTGTTTCCAGATCATTCGTGGATGACATAATATAGGTTTTAACATCCCATGTATTAATCCCGTTAAATATTTGCGAAGCAAATAAGCTCTGCATCGCATCTTTGGGATCTACTTTTTTATCATTGTTCCACGAATAGCTTAATATCCACGTTGGTTTACCATGAGCAAAATATTTGAACGTTTGCATGCCGAATATGTATTTGTACCAGTCAAACGGTTCTCTTTCTGAAGCGTAATATTTCCCTTCGCTATATTCATGTGCAATTACATCTACAACATCGGAAAGTGAATAAACATCTGCACCAACTCTAACAGCATCCTCTCCAATTCCCGGATATATTTCAGCAATAGATATGCAATTGGGGTTTACAGATTTCATAACACTGTCAATTTCAGTCATAAACTCGTTTATTGTTGCAATTCTAAATTTTATCCATTTTATAAAATGGGAATCTTTAAAATCACCAATTCTGACATCTTTGGCTGCATCAAGTCGGGTTCTATTTTTAAATTCTGCAACAGTATAATCATCAAAGCTTGCCCATGTATCTTCCCATCCTTCAAAGTGTGTCATCCAATATGGTATATCAACATAAATTCCATCGATGCCTGTCGAAGCAATTTGTTTAACTCTTTCCATATAAATCTTCCGCCATTCTTTTGCATAGGGACTAATCCAGACATCTTCATCTCCTTCTTTAATCCAGAAAGCATCTTTGCCTCCAAATAATGCTGGTTTTCCATTAATATCTTTTTGAACCCAATCCGGATGGTCTTTAAAAAAAGTATGCTCTTTCTTATCCGCATTACCGGTTATGCATTCTAATCCGGCAATGTATACAAACGCATAATTCCCCGCTTTGTGTGCTTTTTCAGCGGCTTGTTTTATTGCTTCTAATTTGTCTCTTGGATTTAGAAAACTTTCGTATCTGCCCGTAATATCATTATCAACTTCAATTCCAAATACATAACTGTCTTCTGCATACTTAATGATGGAATCGGCATTACTTAATGTCAATGGATTACCGGAAATCCGGACTTTGTGAATCCAGTCGTTTTGGGAAAAGGTTAATTCAGAAAGTAAAAAAATAAGAATTAATATCTTTTTCATTAAGAATATTTTAGACATAAGCGCTTGGATTAAGTCTTTCAACATCAAACAAATCTTGAATTAAATACATTGCAACCCCCAATGCACCTGACTTATTTCCTAATTTGGAAATAACAAATTCTACACCTTTATTAACATGTACTAAAGAATGTTTCATGGCATTGGATTTAATTGCTTCAATTAAATAAGGTGCCGCATTAGAAACTCCCCCTCCAAGTATAACGAGAGATGGATCAAAGAGATTAATTAATATTGCTATACCTTTACCTAAATACCTTCCGGATTCTTCAATTATTTCAATAGAGAACTGATCACCTTTATTTGCAGCTTCCAGCACTGTTCCCGCATCAATATTTTCTACATTAAAATTTTTATTTTGAGTTAGGATGGTTGTTGCACCTTTTTTTATCTTTTCTCTAGCTATATTTGTTATTGCTTTTCCCGAAGACACGGTTTCCAGGCACCCTTTTTTCCCGCAGTAGCACAGCTCGCCATTCGGAACAATTTGAATGTGGCCTAATTCACCGGCATAACCATTTTTTCCATAATAAATTTTACCGTCAATAATCATCCCCATGCCAAGTCCCCAGCCAACATTTATACATAAAGCATTGGTAACATTTTTTGCAGCTCCAAACCATAATTCACCAAGTGCCATTGCTTTTAAATCATGTTCGATATGAATGGGTTTTTTAAACCTTTCGCTTAATATTTCTTTTGCTGATTTGCCGCCAAAATTGAAATATGTTTCACTAATTCCAGCTTTGCCCCGGACCAATCCGGGTAATGATATTCCAAGACCTAATAATTTATTCCAGGGTACTTTAGCATGATTTAATACAGACTTGATTTCTTTTTCTAATTCATCAACTACCACAATGTCGTTCCCCAGGGGAATAGATTCTTTTCTGATATCAGAAATTATATTTTGTTCTAAATCAAGAATTATATAGTTGGTGTATAGCCTTCCTATATCGATACCAAGAATAAATCCGGCTTTTCCATTTAATTTTACTATTGCCGGAGGACGACCGGCGCTTGAACTTGATTTTCCATTCTGTTCAATGACAAAATTCTCTTTCTTCAAAGTTGAAATTATATTTGATAATACTGGAAGAGTTATTCCGGTACGATTCTTCAAATCAGATAACGAAAGCTCTCCATTTTCCAGCAATGCCGTTAGAACTAAGTTTTTCCTGATTTCGTTTTTCTTTCTTACTTTACTCATAATGTTAATAAAATAACTTTTGATAATTTTTCTCAAGATAGTTTTTTACAGGGATAATATCATCCTTGTATGTTAAATCCGGCACATGCTCGGACAAAGGATAAGTAAACATTGATTTAGGATGATCAGTAATCATCATTACAACGGCTGAAGGCAGTTCTTTTTCATTTCTTTCCGGATGAATTGGAACTTGTTCTAAATAGGGCAATATCATATCATATTCAAATGAAAAGATATTCATACTAACTCCGACATAACCATTTTTATCTTCAATCGTCTTTATCTGTGCTGCAGATGGTTTTTCGATTACGTTTAAAGGAAATCGTTCCTGATCTTTCATTGTTACTGCAAACTTCTCTACTCTTTCCTTCTCAAATTCAAATGCATCTCTGTCGTAATCAATCATGGCGTTTTTATACGGAGTTTCTAAAACTAATTTTAGTGCTTTTATTGAGTAAAGATTATCACTATTACAAACTGTAAACTTAGCCCCTTTCCAATCATTTTTGGTTAATAGACCTTGAAACAGAGCATCTGCCGTTCCCAGGGGTTTAACATGGTCTTTGTAAATTTTTTGAACCGCATAAGAAATTTTCAAATCGAAAAATTCATTTCCATTATCTTTATTGCCGTAATATTCTCTAATGCTTTCATCCTTTTCACCAATCACAATTAAAATATCTTTATAACTGGATTCACGTGCATTAAACAAAAGATAATCTAAAAACGGCCTGTAATTATCTCCGACACCGATCATAGATTTAACTTTTTCATTCGCTTCCGTTATTAGCTTTTGATCGATATAACCATTGTAATCCGGTTTTTTCATTCTTGAAGAAATACCGCCTGCTAGAATAACTAATCTGCCATCGCTCATTCGCTGTCTCCAAAGGAAGTTACTTCAGTTCCTTTATCCGGATGAATTATATATGCTTTACCACCTTCTCTTTCTATAGCATCTACCACTGCTTCCGGCTTATCAGGAGCATAAGCAAACATACAACCACCACCACCGGAACCATTTATTTTTGCACCTAATGCCCCTGCTTTAAGTGATGCTTCAATCATTTTATCTATTTTTGGGGTTGAGATTTTTAGTGAATCTCTCAGTACATTTTGATGTTCATTCAAAAGCTTCCCGATTTTTTTATGGTCAATAGGGGTTGTCAATAAAACTTTCTTAGCATCTTTAGTTATATCTCTATTTTTTATAGTTGCTTTTAGTAAATCAAATTGATGGGAAGTAAGAGCCCTTTCATATTTGTACAATTCACTTTCGGAAATATCTATAAGAGAAAGTGAATTCTCTTTATGATTTAATTTATTAGTTATATTTATTACCTGCTTTTTGACCTTTCCAAGGATATATTTTGTATCTTTCGGTTCTAGTGAATTCCCTAAAACGAACGTGCCAAGTTCCGAATTAATTTTCTCTAAAGAGAGCTTTGGATTAAAATCTAAATAAATTATGCCACCAACTGCAGTTGAATAATGATCCATCATTCCACCTGGTTCATTAAATTCCAATACCTCAGCTTCATGAGCATATTGTGCTAATTTTTCCGAAGATAAATTCTGTGGAGTGCAAGAAAATTGATTTAATAAATTTATCCAGGATACTATCAAAGCAGATGAACTCGATGTTCCGGCATTTATTGGTATTTCACCATGAATTGTACAATCAAAACCATTAGAAAAATTTAAGCCATGCTTTCTTAATACATTTATTGAACTCTTGAAATAATCTCTTTCTTTCAAATATTCCAGTTGTGTATTTAATGAAAATATTTCAGTTTGATTTATATCCGGTAATGAAATATTTATTAAACTATCATCTCTTTTTGTTCCCGTTATTTCAATTCTTAAAGAAATTGCACAAGCAATAATCGGCAAATTTAAATAGTCCTGATGCTCACCGAACAAACATACTCTTCCGGGAGTTGAAACTTTTATTTCAGAAACATCTATCTTCATCTATAATTTTCCTCAATTTGTATACGCCCTAAATAATCCGCCGGCAAAGTATATTATCATACCTATAACCGCAACTGTTGATGCTGTTTCATAACCTTTACTACCCATTACTACACCCGCAAGAAAAAGTATAATTCCAAAAAAGAAAATGCTTAAGCTGATTTTACCGGGTAATGTTTTAGGTAAAATATTATAAACCATATTGTTTTGAACTTCTTCTTTGCTCGTCTGTTTTGCAATCCAGATAGAATCAATTTTTTCATTGTAGTTTGATCTGCTCAGTAAGCTCGCAATTGGAGTAACAATTAATGCTGCCCCTGCAGAAATAAATGTTGTTATATTAAAATCATACTTATAAATAAAGGTTCCGATAATTCCGCAAATAGCTCCGGCTATGTAGCCGCTTATAGCTCCCTGCCAATTTGCACGCTTCCATAATAAGCCGTACAGAATTGCAATTATAAAAAGCGGCATATCCATTATTGCTATAATTGTTAAATATGCATTTACCGCGCCTCCGAGAACAGGAACCAAATATGCAAAGGCAATCATCACTATTCCGGTAATAATTGTAATAATTCTGGCAATAAATAAAATATCTTTATCTGTTGCTTTACGGTTTAAAACATTTTCATATATATCACTTGCAAATATTGTGGCAACACCATTTAAATTTCCGGATAGAGTGGATAGCTGTGAAGAAATCAATCCAACAACAATAAACCCCAATACAATATTGGGAATTAAATTGGAAATTAACATAGGAACAGCGGCATCAGCATTAGATAAACCGGGATATAAAACCCTTGCAACCAATCCCGGTATATTCCACAATAATGCAAACGGTGTAGTTATAATTCCAGCAAGGACAAGCCCTTTTGCTACTGTCCTTGTACTTTCTGCTCCAAACGCTCTTTGAAGAAGTCCTTGATCAACGCAAGCCCATTCAATTCCTAACAAAAAAATTGCAAGAATAAACTGCCAATTGTAAGTACCTTCTGCTCTTACCAAAGTTAATGCGCCTTCAGGTAATTTATCTGCCATTCCCGGCCACCAGCCAACTGCACTCATAGCTAAAGGCAATAATATTAGTGCTCCTCCAAGCATAAGAACAAACTGAATTACATCGGTAAATGCAACAGACCACATTCCTCCAAGCATTGTATAAACAATTACAACTACAGAAAAAATTAAAACCCATGCGGTAAAAGAATCAAGCCCGGAGATAATTTGAGCTGCAATAACAGCGGTATATAAAACAACTCCAAGCCAAAATGCTAATCTAAAAATCCAAAGTACTGCTACAAACGTCCTGACCCCTTTGCTGTATCTCATTTCTAAAAATTCAGGAATGGTTCTAATTTTTAATCTTCTAAAAATTGGAATCACAAATAATCCGGAAATTACCATTGCCATATTACCAGTCCATGTTTGCCAGATAATAGGAATACCTTCTTTATAAGCAATACCAGCCTGTCCCACGAAACTATAAAGATTTACATTTGTAGCTGCTAATACTGCTGCTAAAATAAATGGGGTTAAATTTCTGCCGGCAAGATAAAAATCATCTGAATTACCTACCCACTTGTAAAAGATGGAGCCAATCCAGAACATTGCTGCAAGAAACGTAAATACAATTATGTAGTCAACAATATTCAAGGGGTTACTCCGTCAATGGTTGTCGTTTAGTGGTTTATTCGAATTTAAATTTTTCTGCTCTTGAATTTTTTTCTTAACCAATTTTCTGAATTCTTTAACCGGTACATATATCCATATTACTAATATGATTAGTCCAATTAACCATATTCCCCATGTAATCCAATCAAAATACATTAACAATCCTCCTAATTAATTTCATAATTAGAAATTTTTGTAATTTCTTTTTTAATGTTTGCTGCATAAGGCTTTGCAGGCAATATTTCTTTTTCTTTAATGTAAGAATTATCTATTGAAATCTGACGCATTAAGTGATCACTGAATATCCATGTGCTGATTTTATATTTTACTTTACCTTTCATCTT
Source organism: uncultured Ignavibacteriales bacterium (assembly GCA_963742995.1). Classification (GTDB taxonomy): domain Bacteria; phylum Bacteroidota; class Ignavibacteria; order Ignavibacteriales; family Ignavibacteriaceae; genus CAVQBP01. The sequence continues at coordinate 34,940 of CAVUOL010000048.1, forward strand.
AATATTTACATCGGCTTTGTTATCTCCCTGAGATAATTCAGTTGAAACCCAAAACCATTTACCGTTCTCCTGCTCTGATTTAATTTTGGCCGGACTATTATTTAACGATATTACAAAATCAGGTGAGAGTCCATTTGTCAAATTTGTGTCAGGTTCTAATAAAAGAGCCAGCCTGGGATTTTGAAAATCAGCCGGGATACTTATTGAAATTCGTTGAAGAATATTTATTTAAATTATTTACAACATTTTTTTCTATAAACGAAATTGGATTTGAATTCATTGAATTAACTGTTAATAATTTTTCGGATTTAATATTTTCAATAAATCCATTAAAATCTTTATCCACATATAAATTCAGTTTGTTATCTGCAATTTCAAAGTTTGAATTTAGGGGAAGGCTTTGATCAATTTTATCTTTGGGTATTAATTCTCCGGCTAAAACTTCATAACTATTAAGAGGAATTCTTATTGATTGTCCAAGCTTTACAGTTTTTCCAAAAATATAATTATAAGGATAAAAAACTTTGAGATAATATGTTTTCGTAGAATCGATATCTCCGAACCTATCTTCTAACTTTAA
>CAVUOL010000049.1:0-35109 GCA_963742995.1 uncultured Ignavibacteriales bacterium
GAAGTATAGGAATCAATTGAACCATTAATATTATAATAAATACCGGCATAAACCGGTGTTGCTATTGAGTCGCTTTTAGTGCCGCTGGTTAATTCAGCTATTATAAAAGTCTTGTATCTTTTCATAGGCTGAATGTCATTAACCGTATATGATTTTACAGATTTATCAAGGGCTTTTTCTTCAAGATTTAATTTAACCTTATTTGAGGAATTTAATTCTACTGTAATTATTCTGTAGCCACGAAAATCTGTATTATTCTCATCCGGTGATGCACCCCATGATACAACCGCAAATGAGTTTGGTGCAGCAGATGAATCAAGTGGTGTCGCTCTAAGTACAACCTTAATATTTTGAGGTGCAGCTACTTTCTCTACTGCTATCGGCCCGGTAGTCTGCTTACCGCAATCACCGGCTGTTAATGATAAAATCAAAAAAGAAAAAATTAATAAAGAAATTAATGCTTTGAACTTATTCATTTGTTATCTCCGTCTTTTATTATTCCCTTAAAAACGATTTATAAAGTAATTTAATCTACGTGCAGCTTTTCCAAAAGGTATTCTAATGAACTGCTGCTTTCAATTCTCACCTGTTCCATAGAATCTCTCTCCCTAACAGTTACAGTCTGATCTTCCAGTGTCTGGGTATCAATTGTAATGCAGAAAGGAGTTCCGGCTTCATCCTGTCTCCTGTATCTTCTTCCTATAGCCCCTTTTTCATCATAAAAAACTTTCAAACTCTTCCTTAAATCTTTTTCTATTTTACGGGATATTTCCTGCATACCGTCTTTATTTACCAGGGGAAGTATCGCTGCTTTTATTGGTGCAAGACGCGGATGGAATTTTAATATTGATCGTGTTTCTCCTCTTACTTCTTCCTCCTCATACGAATCAACTAAAAATGCCATGAATGATCTGCTCGCTCCTGCAGATGTTTCTATTATAAATGGTATATATTTTTCATTCTTAGAGTCATCAAAATATTTTAATGATTTCCCCGAAAATTGTTCGTGCCTGGTTAGATCATAATCAGTTCGATTGTGTATTCCTTCAATCTCTCCCCATCCGAAAGGAAACTGATACTCGATATCCGTAGCTTCCTTTGCATAGTGAGCAAGTTTGTTAGGCGGATGATCATGATATCTTAATTTGTTTTCTGTCATTCCGAGAGATTTAAACCATTCCATCCTCTCATGCTTCCAGTATTCATACCACTTTTTATCATCAGCCGGATTTATAAAAAACTGCATCTCCATCTGTTCGAATTCTCTTGTCCTGAATAAAAAGTTTTTAGTGTTAATTTCATTTCTAAAAGCCTTCCCAACCTGAGCAATACCAAAAGGTATCTTCTGTCTTGAAGACTGCTGAACATTTAAGAAATTCACATAAATTCCCTGCGCGGTTTCCGGCCGTAAATAAACAACTGAACTTGAATCTTCTACAGGACCAACGAAGGTCTTAAACATCAGGTTAAACTGCCTCGCTGCTGTAAAAGTATTCTTATTGCCGCATTGAGGGCAATTAATTTCCGCAAGAAGCAGCGGGCTTAAATCAGGGTCTTCTAATAAATTTTCAAAAAGGCTTTCTTTCTTTGCAGGAATATCAAATGCTTCAAACTTATGGGATAAATGAGCATTATTTAAAATACCGTCCTTCAATGCTTCAATAGCTTTTTCTTTTTTCTTTTCATTCAGCATTTCAGCAAGAACATCAATGCGGAAACGTGATTTGCACTGCTTGCAGTCAACCATAGGATCGGTAAAATTCTCAACATGCCCTGAAGCTTCCCATACTTTCGGATGCATTAAAATCGAAGCATCAAGACCTTCAACATCATCCCTGTAGGTCATGAATTTCCACCATTCTTCCTTTATATTTTTCAGAAGCTCAACACCGAGCGGGCCGTAATCCCAGCACCCGTTCAATCCTCCGTAAATCTCACTCGATTGAAATACAAACCCTCTTCTTTTTGCAAGAGAAATAATTTTTTCAACATTTGTCTGTTCTTTATTTTGCTTACTAATAACATCCTCCGGAATCATTTTTAAATTAGTTTCAAATATAGTACTTAAAGTCAAAGGTCAAAAGTTAAAAATCAAAACAGAAATTGATCGAAATCAATTTTGACTTTTGACTTTTGAATTTAACTCTCCGCTTCAAATTCAGTCTTCAACTCCCGCGCATTCCATCCGTTCTCCTTAAGCCATCTTACGAAAACAGAAGTATATCCGTGTGTAACAAAAATATTTTCCGCACCCGTTTCTCTTATTGCAGAGATTAATCCATTCCAATCTGCATGATCAGAAAGGACAAAACCTCTATCCATTGATCTGCGCCTTCTTGCTCCTCTCACCTGCATCCAGCCTGAGGCAAATGCGCGGGAAACATTATCAAATTTTTTCATCCAGATAGGATTATCGCCCGAAGGAGGAGCTATTATAATTGATTCTTTCGGAATATCTTTATCTTTAATATTCCCAAGGTATGTAGTTTCAGGTAAATTTATCCCCGATAGCCTGTAACATTTATTAATATTTTCAACCGCACCATGAGTTAAGATCGGACCTATTGAAGGATCAAGACCTGAAATTAACCTTTGTGCTTTACCTAGAGAATATCCGAAAAGCATGCTCATTTTACCTGAATTAATATTCTGCCGCCACCAAATATTTATATCATCGAATATCTCCTTTTGGGGAGACCATTTATAAATCGGCAAACCAAATGTTGATTCGGTAATAAATGTATTGCAGGGGACCGGTTCAAACTTTTCGCAAGTAAAATCTTCTTCTGTTTTATAATCACCTGAAACAACCACAACTTCTTTATCATATTCCAATCGAATTTGAGCTGAACCTAATACATGTCCGGCAGGATGAAATGATACTTTAATTCCATTTAAATTAATGATTTCATCATATCTTACCGTTTGTAAACTAATATTTTCTCCTAACCTGCATTTTAAAAGATTCTCACTTTTGTCAACAGCAAGATAGCTTTTCGAACCTAATCTTGCATGATCCGAATGTGCATGTGTAATTAAAGCTTTATCAACAGGTCTCCATGGGTCTATATAAAAACCACCCTTACTGCAATAAAGCCCTTTATCATTCAGTTCTAAAAGTCTATTATTATTCAATGTATATTATTTATGTTAATTACTTAAGTTACGCAACGTTGTCATTCTGAACGAAACGAAGTGGAGTGAAGAATCTCATACCTAAGATTTTGAACAATTTGATATAGATATATCTTTCAAGTACAGGTTCTTGCGTTTCTTTATTTATAAAGTAACCTTTTTTAAAATTTAAAGTCTAATATATTATAAAAAACAGAGGTGTATAATGCGAAAAAGAATTCCATTCTTATTTTTTATCTTAATTTTATTCCTTACCTTTATAAAATCAACATTTGCTGGGGATTTAAAAGTAATTAAAGAAAGAACATTTCAAATATCACCGGGAAAAGATTTAAAGGTTGAAGCTTCAAGCGGGGACGTATCGGTCTCTTCATGGGATAAAAATGAAGTTTATATTAAAATTTTAGGCAATGAAAAAGCCGAAGATAAAATGAAATTCGAATTCTATAATGATGAGAATAAAGTTGAAGTAGTTGCAAAAGGAGACCATTCGTTAATGGGATGGTTTTCAGGCGGTATAAGGCTGAGATTTGAAATAAAAGTCCCAATTAAGTTTAATGAGAAGATTCATACTAGCGGTGGGGATGTATATACAAATAATGTATCGGGAAATTTGAATATTTCAACTTCAGGCGGTGATATTAAATTTAATAATGTAGATGGTATGTTTGACGTTTCTACATCCGGAGGAGATATTACAGGAATGAACTTCCAGGGAGATTTGGATGCCTCCACTTCGGGAGGAGATATAAATTTAGCCGGCAGCGATTCCAAAATAAAGGCATCAACTTCAGGAGGAGATATTTATCTTGACTACAAAGGATCGAATAAAGGAATTGATATAAGTACTTCAGGAGGAGATATACAGCTAAAACTTCCGGCTGATTTTAATGCTGCCGCAAAAATGAGGACATCTGGAGGTGAAATTAGCTGTGAACTAACTGCAAATAATGCAAAAAAGATATCATCATCTAAGTTTGAAGCCGATCTGAATAGTGGGGGTAACCCTCTATATGTTGAAACCTCCGGCGGTGATATTAACGTTTTGAAAAGATAATTAAACGTACTGATTCATACTAAAGGTTAATACCATACTTTCGAGCCGTGTGAATATCATTAAAGAGGCTCACCTTCGAGGTGAACCTCACTTTACTTGCAGTCAGCCTCCTGCATCCCTGTGATTGCTATAATCCAAAATTCTTGAAGTAAACCGCCAAACCTTTAATGTTAGTTTCAAAATCGGAATCAGTAAAAATATTTGTATCGTAGTACTGCAATGCTAAATGATTGTTTATAAAATTTACCACACTGTTATCTAAAGACGCATTTAATAATTTAAATATTCCTTCAGATGAAATTCCAAATCCATTTGTTTTGGGATTGTCATATCCATTCCCGTAATATCTGCCGGAAGTAATTACAACTGTTTCAAATAATTTGAAGATATGACCACGGTGTACAACCACATTCTCACTGCCTTTTAATTCAATTAAGTTCTTTCCAAAATTTATATCTCCCCAGATATTCTGATATTCACTGATATTATCTTGGTTTCGTCTAATTAGAATATCTTCTGCTTCAGCGGTAAATGAATAATCCAGTGTATTTAACTTGTATTTATTTGTAAATAAATCCAGACCAAAATCAAAAGTATATCCAAATCTCGCTGTTCTGGGTATCGGATCTGCTTGAGCAGCATCAATATATGAAATCTTCTTCCCGATATTTAAAACTGAATAACCGAGTGAGAAATCAAACTTAGGTTTTATGTACGAATTGGGGTCTAAATTATACTCAATATCATTAAAAAATAATTTTGACATTGGTGCAATAACCAAGGCTCCAAAATCGAATGCAGTCCCGCTTGCTTCGATAAGTGTATTTTCCTCCCAACTTAGACCAAGATGAGACTTAAAGGGCTTTATTGAAAAACCTAAATTAAATATTAAATAATATTCATAACTTGTTCCGATGCTAAAGCAGTCAAACTCATCATAACTCTCAGAGGTACTATTTTGACTTACAAATTCACCAAACGTTAATCTATTATGAATATACCCAAACCCGATAGATAATGGAATACTATTTTCATTTTTTTTGAAGTTATATCCCGCTGTTAAACCCAAAGTCTGGAACGATAACCCGGAAGCAAAATTTTCAAACCATCTGGTTTTTTGAGGTTGAGTTAGAAAAGAAAAGTTGTTTTCGCGCGAATAACACCCGAGCTGTGCGGGATTATAATAAAATCCGGAAGGATCACTCATTGGAATTGAAACCCCTATCTGTCCGGCTCCAAATAAAAGAGGTGACTGCTGCAGCTCTAAAAAGGGTACCGCTGCTTCTCCCTGAGCAAAAGAAAACTTATATATTAGTGAAAGAATAAGGAATAATTGATACTTCTTCATTACGAACCCCTTTCCCATTATTATTGTTTAATGATAGACCGTGAAATAATGGTATATTAAATCGAATGTAGCCTCTCCATAAATGTATTACTATAATAACATTTTTTTGGTTATTTCGAAATACCAAAAGGGATGCTTTGTTATAAATGCCTGCTTCATATTTCATCTTCAAATAAAAATAACTCAAGTTTAATTGAAGTTGAAATGGGAGCATAACTTCAAATAAATTCCGGTTCACCTCCGGTACAACTCCAAGATAAATCCAAGGTAACTCCAAGCTATCACAACTCTAAAAGTATCCAATAAGATGATATCTTTAAAAATAATGGTGAAATATCTCCGAAAAATAAAGAAGATAATATTTTTTAATCTATTTATGTCTTAAACCAAATAAACCCTCCACCTCTATATCGACGGAATCCTTTAATGCCTTTTTTTGCTAAACAGAGTTACACTATGATTCATTTGCGATTAGAATTAACTTTTTTGATTTAATTTTTATTATCAATGCTCCAGATACCTGAACCATAAGCTGCAATAAAAAGGAATATAAAGCAGTACAAAACTGCAAGTTCACCTTTATTTTGAATCGGAAATAATCCCATAGGCTGATGCGACTTAAAATATGCAACTGCCATTTCACCGCTGGCAATAAAAGCAGCCCACCTGGTCTGCCAACCTAGAGCTATCATTAAACCTGCCGCAGTTTCAATTATACAGGCAAGCAGCAATAGAATATTACTAGACGGTATAATTCCTGAAAAAATGAGTCCTATTTTTTGAATACCATGGCTGAAAAACAATAGTCCGACAACGATTCTCATCAACGCATATAACTGTTCTTTATATTTTTTAAGAAAAATCATTTGATCCTTATTTTGTAAAAACAGTATTATAAGTCTATGAACTATTTAGATTTCCAGTTGTGATCGGATTAAATGGGAAAATAGATCAATCCAATTACAATATACTGTCAGTCCTCTTAACTCAATGCAAATGTTTCACCTCATTATATCTGTGTCTACCGGGATATATCCTAAAGCTCTGCTTATAGATAAAATTTGACCTTTATGATGAAATTCGTGGGTTATTACATGTGTGAACATTCGGAATGAATTAGATTCGCTTTTTACCCCATTTATTTCATATTCTATTTTCAAATCTTTTACTTCCGAATATTTTATAAAAAACTCTTCCATCATATTATTAACATTACTAAATAAACCCTGCGCGTCATTAATATTTTTAATGGATTCATATTTAGAATAAACCATACTTCTTTTAAGAATATTTTCCCCGATCCAAAACTGGATAGGTGTTGGCAATATGGGTAAGAAGATTGCGAATGCTGCCTCCTCTGCCGAAGGTGTTTATCGGTTTTACAAAATCAAATTCCGAAATAGATTCACAGTACTTAAAAAGAACACTTCTGCTATCTTTTACTAATTCATATTGATTTTCAAAAACTTCCATTTAAAATCCGCATTTGTATATATTATGCATGCTTTTCCCATTCTTCCCAGGTAATTTCCCTTCCGGGAAAAGCTATATTGACAAAAGGCCATTTTTCTATTACCCAGGATTTTATATCCTTATATAAATCTTCATCTAATTTCAATTCACTCTCTCTAACCCATAAATAAACTTCGCAATCATATTTCGCTTTTATGCCCGGTTTAATATAAACACATCCAATACATCTTTTACCGGATAAGTCTAAAACCGTGTAAGCAAATGCCTTTCTTTCTTTAAACTCATTTTCATGTCTTCTAAGATCCGCTATATTTTCCTCTAATGTCATTTCATCTGTAGGCCATTGAGTTGATTTTCCAAATACGGTTCGCAATCTTTCTTTGCTGGTCATTACTGCTTCATAATCTATCTCTCCAACTTTTGGAGTTAGAACCTCTAATCTATAATTCTCAGTCTTATACTTTAATGGTATTGTAAAATCTTTTGGTACAAATTCTTTTTTCATTTAGTTAATTCTTCTTCAACATCTATCGTTATTTTAGAATTTCGTTTAACTTCGGGGAACAATAATTTCGTAAGTTTCTTTATTGAATAAATATTTTTGTTTTACCCAGTATAACTTTTTCATTACTTTTTGACTCAGGATTATACTTAAGCAATTCTACTTGTACACGACCAAAATAATTATCTTGAGTATAAATGTCATAAGTGAATTCATATATTTTATTAGTATGAAAAAATCCCTCTTTTTGCCTCCCATTATGTGGGAACGCATGGTTGATTTTTCTTAACCGAATATTTCTTTAAATATTTCTTCTTTATCCAGTTTAGATTGCCACTGACGATGGCGTTTAACTGATTCTGTCCTTTTTTGGTTTAATTTCGAAAGGAATCTGCTGGTTTCTAAAGGGCCTAATTTTTCAGTTAACAATCTTATTGCTTTATTAAAAAGTTCTTCTTCATTTATATATTCATTTGTTCTCATCTTAATTCCTCTATTATACAAAATTCGATTGGATTTAATACCTTCACTTTCATCCCTGCTCTTTTGCTTCTTTTAAAAGTTTATCATCACAAATAATAAAGCAATCTGCAGAATACTCTGCAAATGCTAAGTGCACTGAATCTGCAATACCAAAATTCTTTAGAATTAATTCGTCAGCTCTTTTCCTAATTTTTTCATAATTATATTTTAGTACTTTTCCATATACATCCAAAAGGTTGACAATTTGAACTTTTTCTTTTATATCTTCAATACTTTCAACTTCTCTGAGATGCATTGTGGAAATTACCATTTCCTATCTCTTTCTTTGAATCCCATTAAGTATCAAATAATAAGCATCTGTTTCTAATCTAATTCTCATGTTATTCTGATTGTCAAATGGACGACAGATTGTACAGACATCAAGATATAACTTCATTTATTAAGTACTTTCTTATTCAATAAGTAGAAAAGTGAATATATATCGATGTTAATATATAGAAATTTATAATTATTGTCTTTTTTTTGCTTTAGTAGCTATTACCGCTGCCGAAGATTAATTCTCGCAAACTGCAAAATACTTAATTTTTCTTTTATGTAAGTATTTTAAATCATCGTGACAAAAATTTATTGAAATAATCTGGTTAATAATTTACGCTTATCTTCAGAGTTTAGTTTTTCTATATCATACTTTTCATCCGCGCCTGAAGCTAAACCAATAACACCTCCCAAAGTTCCTCCTATCAATACTCCAAAAACAGTAGAAAATCCACTTCCAATTTCAGAAAAAAAACCATCGGAACCCTTAGAACTTGCTCCTCCATATATGCCGCCAATTAATGCTCCAAATAAAAATCCAAAACCGAAATTAGACTCCCTTCTCGTTAATATATATTTAATTGAATCTTGATTTAGAATATACAACTGATTCATAGATTTTAGATAAATGGAGTCAGACTCATATTTATCGACTATTACATTTATATATGGTTGATTTGAAGTTGAATAAATCTCCCAAAGCTGGGGCTGGGCTAATATTTTATTATGTAAAAATATAATCGATGCAAGAATGAATAAAAAAATTTTTAATTTCATATTTCATAACCTCCAATGAAATATCATAAATAATTCTCTGTTATAGTATATTTTCTGATCTAATCATCTTTTTTAATCCAGCAAAGGAAATTGTAGCTAAAGCGCTGTTGTATATCACCTTCTTTGTTATAAATTATTTTACATCAAAAGGATTTGAGTATGTTGTTTCAACGTGGCAAAAAATCTTATTTTTTGTTTGACCTTAGTAACGCAACTCCTCTGGATGAAAGAAACCTTATTACCTTATTTTTATTTATATACACACTATCAATCCCGGTTTATATATACACACCACTTTGTTCCGTTCAGAATAACAATGTTTGTATAACTTCAGCAATTACATTACTTATCTTACTTTACCGGTTCATAGTAAAGAATTACTGCACCGCATTGAAATATTTTTGTTTTTAAGAGTTTAAGGTTAACTGTGTCCGTGATGTTTTTAAATAAGGGTAAACCCCTCCCTAAAACAATTGGATGAATGCAAAGCTGGTATTCATCAATTAAGTGAAGCTGCGTTAAGGCAGCTATTAAACCCGGGCTACCGACTAAAATGTCTTTGCCCGGTTGTTTTTTGAGTTCTAAAACTTCTTCTTCAATACCCCGCTTTGCCACCCTTGCATTTTTCCATTCTACATTTTTCAGAGTGCGGGAAAAAACAATTTTGGAAATGTTGTCTATTGTCACTGCAAACTCATCCATTGCTTTGTTACCGGTAGGATTTTTTACTATAGGAGGCCAATATTCCATAAGCTGGTATGTAATCCTTCCGTATATAATGGTATCTGCGCTGCTTAATAACTCATTGTAATGTTGAAGTATTTCATCATCTGCAATCCCGGCAGTATGATCGCAAAACCCGTCAATTGTCATATTGATTGCCGCAACAGTTTTTCTCATAAGTTATATATTTTTTAGTATCTCTTCTTTTTTTAAGAGTTGATGACCTTCGAAGATAGTTAGTATTTCTATTGTAACTACCTTTCGGTAGTATACTATCCTATAACCTTTGTATAATATTTCTCTAATTTGGTCTAAAGCAAGTTCAGGAACTATTCTACCCTTTTCGGGATTATCAGGAATTGTTTCTGCAATAGATATTAAATTATTAGAAAATTCTATAGCAATTTGTGGATTATCTCTTGAAATAAATTCTTCAATTTCTTGAATTCGGGTTGACGCTTCTTTTGTCCAATATAGTTTAATCAACTTCTGTTTTCTCTGGCCTTTTTTAATTCCTTTTTTAATTGGGATGTTGTATATCTTTCACCCTTTTCTGAATCTGCTAATCCGCGAGATATTGAATCTATAAATAATTTTGTTTGACGTAATTCATCAAATTCCGATGGCGAAATTAGAACACCTGCAGGTTTTCCATTTTGAGTGATAATCAATGAGCTTTTATTTTCTTGAATCTCTTTAAGATACTTAGCTAAACTTGATTTAAATTGACCGACAGGAATGATATCACTTGATACAACTATATTTCTCATTTTATAATATCCTTTATTTTGTCATAATTATGACATAAATTTAATCCTTTATTATGTCTTATTCAAATAATTTTACCTTGGCATAACGGTATTATACTCTCGAGATCATGATCTTGTAGAGGTCAAATTATTGCCTGCCTGGCGGCAGACAGATAAAAATATATTACCCCAAAAACCGGACGTGGTTTTCTTTATTTCTATCTTAACAATCTTTCTTGTAATAACTTTTGGATATCTCTTCTTCCATCTACAACGCATTGAATAAATACTTCACTTTTTATTATTCTATATATTATTCGATATGGCTTATAATGAATCTCTAAAAAATCTTCAATATTTAATAAATCTAATTCTGGCGGAATGTTTCCCCTTTCCGGAAATTTTTGAAGCAATAAACATTTTTCATGAAGCTTTGAATATATTTTTTCTGCTTGTTCTTCAGAATCATTTAAATAAATATATTTATATATTAGAAACAGATCTTCTTCTGCATCGGAGACAAAATTAACTTTGTATCTCATTTTGTCCCCTTTTGAATTCATTTATTCTTTTTCTAACATCCTTGAATGTTTTATCCAGGGTTTTATAATTACCCCTTTTAAGATTCTTTCCACTTATTGCAAGTATTTTTAATAGTGCAATTGCCTCTTGGGTTTGTTCATATATTTTCACGTCTTGGAGAATAACCTTTGCTTCTCCATTGTGAGTTATTACCATTGTTCTTTGGTTATCTGAAACATCTCTTATTACTTCAGATGCATGAGTCTTTAAATAACTTATTGGCTTTATTGCTTCACTAAATTTCATAATATTATCCCTCAATTTTAATACGACTAAAATATAGCCCTTTATTTAGTCGTAATCAATAAATGTAATTTCAATAAAGAATACTTCTGTTTACCACGTTTTGGACAACAGACCACATACTACAAACAAAGACCTAGAACCCACAGACAACAGCCAACCACCATCTCCGGACACAGCTCCGCCATTTGAGACACATTGAGCGTTTGAATATCTAATTTTTTTGTAGAAAGGCTCTCCCTTTCCCCACTTATGTTAAATTCAATTTATCTCTTAAAACCGAATAATGCAATAGAAATTTCCGGATATATTAAAGTTGGAAATTTTGCCTGGTTATTAATTTACTTACCAAAATAACTAGCTGCAGAATAAATTACCCCTTTACGGTAGAAACCTTCACCTCCCCTACCGGCAAAATATATCCTGTCGTTAAGAACAAGTATATCTTTCAAATAAAAATCCTCTTGTCCCGGAAATATATTACATGCATTTCATTATTCCATTTTTATTACCTTTATATTTTTATTTTTATGTGCTTATTTTTCAATTATATTATAATTATAAGATCATTATATTAAAATATGAATAACATTCGTTTTCAATGGGATCAAAATAAAAACAATAATAATATTAAGAAACATAAAGTCTCTTTTGAAGAGGCCCAACTGTATTTTATGATGAAAATGCTAGACTTATTTCTGATCCTGAACATTCCGATTATGAAGAACGATTTATTATTTTAGGAATTTCATACAGTCTACGAATACTTGTTGTGGTCCATACTTATAGAGAAGATGATGAAATTATTCGCATCATTTCTGCACGTAAAGCATCAAAGTCTGAAATTAAGTACTATTATGAGATGAAATAAAATGAAAAAGCAATATGATTTTTCTAAATCCCAAAAGAATCCTTATACTAAAAAATTGAAAAAACAAATTTGAATAAGGATTGAAAATGATACCGTAGAATACTTTAAAAAGCTTGCATCTGAAATTGATATTCCCTACCAAAATTTGATGAACATATATTTAAAGGAATGTGCTGAACAAAATAAGAAACCAAATATACACTGGGAGTGATTTCTTTTTTTTTACTGATTTGACAACACGAAGGGATCAGCACATACTTACAATGCTCATTCTTCAGGCGAGATCATATGTATATGAGGTATAGAAATAATTGTATCGGCCGGTATCATAATCCGGAAAATCTTTCTGTGATGTTTCCTTTATAATTATAGTTGTATGCAACTTTCTTCTGGTACCACCTTACTTTTACCATCACCCTATGAATGACCGATTCAATCAGCTAAGTGCTCGTATTTGCTTGAGTTGAATCATGAATGTGTCTACTTTTACAATCTTTCCCATGAGAACGTTTGGATACAGAATTCCATAAATGTCTAAACAACTCAAACTTTAGAACCATTGGGAAAAAGAAATATCTAAAAACAGGAAATTTATTCTAAGGGGAGGTTTTTAAAAAAGTGAGGTAGATATATGGCTAATAAGAAAATGATGGCTTAGAAGTGAAAAAATAGCCTCAAACCTACGCTATTTCGTAAGGATTTTTAGGGTTGGTTTACTAAAATTTAGTGCAGAATAAATTATTTGGCGATACTTTGAATCTTTGTTATAGAGAATCTTTTATATATGCAATAAAATGCACCTTTGTATGAAAAAGAATAAATATTTCTGTCTTATCTATTATATATGCAACATATTGCACTATTAAGGAAAATTCTATATAATTGTATAATATAAATTTCTAAATATGCAACAAAATGCATATAACAAATGAATAATAAAGAAATTGGACAAATTATTAGGCAACGGAGAAAATACCTTAAAATAACTCAAAAAGAGTTGGCTGAGATTATAAGTGTAGGGCTTCGGAGCTTAATAAAAATTGAAAACGGAGAAGGGAACCCCACATTAGATCAACTTCAAAAGATCATAGAAGCATTGGGTCTTAAATTAGAGATTAAAATAAAGCAGAATGAATAAGGCAGAAGTATATTATAATAACGAGTTAGTTGGCCTTTTATTAAAAGAAAATAGTAAATACCGTTTTCAATATGCAGAAGAATATTTAAAAAATGAAAAAAATCCTTCTATAAGTTTAACATTACCAAAAAGGGAGGAGCCATTTATATCGGAATATCTTTTCTCCTTTTTTTATGGATTATTAGCTGAAGGTGATAATAAGGATCTGCAATGTAGAACATTGAAAATTGATGAAAATGACCATTTTACGAGGCTGTTAAAAACATCCGGCAAAAATACTATTGGTGCTGTTACTGTGAAAGAGGTATTATGAAAATAAAAAATTGTCCCGGATGTTTAAGGAGCGGATATGAGACTTATTGTAATTCATGTAAACAAATGTTGTTTAATAATCAAAAAGTAATTCACATATTAAATTTTACCAGAGCAGAATTTAATAAAATTAAAAGAGAGAAAAGCGGAAGTTTATCTATATCGGGAATACAGATTAAACATTCAATGAAACTAATTAATAATGAATTAGTCCTATCAGAAGAAAAGGGAGAATATATATTAAAACCTATCCCAACAGGTTCTTATGAAAATCTAGGTCAAGTTCCTGCTAATGAACATCTAACTATGCAAATTGCAAGTCAAATATATAATTTGAATGTAGCTGATAATGGGATAATTTTTTTTAAAGATGGTGAAATTGCTTATCTTACAAGAAGATTTGATGTCTTAGGAACCGGGAAAAAATTGTTACAAGAAGATTTTGCTCAAATTGCCAATAGAACCGAGGAGACACATGGGAAAAATTACAAGTATGAATTCAGCTATGAAGAAATAACTGAACTAATGAAACAACATGTTAGCGCTTATAAGATAGAAATAGAAAAATATTTTAAAATTGTAATTTTTAATTATTTATTCTCCAATGGTGACGCACATCTAAAAAATTTTTCACTCTACCGTAATGAAGAATACGGGGATTACCTGTTAACACCTTTTTACGATTTGTTAAATACATCGATTCATGTTCCCGGAGAAAGTGATTTAGCTTTGGAACTATTCAAAGACGGCTTTGTTAGCACTGCTTATAAAGCCGGCTCAAAATATACTAAATCTGATTTTGAAGTTTTTGCTGGAAGATTAGGTATAAATGAAAAAAGGTTTAAAACAATTTACAATGAACTGCTAACCAAAACTAATAAAGTACAGGAATTTGTTTCTGCATCTTTTTTAACAAGCGAAATAAAAAAAATCTATTTTCAAAACTATCTTAATAGATTTGACAGGTTGAAATCCTAATTTTATGTCCCTTTACAATTAAAAGTTATTTAGGAGGTATGCAACCTCGAGGTTTACTTGGTTACGGAATTACTAGATTGCATGATAGCATTAGTTAAAGAAAATACATTTGATTTCAGAGAAAAGCCAATTCTTTATGTCACTCCACTTCTTCCATACTATTTTGAATTTAAAAGATGTTATATTTTCGAGAGATATCATAAAAATGATAGCGAACATAAAAGTGCACAACCCATAACATTAAATAGAGTTAACTGAATAATTCTTATGTGCTTACTTTGAAGGGCTGGATATTCTTCAAAAGATTTTTCTTCAGAACCATTGGGAAAAAGAAATAGCTAAAAACAGGAAATTGATTCTAAGGGGAGGTTTTTAAAAAAGTGAGGTAGATATATGGCTAACAAGAAAATAATGGCTTAGAAGTGAAAAAATAGTCTCAAACCTACGCTATTTCGTAAGGATTTTTAGGGTTGGTTTACTAAAATTTAGTGCAGAATATATTTTATGAAGGGAAAAGATACATCAACTATTTTTTGATAAAAAAAAGATTGAAGAGAGTGAGAATAAAGGGCTAAGCTTTTTCTTATTCTTGTCATTTCTGTGGCTCTTTATTTAAATATTTATTTTATAAATAACCACACTAAATTATGCTATATTTTTGTACAGTTTTTGGGGTATATTATATTAATCAATTATACAAAATTGCTCGATATTATATCAATTAAAAATCTTCTGCTGAATTATAACATGATATATATAAATCATCAAATGTTTTATATATTTCTTTTAAAATGTTTTTATCAAATTCTAGATTACATTGTTCTATATAATTAATCTCAAGATCAAGAATGATTTTATCATAATTAAATTCAGCAAGATTTTTTCTATTTTTTTTTATAAACTTAATAAATGATAATAAATAATCAATATAATCTGCATTAAATTTTATATTATCTTTTGCAGACACCCTGTAAAGAACAAGTTTTCCTTTTTTTAATACTTGATCAAACTTTATACTTGTAATATTCACAGTAGAATGTGTATATAAAAAATCCCCTTTTATTAAACAAGTAGGATATATTTTTACCACAATGTCTCCTTAATCTTTATATTGTTCAATATTTTTACCCGTTTCTATAGTTTTGCCCTTGTTTTTTCCTGTTGTAGGCTTTAAATATATATTACCTTCGCTATCAATCCCAACATCTGGATTACCTTCAACATCTCCTTTAATTTCTTGAAGTTTTTCGTGAACTTTATTTTCGGGTATTTCAAAAATACCAGACCATTCCTTTTTGAATGATATCTAACTGATTGAGAATTCATACTAGAAATATTAGAATATAAATAAATTGTTCCAATCATAAATCCCCATTTTAATAGTTTATAGTTTGTGCATTACCAAGCTTTAGGCTCTTAAATTTACCTGAAGCATAGTACTGGTATAAACCTTCCTGAACATACGATTCCGGCAAATGTTTTGTGCTCACAGTGCTCATTCTTCCAGCCAGATCATAATGATTTGTTATTTAATATACAAGTCAACACCCTTCAATTGTATAGTTGTTTCTTTAAATCATCATAATTGAACGTTACAAAAAATATTTTTTTAAATATTGATATCTCATAATTACTATACTTTTTCAAGTATTTAAAATAATACCTTGCTAAACCTATTTTGTTTTGTTTATAATAACATTGAACTAATAAATAAATAAAGTAAGGTTCTAAATTTTCAACTTGTTGTTTATTAATTATAACATTTAAATCAGCAAGGGTTTTTTTATAGTTTCCAACATCATAATTAACTAAACTACGATACTTGAAAAATGCTAACGAATCTTCATAGTCCAATTTTTCAATATTCTCAGTTTTATTTATTATTTCTACGGCCTTCTTTATATTAGGATTTCTTCCATTGTAATAGAAAGAAAGTGAGTAACACATGTCAATAATTGGATAATTTATATTATGTGAATAAGCAACTCTAGAAAATTTCTTCACAGAGTCCATTGCATTTAAGTAACAAAAAGTTGAAATAAGATAAGTATATATATTAGTTTCATTATTATTAAGCCTTTCTGCTTCGTAAAAATAACTTATTGCTTTAGAATATTTCTTTTGATCATAATAAATTCTTCCAATTTGATAATAACATATTAGGCAAGTATCATTATGCTTTAGTACCCTTTCAAAATCAATTTTTGCTAATTTAAATTCTTTATTCTCCATGTATTTTTCCCCGCGTACGAGATATAAGTTAAAATTTGAAGTATCCTGATTTATCATATTGGTTAAATTATCAATATCAAAAGTTTTTACCTTACTATTTTTTTGTCCTTCACAACCAAACAATATTATTGTTAATATTGTTAATAAGGACGTAATTTTTAATATTAAAAATTTCATTTTTCATCTTATTATTTAGTAAATAATATGATTTTAGTTGTATCTCCAGATTCTTCAATTTTATAACCTTTAGTTGGGGTTGTAAGAATCGAATCATACCCATATTTACCTGCTTGGGTAGCAGCCATATTTACTCCCTGAACAAAGGTCAATGCTGTATTGTTAAAAACTTGATTCCGATTGATACTCGGTATTTGACCATTATTTGCTAAAACAGATTGATTAATTAAATCTGGAGCAGCCTCAATAACACTATTTGCTTTATCCGTAGCTGAAGCAGTTTTACCCACTTCTCCATCCTCTTTACCGGTAATTAAAGTTTTTGCTTTGTCCAGTATATTATTTATAGCTTTAAGTGGATGTGAAAAATTTTCACTAGCATTATGCAGATCTTCAATTTGAGCCGCTTGTTCCTTTAATTTCTGTTCCTCCTTTTCCCTTGTTTTCTTTTCTTCTGGTGTTTCCATTCCATTTGGATCAATAAATCTTATTGGATTGTCTTGTGCATAATTATAGGGACTAAACACTCGATGCTTTTCAGCTAAAGGATCTACCTGCAGCCATCTGACGATAAAACTATCATAGTATCGTGCGCCGAAGTAATCGTAGCCGGTTTCGGTATCTCTTTCTTTGGAGGTAAATTTGTATCTATTATCGACTGATGCATTATCAAGGCTTCTATTTCCGGGCATTATTTTTCCAAATGGATAATAGTCATTATAGCCAATTACTGTCCCACCGCTATTAACAGTCATCTTTATATTTCCAAGATGATCCTTTAAATAATAATACCTTCCGATTACAGAGTTATTCTGTACTTTTACCTGACCAATATTATCATTATTTCCCCAAATATTATATGTAAAATCAGAACTGTAAGGCATAAGACATAAAGCTTCTGTCTTTCCATCGATACCGTTAAAATAAAATCTATCCATACTTCCGGTAACGGTTTTTCTTGTTCTATTTCCGTTCATATCCGCTATAAGGGGATAGACTTCTGTACAAAATTGATTTTCTCCAGAGGTTTTATATATTCTAATAGGAAGATTATCCGAATCATAAATGATAAAGACTATTCCTCTATACGAATCACTTAGCACATTTCCATTATTATCATATGTATATGTTGATGAAGCTGAACCCGAAATAGATGTGAGCATGTTATTACTATTATTTGCATAATTATATTTAAGGTTATCTGATAAAATTCCAGATTGATTGTATCTCTGCAAGCTGTCTAGATTACCATTTTTAGAATATACAAGTTTTTTAACATCATAATCATTAGTAGGATACCAGTTCCAAATTCCGCTCAAATTTTGAGCCCATATCCCGAAGTCGGCGATTTTTAACCTATTTGCTTTATCGTAAGTATAAGAATAACCCACTAATGAAGTAGGTGTAAAAGGCTGCTGTGTTAGATTGACACCAGACATATTGTACAAGGAGTTTCAAAGCTAACCACAAATATATTTATAAACTTGCTATTACCTTTAAATTAATATATAAAAAGAAGCTTTTATCTCTTACAAAAATGATTTTAAACATAAAGAATCAATAAAGAATATATTTAAGAAAAAAGATTTAAAGATATTTAAATTAATGGATAAGAATATAGATAGCGTAATAAGCAATAAATTATTTTCTAGAAACTAGATAATCTTCTTTCTAATATTCCATAGTAGGTAGATTTTTTATTCTAAATGAAAGATTAGAGCCTTTCTTCTAGTGAAAAAGAAATTATTTTAGAGGCTCGAGTTGCTTGTATTTTTTCTCATAGATCTTTTTACAAGGATATCCATTCAGAACCAATTTTGTCTCGTTTAATTTCTTTACCAAAAGGTAAATTTAATATTTCATTTAATGATGGGTCGACATCTAGTATTTCTGATAAGGAAACAATTCTTGCAGCATCTTCTTTCAAATTGGATTCAGGACCTAAAAACTGCCAATCACCATTTTCTTCATGGGATACAAATAAAATTGGTGATTTTTTCTCTAAAACGTACTTTGTTGTAAAAACATAAATATTTGTGTTTAATTCTTCCATTTTTAATTATTTCCTTTTCTTAAATTTTCTTCTTTAGATAATACCTTGAGCATTTGAGTTACTATTTGTACCACCTTTTGATTTAGAAGTAATGTGATCTATTTCAGCTTGATTCATATTTGCTTTTTGACCTTCTTTCATTTGTTGAGGTTCATCGAGTATTTTACCACTTTGATCACTTTTAATTACACCACCGTTTCTGGTTTTATTTTCTTCTAAAATATTTTTCCTTTGACTAGGACTAAACTTCTTACCTTCAGATACATTTTTCGGTTCGGGTAGATTAGAATAATTTATATTTTCAGACATATTATTTATTATAGATATGGCATGAGTTGTAACAGCAGTACTTAATGTTGCAACACCAACAGCAGGGATGGTAAGACTTCCTCCCAGAGTCACTTCCATAATACCAGCTTCGACATATACAGAACCCCCCTCAACCAACTCTGCAGTAGCTAAAAATCCTGCGGCTACATGGCCAACAATTTTTCCAGCCTTATAATGTCCTTGATTATTTACTTCACTCATCGAGCTTTTATCAACTCCGAAAACATCATTAGCAAAGGCATCTGCAGCCACTTGTATTATATCCCATAGATTTGCACCGTTTGGATCAATATTTCTTATTGGATTATTAAACGAATAACAATACGGACTCCCCAATGACAATTGCACCTTAATGACACTTCCCAATATTCAAGATTACCATTATATCCATCAACAACAAATAGTCGTGCCATTACTAGTACAAGTTGCCGGAGATGTACCGCTTAAATGAATAAGAGTATTTAATAGAAACCATGATAAATATAATTGCCAGCATTTCTTTATACAAGTTTAATCAGTATTAATAAAAATCCTGAAATTAATAGTATTATACCCAAAAGCAGAATTATAAATCTATTCTTTGAATTATTTGCTAATGACTTAACACCTTCCTTTCTTCTGTCCTTTAGAATTTCATCTCTGAAAAATATAGATATAGCACCTGTGAATATTAGAATCAATCCAAAATACGGCTTCATTATTATCATATCATGAATTATCCATTTTAAGGAAAGTGGATATTTATTATTAAATACAATAATTAGTACTACTCCTGTGCTCATAAACAATGCGCTCAATAATGATGCTAAGAATCGATCTACTTTATAATTTTTCAAATGTGCTTTATCAACTTCCTCAATATTCTCGAAAGTAAATAGCCTAATCGCTAGAATGAATAAACCAATTAAGGCTAAAAATATTCCAGCAAATACGGGTGACATATTCATATTATAAGTTGTCAGTCATAAAACCATTATAAAGATCACCACCCAAAGTCGGTATCAATGAAGCCCTGTTTCTCCCGGTGTCATAATCCAGTAAATCTTTCTGTGTTATATTTCCCTAGTAATCATAATGATATCCAATTTTTTTAGCAACAACATATTGATCTTTATTATAAATCCAAAATGTACTATCGAAGGATTCGATACCGTTCATATCATACTTATACTTAATTGTATCCTCCGGCGGCAACTTAAATTGAATTTTAATGAAATTAGATTTACCTTTACATAATAAACTATAAAATATACAGCATAATACACTATAAATTATACAGCACAATAAACTATAAACAACGCAACAGGATAAACTATAATTACAAATATTAAAATGGCAGCACCCAATGAAAAATTAGCACAATCTCTTGAAGAAATAAAAAAACTTCAGGATAAGGATGGTACGGCAATTATAAAATCAGATTCGCTTTCAAGAACTCATAGAGAACGTCTTCTCTCAAATGGTTTTATAAAGGAAGTAATAAAAGGCTGGTATATTACAAGCAATCCATCGGAGAGGAAGGGTGATACTACTTCCTGGTACGCGGGCTTTTGGAAATTCTGCAAAATGTATCTTAATGATCGTTTTGGTAATGATTGGTGTCTATCTCCTGAACAGTCGCTATCTTTGTATTGCGAAAACTGGACAATACCAAAGCAGCTGATTGTTCGTTCACCCAAAGCTTCAAATAATGTAACAAATCTTATTTTCGATACTTCAATTGTGGATGCAGTATTAGCAATGCCTAAAAAAGATGACGTTAGTGAAAAAAATGGTATCCGTATATTTTCTTTAACTTCAGCATTAGTTGCATGCGCCCCAAATTTTTTTTCGCAAAATTCAATTGATGCCCGTACTGCTTTATCCGCAGTAAAAGATTCATCCGATATTTTAGCACCTCTTCTTGAAGGGGGAAACAGTTCAATTGCCGGTAGATTAGCAGGTGCGTTTAGAAACATTGGTAAAGATCGTATGGCGGATGATATAATCAAAACCATGAAAGCTGCAGGTTATGATACGCGTGAAAGTGATCCATTTGAAAATAAAATTGCATTAAGTCTTGACAGCCGCAATTCTTCTCCCTTTGTAAATAGGATAAAATTAATGTGGATGCAGATGCGAGAAGAAATAGTTCAATATTTTCCCCAATCTCCCGGACTGCCAGTTGATAAAGCTCTTTATTTAAAGCAGGTAGATGATAAATATAAATCCGATGCATATCATTCTTTATCAATAGAAGGTTACAAAGTAACTTCAGAACTTATAGAACTTGTAACCAAAGGTAATTGGAATCCTGATAAAAATTCTAAAGACAGGGAGCAAGTAGATGCACTTGCAGCCCGGGGATATTTTGAAGCTTTTGAGGCAGTGAAGAAAAGTATAGAAAAAATTTTTGAAGGTCAAAATCCCGGTAAAGCGGTTGATGATGACCATAGTAATTGGTACAGGGCAATGTTTGCACCTTCGGTTGCGGCAGGATTAATTCGTACATCGGACCTTGCAGGATACAGGAACGGACAGGTTTTTATTAGTAATTCTAATCATATTCCTATGAGCCGTGAAGGTGTCAGAGATGCAATGCCAGTATTATTTGAACTTTTACAAAATGAAGAGGAGCCTTCGGTTCGTGCAGTTTTGGGGCATTTTATTTTTGTCTTTATTCATCCTTATATGGATGGCAACGGCAGAATGGGGAGATTTCTTATGAATGTAATGCTAGCATCAGGCGGTTTTCCGTGGACAATTATTCCAGTAGAAAAAAGAACAGAATATATGTCTGCTTTAGAAAAAGCCAGTGTTGATAAAAATATTAATGATTTTGCAAGATTTATTGGAGATCTAGTTTCTTAAGGTTCTGAGTTATCCATTGGTGAAAATTCATTTAAGGGGTGGATTTTGTAAAAGAGGGATAAAGGATGGCTTGAAGTATATTCGAGGGCTTAGGAAGGAAAAAATGGTCTAAGACCTACGCTATTTCGTAAGATTTTTTAGTGTCGAATAATTAAAATAGTTTACAAAATATTCATTCATGCTAATGTCTTTGGGATCATCTTTCATCTGCTGCAATTGTTGCTTCAGAACAGTCTTATGTTTGTAATCAAATGGGATAATCTCATCAAGGTTGGATAGTGTATTCTATAGCTGACCTAACAGCTTAAACTTCTCTTCTACTAAAATCATTTATATCTAATTTTCACGTAATTGCAGACTTCTGAAAAAGCTAAAAAGTCACGGCAAGAAATACTCTTCCCTGCTTTATGATATTTCGCAATTTGTAAATAACGGGAGCTGCCTTACAGGTCTCAGTATAAAGGAGAACGAGGATAAATCTATAAATATTGAAATAACCGGATTAGCATATGACCAGCAGGATATTGCAGGAATAATGAAGAGTATGGAAGATGATAAAGAATATAAGGATATAAACCTGCTTTATACTTCGGTAGTTAAACCGGAAGAGCTCCAGGTAAAAGGCGGTTTCCCACAAAATAAAAGCTTAGTACAATTTAATCTCTCGGCGAAGTATTATGCTGATTAAAAGTAAGAAGTGGAAAAATATAATATTCCTTAGTTTATTCTTGTTTGCGGTGGTTACATTATCCGATATAATACCGGATTATTCAAATCTTGTATCTACAGGATATGATCTTTTTATTCAGAAAAGGAAGATCGAAGAGAGTGAGAATAACAGGCAGGCAATCCGTGAATTGGAGATAAAGAATAAAAATCTGAAATTAGAGATAAACGAGGTTGTATCGAATTATGAAGAGAACAAAAATCTATCTTCCGTATTAAGTTTTCTTGATGAGGCGGCTAAGGAAAGCAAGGTTAAGTTTACTTCAATCAGACCAAAGAAGCTTGAGAAAAAAGACAATCTGTGGATGCAGCCGGTTGAGGTGAATATTTCTTCCAGTTATGAAAATATTTATAACTTCACCAGGTATCTTGAGAGCTCTTCGAAGGTGGCAGTGCTGAAGGAATTGAGCTTTAAACCAAAAGAAATGTTAAAATCTGAATTGGAGATAAAAGCAGAGATAGAGTTTTATTTGAATTTGTAGACGCAGATTTCACAGATTACGCAGATAAAATGAATTTGGATAGAACTTAGACATGGTTAACTAAATACTATGAAACTGAAAAAGAAAATAAATATACCTTTGATTATTGTAGTAATTGTCATTTACGGACTGGTTGCGGTAAAGGCAATTGATTATTTTAAGTCCAATGGTGATGATTCTAATGAGAATTCAGTTACGGATGAAGATGTATCTATGGTTTCTAATTCAAATATGAGTAAACACGAATTGGATGATTCATTTAAATTTAAGGACCTATTGAACGATCCTTTTACTTTTACAAAAATAAAGAAGGCGAATGATACAGCAAAAGTTTATAAAAAAATTGTAAAGAAGCCACCGGTTTTTGTTCCTGCTTTGCAGTTTAAGATTGATGGGATTATTATTAATAACGATAGAAAAATGATTACTCTTGTTGATCTTTCAAATAATAAGACTGTTTTCTTGAGGGAAGGTGAAAGTTATAGTTCAATAAAAATTAAGAGCATAAGTAAGGATAAGGTTGAAGTTGTTGAGAATGGGATTTCTCGGGATATTGAGGTGCAAAGATAAATAATTTTATTATTCAACAAATCTCGAATACCCTAAAGTACAAAGCCCCTAAGATCAACAAGAAATTAAAAAGCAGTCTACATTAGTTTATTCCATTGCAAATAAAGGTAATCAACAAGTCAGGAAATATTTAAATTTGGAGAAAGGTTTGGGATAAATAAAAGATATAAAACATATATCTGTAAGCTATGGTATCAGATTCCAAATATGGGAGAACCTACGGATATGTAGCACCCCAGAAATAATTTCCTGCATCAAACCTGTTATAAGACATTCCTTCTATAACAGCCAATATACCAGTAGTTTTCCCGCCAATAATTTGAATGATTATTTTAAACTCATTATTTTTAGATAAAATAATTTGTTGTTTTTTAATTTTTTGGTTTCTTCAAAATCACCCAGTTATCATTAATAACAGTTACTTCATTATAGTACTTTTTAGATATCTCAACTCCTTGGTTCAGAATAGAATTAGCGTACCATCTTATTTCATTATTATTCACTAAATTAAAATCAATTCTTTCATTTTTAACATGAATAGTTGATTTAATTCCATTATCTAACATGAAGGAAATTATTTTATATAATTCCTTAAGAATAGCCTCTTTATCATTATCTATATCCTCATCATTAAATAATTTGATTCCGTTTTCTTTATTAAAAGATACCCAGAATTCGCTCACTGATTCTGTAGAAATTATATATACTCTTCCAATATCACGAGGCCAAATATTATATTTATAAAACTTTTTATAAAAATTAGTTTTTGATAATTTTTTAACTAGAGCTATTTCATTTATACTGATTTTCCCAATTTTTTTTGTACTTTTTTTTTGACATGAAAAAATAAAAAGACATAAAGTAAAAATAAGAATGATTATACAAATTATTTTAACTTTCATTTTTTAATCCTCGTTGCTCCGTTCATAATGGCAATCTGATCATATATCTGATCTTGCCGATCGTGAGCTAATCTTTCATATAATTTGGCATAATTTTGAGCTTCAGATGGTGAAAATCCAATTAATGCCATAGCAGCACCCCAGAAGTAATTGCCAGCATCAAACCTGTTATAAGCCGTTCTATCTATTACTGCTAATTCATTTTTACTTAATAACATACACAATGGATTTTGATAATAAGTAAAGTCCAAATGGTTTCCAGGTAAACTTTCAAAACCGACGCCTAGAGCTTGTGAATTTATAACAGCTGAAATCACTATAGGGTTAACAAAATTTTCAACATTTAGGTTTAATCCAGTTATAAAAAATTTGTCTCCATTTGTAGCCCAAGTGTTAGGATCTGTCAGATTTCCATTAGCATCTCTGGTTGATTCTAAAGATTTTACATCTATAGGATCTAGAAAAGAAAAGCTCCTAGTGTTTTTTCCATTTTTATCCGTAATATAACCAATATTATCTCCACCTTTTAAACATCTTCCAGTATAGCTGCCATCTTGATTGAAGTATAGAGTATCTTTTCCATCTGGATCAATCGTAATTAGTGGATTATTAAGGGCATACTCATATGGTGATTGCGAGGGATAAAGGAAACTGTGAGGATCAATAGATAACATTCTACCAAGCCCGCTATCATAATATCTAGCGCCGAATTAATCATCTCCGGTTTCGGTATCTCTTTCTTTGGAGGTGAATTTGTATCTGGGATCTGCAGAATGCACCGAGCTTCTATTAGGCATTATTGAACCATAAGGATAATAGTCATTATAGCTGTCAATTGTGCCATCTGCCTTTATTTCCATCTTTACGGTACCTAAATGATCCTTCAGATAATAGTAACGGGTTGTTGTGCTACCAATTGTTCGCAGCTGACCTATATTATCTCCGCCTGCTCCAAGTATGTTGTATGTTGAGTTTATTCCTGTAGCCACCGATGATACTGCCTCCGTTTTTCCATCCGGCGAGTTAAAATAGTAAATATCGGAGCTTCCTACAACATATTTTCTTATTCTGTTTCCGTTTATATCATATGAATACTGCTGCTCTTGACCGTTTGTATATATGCTCACCGGTAAATTATCAGAATTATAAATAATGAAATAGACATTTCTGTGGGAATCAGATGCAACACTGCCGTTATTATCATAGGTGTAAGTAGATGAAGTTGAACCACTGATAGATGTGAGCATGTTGTTATTATTATTTGCATAATTATACTTAAGGTTATCGGATAAGATTCCATATTGATTATTTCTTTGTAAAGTATCTAAGTTACCATTTGGTAAATATACAAGCTTCTTTACATCATAATCACTAGTAGGATACCAATTCCAGGTTCCACCCATGTTTTGGGCCCATAAACCGAAGTCGGCAATGGTATAGATTATTTTATCTAAATGTTTTTCCCCCAAATTTACTGTCTCTGTTTTCCATCAGGGAGTTAAGATAAATGTCTTCTTCACAATTCCTGGTTAATAGGATTAAGGATTTTTAAGTTTTTAATTTTCTTAAAATCATCTAAGTTATTTGTATATAAAACTAACTTCCAAATTTTTGTTGTGGCAGAAATAATTGCATCTCCAACGGATAAATTATAAGTCCTTCTATCGAAAATAGCTTCTTCAATTATTTCTTTAGAGATTGGCAATACAGTGAGAACTGAAAATACAGAATTAAAATACTCCAGTTGTTCTGAAGTAATTTTATGAAAGCCGAGAACTAATCTTGTTATTTCGGAAACAAAAATATTTTCTTCTTTAAATAACTTCTTAAGAAATGAATACTCCTTTTTAGCAGAGTAAATAACAATATACTGTCTAACAATTTCATTTAGGAAAGATTGATATTCCTATCCACTCTCATTTTTTTTTGCCATAATGAAGGATCTGGGATTTTGGGGATTCATAAGCTGCCCCTTTCTCCCCTGAAATGGAAGCGTCTTGCGATAGTATTCTTCCGATTTCCATTGAGGAGAGTTCTTTACTTGTAATTCTTAAATCAGCTTTGTTCCATTTTTCATTAATCATATATATACCTATTTTTCTAAATATTGTGTAATATTTCCAATAGAGTCCCCAAATAACCATACTTATATTTGGAAAATATTTCCCCTGTATTTAGATCCATTTCAACATCTGGATTTCTTTGCCCTACTTTATCGGTTCCACCACTAAATATTCTATAGCAGATCCAGCGGCAGGGATAAGTATTTTATTTTGTATTATCATTATCTTCCAAAGCCCATTTCCAGACTGGTTTGATCGTAATATCTAAATTTTCAACTTTTATATCTTCCGATTGATCATTTGTTAATATTAATCCGTTCTTCAATTTGAAATACTTCATCGCTTCTGTAAGTCCCTGTACTTCTCTTTCTCTGTTATAAGAATCTAATTCGTAAGCAACCTGTATAGCATTCCTAATTTTTGTACCACCTTGAATTATAAAATCACACTCTCTTTTATTAAAAAAATAGAAAATATTATATCCTTTTCTTTTTAAATGGGGATAGACAATGTTTTCAAGCATTCTTCCTTTATCTTCTGAAAATCTGAATGATACCGTATTAGCCAGTCCATTATCTATACAATAAAGCTTTTTATCATTTGTATTCTGTACATTTATAGATTCCGAATAAATATTAATAAGAAAAAACAGGTAACAGTCATTAGCATAATTTATAAACTCATATATGGAATCCTTGCTTAGCTTTATTCCAGTTGATCTCAGCTCGTTGTAAAGCTTATTTACAGATAAATAGTTGGAAACATTGGAAAGGCTTTTTTTAATAAAATATTTTAAGGCTGTCGGATTTTTTACTTCGTATCTTTCGATAATATCACGATAGGTCATAACATCGAGGTAAGACTGCAAAGTTTTTAATCTCAGCTCCTTATCATAATTTATGGTTTCAGGGAATCCCCCATTATATAGGTACCGGTTAAATGCATTAATGATTTTTGATTTATTTCTTGTAGATGAAATGTCTGTTGAATCAATATCCTTAAATATTAAATATTCATCAAACATTAATGGATATATTTCATAAGATATCGACCTTCCTCTCAGGCTTGAAGCTATTTCCTTGCTCAAGAGCTTTGAAGAAGAACCGGTTATGAAAATATTTTTTGAAACAGTATCATATATTCTCCTTACAAATCTTTCCCAATCCTGAATGTTTTGGATTTCATCAAAGAAGAAATATAAAGGTTTGTTTTTTCCAGGATATAACTCATAATAAGATTCCAGTATTAGATTTAAATTCTCGGATTTTAGATTTAAGCGCTCATCTTCAAAGTTTATATATATTATTTCGCTGCGCTCAACTTCCGGCGGAAGCTTATTCATTAATTGATAAAGGAAATAAGTTTTCCCCGATCTTCTTGCACCAATTAAGCTTATTATTTTACCGGAATTAATAGGAATAATCTGTTTCCTTTCAACATATTCAGGAAGGTTTCTTTTATGAAAATCAGCTATTATATTTTTTATTATATCTTTCATTTTACCTGCCTCCCAAGATAATACTTTCCTTTATAAAAGGAAAGTATTAAATGATATCTTCCTTGACAAAAGGATGGATCATTAATATTTGAATCCATTTAACCCGATTAATTATCCTAACAGCTTGAACAGATACTGGCGCAAAACGAAAAAAGCTCCTCTGTCAAATTAAGCAGCCAGGACATACAAAAGATACATGAAGCCGGTGAAATTCTAAAAGTGAATACAATAAACCTCCGACTTTAAAACAGCTCTCTTTAATGCTGGCAACTAATGAGAATAAATTAAAGCATGGATTCAATAGTTTATTTAACACCAGCGTTTATCAATATGTTATAGGAATAAGAGTGGAGAAAGCAATAGAATTAATGCGCACCGGGGATATATCTATTGATCAGATTTCCGGCATGGTTGGATATGCAAGTTTAGCTCACTTTACCTGTGCATTCAAAAAAATGAAGGGGGTTTCTCCGAGGAGTTTAGAAATGCTTTGCAATGATTCCGTATTGACACCATGGGGCTGTACCTTATCAATTAACCGGCTGATGTTAGGCAGTTTTTTCTGTTTTTCTTTTTGCTCTTTTAAGAGGAACTTTCGAGACTAATCGATCTTTTAATTTTTTCTCTAATTCTTTTGCTTTAAAAGATATTACCGAAAAATCTCCATTGCATTCTTCTTCTATTTCTCGACGATGTTTCCTTATTTCTTCTACAATTGGATCTTCCCACATATTATACCTCCATTAATTCTTCCGGTGTACAAATTATCGGTGTTTCTTTTTATCCCCACGTTCGGATTCTTGAATAACAAATGGTGAAATATAACATTCCAATTTGGAACGTACATTCTGCCACCATTCTTGTGTGATCTGCTGATGTGCTGCAACTATAATATCCCTGCTTATATTTGCAGCCAAGTAGCTTACAACAGATGTTTCAATATAAACAGATTGTTTCATAAAGTAATTTTTTTTTATTTTTAATATAATGAAAAAGCTTGTAAATAAATTATGATTATTGGTCCTTTCAAGTACCTCGCTGCATCATTGTCCTTTGATTTTGCCTGGCAGATGTGAGGTAAACAGCCGTATGTTCAAAACGCACTTCACGAGGGACTCGAAATATAACTCTAAAAGAGTCCGATAAATCTCTCTCCCAAATAAAACATCGTAGATGTTCATTATTGTAGCAAAAATATTCAACCTTCAGATATAAAACTCAAGAGGTTCCACAATTCCCCTTAAAAATTCTGCTTAAATACTCTTTATAAAATTATTTATAAGAGGTTCTATAATTATGACACCTCCATTCTCTATCCTGTAAACTTTTTCTTTTTACTTCTCTATTTCTTTCCAAATATTTATAATAATGATTAAAGATAGTTTTAATTATTACCAAAGTTATACATGAAACTGTAATTAAAAGATGACATCTTTAATATTTAAAAATATGATCTATCTAAGCTTACATTTTAATAAGAAAATTGAAATAATTTTGCTTTCTTAAAGATATCATCTTTAAAGGCGTAACTTCAGTTATTAGGATTAATTGTATGAAACGTGAGAACCGATGCAGAAAAGTTACTGGGAAGATTTGTATAGATTAATATTTTGATAATAAAACCTTCAATTGAATAAGTTATATTATTTTGATAATTTGCTCAATGTAAATCATATCTTACAATTATGAATACACTAAAAATAGCCAAAGAACTAAAAGAAAAAATAGAAGAAATAATACATGGTGAGCCTTATAAAATAATTTTATACGGTTCTTTTGCCAGGAAAGAGGAAAATATAAATTCTGATCTGGATATTCTAATTATTTTTAATTCCGATATTAATTGGAAAATTAAGGATATTGTGTTTGAAATTTGTAATGACCTTAATTTGAAATACGATACGTGGATTGACATAAGCTTCTTATCTTTGAACGAAATGAATACCATTAAAGGTAAACAGCCATATGTTCAAAACGCGCTTCATGAGGGAATCGAAATATGACTTTAAAAGAGTCCGATAAATCTGTCTTAATCAGTCATAGGATAAATCAATCTCTGGAAGCACTCGACGATATTCAATTTCTTTTAAATAATATAAAATTGCTCTACGATAAAACAAAAGATTTCTACAAAATGAGAAAAGAACATTTGTTAGTTTAGTACATAATTTACTTTAATTATATTTATTTGAAGCGATGGAGTTCGCTGCATAACCGTCCAGTTACACTTACCCCTATTTCCCCGATGTTTTTATTTAGAAAGTTTTCAAAAAATTCTGTTGTAAAAAAATATTATATAAGTAGAAAAAAAATCTAAGCCGCCAACCTTCGGATATTGCGGTGAATCCTAACTTACGTAAGAATTTAACTTCTATCCAGGAAAGATTATTATTTAAAATAATAATTAAAGAAAATTTTAATTATTACTGAACTTTAAGCATGAAACTGTAATTTAAAGATGACATCTTTAATTTTTATAAATATGATTAATCTAAACTTACATTTTAATAAGAAAATTGAAGTAATTTTGCTTCTTAAAGATGTCATCTTTAAATGCATAATTTCAGTTATCAGGTTTAATTCATGAAACATCTAATCACGTTACGTTGGATTTACATAGTTACTCTTATTTTTAATTTAAGCTGCAGCAATCCTACCTCCCCGCCGCCAACTAAGGAGCAGCCGAAAGATATTAAACTAAAGCTTCTTGATGTAAGCTGTACGGAGTCATTTATAAATATTACAGTAGGCGATACTGTTTTACCGGTCAATATAAGATTAAACAAAGATGATGCAGTCCTATTTAATTTTAGACTTACAAAAACAGATACAATAGTAATAGATACTACGCTGGAACCAGGTAAAACTTATATTTATCAAACAACTGCAGTAATAAAAGGAGAGGAACAGAACAGTGATACACTGCATGTAAAAACATTAGATACCACAAGCCACAATTTTGGCTGGCAAACTTTCACTTTTGGAGATGCTGATGCAGGCAGCAGTGAAATTTATGACGCCGCAATAATTTCTGAAGGTAATATTTGGTGCGTGGGTGAAATTAATGTTACTGACAGCAGTGAAAATGGGTATACAACTTATAATGCTGCTCATTGGGATGGAAGTACATGGGAGTTAAAAAGAATTGAATTCTATACAATATGTGGCCAATCTCAAAAAACACCCTACCCGGCCAGCTCAATTTTCGCTTTTAATGAAAATAATATTTTAATAGGAATGGATGGTGACCAACTAGCTAAATTAGAAAATGAAGTACAAACCCAAACTTCATGTTTGCCATGGTCTTTTATAATCACCAAAATCTGGGGGACGTCGAGTAACAATTTTTATATTGTTGGAGACAGCGGAAATATTGCCCACAACCAGAACGGAAGGTGGAGTAAAATAGAAAGTGGAACAACTGCAAATATAAGAGATATCCACGGAGCAGTTGCAACTGTT
Organism: uncultured Ignavibacteriales bacterium; assembly: GCA_963742995.1. Classification (GTDB taxonomy): domain Bacteria; phylum Bacteroidota; class Ignavibacteria; order Ignavibacteriales; family Ignavibacteriaceae; genus CAVQBP01. The sequence goes on from CAVUOL010000049.1 coordinate 32,032, forward strand.
TCAGGAATATTTAAAATATTGGCAGCAACAAATGCTATTAATAATTATAGAATATTAACTATAAATAACTCATTCGCAAAGGATACATTAAACTGGCCAAATAATAAAAGCCTTTCCGGGATATGGATTAATGGCAGAGACACTTATGCCGGAGGCTATGAAATTTGGAAAAATAGGAACAGTATCTGGCATCAAGAAACTTCAACCGGATACTCTTTTATAAGAGTAAAAGGAACTAAAAGCAATAATATATACGGAATTGGACCGGATGGAACTGTACATTTTAACGGTTCAACATGGCAAATAATAAAACCTAGACCCGAAGGGTTAGTGATAGTTTCCGGCGACAGTAGTAATAACAGGATAGTACTTGTAGGTTTTGCATCAAGCGGTGGTGTAGTCGGTAAAGCCGCTGTCCTGATTGGAACACAAATAAAATAATAAATAAGAGTTATATCTGGTATTCTGTAATGGCTTTCTTCCGGAAAGTCTTCGATGAAATTAAAAGAATACCCTGAACTAACTTATGACCATATACGAGCATTCAGACATTAACAGCCCACGGAAAGGACAAACTAACTGAAGTTACCAAACATTGCCATTTCTGAACGCCTGCAGCCGGAACTTTAGTGCAGACTGGAAAGAAGTGGAGTGCCTGTCACGCTATTTGCAGGGAAGAATCTCATTGCTTAATTATATGAAGGAGATGCTTTTTACATTATCAGTAATTCTAGGAATATCGGGTTTTGATACAATTTAACCAGTGAACTTTACACCCCTTTAGATTATGGTTTCGAATCCCACAAAGTTCTAATCCTTATCAAACAATCCTTCTTGTATAACTATATCAGGTTCACAAATTGTTAAACTAGGATTACCACCAACTAATTTAGATAATTTTATTAAATCACGATCAAAAGTATTTAATATAGGCACTTCATAAAACAAAGCAGTTGCAACATGGATTGAATCCTTAGGTTGTACATTATATCCCCAAATTAAATCTCTAGCAATTTCACCGATATTTCTATCAACATTTCGCACAGAAATAAATTCATTTTGGAAATATGCTTTTATAATTTCTTCTTTATCTTTTGGGATTATATTATGATTTTTTAATTTTATTACTTCTATAAGAGTAATTGCTGAAACAACTAAAAGGACTTCCCCGGCTTCGGCTTTATCTAAAGTAGCCTTGCATTTATCATATCTGCCTGCTTCTTTATTAAACCAAGCTATGAAACAACCAGAATCCCAATATCTTATTGTTTGTCGGGTTCTCATTAATTAGTTAAGAAAATTCCCAAAACATCACGAGAGGTAGGTAATTTATTTTTATCTAACAATATTCGAAAATCATCAACCAGGATAGATATTATTTCTCCACGTTTATTATATCGTATTAAACCATATACGGAAACTCTTTTGTCCCAAGACTCAAAAACCTTTTCTAATAATTCTTCATCTTTAAAAATACATTTCACTGCTTTATCAGTCAATAAATCAGTAATCACAAAACTTAAACCATGTCTTTTAGAAACTACTTCCAATTTCCCCTCAACAGAACCATAAGCTTGGCTTGCTACACCAATAATATCCTGGATATTTTTTATAATAGAATTATCTAAAGTTTGAGGTTTGCTATTTACACTAAGTATGATTTTATCAATACTTTCTCCATTATTCTTATATGGTTTACTTATCACAATAATATCCTCAAGCATTTTCTCTGGTAATATCGTTGATGCTCCTTTAGACAAAGATGTAATCCCATTCTCAATTAAATTCATAGCCGAGTTAATATATGATTCTTCTTTTGATTTGGGTGAGGCTTTAATAACTTGACTTCCTTTTTCAACAGAAATCTGCCAGGATATCTTCCTTTTGCCTTCGCCTACAAATCTCCCAACTTCATCTAATAGATCTAAAAATGAATTAAATTTCTCTTTTAAACAGTTTAGCAGGAATTTTTTCAGCTTCAATGCTTAATACTATATTCTTTTCTTCCATCATTTTTTCTTCCATGTGTTTAATTTAATGAGTTCCGATAAATTGATCTCTTTCCTTCAAATCATGCTAAGATGATAAACACCCGTTAATCCCACTTTTTAAAATTCCGAAAAATCCTTCAACAGTATTCATAGTTATATTTATACCAACATATTCATAATTTTTATGATTTACAACTTTATCTTTATGTTATGCAAATAGTTTCCCTGCTTTTTTAACTTCTTAATTCAGCAGTCATTAATTTAGCTTTCTTGCTAAGATTCATTCGATATGTTAAATGGTACTTGCAGAAACAATGGGACAAAAAAAGAACGAACATCACCATTTCAGGAGTTTTATTCTCTAATCGCTTTTGTGATTCTATTTCTTCAATTTTTGCAACCAACATAAGTTTCATCCGCATCAATAGTACCCTGCTTATTCTTAAAAGAATTTTGTTCTATAGCATATCTAATTCATTGAAAAGTTATCCATATTTTGTACTCTCCATTTCTCTCTTTTCTTTCTTTATGTAGTAAAGGTCGGCCAAATTTTACCGAAATTCGGACGAACTTTGAAACATTTACAAATTTTGTATAGTATTCTATACAAATTTCTTATCTATCAAGATTTTTGTAAATTAAAAAAGCTAATATTTTTATTTAAAGTGTAGCAATATGATACAAAAAAGAAATGAGCCGATTTATAAATGTTGTGGGTAACTTTTTATTAGGTGTGGAATATTAGCCAACAACAGACAAATGGAAAATAATCCAATAGACTAATGACTGATAAATAATTTAACTCCGCTATAACTCCAAGGTAACCCCAAGGTAACCCCATGCTAAATAAACCCTAAAATAATCTAAAAATCATAGGTTCAATTCCCCTCGATTTTTGAGATTTCGTGACAAAATGACTGACTTTTTTTTTCAAAAGATGACATCTTTAAAAAGATGTTGAAGTACAACTGCTAAAATTAAGAGATAATATATTTTAATCATCTAATAATCATTAAAACATGTTGATCTTTTAGGAATTTCAAATAATTAAATCCGTCATCCTCACAAGGAATGGAACCGGTAAATA
>CAVUOL010000050.1:0-34311 GCA_963742995.1 uncultured Ignavibacteriales bacterium
GCAGATCAATTCTAATTGGCGTTCTTGTTTTGGGCGGCGGGTAAAACGCGCCGCGTTAGGCACTTAAGAAAAGATTGAATAATATGCTCCCATGGATTATATTTAAAGTCAGAAAGAGAAAGGTTAAGGGCCATGAGTGTAAACATAAATCAAGAATCTATCGAGAATATAAAAAAATTAAGCATTGCCGAGCGGATATTAATAGTTGAAGATATTTCTGGGACAGCATAATCTCATCAAATGAGAGTATGCCAATTACAGATGAGCAAAAAAAGTATTAGATTTACGGCTGGAAGCATATTATAAGAATCCAAGTGAAGGGCGATCTTGGAATGAGGTTAAAGCAAATATCCAGTCTCAACTATGAAATATAAATTAATAATTAGCCTGAAGCTGAATCTGAATTGTTGGAAGCAACAAAATGGTACGAAGACAAGGTTAAAGGATTCGGGCCGAATTTATTATTAAATATTGAAGCTACATTAGAATCAATTTTAAGAATTCCCGAAGCATACACACCAACATATAAAAATACTAGAAGAGCATTAGTCAGAAAATTTCCTTTTGGTATTCACTATATAATCGATAAAGATACAATAATCGTATTAGCAATATTCCATGAAAATCGGAATCCAAAAGAATTGAAAAAACGATTAACATAGTTTGTGTCGTTTAGATGGACAAAAAATAAAAATCACCACCTTCAAGCTATTAAAGAGAAAGTACCTAACCATGCGTTTCTACCCGACCGCGACATCGCGTTCGGCATACCAAAAGTCTTTGGCGGATTGCTCCGTTTCGGCGAACTTGTTCAAAGTGACCGGACCATGCAATCACTTTTAGATCACTGGCAGATCAATTCTAACTGGCGCTGCTGTTTTGGGCGGCGGTAAGATTGCATATAACCATGCGTTTCTACCCGACCGCGATTTCGCGTTCGGCATTTCAAAGGTCTTCGGTAAAACTGCTCCGTTTCGGCAAACTTGTTCAAAGTGTCCGGACTTAGCGATCACTTTTCAGATTATCGGCAGTTCAATTCTAATTGGCGTTGCTACTTTGGGCGGCGGGTAAAACGCGCCCGTTAGGTGCCATACAAATATTATATAAATTTAATGTCGAGGGGTCCTTTAATGAAAATTTCATTCATCATTTTTTCCATTATTTGTAATTTACAAGCCTTTAGTTTTTTAAAGTCACAAAGCCTAGATGATCAGAGAGCTGATTCGATTAAAGCTAATGATTATAACGTTATCCTTTTTTTGGGTTATCAATTCTTTGAACCTGAATTACATGATCTTTATGGTTTTTACCCTGTTATCGGTGGCTCAATCAACCTGCATAAAAGTAAACTTGTTCATATACCTTTAGAGCTTCTTCTTTATTATACAAATTGGGATCATGAACATGTTGTTGTCCCTAAAATATCTTCTGGAATTAAATTTATTCCGGGAACTCGTAATTTCAATATCTTTTTTCAAGGAGGCATAGGTATAGCCCCTACCATCATGTTTCCTTTTGACATACATGTTGGTATGGGGGGAAGTTTTCATCATATCCAAATTGAATTCAGAGAAAATTTTTACCTAGAATTTGGGGAGGGGTTAAAACAATGGCCCATGCTTACCATAATTCTAGGAATTCAATTATAAATTAAAGGCTAAAACCAAGGCAATACATAATGGAATGAATCATGAAACACGAGTTTCATGTTATTGTATAAGTAAAAAAAATAGAAACAATATTTATAAAAGAAATAATTATAAAATAGCACCTAACGTTATAAGGCATTCATGCCGAAGCCTGCCGAGGCCAACCCTCACAATAAATTGTTCCGTTTGGTAAACATAATCCTTTGTTGGACTAAGCCGCAAGCGACTTACTCGACTACCTGTAATTTCAATAAAATCTTTATAGAAGTAATAAACCCGAATATGTCCGAAAGAGAGATATTGAAGGGATTAAGTTTGATTTTTTTCAATAACCAGCTTAAGCGTAATTATAAATTCATTAGTATTGAGATAATTTCCCATATTTAGAAATAATTTTTTGAGAACTATTAAGATTTTAATTTATAGCTAAGTGTTCATCGTTTATAAAAAAGGAAAAATTATTTAAAGGCGGAGACTTATCGTAATAATTAAGACGCTGTAGTGTAAGGACTAAATTCATTTGATTCCCGCATACCGGACATAAAATTATCAAGGATTTTTTTGTTGCAGCGGTTTTATCATTAGGTTTTGTATTGATTTATAGTAGTAGAATCGAATAGTTGTCTGACAATGCTAAGAAGATTCCGGTTTTTTGTGGCAAACAACCCGAAGTATCTAATTTTAACAAATCCTTTAGGGAGTACATGTTGAAGAAAGCGTCTGATAAATTCTTCAGTAGTAAGTTTCATAAATTTGTAAACCTTAGTTTTGGAGTCTTTGTATTTGAAGGTAACAAAACCTGCTTGATGTTTAATAATTCTGTTATTAGAAATGGCAACCCGGAAGACATATTGAGCCAGATATTTCATAGCATGGCAGCCATTACCAACCGGGATTGAGTTAACAACCCAATTCTTATCCCATGTCTGAGGAGCTATTTGATTAAATATCTGAGGATTTAACTTTCTTAATTCATCCCGGAATTTAGCCTTAAAGACGACGGAAAGAGCCTTAACAGGAAAAAGGAATTTATTACTATGAGAGCTAATCCATTTTTTATCATTAATTGAAATGCCGCCGCCGGTAATTAGATAATAAATATGCGGATGGAAGGATAGTTTTTGGTAATCCATTCCTTCGGAACTAGACCAGGTATGTAGAACCCCAAGATATCCGGGCTTAGCACCAATATGTTTATGGATTGGATGAGAAAGAATCAATGGTTCTTGCCGAACAGTTGAACAAAAGATTGTAATCCCGACAAGTCGTCGACAAGTCGGGATGATTGCTTCTTGCAAAAAGTCTTAACTCTTCAGGTAAAGTAAAGGTAATCATAAAGTAATTAACAGGAAGCAGCAGGTTATTGTTTCTAGCTAAACAATCGTCAACATTATTGTTCTGGCAATTATTACAGCTTCTATTACCACAAGAATGGAAGCTGTAATGATAATGGCTGCGAGAATTGCATTTGTATAATTGACCGCCCAATAAATTTTACAACACAGTAAGAATAAGTTCCTTGAGTACGTTGAGAAAGACCGAGAAGTTGCATATTTTCGTTAAGTCTTTGAATTAGTTCGTTCATAGTATACCTCGCTAAATTATTGATGGTAGAAAAAATTATTTAGATGGGGTATACTATGTAAAAGCGGGATGCAATGAAATAGGTAGAATGCCGAATAACTCCCCGCCGCTTGCGGCTTAGTTCAACGTTAGATTCAAGCTGACTGCTTCTTACGCATTCGGCTTTTACAAGTTTTATAGTTTAGTACTCCGCTTAAAGGTTTAAGTTTTTCAGTGCTACATTCTTGTAATGGGCAGCGGAGCTTAACCTTAGCCGTTATGTAGCTATACAAGATTAAGGAAATATATGTTAATTAGGTTATTTAATATCACCTTGTTAATACTGAGTTTTTTCATTCAAGGATGCAATTCAACTACATCTAATAATATTTCTATTGAGGCAGAAAACTATTTAAATGAAGTTTTAGATATAATGGAAGTCAATTCAATTAAAACGACTAAGATTAACTGGGATGAATTCAGAAAAGATGTTTTTAATAAGGCAAAATATATAAATTCCATAGATTCGACATATCCAATCATAAGATATGCAATTAAAAATTTAGGAGATAACCACAGTTTTTTTGTTGAGAATTATTCTGAAATAATAAATAAATTTAAAACTAATTATCCATTTTCGAGACTTTTAGAAAATAATATAGTTTATATTTACATACCAAGTATTATAGGTAATGAATCTACAACAAAAGAATATGCAACTCGTTTATACAACTATATAAAATCCTACTCAACGAAAAATGTTATAGGCTGGATTCTTGATTTAAGAGAAAACAATGGTGGTAATATGTGGCCCATGTTAGCCGGTCTTAGTCCTTTATTAGGTGATGAAGTTGTCGGATATTTCATTAATTCAGATAGAGTATACACAAAATGGCATTGTAAGAATGGTTCGTCATATTTAGAAGACAGTTTATTATGTTCAATTATTGGAGAACCGAAAGATTTATTAATCTCAGAATCTAAAATTGCTGTTTTATTAGGCCATTTTACTGCAAGTTCCGGAGAAGCAGTTGCCGTATCATTTAAGGGAAGAAAGAATACTAAATTTTATGGGGAACCTACAAGAGGTTTATCAACGGGAAATAGCATATTTAAATTGAGTAACAATGCTACGCTAATTTTAACAACTTCAATATTTGTAGATAGAAATAAAAATGAATATGGGAATGTTATCGAACCTGACATATTAATATACAATCCATATAAAATTGATAAAAAAGAAAACGATAAAGTTATAGTGAAAGCAATGGAATGGATTACCAATATTAAATAGCTACATAACAATGCATTTAAGCCGTATTTTACGCATTTGACACTTTTAGGATTTTTAAAGTAGGTAATCCGCTTCAAGTTTGTTGTTCAACTGAGTCAAATTAATTAATAGTCTCGAAAAACATGCGTGTGAAAAGACAAGTCACGCATGTTTTGCTTAATCTTCTGCATTAGTAATAAAAATAAGTTTCTTGTTCTGGGCTGCGGCTTAAATGCGGTCGTTAGGTTATAGAATATAAAAGAGATTAAATTGTGATTATACTTGATTAATATCTCGTAATGAGATATATTTATTCATGCATATTATTACAAGAAAAAGGTTATTGGAATTTGGCAAAAAATATCCTGATTCTATCGAACCTTTGGACCGATGGTATAGGATAGTAAAACATAGTAATTATAATTCATTTGCAGAACTTAGGAAAACATTTCCGCAAGCTGATCAAGCTGGAAAATTTATAGTTTTTAATATAGGAGGAAATAAGTATAGGCTAATTGCGTATATAAACTTTGCAACTAAACGTTTATATATTCGTCATCTATTGACACATAAAGAATATGATAAAAAAAATTGGAAGGAGAAAAAGTGATTAAAGAAAAAGAAGAAATAAAAAGAACAATAAAAGTTTGGCCAATTGTATCTAAAGTTGTATCGACAATTCATACAGAAAGTCAATATAATCGAATGGTGAATATGCTAGATGAATTAATTGATGAAGTAAATGAGAAAAGCGATCCAATAAAAGAATCACTCATTGATACATTAGGTACATTAATTAAAGATTATGAAGATAGAAATATTAAAGAACCAAAAGGGGATCCAATAGGAGTACTAAAATATCTTTTGGAAGAACATGGATTAAATCAAAGTGATTTAAAAGATATAGGAAGTCAAGGAGTAGTATCAGAAATATTAAACGGAAAAAGGCAACTTAACTTAAGACAAGTTGCAGCATTAAGTAAAAGATTTTCAGTTTCGGCATCAGTTTTTATAGAACAATAATAAAAAATAGGGTTTGGCCCAACGTTATAAGGGATTCATGTCGAAGCCAACCTACACTAAAAGTTACGGTTTGTAAACTTACCGAGGCCAACCCTCACAATAAATTGATCCGTTTGGTAAACATAATCCTTTGTTGGACTAAGCCTACCTACGCTAAAGCTTCGGCAGGTAAACCGCAAGCGACTTACTCAACTATCTGAAATTTCAAGTTGCATATAAGATATAGATTTATGAAAATATATCTTGAAAAAGAGAAAATGAATATGTACATTAACCCTGTACAAATAAAAGGAAATGTAATGTCGATTCAACTTACATATACGCAAGCTAGAGCTAATTTAGCAAGTCTATTAGATAAAGTATCATTAGATAAGGAAATAGTTATAATAAATCGAAAAAAAGCGGAAGATGTCGCTTTAATTTCTGCAAGTGAATTATCAAGCATATTAGAGACAGCACATTTATTAAGATCACCCAAAAATGCAGAACGGTTATTAAATGCGTTACAGAAAGTCCGAAATAAAAAAGGAAAACCTCAAAAAGTTGAACTATTAAAAAAAGAATTAGGTATTGAGTAAAAAAGATAGTTTCAAGGTTCAACGAGAAGCAGTATTTCAACCTGAATTTAGGGAAGATTTAAAATATTGGGTAGAAGTAGATAGAAAAGTTGCAATACGAGCATTTACAATGGTTGAAGCAATATTAAGAGAACCATTTACTGGAATAGGGAAACCAGAACCATTAAAATATTTAGGTCCAGGTGTATGGTCAAGAAGACTAACAGAAGAACATAAAATGGTATATGTAATTGGAAAAGACAGAATAGATTTTATACAAGCAAGATATCATTATTAATCCCTTCAATTTATTATAAAAAAAGGCAACAATAACGTTATAAGGGATTCATGCCCAAGCCAACCCTCACAATAAATTATTCCGTTTGGTAAATCTTTGTTGGACTAAACCCTGAATATTGCTTGAAACCAGACAAATCAAGGAAGCATGACTTAAAGTTATCAATATCAAAGAATGCAATAAATAGTTTTAGGAAATTGGGAGTTTCTCGAGAAAAACTGGGTGAACTAATGCTTTATTTTGTAGAATGTGGAGTAGAATATACAAATGAATTTGGAGATATAGATGAATCATTTTATACAAGCGTAGAAAATACATTTGAAAAATCATTAAGCAATTTTGAATGTGAAGGTATATTAGAAAAATATAGGGAGAAAGCAGAACAAATATTAAAAGATTCTGATGGAATAGGTTGGGGATTTCGAGATAAAATTGGTGATATTTTCTGTAGCTACTATGATATATAGAAACTAAATACTTCATCGTTTTTACTTAATTCCCGGATTATTTTCCTGTATGAACGAGGTTATATTTGTACAGTGACAAAACCAATTTTGAAGAGTATTTAAAGAATAAATTATTAAAGGTGGTAAAATAATATGAGAAAAATAATGGTCGGATCATTCATTACATTAGATGGAGTCATGCAAGATGCTGGGGGATCCGAGAAGGGTATCAAATATGGCGGTTGGAGCGGTCCGTATTATGTTAGGCGGTTTTAAGTATTCGAACTACAACGCAATGAATATGAAACTATATATTAATAAAGTACCGTTTTTTGCTCAGACTTTTTTTATGTGAGCATTATTGTTTCAAGTCAAAGCAATGCCCAAAACAAATTTCAAGGAGTCAATGATATGAATAAGCAACTTGTGTACAGCTTCATGGATGCTATCAATGAACATAATGTAGATAAGATTTGTTTACTAATGACAGATGATCATAAATTCATTGATTCTCAAGGGAATGAAGGTGTGGGAAAAGAACAAATGAGAGCTGGATGGATTGGTTACTTTCAATTGTTTCCTGATTATAAAATTGAAGTAACCGAGATATTAACTCATAGTGACATTGTCGCCGCATTTGGATTTGCTAGTGGAACATTTCAAGGGTTAAAGGAACATAAAGAGAACTATTGGCGGCTACCAGCTTCCTGGAAAGCGATAATAAGAAATGATAAAATTCAACTATGGCAAGTTTATGCCGATACAAAAATACCATATGACATTATAGAGAGAACTAAGAAACATTAACTCTACCTCAATCTCTAAAGTTTAAATAATACCGAGTGCGAAAGAAGCAGCTTAATTGCTGCCCTGGTCATTAGTTTTCAGCAAAAGTAATTATTTCAACTTGAAAATTGTAACTATATGTGCTATCATTAATGTTATGATTTTAACAGTTGATACAAATGTTATATTCTCAGCACTATATAGTAATAAAGGAGCATCGTATTCCATTATCACTAAGATTATTGATGAAAAAATAAAATTAGCTATTTCACCACAAGTTTATTTTGAATATTATGATGTATTGCTGAGAGAAGAGAATCTAAAAATATTAAATCTTTCTGTCAGAGATGTAGAAGATTTTCTTGATTTGATAGCGTTGTTGTCACAGAAGCATTCTATATATTATCTATTGCGTCCAAATCTTCCTGACGAAAATGATAACATTTTTATAGAATGCGCTTTTGCGAGCAACAGTGATTATTTAGTTACTTCAAACATTAAAGATTTTAAGCAAAGTGAATTGAAAGGATTCAGATTTAAGGTAGTAACTCCGAAAGAATTACATAAAATAATAGAGGTATAAAATGAGCGATACACAAGTAGTTACATTACGCTTGCCAAAAGATTTAAAAAGAAGACTTGAAAGAGAAGCAAAGTATCAAGGAGTTTCAATGAACCAATTAACAAGTTATTTACTGAATTCCCAATTAACACAATTGGAATCAATATCTATTTTAGAATCTCGAATATCTAGAAAGTCAATAAATAACTTAAAAAGAAAAGCAAAAAAAATTCTTTCCAAAGTACCATCAAGAGAAGTACCTGATTGGGATAATATTAATTAATTTTTATTAGTTTCTAGAAAAATCAAGAATAAAAAGTCAGCGGCATAAGCAGGACTTAACAATAAGGTATAGGAGATGAATTATTCGCTGCAATTAAAAATTCGTTTTAAGGGGGGATTTTTGTAAAGAAGGGGTAAAGGGTGGCTTGATTCATTTTCGATGGCTTAGAAACGAAAAATTGGTCGAAAACCTACGCTATTTCGTAATGAATTTCGGGGTTGAGTGATGAAAAGACAGTACAGTTTTGATTGAATTATTTTAAAACTCCAAGGTTTAGGAAAACCCTGGAGGTTGAGTTATCGATTTATTTTGATTTTTTTCGGGCGTTTCTTAAAGAGGTAATATTATTTATAACATCCTCATAAACAGATTTTGTCACTTTACTCAATATAATTGTTCCGAGCATTTGGGAATTCTTTATTTTATTAAAATAGCCGATGTAAATTTGATTTCTTCCGTCGTAGACTCTTAAAATACCTCTGATTTTTCCTTCAAAAATCCCTCCTTTTAATTTATCAACATCTTCCAGATTTATTATGATCTCCCTGTTGGAGAATAAAAAATCACTGCATATTAGCCTATTATTATCAAATACAATCTTGTAAGGAATAATTTTATACAGCATTATATACTGTCTGTTTAAAAAGTATATTAGAAATGAAGAGATGAGCAAAGGAATAATTAGAAGAAGATCTTTATCTACATAAACAATGGACGGGATTAGGTAGAGCAGCAATAACAATGTTAAAGGAATATTGCCGAACCTGAGGACAATTTTATAAAACAAAGGATACGTAAAAACTTGCATAATTAATTTTTTATAGCAGGTTACTGGCTAATTCAGCTAATTCAGATCTTTCACCTTTTTCTAAATTAATATGTGCATATAGTTTCTGTCCCTTAAAGTGATCAATCAAATATGACATACCGTTAGATTGAGAATCAAGGTAAGGATGATCGATCTGGTAAATATCCCCTGTAAATACAATCTTTGAGCCTTCCCCCACCCTTGTAATAATAGTTTTAATTTCATGAGGCGTTAAATTTTGTGCTTCATCAACAATAAAAAATATTCTTTGCAGACTTCTGCCCCTGATATATGATAAAGGTTCTATTACAAGCTTTTCTTCTTTTACCATATTTGTGATTAATCTGATACTGTTTATCGGTTTCTGAAAATTGATCCTGAATAACTCTTAAATTATCCCATAAAGGCTGCATATAAGGTTCAATTTTGCTTTGTACATCTCCGGGAAGAAAGCCTATATCTTTGTTGCTGAGGGGAACAATGGGGCGTGCAATGAATATTTGACGGTAGCTTTTTCTAATATTCAATGCACTTGCAAGAGCTAAAAGTGTTTTGCCGGTACCTGCTTTTCCGGTGAGGCTTACCAGGGGAATCTCGATATTAGTTAAAGAATCGACTGCAAAAGTTTGTTCGGCATTCCGAGGCTTTATTCCATAGGTAATATTTTTATCAATTTTTTTAAACATTTCCTTGTTCTGATCTAAATAAGCAAGGACAGAGCGGTTAGGATTTCTAAAAATATAGAACTTATTCGGTAATACTTCACCCTTTAATTTTTTCAAAATTTCTTCTGCGGGTACTTCAAAAGGGATTTGAAAAAACTTAATTATAATGTCATCGTCGAAATTTTCGACTATCTCCTTGCCGCTGTACAGCTCTTCAACACTGCCGATCCTGTCTGTAGTATAATCCTCAGAAAGAATTCCGAGAGCTTTTGCTTTCATTCTAAGATTAACATCTTTGGTAACAAGAATAACGGATTTCTCTTTACTTTTTTTGTTCCAGTCAAGAGCAATGGATAGGATTCTATGATCAGGGGTATCTTCTTTAAAAATCTCCTTAATCTCGTTACTTAGTCCTCTGGAGATGGCTATTCCAACTTTTCCTTTTCCTTTACCCATGGAGACGCCGCCGTTAAAAATTGCGGTTCCGGTAAGAGAATCCAGGGTACGTGCAAATTCCCGTGCATTTAGATTAATTACCTGACTACCCCTTTAAAATGGTCTAGTTCCTCAATGACAGGAAGGGGGATAATAACATCATTCTCTTGGAAGTTATTTATGGAACTGGCGTCATGCAGAATAACATTTGTATCGAGGATAAATATTTTGGGACTTTTGGATAATTTTTGACTTTTCATATTGATTATTTATAAAATATGGGAGGAAATTTTAATTGGAGAAAAATACCGGCAAAAGATAAATTATTTATTCGAAAAAGCATTAAAAAGAATATTTTTATAAAGACTATATATATTATTTCAATATAAAATAAAAGTCATTTTATATCATTTTATAGAAAATAATCATATCTATTACAAGGATAAATTTATTTATGAGGCTAAAGCCTCAAAATTTATGTTTTAATATTATTTTCCGTCAGCTAAGCTGACGGCAATTAAAGCGTATGTGGAGCGTATGTGGAAGCGTATGTGGAGCGTATCTGAGATGGATTTGAGGCTAAAGTAAATATTAGGATAATTCAGAGAAGTATTAAATGAGAGGTGAAATAAATTATTTGTCTATGCTTAACACAGTGACGAATTTAATATTTGATTATTTTTTTAAGAATTGACGTTGTTTTAAAAATCAGTTTATCATATATTAGAAAATTAAAATTTGGAAAGTAGTTGATCGGTTTAGAAAAATTTTTCAAGAAAATAATATCGGGGTTTTTTAACGGACTATAATTTATAGCCACTCAATGAGTGGCTATTTTTTTGAAATTCAGAATAAAGGTATAACAAATGTCAGATGAGAAAAAAACTGCAAAATTAATTTTAGAGGATGGGACGGAATACACGGGCTATTTATTCGGCTATGCCGGAAGCACTAACGGAGAAGTGGTTTTTAATACAGGGATGGTAGGGTATCCTGAAACAATGACAGACCCATCTTATAGAGGACAGATTTTAGTTTTTACTTACCCTTTGATAGGCAATTATGGAGTGCCGGATTATGAAAAAGAAGATGGCATATACAAATATTTTGAATCGAATGAAATTCATTGCCGGGCATTGATTATTTCTGATTATTCATTTGAATATTCGCATTGGAATGGGAAGAAATCTTTATCAGAGTGGATGCAGGAGCAAAAAATTCCGGGTATATATGGAATTGATACGAGAATGCTTACAAGAAGATTGAGAGAAAAAGGGACAATGTTAGGGAAAATTGTGGTAGATAAAAACGATGCGATGGAATTTCAGGATATAAATAAGCTCGACCTTGTGGGTGAAGTGAGTGTTAAAGATCCAATTGAGTATAATCGTAACGGGAAGAAAATTATTTTGGTGGATTGCGGGACTAAAAATAATATTATTAAAGCTTTTCTGGGAAGAAATATTTCAGTTTTAAGGGTGCCTTATGATTTTGATTTTTCAAAGATAGCAGTAGACGGCATTGTAATTTCAAATGGACCGGGGGATCCGAAGATGTGTAAGTCTACAATTGAAAATACAAAAAAGGCAATGGAGAAACATATACCAATTCTAGGAATTTGTTTAGGGTGTCAGATTTTAGCATTAGCGGCGGGTGCTGATACTTATAAATTAAAATACGGACACAGAAGCCATAATCAGCCGGCAAATGAAACGGGGACGAAAAGATGTTATATAACCTCTCAAAATCATGGTTATGCAATAGACAGCGATACACTCCCGGAGGATTGGCGTGAATGGTTTACAAACGATAATGATGGAACAAATGAGGGTTTAATTCATATAGCCAAACCATTTTTTGGTGCGCAATTTCATCCAGAAGCTTCACCCGGCCCGGATGACAGCGAATTTATTTTTGATATGTTTGTGAGGTCAGTAAATGATTAAAAAAGGAAAAGCAAAAAAAGTTTTAATTCTCGGTTCCGGTGCTTTGCAGATTGGCCAGGCGGGTGAATTTGACTATTCCGGGAGCCAGGCAATCAAGGCACTTAAGGAAGATGGAATCACTTCTATTCTTGTTAATCCCAATATTGCTACAATTCAGACCTCAGAAAATTTTGCAGATAAAGTTTATTTTTTACCTATCAAGGCGGAATTTGTTGAGAGGATTATTGAAAAAGAACAGCCAGACAGTATACTTCTTCAATTCGGCGGACAAACGGCTTTAAATGTAGGGGTCGAACTTTATGAAAAAGGTATCCTCCATAAAAACAATATTAAAGTGCTGGGAACTCCAGTTGAGGCAATTCAGGATACGGAAGACAGGCTGCGATTTGCAAATAAAGTAACGGAGATTGGATTAAAAGTTGCAAGCAGCCGGACAGCAGAAAGCATTGAAGAGGCAGTTGAAGCTGCTGAAATAATAGGTTACCCGGTTATGGTCAGAATTGCATATGCACTTGGCGGGTTAGGATCGGGGATCGTTAATAATAAAGCTGAACTTCTTGATAAAGCCCGTAAGGCTTTTTCATTTACTAATCAAATCTTAATTGAAGAATCGCTGCGTGGCTGGAAAGAAGTCGAATATGAGATTATCAGGGACAGATATAATAATTGTATAACAATCTGTTCGATGGAAAATGTAGATCCAATGGGAATACATACGGGGGACAGTGTAGTTATAGCACCGGTACAGACTCTTTCAGCAAAAGAGAACTTTAAACTGCGTTCAATTGGAATCAAATTAATACGTCACCTTGGAGTTATCGGAGAATGTAATATCCAGTATGCGCTTGATCCAAATTCAGATGACTACAGAATTATAGAAGTCAATGCAAGATTAAGCAGAAGCTCTGCACTTGCGTCAAAAGCTACGGGATATCCGCTTGCATTTATTGCTACCAAACTGGCGCTAGGATATGCACTGAATGAAGTAGAAAACATTATTACCAAAGAAACCTCTGCTTGTTTTGAACCGGCATTAGACTATGTAGCGCTTAAATTTCCCAGATGGGATTTACAAAAGTTCCAGCAGGTAAGTACGCAGCTTGGCACGGAAATGAAATCGGTGGGTGAAGTTATGTCTCTCGGCAGGTCATTCGAAGAGGTGCTACAGAAGGCAATAAGGATGCTTGATGTTGGTATGGCAGGTTTTTCAGGAAACGAGCTTTCCTTTGAGGATCTTGAGAAAGAATTATCCGAACCTACAGATAAAAGGATATTTGCTATAGCGCAGGCATTGAAATGCGGTTTTTCAATAGATAAAATTTATCAATTGTCAAAAATTACCAAATGGTTTCTTTATAAGATGAAAAATATTATAGAAACCGAAAAGAAGCTTGCGGATATAATGCTTTTTGATGTTTCAAAAGATCTGATGAAAGAAGCGAAAATGAACGGATTTTCGGATTTTCAAATAAGCCGTTTAACAAATTCCACCGAACTTGGTGTAAGAGAATATCGAAAGGAACTAGGAATAACTCCGGTTGTAAAGCAAATTGATACGTTAGCTGCAGAATATCCTGCTCAAACCAACTATCTTTATTTGACTTACCATGGTAATGAAGATGATATTCCGCTCGGAGAAGCTAACCAGATTGTTGTTCTGGGGGGCGGTCCTTATAGAATAGGTTCATCTGTTGAATTTGACTGGTGCTGTGTTAATGCTGTAATGGCATTAAATAAGATTGATAAAAAGACCATAATGATAAATTGTAACCCGGAAACAGTAAGCACCGATTATGATATATGCGACAAGCTGTACTTTGAACAATTAACATTTGAACGTGTCCTCGATATCTATGACAAAGAAAACCCGGAAGGAATAATAATTTCTATGGGGGGGCAGGTGCCCAACAACTTAGCGATGAAGCTCCATAATTCCGGGTTGAAAATTTTAGGGACATCTCCAATACAGATAGATAATGCTGAAAACAGACATAAATTTTCGCAGATTTTAGATAAAATAAATGTTGATCAGCCTGAGTGGAAAGAACTGAGAAGCCTTGATGAAGCAAAAGAATTTGCACGTAAAGTTCAATACCCTGTTTTGATTCGTCCCAGTTATGTACTTAGCGGTGCTGCAATGAGCATTGTTCTAACCGAAGATGAGCTTGAAATGTATCTTCAAAAAGCAACGAATATAAACAGAGAACATCCTGTAGTAATGAGTAAATTTATAACCGATGCAAGGGAAATAGAAGTCGATGCAGTGGCAAATGAAGGGAATTTATTTTGTTATGCAATAGCAGAACATGTAGAAAATGCCGGGGTACATTCCGGAGATGCAACCATTGTACTGCCTCCGCAGCGCACGTACCTTGAAACCATGCGCAGGGTTAAAATGATTACTAAGCAGATAGCAAAAGAACTCGAGATTACAGGCCCATTTAATATTCAATTTATTGCCAAGGACAATGATGTTAAGGTTATCGAATGTAATCTTAGAGCTTCGAGAAGTTTCCCTTTTGTTTCGAAAACTTTGAAAATAAATTTTATTGAAATAGCTACAAAACTGATGCTTGGAGAAAAGGTACCCAAAATTGACAAGTCTTCATTTGATCTTGATTACGTTGGAGTAAAAGCTTCACAGTTTTCTTTTACCAGGCTGAGAGGATCTGATCCGGTTACAGGAGTTGAAATGTCCTCAACCGGAGAGGTTGCCTGTCTTGGTGATGATTTTAATGAGGCATTTCTAAAAAGCCTGCTCTCCACGGGGCATAAGGTTCCAAAGAAAGGTGTTTTACTTTCAACAGGGACTTTAAAACAAAAAGCGGAAATTCTCGATGAAATAAATATCCTGAACGGTATGGGATTAAAATTTTACGGCACCAAAGGTACTGCAGATTTCTATAAAGAGAATGGAATCGAAGTAGAAGAGCTGCATAGACCTTTTGATAATATGGAACCGAGTATTTTAACTTTTCTTAATGACGGAAAAATTGACCTGGTAATTAATATTCCCAAAACTACCGAGAAAGTAGAACTGGATAGTGATTATATTGTAAGACGTAAAGCAATAGATTTGAATATACCAGTACTGACCAATACACAGTTTGCCAAACGGTTTATTAAATCATTACAAAGATATTCGATTTCCGATCTTGAAATAAAAAGCTGGGATGAATATAATTGAAATTATCGTTTGATGAATTAAAAAATTTATTAAAGCATAAATTAATTAAATATAGCTTCTCTGAAACCGATGCAGAAGTATTATCTGAAATTTTTACGGATAATACATGTGCAGGTGTAGAATCGCATGGTATAAATAGATTCGCCGGGTTTATTCAATGCATTGAAAACGGATCCGTAAAAACCAATGTTTATCCTTCATTAATTAATTCCTTCGGTGCATTTGAACAGTGGGATGGTAAATATGGTGCCGGACCACTAATTGCTTTGCGCATGACCGACAGAGGTATTGAACTTGCAAAACAGCATGGAATCGGGTGTATTGCATTAAAAAACTCGAACCATTGGATGAGAGCCGGCTACTTCGGCTGGCATGCTGCCGATAGAGGTTTTATTTTGATATGCTGGACAAATACAATTCCAAATCTTCCACCATGGGGAGCAAAAGAAGCCAAAACGGGGAATAATCCTTTAGTAATAGCAATACCTAGAAAAAATGGAAATATTGTGCTTGATACGGCTATGTCCCAATTCTCTTATGGTAAAATGTTGAATATGGAAAGACATGGAAGAAAATTGCCTTTTCCAGGGGGTTTTGATAAGGAAGGAAATTTAACCGATGATCCGGGTAGTATTATTAAGTCTGAAAGACCTTTACCCATTGGTTATTGGAAGGGTGCGGGTTTATCTTTTGTACTTGATATAATTGCAGCTTTGTTGTCAGGGGGACGAGCTACTAAAGATCTTTCGCTAGCGGAAGGTGAAAAAGGACCTTCGCAAATATATATTACGATTAACCCCTGTCTTTTTTCCAGTGAAGCAGAAAATAATCAACTAATAAATGAAATATTGTCATATTTTAAATCTGCAGAGGCAATAGATGAAAGAACGGATATTTATTATCCAGGTGAAAGAGTCTTAATCAATAAAAAGAGAAATATAAAAGAGGGAGTTGAAATAGATGAGAAGATTTTTATGAAGATAAATGAATTATAGTATATTTATTCCTCAATCCCCTCTTCTAATTCAATTCTTTTTTTGCCAAGTATAAATGCTAGAGGATTCGGAGTTTTCTTGAATATATTTTCTAATTTTTCTTTTGGAGTTTTTAATAATCTCCGGTTAACCAGGTTTAAAATATCTGAAGTTACGAAACGGGTTGTTGTTATAATGAATTTCGAAGAGGGATAAAGATCCCTGTCGGATTCTATAAAAACATACTTGCAATAATTTTCGGTTATTAATGAAACACGAGTAAGGAGTGCAGCATTTACATAGCCATCCGCTAAAGAGCTGAGTATTTTATTAGCAAACGGTATACTTTTCATTCCTTCGGTACTCAACTTTGAAAATATTTCATCTGCAGCATATTCTACCCCTTCCGAACCACCGATTGCAATCGAATAATAAACCTTCTTTGCAATAATAAATAAATCTCTATTTGTTACCCTTCCCTGATAGAGGATAAAGATTTCTTTGATCAGGTTTACGCTTGATGATAAGATTAATATTGCATCAATAAAACCGTTTTGTGAAATACTTGTACTATAAAATAGCTTTGAGACATATTTTTTTCTTATTCTATCGCTTTCTTTTTCGAGAAAAGATATAATTTTTTTGTGACTTTCTTCATCATTGGTAATTAAACTAAAATCAAAATTAGAGCTTAATAAAAACTTATTCTTCTTAAAATTATTAATTCTTTTTTCTATAAGAGCAGGGACATCATTCCTGTTTTTCACGGGAGCATAATTTTGAGGCATTTTAAATATCTGGTAAATAGGAATAAATGCAAAATAAATCAAAAAAGCTGTAAGAATAAGAATAACTGCGTAAGCAAAATAAGGATGGATAGATTTTGAAAGGTTGTATAGTTCTATAAATTCTTTAACGATTAGATAAAGAAGGAACAATGAGAAGAAGAAGAGGATTTTCTTAAATATTTTCATATTATAAATTATAAAAAATAATCATAAGCTTCAGCCATATCTGTTATCCTTATGCGGCTAAAGCCATCTTTATTTTTATTCACTACTCCCCCGGCTGAAGCCGAGGGCAATAGATTTTTAGACATTTAATTCAATTATTTTTGCGGATATTTTATTTTCTTTAATTTTCAGCTTTGCTATCGAAATTGGTAAATTAAATCTTCGTTTTCCTGCGCTTCCCGGATTTAGAAATATAACTCCGTTCTCCTCTTTTATTGAAGGTTTATGTGAATGTCCGGAGATTATTAAATCATATTTCTTTTTTTCATGGTTGAATTCCAGGTCCTTAATATTATGAATAACGAAAAGCCTTATATTTCTAATCTTTAAATCAAGAGTCTCAGGAAATTCTTCGGTCCATTTATCTTTATCAATATTTCCTCTTATTGTTTTCACAGGTGCTAGTTTTTTTAATTTGTTTACTATTTCAACACTTCCAATATCTCCGGCATGTATTATTAGATCACTTCCTTTTAGATATTTTTCAGCTTCAGGGCGAAGAAGACCATGAGTATCCGAAATAACACCAACTAAATAACTTTTTGAGTCCAATTTTCCACTTCTCTTAAAAAAGAAAGATAATAATTTAATTCTTGATAGTGAAAATATAGATTTGTTAAATGTTACAAAAAGAAATGAATAATGCATACTTATAAATGGCAGTAAATTTGATATTTATAAATATAAAATTTTAGAGTCGTAAGTGGAACAAATAGAGAATTTTGAAATACCATTATATCCAATCAGCAGTGCAGCAAAGATTTTAGGGGTTTCCGTACATACCCTTAGAATGTATGAAAAAGAGGGGTTGATTTTACCTTTTAAAAAGGAATCGAGCCATCGTCTTTATTCTGAGTCGGATATACAAAGATTACAATGTATAAGAAGAGCGATTAATGTTAGTAAAATAAGCATTAATGGTATTAAGGCAATTTATTCATTAATTCCCTGCTGGGAAATTAATGATTGTTCGCCAGATGACCGAAAAAATTGTGAAGCTTTTATATCTCACTCCCAACCTTGCTGGTCATTCAAGCATTTGAATAATAGTTGCTATAATAAGGAATGCCGGAACTGCAATGTATACAAAGACTTTACTGAATGCGGGAAAATTAAAGATTTAATAACGAGCAAGGCAAAGTAGGAGGCGGGAAAAATTAGACAAATTATAATTTTATTAAACGATAAAGCCTTTAATATATATGGGAAAATTTTTGGGGAAGTTTACATTATTAATACTGGCTGAATTAATATTAATAGAAAATTTATTTGGCGAAAGCCCTTCCCAAAAGAATAAACAAGAAAATCAAAGCTGCTTAAAATGCCATTCAATGTCTACTCTGGGATACAGAGATCCGCAGAGCGGCTTATTGAAAAACCTTTCGGTAATTCCGGAAAATTTTTATAATTCAAATCATAAAAACATTGAATGTATTGAATGTCATTCTCCTGATTTTAAATCCTTTCCTCATCCGGCAAATCTAAAAAGTGAAAATCTCTACTGTTTAAATTGCCACCAGGATAATCCAAAACTTTTTAAATACAGCTTTAAGACAATAGAAAAGGATTTTAAACAGAGTATCCACTATATAAAATTCGGTAATAAATTTACTTGCTTTAACTGTCATGACCCGCATAGCTTTAAAATAAATGCCCGTAATAATACAGAGATAAAAAAGACGGTTTTATATGATAATCATATATGCCTTGAATGTCATAACAATAAAACAAGAACTGCAAGCTTTACAGATGAAGTAGTTCCTGATTTAAATACCGCTCATGACTGGCTTCCCCATAAAGATTTACACTGGAAATCTGTAAGATGCATTGACTGCCATACACAGCTAAGTTCGGCAGGTGTTTCTCATAAAATTTTACCTAAAGAAAGAGCTTTAAAAAATTGTATTGGATGCCATTCAGCCAATTCAATCCTGGTGCAGTCCCTTTACAGGTTTCAAACAAAAGAAGAGAGAAACAAAGAAGGATTTATAAATGCCGTAATTCTAAATAACTCCTATGTAATCGGAGCTACTAGAAATTATTATTTGAACCTTCTCAGCTTCATTATATTCGGTTTGATGATAATTGCATTAACACTACATAGCTTTTTAAGATGGAATTCTAAGAAAAGGAAAAGTGATGAGTAATAATCAAGAATATTTTTATCCCAGATGGCTTCGAATATGGCATTGGCTTAATGCCCTTTTGTTCTTCAGCCTGATTTTCTCCGGAATAAATTTACAGTATGTAAATACAAAATCGCCAATTATAAATTTTCAGAATGCAGTGTTAATCCACAATATTTCCGGGAATAACTTTGACAATTAATTATCTCTTCTTTTTTATAATGAACATTACCTCCGGGAATTACAAACAATATGTACCGAGACTTAAGGGGATTTTTAAGAGACTATTAGTTCAGATAAAATTTTATATATCGGGAATATTTCAGAACGAATCACATCCGTTTGAAACAACAAAAGAACAAAAATTTAATCCTTTACAGCAGATTACCTATTTGAAGATAATGTATATTATTTTTCCTTTACTGGTGGTATCCGGCTGGGTATTACTATTCCCTGAATTCATTCTTGACGAAATATGGGGGATATCAGGTTTAACACTTACGGCTATTTTTCATACATCGATAGGTTTTATACTTTCAATTTTTATGATTGGCCACATTTATCTGGCAACTACGGGAACGACAATTTTCAGCAATTTTAAAGCAATGATAACCGGATGGCACGCAAATACATCGTTTAGGCAGGAACATCATCCGGACAAACAAAATCAAAAAGAGGTTAGTAATGAAAGCAAGGCTGCTTCAGCTTATGAGAACTAAAACAGCGAAAATAAATGCCGTAATAATAGGTATATTTATTCTAATTTTTATTTCCTATGAATTTTTATACCACCCGTTCTTTGAATGGTATACGGGGGTAAAAAACGGGAAATTAACTTTTAACTCAAGCAGGGAAATAACCGGCGAGCGGTTTGAAAAGTTAGCTAAAGAATTAACTTATAAAGAAAGATTGAAAAGAGCAGAGGATCAGACTAAAGGTGAAACAAACGAATTCAGCAGAAAAGTAAAGATCGAAATGCTGATGAATACACCTTCTTTTCTTGCAAAGACAAATTTTTCTCATATAAAGTATTTTAGGGATGCAGGAATTCTACAATATGAAGGACCTAAAACATGTTTGAAATGCCATGAAGAAATGACAGTTCATAAATCCGACGGCTCAAATGAAACTGTTAATACAATGGAAGATGTAATAGAATCTGTTCATTTCAAATTTCAAAGAATGGCTGCCGGCTTTTCAACTTACGGCTATAATGGTAAAAAAGTTAATGAGACTGGCAGACCTATTCCGGTTGGCAAAATAGACAGAGCCTGCGGTATACCAGGTAGTTTTTCATGGACCGGGTGGGCTGCATTGATAGCCTCAAAACCTGATAGTCTTAACGGAGCAGTGGTCTATAGAAGCGAAGGCTGCGGAGCATGTCATATTGGAGGTAATTACCAGCCTGCAACAGAAGATATGATGCCTATCGGGGAAGTACCCTCATCAGCCAAAGATGGTATCGACTGCCTAATTTGCCATTCTCAAACATATGATATGAATTATAAATACGTGATTAAAGATAACGTTGGTTATCGATGGAACCAGGATAGAACGATGCGGGCGGCAATGACAGTAACAAAACCTTCTAATGAGAATTGTCTAAACTGTCATCAGCACAACATGGGCGGAGATACTTATGCTAACAATGTTTCTGCAAAAAGCTTGGGATATAAAAATAAAAGAGTTATTCATGAAGGAAGCAAAAGAGGAAATCCTTTCAGTCCAGAAGATGATATTCATTATGCTGCAGGAATTCAATGCATTGATTGCCATATTCCCGAAGGACATAAAATACCAAGAGGAAATAAAGGGACAGATTTAATTGCGAATGATCTACCTGGTAAGGCAGTTGCCTGTGAAAATTGTCATACATCTGCCCCGCATACTAAAAATGAACTTACAAGGGTAATATTGAACGGGCATGTAGCCAGAGTAGCATGCGAAACTTGCCATATTAAAGATCTCCAGAATGAAAATGTTGTATTAAGAGATTGGGTGAATCCCACATGGGATTCCAAAGAAGGTATGTATTTGCCAACTGATGTTTTACGTTCGGGTAAATCA
This sequence comes from uncultured Ignavibacteriales bacterium, assembly GCA_963742995.1. Lineage (GTDB taxonomy): Bacteria > Bacteroidota > Ignavibacteria > Ignavibacteriales > Ignavibacteriaceae > CAVQBP01. Next base: position 21,662 of record CAVUOL010000050.1, read on the forward strand.
GGAGTAGGGTTCACATATTTATGGTTTAACGGTAACGGAACTTTTCTGGCAAATGCTCTTGGAAACAACCCTAATAAAAATGATAAGTATAATCCATTGATGGATCAGATGACCAGGATTTCAAATCCAGAAGCATTAAAGGAGGTAAAGGAAAATCTGAAAAGATACTTTAACATGAATGACAGTGAAATTGATAATTATTTAACTGCTGTCAAGAATACTCTATCACAGCTTCCTCAAGATATGATAGAAAAAAGAAGAGAAGTAATTTTTCAAAACCTACTGCCGCTTGAAAATATGGGTGAGAGCAAGATTTATCCATTTAAATTATTTAACGCACACATGTATGAAGATATGTCAAATCGCGGACCTTTCGGAGCAATGATCCTTCCATTTGATTATCCGACATATTATGAAACCGGGAATCCAAAAGAAGCGGTAATTAAAGCAATTGGAACTCCGATAGTAAAAAGAATGTACGAGCTCCCATTCAAAGAATATATGATGGACGATTTTATGCACTACTTTGGAGTGGATAACTGGTCGACCACCTATCCTTTAAATGATAAGGGGAAATTAAGAAATGTAGAACCTAAATGGATGAGACAATTTGGAACATTAATGGTTAATCATGGAATACAAAAAGAAGGATTAAGCTGTCAAAGCTGTCATTCTGAAAATGGAATTTTAGATTTTGAGAAGCTTGGCTATTCACCTGAACGAGTGCAAGATCTGCGTCATCTGCCTGAATTAAAATATTTCAAAAACGGAAGTATTAAAGCGGCTGGAAGTAGTAAGAAAAATGATTTGGCTTTAAAGAGATAAGTTAACCCCACCCCAACCCTCCCCTTTAGTAAAGGGGAGGGGGAAGTAAAATCCCTTTCTTTTAATTTTTATCCGGATAGATATGTAAAATTTATAAAAAATCATTAGTTTCGTGATAAATTAATATTTTTTAATTAATATGTTTTAAAAACTAATTTTTAGGGAAATTAATGGCAAAAGATAAAATCCGCTGGGGTATTTTAAGTACAGCTAATATAGGTGTAGGGAAGGTAATTCCCGGAATGCAGAAAGGAGAATATTGTGATATCTCAGCAATATCCTCAAGAAATATTCAGAAAGCAAAAGAAGCAGCGAAAAAGCTTAATATTCAAAAGGCTTATGGTTCATATGAAGAAATACTCAATGATCCTGAAATAGATGCGGTTTACAATCCACTTCCTAACGATATGCACGTTCCCTGGACCATAAAGGCTCTTCAAGCAGGCAAGCATGTTCTTTGCGAAAAACCAATTGGGATGAATGCAGAAGAAGCTAATTCACTCATAGCCGCTTCTCAAAAATATCCGGAATTAAAAGTAATGGAAGCTTTTATGTATCGTTTTCATCCACAATGGATAAAAGCCAAATCACTGGTAAAAGAGGGTAAAATAGGGGAAGTAAAAAATATCCAGTCATTTTTTTCCTACTTTAATATAAATCCTGACAATATACGCAATAAAGTAGGAAATGGAGGCGGAGCGTTAATGGATATCGGCTGCTACTGCATTTCATTTCCAAGATTTATACTTGATAAAGAACCGGTACGTGTAATAAGTACCATCGATTTAGACCCTGAGATGAAAACTGATCGATTGACTTCAGGGATACTAGATTTTACATTAGGTGTCACAGCAGGATTTACCTGTTCAACACAATTAATGCCATATCAAAGGGCGAATATTATCGGAACTTCCGGAAGGATTGAAGTTGAAATCCCTGTTAATACTCCACCTGACAAAAAAACTAAAATCTTGCTATTTACTAAAGAAAAAAATGAAGAGATTGTATTTGATCCAGTAGATCAATATACTTTACAGGGAGATGCATTCTCAAAGGCTGTATTAAACGATACCGAAGTTCCAACACCTTTATATGATGCCGTAAATAATATGAAAGTAATTGATGCTATATTAAAAAGTTCTGAAACAAATGATTGGGTTAATTGTTAATTGTTTAATTGTTTAATTGTTTAATTGCTAATAAAAATATAGAATAAAGCAATTTAACATGTTTTACTGATATAGCTAGAATAAAAAACAAATTTTATTATGAAACTAATATTTATATTTTTAATAACTGCAGCTTTTGTAATGATAGGCTGTCAAAATAAAACAGATATGACGAAGGGAGATACGAAGGCTATGGAAGAGACACAGCATCCAAATAATCCTTATTATTCTAGAACAGATACAACTACATTAGATCTTCCAGATTCAGTATGGAAAAAAGTATTACCAGATAGTATATATCAAATTGCCCGAAATAAAGGAACAGAGAGGGCATTTACAGGCAAATACTGGAACTCCACCGGTATAGGCACTTATTATTGTGCTGCGTGTGGAAATGCATTATTCCGCTCCGATTCATGGTTTGCAAGTTCATGCGGATGGCCAAGTTTCTTTGAAACAATAAGACCCAAGAGTGTAATTTATAAAACGGATACATCTTTTGGAATGAACAGGACTGAGGTTTTATGCGGAAGGTGCGGTGCACATCTCGGACATGTATTTGATGACGGCCCTCCCCCAACAGGAAAAAGATTTTGTATGAATTCAATAGTGCTTGATTTTGAACCTGATAATACAAGTACACAAAAGTAGATTTTTAAGAGATGACAGTTTTTAATTACTAAAGGCTTTATACTCGATTAAAGAAAGTTCTGCATTCTACTTGAATCAGATTTATGAATTCTGCCTATCAAAATAAAGGCTTAAGTTACCAGTTCCTTTTATCTTTTTTAGATCATCAATAATGAATTTACTGTCGCTACTTTTTCTTATCCTTAAATAAAAAGTATATTCTGTAGAATTATCCGGTAATGAACGAATATTAATAATTTCATAATTTCTGCAATAATTGTATATTATGTTTGAAAACTCTTCATCTCTGAGGTTGCCATTTGAATAAGAGAACTGTAGGATATATTGGTTGGAATTAAAATACCTGAAGTTGGTTTTTGAAAATAATATTAATATTAATCCTATAATTATAGTTCCAGCAATTGCAATCTTGTGATATCCTACACCGGAAGCCATTCCTATGGTCAAGCCCAGAAAAATATATACAATATCTACAGTATCTTTGATTGCTGTTCTGAAACGGATAATAGATAGTGCTCCTACAAGACCGAAAGCCCTCGCAAGATTATTTCCAATTACCATAATTACCAAAGATGTTATTACAGATAAAAAGACAATTGAATGGACGAAACTTTCGGAGTAACCCGGTCCTTTATACGTGTATCGATAAATCAAAGACACGGCAAAGCTGCATATTAAACTGATTATAATGTTGCTAATTATACCGTCTAATGAAGGGGTAAAAATGTTTACGGACTGAAAATTTTCTAGCATGTACTTCTCAATTATAAAGAATAAATCATTAAATTGTCTTTAAGATATCGTTCAGTGGATAAAGCATATTTAGAAATAGATTCTTTGTTTAAGTTGTATTTATAAATGATTCCTGATACCCATGACGGGAGTACTTTGTTGTATTTAATTTCCAGTACAAAACTTGAAGTATATAGAGTTTTCATATTTTTGTTTTCAAAGAGATCATTAAATGAATGTGTCAAAAAACTTCTAATATTCATATCGAAAGTTACTCTCAATCCGGAACCGAATTTACACTCGAATGCTTCTCTTTCATAAATGACGTTTATTACAGGTTTTAATTTATCTCTCTTTTAAATAGTATAAGAAATTCCCCGCGGATTTCAGACGCTTCCCATATTCAATACTATGATTTTCAATTTTAGATATATCTGAGAAATCCAAAAAATTGTTTAATTCATTATAGTAGATAGGAGCTCTATCTTTGGAAACAAAGGAATCATTTTTCCTTTTAATTTCAGCAAAAATCTTACTGTTTAGAGTTAATTCATTGTATCCTCTTACTCTGAATTTATTTCTAATCTTAACACCTGCTAATTTTTCGTAATACGATGTTAATCCGGGTGAATCCAGATAGATACTTCTTACAGTATACTCCTTTGCAGGTCTCAATTCCGAATAGAAGTCGTGATTGAGATGAATTATCATATCATTTCTTAAATCATCCTTCCACTTATTTGGAACCAAATATTTATTTTCGTTTCTAGCCACTTTAAGTTGTTAAGAGCCTTTGAATATATTCATAAAAAGTAATTTTTTTTATTTGCAAATAGCTCTCTTTGATCATACCGGGTAATAGTTTCCCGTCATTATTTACGACATTAACAGATACGAAAACCACTTGCTGGTTATTTAAGAATTCCACTTTATGTGATATTGATAGAATAAATCCTGAATATTCTTTTTCGAAATCAATTATATTAATTTTTATATTCTGACCTTTTTTTATTAATTCAAGATCCTCAATCTTTACAGGCATATTAAGTACTATCTCTTGATAATTAATTATATCCAATAATGTATCGGCAGAAAAGATATTTGTCATCGATCCTGATATGGGTGAGATTATAGTCAAATTATTTTTTCTATTTTTAAGAAAACCAAGGTTCTGCTTAATTGAATTAATTTGCGATTCAATTAAATTTATTTCTTCTCTTTTTACTCCAGTTGAAACATTTTCAACTTCAGCTTTATAGATCTGTTTTTCCAGTTCCAGCAGATCAATAATCCATTTCTGAGCATCATATTCCTGCTGGGAGCTAAAACCTTTTCCATATAAAGCACTGATACGTTTGTATAATACACTTTGTTCTTTAATCTTTTCCTCAGTATATCTTAATTTATTTTCAGCTTCCCTAACCATAGATTCTTTTTGGCCGGTGCTTTGAGATTTCAGATTAGCGAATGCAACATTAAGTTCACCCTCAACAGTTATTAATTTATCTTCAACTTCGCTGGAAATTATTGATGCAATCGTATCACCCTTAGTAATAAAATCTTCATGATTTAGTTCATTAGAAAATTTTAATGAAACATATTCGCCTCTTTCAAACTGATTCAGACAATATTGAATAGTATGACCTTTTTCATAGTCAACAGTATTGGAGATTATTTCACCATTATTTCCCCTAATTAAAGTCCATTCTTCTTTTGGATAAACTTGGCAAAATGTTTTTATTGTAAGGCTGGGGGTGATAAATACAATTAAGATTAGAATCAAAACAATAATTGTTACGAAAAAAAACGGAACCCAATAATTTTTTTTACCAGAATAAATCATTTTTACTAGAATTTAACATTTTCTTAAAATTGGGACATTTTTTGAATGAATTATTGTTATTTGTTTCATTTTTGCCCTTTGTCTAAAAGGAAAGCAATAATTATACCTTAAAATGAGGATTAATAAGAAACAAGAAGGATTTTACCCCGACCCTTATAATTCAGCCCCAAAATAGAATTTTATATTGTCAATAAATAAGCTTATAAATAGAATATGTCTGCCCGCTGATTATCAAATTATATCTATTTCCCTTTTTCTCGATATTTGATTTATCTCCTGAAATCAATTGGAATTCTTTAACACTTAAATTTAATGAAAAACTTGCAGTCTTTTCCTGAGAAGCCGGATTAAAAACTGCTAAAATAACATTCTCACCATTTGCTCTTGCAAATATGAAGGGATAAGTGTTTTCCTTTGCATACACAGGAACAAATTCTGCATAAGCAGCTAAAGAAGGTTCACTCTTTTTCATTTGAATAAGTTTACGTACATGTTTGAGCAATGAATTAGGATCATTTTCTTCCGTTTCAACATTAGGTACATCGGCAGTTGTATCAACAGGCAAATAAAGTTTGCTTGATTCTGTAGTTGAGAAACCACAGTTTTTGCCTGAACTCCATTGCATTGGTGACCGTGCCCCTGCACGCGGCTTATAAGCTCCCTCAACATAAGGCATATTATTCAATTGACGCATGCCTATTTCATTACCGTAATATATAAATGGTATTCCCGGCATAGCCATTGAGAATGCAAAAATCATCTCAAGCTCTTTATTTGTTCGTCTTATATTCAATCTTGATAAATCGTGGTTTCCCAGGGGAAGCAGGATGTAACCTTTTCCTTTAGTTTTATTATATTGATCCAAATATGTTCTTAGGAAATTACCAATGTCTCCCTTACCTTCCTTATCAAAAAAACTATGACCTTCCGAATAACCATTTAGAATCCGCCAGCCTTCCTTTTGTAAAAGGTCATTATAACCGGCAAACCAATGAAAAAAATCTGCATGGAATCCGCCGCCGTCTAAAGCAGCCTCAGGATACGACCACTCAGATACCATAAATGCATCTGGATACTCCTTATCAAAAATCTCCCTTATCTCATTCCAGAATTTCTTTGTTCCTTCGTCTCTTGTATTAAAGAATTGATCATTTCCTGTTATATTAGCATTTTTTACAAGAGCACCTGCCATATCAGCTCTAAAACCATCTGCTCCCATATCCATCCAGAATCGCAGGACTTTTTTCAGTTCGTTTTGCAGCGCTAAAATATCTGGATGATTTATAGGGAGCATCCAATCTTTTTCCGGTTTAGCAAACCCAAAATTAAGAGCAGGTTCATTCCAGTAAAAGTTACGCATAAACTGACCATTACGCGTACTATATCCTTTTATAAAAGAATCTTTATATTCCTCAGGCGGATTCAGCCATGTGTTATTAGTCCAGATATACCAATTGGAATATTGGTTTTTTTCCTGCTTAGCAGATTCCTGAAACCACGGATTATCAATACTTGTATAGCTAACAACATAATCGAATATTATTTTAAGCCCTCTTTTTTCAGCCTCTGCAAACATCCTTTTTGCGTCATCATTTGTACCATATCTGGAAGCTACTTTGTAATAATCTGAAATATCATAGCCTCCGTCGTGAAAGGGGGATTCAAAAAATGGGTTAATCCAGATACCGTCAACTCCTAAACTTTTTACATAATCTAGTTTTTCAATGATTCCCTTAATATCTCCGATACCGTCACTATCTGAATCATAAAAAGTTTGCGGATAGATTTGATAAAATACGGCATTATTAAGCCAATCAGGGCAATTAGGTATTTTATATTTACCGGTAATAACAGCAGAATCAATCGCAATAGATTGTTGTGCACTTGTATTTACAATTGCTATTAAAAATAATGCAATAGTTACTAGAATATTTAATTTCTGTTTCATATCGAAAACCAATAATTTAATTTGATAAGAAAAATATTATTAGGATAGATATTTGTTAATTTATATAATGCACTATAGACAGTATAATTTGCGGGGTTAATATAATTTGTTCTTTCCTGTGCCCAGACAATATAAATTTGAGAACCGGGAAGGTATTCCCATCTCAGTACAAGATTAGATCTAAATTGAAAAAAATTGAAATCGGGATCGGAAAATGCATAATCAACTTGATGGTTATTATTTTCAGAAACTTGATAAGTGTTTCCATTAAGAACAGGATTAAGTAAAGAAAATCTATCTTTATATTCTGAGTTTTTTGGATCTTTTACTACTTTAAATTCGCTGTACCTTCCAGCCGAAGCAAATGGACTACCATAATATTGAATTGAAAGTTCAGGGGTGAGATTATAATCAATTCTAAAAGTAAAATTAAGTGTGTGCTGCTTAATTTTCCCAAGCAGATATCTTGTACCGGTATTGATTGTTTTAGTATCAATATATTGAAGGTCATTTATATTTGACGAATAATCTATACTCAATGATAATTTCAAGATATCTGCCGGCATTACCGAAATTCCGGGTGTAATTGAAAAACTTTGTGCACTATTGTTTCCGGATAGTGACAGAAATGTATTTAAGTCGAAAAATAATTTTTCCGAAGGATCAGTCTTTAAATATACATTATTTGCCCAAATTTCAGGAATAAGCATTGCATTTCCCCCGCGAAGGATGTGCATATCTAATGTTGGAGTCGTATAATTTAATGAGTTAGAAATCGACCATTTATTAAGAAATTCAAGATATATATTCACTCCTGCACCAGAGGACAGATGATTCATACCAAAATTCCAGTTGTTAAATTGACTTAAACCAATTGAATAAGTCCGAAAGATAGAAACCGGCTGATTAACAAAATAAGAGACTGCATTTTTCTGCTGAATAATATCAGCTATCTGCATGTATCCCAGATCGTTTAATTCGAGTCCGGGCGAGCGCCAATTTACTTCAGTTGAATACCTCAAAAGGCCAACGCTTCCTTTTCCTATCTTGATAATTCCTCCATAGCCAGAAAGCCGTGTCCGGCTGCTGTCGAATTTGAGATAATCTGCGTCCGGTCTTTGATAATAACGAGCAGATGAACCTTGAAGAATAGTAATTGCTTCATTACTGCCATTAATAAAACTCCCAATAAAACTTGCATCGACAAAATATTCTTTTTCATTCCAATGATGCAGGAAATTAATACCGCCTGTGTATGCATTCCTATTCAAGTACTCAAGATGAGTATCTTTAATAAATCGGTTTGTAGAAGTAAAAATTCCTCCCAAGACAGAGTTACCTTTATCAAAATCCTGTTCAGCACGGACAACAGTATAATTAGTTAATGGTTCAACATTAATTTTTTTATTGATACCAAACGAATTAATTGCAGCTTGTTCGTTTGCTGTAAGGCTTTGTAATATACCTATCGCAAAACCATTTGCTGTTTTTCCACTTAATTTAACCGCACTCAAAATTGCAGTCTTATCCGGTAAATCTGCATATTCTCCATTCTGCAGATCAGGTGAGTAATTAGGAGATTGTCCAATCCGGCGTGTATAAAAAATATCGGCATCATTAAAATCAAAATCAAAAATATTTTTCCCTTCAAGAAAGAAGGGACGTTTTTCTTCATAAAAAGTTTCAAATGCGGTAAGGTTCATAACGGATGGATCGGATTCTACCTGACCGAAATCCGGATTTACAGTAATATCAGCGGTAAAATTACTTGAAAGCCCTATTTTTGCATCAATTCCAAAATTCCCAAGCCAAGATTTTCCATTTTCCTTAAAAGGATTTCCAGGCTCACTTCTGAAAGTATTAAGTTTTCCCAGTGAATAAGGCATAACTTCAATTCGCCTGAATGCCGGCAGCCTTTTGATTCCATGCAGTTCTCCGAACTGAAATAATATACCTGGTCCAGTGGAGGACTGCGGTTCCCAATCACTTTCCTCCTGAAACCTATCAATCCAACGCCAGCAATGCATACCCCAGACCTGTTCATTTTCACTGCTATAACGAAGCTGACTCAACGGTATTTCAAATTCAGCAGTCCAGGCTGAATCTTCCATGTTGTTTTTTCCATACCATACTGCATTCCAATTTACATCCCATCCCTCATTAGTCAATAAAAGATCTATTTTCTGTCCTGAAGCAGTAATATCAAATTCAAATCCTGTTCTATGATCGTGGTAACTATCGAAAGTAATTCCGACTATATCTCCCAGAAATTCATCGCGTCTTCCTGCTTTTCTGATAATTTTTTCAGGTTCAAAATCGAATGCTCTTATAGCAACATAAATATTATTATCATCAAACAATACTTTTAACTCAGTTGGCTGGGATGGTTTTGCACCTTCATTTGGAACCCACTGTGTAAAGTTTCCTGCCCAGGTACCAGTTTCCCAGCATGCATCATCTAATTTACCATCAATGACAGGTTTGTCTGTTGTTAAAACCGTTGTTGTATAAATTCTTTTAGGCTTTGTTGAAACATTTCTTGTTGTATCCTTTATACTACTAAAAGCATAAGTATACGTATTGCAATACACAAGCATTGAAATACAAAACATTAAAGGAGTTTTAAGAATCATATTTATTCCCAATGATTTACCCTATTTTTAACCATTTATCAATGGAAATGTGAATTAATATTCCAAATAAAATATAAAATAGATTAATATCTGCAATCTAAATATATTTTTTTATTTGAGCAGACATTTTCTTTGTCAGAATAAAATTTTCCGACTGCAATCTATAAAAATAAATTCCACTTGTTAGCTCCCCTTTGCTTGAAGGAAGATTTGAAGCATCAAATATAATTTCATGGAAGCTACGGTTTTGTTTTTCATTCTTTATAAAAGTTGTTAATACACGACCAAGAGTTCATAAATCTTCAATGTAATAAATTCTTCATCGGTTAAAGAATAGGGAATTTCTAAATTCTATTGTTTCTTAAATATAACAATTTTTCTTTAACCTTTTTACTTACATATTTATATTTATATTTTAGAATAAAAAATTTTGTTATGATAGTTAAACATACAGAGGAATTCGATCTAGCGTATCGTTTTGTTACTGAAACAAATCAAAATATTTTTTTAACCGGGAAAGCGGGTACCGGGAAAACAACATTTCTTAAATACCTCAGAGAAAATTCTCTTAAAAAAAGTATTGTTACCGCACCAACAGGTGTTGCTGCTATAAATGCCCGCGGTGTTACATTGCATTCTTTTTTTCAGCTGCCTTTAAGTATTATTCTGCCTGAGCCAAATCTTTTCGAAAGAAGCATTCTGACTGTAAAAAATCATCCATTTTTATCAAAAATCCGTTATAATAGGGAAAAACTAAACTTACTGCAAAGTTTAGAATTGTTAATAATTGATGAGGCAAGCATGGTTGCTTCTTATACCGTAGATGCGATTGATACTATTTTACGGTACGTAAGAAGAAATATTCATCAGCCTTTCGGAGGAGTACAACTTTTATTTATTGGAGACCTTTACCAGCTTCCGCCTGTGGTAAAAAAAGACGAATGGGAAATTTTGCAGAATTATTATTCTTCGATCTTTTTCTTTGATAGTTTTGTTTTACGCAATAATAATCCTGTTATAATTGAACTTAAAGAAATTTTTAGACAGCAGGATAATAAATTTGTTGATATACTTAATGGCATTCGCAACAACAATATAACTGAAGAAAACTTCAAATTATTGAATTCACGGATTAATAAAGATTTTACACCTTTTGATAATGAAGGCTATATTACTCTTACTACACATAATTTTCAATCTGCAGAAATTAATAAAAGAAAGTTAAACAATCTTTCTGAACATTTATATACATTTTATGCAGATATAAAAGATGATTTTCCGGAACACATATTTCCTGCTGAAAAAGAACTCAAGTTAAAAAAAGGGGCGCAGGTAATGTTTCTAAAGAATGATACAGAGGGCAAACAATACTTTAACGGAAAAATAGGTATTATTATAAAACTTGATGACAATTCAATAAAAGTAAAATGTAAAGGTGATCAGGATGTAATTGAGGTAAAGAAAAGCGAATGGCAAAATGTTAACTATAAACTAAATCCTGATACCAGGGAAATCACAGAAGAAGTTCTTGGGACTTTTATTCAATATCCATTAAGGCTTGCATGGGCAATTACTATTCATAAGAGCCAGGGGCTTACCTTTGATAAAATAGTAATCGATGCTGCAAGAGCATTTGCAACAGGTCAAGTATATGTAGCACTAAGCCGATGTACTACCCTTGAAGGTCTTGTTCTTAAAACTCCTGTTTATAGAAATTTCCTTGGCGCACATAGGGATTTTAAGGAATGGCTCATTCAGAATTGGAATGCAAATTTATCTCAACTATTTACTGAATCAAGACAGAATTTTATTATTGAAGAATTGCAAAATATTTTTACCTTGGAAAACTATTATTATGCACTTAAAACCTTAGAAGTATTTCTTTTGGAAAACCAAATTATACCTCCCGAAGAATCTAGTGAAACCAAGTCTGAATCGTACAACTGGATCAAAGGACTGATTGAAAAACAAAATGAGCTCCGGGATGTATCTGAAAAATTTAAGAAGATGATTTTTAGACTCAGTAAGGAAAAATTATTTGTAGAGGAAAATGACATTCTTCAGAAAAGGATTAGAGACGGCGCCATTTACTTTTCTAATGAAATTTGTAAATGGCACAATATATTCATTGATCATCCTCTGTCTATAAGTACAAAGAAATTGTCTGATAAAGTAGATGCTATGCTGGATGAAATAAATTTAATTGTAGAAGAAACTCTGCATAAAATTAATTTCTTCAAAAATGGATTTCTGCTGGATGATTATATGAAGAACGGAAAAATTTTTAATGGAAGCATTAAAAAGATAAAAAGCTCTTATTCAAAACGCAAAGTTTCTTCTTTGTCATTAAAAAATATTAAGCATCCCGAATTATACAAAATGCTGCTAAATATGCGCAGCCGTATTTCAGAAACTAAGCACCTTCCATTTTCTGAGATATTCAGCAACAATGCAATTAGAAACGTATGCGAAAATTTGCCCTGTGTTAAGCATGAAGTAATAAATCTTACCGGTTTTGGGAATGGAAAAGGAAACAGGTACGGCAGTGAAATAGCTTCCATTGTAAGAGAATATTGCAGGGTAAAAAATATTAATTCACCTGACAAAAAACCAGAAGTTAATAAAACAACAGATTAAATAATAAAAGGATAACTACTTTACAAGAATTTGGAAAAGATAATCTGTTTCCAAAAAATAACCCCAATCAAAGATTGGGGTTATAAATTAAATTTGGCAGCGACCTACTCTACCACACACCTGCGCATGCAGTACCATCGGCGTTCTGGGGCTTAACTACTCTGTTCGAAATGGGAAGAGGTGTAACACCCAGGCTATAACCACCAAAATTT
>CAVUOL010000051.1:0-6264 GCA_963742995.1 uncultured Ignavibacteriales bacterium
TTTTCCACTCATAGCATCTTGAAGTCTTCTCCTTTTATCAAGCAGCTGTCCCCTAAAATTATCTTTTAATATTGTATCCATTTATTATCCTTCGTTTATTGAAAATTCTTTTGAAATTTTATTAAAACAATATCAAATATCTGCCGTTTTCTTTACAGATAATTCTCGAATGTTCAGTTTTATTGATATTTGGTGAATTTTAAGATAAAAAAGATTTAAAAATTTAACAAAGGAAAAATGATGAATGGTAATATGAAAAAATTAATTCTCTAGTTTAAAAGTTTGCTAAAAAGGGATGAAATTGTTTTGTTATTTATTGATATATGCTAACCTCCGGGGCCCTCGGAGGCCTCGGAGGTTTTGAGATAATCAGTGAAAATCTGTGAAATCTGCGTCTTTATTTGAGAAGTATCATCTTCTTTGATGCCGTAAAATTATTAGTATGTATAGTATAGAAATAGACGCCGCTCGCAAAATTATCAGCCTTCCATCTTACCGTATAATTTCCTGCCGGTAAAATCTGGTTAACAATTTTTGCTACTTCCTGACCGATACTATTATATATTTTAAGCGTTACAAGTTCACTGTTTACAATGGAAAATTTTATTTGAGTAGAAGGATTAAATGGATTCGGATAATTTTGAGTTAACAAATATTTCTCCGGAATAAGTGAATTATCATTTTTAACAGAAACAGCCGTTTCCACTTTAACAACCGGACAGTTTACATATGCAACATTAGTATCAAGTATATGAACCGATTGAGCCGAAGCTATATCATGTACTTTATCGAAATCAGCATTATCATAAACATTAACTGACCATAGAGGAGAATATGCTGCATCCATAGGAAGTGTTTCAGTAACGTTATGTGCTCTACCTGACGTATCGGTTTTGAATCCTGATGGTGGGCCTCCTCCATCTTCACCGGGATTTATATTAAATGAAACATATATATCCGATTCAGGGACCATATCATTATTATCCGTCATCAATGCTTTCTCTGAAAAATTAAAATAATATACTATTTTCCCTCTATACCAGCCTGTAGTTAGATCCGGACTCTCATTTGTAAGTCTCATTTTTGCTGTTAGAACCTTCAGGAACAACCGGACAATTTACCAGCATCTTGGTTTCCTCTATCATATAACCTGCATCTTTTATTCCCTGTAAGCTTGTAATTGAATTTGCTGCATAATCTCCGGGAACCATAACTTTATGTACTTCCCAGAAATCATTATATGCCGAATCACCCGGAACTACATCAATTATATTATGCTGCCCGTCTATAGGCGATTGTGTCATATTATTAAAGAGCACATAAATAGGCGCAGGTTCTCTTGACTGAATATCAAAATTATAATAAGATATTCTTTCTCCCTTTGGTCCTAATCCTTTCGTTATAAAAGGAGGCTGATCAAAATCAACCGGTGCATTCGGTCCGGGAAATTTATTCATTGAATCTCTTACAAATAAATGTCCTGCTTCCATACTGAATCTATCTATCTTTTCATATTCGGCAACAATAGGACAATTAACTATTGCCGCTCCTTCAGCAAGAATATGAGCAGATTGAGCTGAAGCAAAATCATGTACAGAATCAAAATCTGCATTATCATAAATATTTACCATCCAGAAAGGAGAATAATCATCATCTGTCGGAATTGATCCAGCCACATTATGTGCTCTTCCTGTCCTTTCATCTACCTTAAATCCCGATGGAGGACCACCTCCAGGCTGATCAGGATTAATATTAAATGAGACATATATTGGTTCTACCGGAATCATGTTATTTTGATCTGTCATCAATTGTTTTTCAAAGAAATTAAAATAATAAACCACCATATTTTTATACCAGCCTTTAGTCAATCCGAAATCACTCCCTTTCCATCTCATCCTTGCAGCTGAACCATCCGGTACAACTGGACAATTCACCAGCATATTCGTTTTTTCTATCGAGTAACCCGAATCTGCAATTTGCTGATAACTCGTTATGCTGTTCACTACATAATCTGCGGGTACTGTTACTTTCTGAACCTCCCATATATCGTTATACGCTGTATCACCTGGAATAACATTTATTATATTCATCTGCCCTTGAACCGGATTAGAGTCTCCTTCTCTAAATAAAACATAAATCGGAGCAGGTTCGGTTGATTGTACATCAAAGTTATAATAAGCTATTAGCTCGCCACGTGGACCATAACCTTTTGTTATAAAAGGCCCTTTATCGAAATCTATTGGTTCATTGGGTCCCGGCAGCCCGTTTGAATTATCCCTTACAAACAAATGTCCCGCTTCCATACTAAATCGATCTATGCTTGCTCTTTGAGCTGTATCCGGGTTAACACCTGCAGCTACAGAAACAATCGGACAGTTGACGTTTGCTATTCCTGTTCCTAATATATGAGCTGATTGTGCAGACATTAAATCATGTACTTTATCAAAATCTGCATTATCATAAACATTCACTAGCCACATTGGAGAATATCCATCATCAGAAGGAATAGTGGCTGTAACATTATGCGCTCTTCCTGTAGCTGTTTCAGTCTTAAAACCGGATGGTGGTCCTCCCCCTAATTGATCAGGATTGATATTAAAAGATACATAAATGGGAGAAATCGGAACCATATCATTTTGATCAGTCATTAACGCTTTTTCTGAGAAATTGAAATAGTAAACTACTTTTCCATTATACCATCCTCTTGTCAAATCCGTACTTTCATTAATCAATCTTAATTTAGCCGTTGAACTATCGGGTACAATCGGACAATTAACAAGATTTGAAGTTTCTTCAACAGTATAACCTGAATCTACTATTTGCTGATAACTGGTAACTGTATTCGCAATATAATCCGCTGGAACTGTCACTTTCTGCACTTCCCAAAAATCATTATATGCAGTATCTCCAGGAATAACATTAACAATATTCAACTGCCCCTCTACCGGCATAGATTCACCTTCCCTAAATAAGACATAAATTGGTGCTGGTTGGGTCGATTGAATATCGAAATTATAATAAGTCACATGTTCCCCTCTTGGCCCAAACCCTTTTGTAATAAACGGCCCCTGGTCAAAATCAATAGGCTTATTAGGGCCTGGTAATCCGTTTGAATCATCTCTTACAAATAAATGCCCGGCTTCTTTACTAAATCTATCAATACTTGCTTTTTGTGCCGTATCGGGATCTGCCTGAGCCAAGGTATTTAGAGAGAAATAAAAACGAAAATATGATTACTAACAAATAGACTTGTTTTATCATAGTCACCTCCATTTTAGTTGTTATAGTAAAACCATCTATCAATAAAATTTTTAACATTAAGAATTGAGGGCAATATGCAGATCAATTATCACGGAATTATAACAGTAGTATAATTTTTTCTTTAAGATATGGATTAAAAAGAGCAAAAGGTGATGAGGTTTACATGTCGTTTATTCGAAACTTTATTATAAAATCATTTGCAAAAATGAAATAAATTTAGCATTATTGTAAAAACCGAACTTTCCTGTTGTTTCCACTTTTTAATTAAAAATATTAGTTAATAATTTTTTTAATTTCTTTTTAGTTCTTAATATTTCTATAATTAAAAAGTAGATCTGTCCGAATAAGCTTTCATAATTATTTGACTAAAATAATGATCAACAATTCTGTTCTACATTATAAAATTTTAGAGAAACTGGGCGAAGGCGGAATGGGCAAAGTCTACAAAGCCCTCGATACGAAACTTGAAAGGTTTGTTGCTCTCAAATTTCTACCCCCTCATTTTTCCGGCTCTGATACTGAAAGAAAACGTTTCATTAAAGAAGCCAAGACAGCCTCATCTATTAATCATCCTAACGTGTGCACTATTTATGATATTCACGAATACGAAAATCCTGAATCAGATAAACAGCTTTTCATTGTGATGGAATATATTGATGGAGATACCTTAAAAAGCGACGACAAAGAATCTATCCGTTAAAGAAATCATAGACATCGGAATTCAAATTTCTGAAGGATTATCTGCTGCTCACTTAAAGGGGATAATCCATAGAGACATTAAGCCTGAAAACATTATGATTAGGAATGACGGACGGACTCAAATTATGGATTTTGGATTGGCTAAATTTTATTCAAAAAATGAAATGTCCAGATTGACAAATATTGGAACTACAATGGGAACATTGGGTTATATGTCTCCTGAACAAATACAGGGTTTAAATATTGATTATAGATCGGATATCTTCTCGGCAGGCGTGGTATTGTATGAATTATTAGCCGGAGAATCTCCATTTAAGGGAATACATGATGCAGCTATTATTTACAAGATAGTAAATTCCGAAGTGCCCCTGCTCTCACAAATAAGAAAAGATATCAATCCCCTTTTGGATATAATACTGCTAAAATGTCTGGAGAAAGATAAAATTAACCGTTATCAGTCTGCAAAAGAATTAGCTGATGATTTAACCGATATCTGTAAAATTAGCGAAGAAGAGGTAAAAAAAATAAATAGATTAAAAAGGAAATTTTACTCCGGAATAATTAAAAAAAGGAGAACAACTATATCTCCTTCAGGCTCAATAAATGTTTTTAAAAAACCTTCCTTTGCATCAAAAAAAAATTTTACTTGGAGTCTTGTACCTATTATAATAATAAGTGGGGTAATTTTTTACTTTTTCTTTTTTGCAAAGTCCTCATTAACGATTAATCCAAATATGAAAATACGTGAAATTGCTATCCCTTTCACAAATTTAATGTATCCAAGCATTTCATCAGACGGCAATTGGGTCGCTTTCCCGGCAGGTAACGAGAAGGAGCAGTGGGATGTATATCTTATGCATACGCGACTAAAAGAACCACATCAAATTACAAATGATTTAAGCGAACTCATTAGTTCGGTAAATATATCTCCCGATGGAAGCCAAATCTTATATATTATTAACTTTACTAATTTGTTTATTGTACCTTCACTTGGCGGTGTGAGAAAAAAGTTAATTGAAAATGCTGTATTCTCCAGATGGCGTCCCGATGGTAACCGGATTGGTTTTATTCGTGACCATTATCCTCAAAATAGCAACATTAGCTTTTGGTCTATGAAACCTGATGGAACTGATTCACACTTTGAATTTTCAGACTTACGAACCCACAACATTCGTGTGGCTTTTACATATTCACCTGATGGAAATTCTGTAGCATGGATTCGCTCATTTACAGGCGGTTTTCAGGAACTCATTAGAAAAGATCTTTTAACCGGCAATGAAATTCAATTAACTAGAGATAAAAAAAATATAGATCAGATTTGGTGGACTAATAAGGGAGTTATTCTTTTTTCTTCTAGTTTAGGCGGTAATACAAATATCTGGATGATTAATGAAAATGGAGGAGAAGAAGTCCAAATTACCAAAGGAAATGGTCCGGATATGGGAATAAGTGCATCTACCGACCTTAGCAAAATTCTTTATTATCAATTAGAAGATTATTCATTTGCCTGGTTAAGAAGTTTAGATTCTTCTCGGACACGTCAGATTACTTTCGATGAAAGACTCATCACTAATCCCGCAATATCCGCAGTTCGAAAACAAATAGCTTTTACTATGTATAAACCTTCTGCAGAACTGACTCCCGAAACAAACTTATTTATCACAGATTATAATGGAAATAATTTAAACCAATTAACCTCGGGAGGCTTTTGGAATGAAGCCCTATGTTTTGCTCCCGATGGAAGCTGTATTGCTTTTACCCAATACCCCAGATCAGGTCAAATTGATTCGGGAAAGGTTTTTATCCTATATCCTGATAATCCTGAAGCAACTAAATATATTTGTCAGGGTAGAATTGAAATGTGGCTGGATAATAATTCATTTATTGTAAGAAGAAGTTCTCATACTGAAATTTTTAACTTAATAGATATGAGCTCAAATTTAGTATATGAAGATTCTACTTTAGCCTTTCCCGTAGTATCCGGTAGATTCATATTTTTTATTGATCTCCATAAAAATAATTACAATAACTGCTATTTAAAAACTGCTGATAATCAAAATGATTTTATTTCAAGCACTCCTCGATTTTTATTATCTATCAATAATTATTTAAGAAGAACTTTAACTCAAAATTATTTTTATTGGCTGAATAAAAGTTATGAATTATGGAAATTGAATTTTGTTTCCGGAAAAAAAGAACTAATTGGAATATTTCCCGATATTATGAATTTTTGGGGATTAGGGTTTAATATTAGTAGTGACGACAAAGAAATGATATACCTAAAGCAGAAGCATCGTGGGAAGT
>CAVUOL010000052.1:0-14752 GCA_963742995.1 uncultured Ignavibacteriales bacterium
ACATCTAAACTAAAAATCATAATCTGTGCAAATCTGCGAAATCTGCGTCTTATTTCACCAGCAGCATCTTCTTTGTCTCTACAAAATCTCCCCCTCTTATTTGATAGAAGTAAATTCCGCTTGAAAGACCATTCGCATTAAACTCTGCTTCATATTCTCCCGGCTGCTTTCTTTCGTTAACTAAAACTGCAGCTAATCTTCCTAACATATCATATATTTTTAATTCTATCTTTGTCTCATACGGAACAGAATATTTTATTATTGTACCCGGATTAAATGGATTGGGATAATTCTGTGATAACATGAATTTTAAAGCAGTTATTTCATTCCCGGTTTCCTTTACTCCTGTTAATATTCCATTTATTTCAACGATATAAGATGAACCAGACGCCGCTTTTACTGAAACAGAATCCAGACTTAGAGCTGCATTTCTAATCCTTAATCCTGTATTAGCTGAAATAGACACATTCTTAAGCTGGATATTAGTTAATGGAGTTTCCGGGAGACCGATAATGATTCCTCCGTAAGTGCAATTTACAGCCTTTAAATTCTCAACAGTGATATCATGATAATAAGGAGTTTTATTTGTTATTGCTTGAGCCGGGTCGTTCTGATCCGGAATATCCGGATAATATTCTGAAAACAATATAGGGTACTTTACCTTATTCATCGTCAGATTTCTGTACGTAATTCCCCTAACATTTCCGCCTCTAGTCCGATTCGACTTAATCCTTATCCCGTTATCGGTTCCGTTAAAAGTACAATTCTCAACAATCATACTGTCAACTCCCCCATTCGTTTCACTCCCAATCGAAACACCATGACCATGCAGAAAAGTACAGTCTGATATTATAATATCTGAAGAACCTGCATTAGGGTAAGAAGGATCATTATTACCCGATTTAATTGCAACATTATCATCACCCGTATCAATATAACAGCCGGTTATCCTCACTTTATGAGAAGTTGCAGGATCTATCCCATCTGTATTAGGAGAATCTCCGGGAGCCAGAATAGTTACTTTATTAACTGTAACATCTATGCACCAGGCTGGTACAAAATGAAATTGAGGTGAATTCTTTAACGTTATATTCTCCAGCAAAATATGATTACTATGATTTAATTGTATCAATCTCGGTCTTGCAGTTATAGCACCCGCATTATAATCATCCCACCATGGTTTACCGTTCCCGTCAATTGTACCATCACCTGTAATCACAATATTATCTGTATAATTCGATGTTATAAAGTTTTTAACCGAAGAGGGAACTTTCTCCACGCTTGTATCAAATCCTGCCGGATAAAAATCCACTCTATCTTCCGAAGCTGATATTATTGCCGTACTGTCTACTCTTAAGGTGACATTGCTTTTCATTTCAAACGGAGCAGTATAATAAATTCCGTTCAGTAGCTCCACTTCTCCCCCGCCGATATTTGAACAACTGTCAATTGCTCTTTGGATTACTTTAGTATCTTTATGAATACCGTCTGCATATGCTCCCTTGAGAGTAAATAATATTTTAAATTCCTTAACTTCACCATATCCAATGCCTAATGCATTTTTCGCAAATGCCCGTGCATAATATATTGTTTCGTTCTTTAATCTGAATAGAGTAATTGTATAGTCATTACTCTTGCTTGAATCGATAATTTTTTCATTATTTATATCAGGATTGCCGGAAGTATTATAACATATCCCTTTTTCAATTATATCGCTCCCTCCCCAGTCAATTATACTTCCTCGCAAAGATGCGGAAGTACCAATTACTTTAACAGTATCATTCGTATTTTCAACTGGAGCAGATATATCACTACGTGTAACCAGCGAATCCTCCTTACCATAGCTTATTCCTACACTATTCACTGCATATGCACGAACAAAGTATTTCGTCGATTTTTTCAGCCCGGTAATTTTACTTGTAAATTCCCCTAACCCGCTTCCACTTAAAGTCCTTGAATCATTAATTATTGGAGCACCTTCTATATTCCAGCAAACTCCTCTATCTGTTACTTCGACATCTCCGTCAAATGAGACATTACCGCCGCACACTGCTGATGTTGTAGATATCTCTGTTATTTGAGATGTTGAAACTATTGGAAGAACCGGTATTACTTTACCTGATGTTGTCCCCGAAATTACCACATTTTGAAGGCAAACATACTTCGTAGTAAGATACAAAGTATACCATGGATATATTCTTAAATATAATTTTTCACCGTAATTAATAACGGTATTAGGTTCAAAAACTAAAAAGCTTAAAGTAGGTGAATTATCGCTTATTGCAATAGGAACGGAATTAAGCTGTGTTGATGTCGCAAAACTGGAATTTGTAGACCAGCTAATATTGATTTTCATATTATGTCCTCCCATTCCGGCATAATACATTGAAATTGTATCAATTTTAAACGTAATTCCCGGCTTAACAGAAAAAGAAAATTGAATATATCTCTGACTATTCTGCTTTGTTTCTTCCGGCCAGTATTCACCAATCACTGTGGTACGCTGGCAATTTTCCCCTGTTCCTCCCTCAACAAAACTGTAATCATGGACAAACATACCTGATAATTTTTCTTCATCCCCAATAACCGGACCCTTTATTGCTGAAACTTCTCCGTTAGAATTTAATTTCCAGGAAATTGCAGCTTTCTGTGCTCTTATAACCTGATTAAAAAAGATTATGTTTAATAAGAAAAGGAAAAGTAGTTTTACCGAAAATTTCATTATTACAACGTTTTGTTATAAAGTCCTCCCCAAATACGGAGTTTTTACAAAGATAATATAATTAACATACACCTCAAAACGTCAAATTCTAAAAAAATCTCATATTTGTCCAAGAGTTGCCATTAACAGAATTTTGAACACCGATGGTGTAATATTATTGTAGAAAATATAAAGTAGAAGAAATATTCAAAACCCCGAAGGGGTGAAATAAATAATGAAAATGACAGGACAAAGTACTTTTTGGACAGCCCCGGTAGGGGGTGAGGTAAACATGTCTATTCCAGGAAATCTATTATTATATTCCTGTTAAATACTCATGAACAAGTTTAATTGCCATAGCTCCCTCGCCTACAGCAGAAGCTACACGGTTCATAGCGCCGGCTCTTGCATCACCTGCACAAAAAATTCCTGGAATGCAGGTTTCAAGCAGATAAGGATCCCGTTCCAGTTTCCAGAATCTTTTGAAAATTTTCTCCTTTCAATAAATCTCTTCCTGTTAAAATAAAACCTTTTTGATCTTTTAAAATATTTAAGTTAATCCAATCTGTCTCCGGTCTTGCACCAATGAAAATAAACAAAGCCCCTGCTTCATCGGTTTTCTTTTCACCGGTTTCAATATCTTCTAAAGTAATACATTCAAGTCTCTTTTCCCCCAGTGTTTCAAAAATAATTGAATTAGTTATTACCGATATATTATTTGTTTTATTAATCTGATCAATCAGATAATGTGACATTGTTGAATCAAGACTTTTTTTCCTGATTACAATAAATACATTTTTTGCAAAACCGGAAAGGTACATGGCTGCCTGTCCGGCAGAATTTCCTCCTCCTACAATAAAAACATTTTTACCTTTACATGAATGAGCTTCCGCGTTTGCCGATCCATAATAAACTCCTGCACCTGTTAATTCATTTATTCCTTTAGTATCCAGCGTCCTATAATCGACACCTGTGGATATCACTATTGAACGGGTTTTAATTTCCGGACCATTGGAAAGAGATAATATTTTATAATTGTCTTTTGTACTTATATCAATAACCTGACAGGGTGAAAGAAGCTCAACTCCAAATCTTGATGCCTGTGTTAAGGCTCTTCTAGTTAGGTCAGCTCCCGAAAGTCCTGAGGGAAACCCAAGATAATTTTCAATTCTTGAACTCGTACCGGCTTGACCACCCGGCGCTCTCTTTTCTATCATGAGTGTTTTCAACCCCTCTGTTCCACCATAAACCGCTGCAGCTAAACCTGCTGGTCCTGCACCGATAATTACTACATCATAAAATTCTTCGGATGCGGCTGAATTTAATCCTATTTTTCTTGCTATTTCAATTTCACTAGGACTCTTTAATATTGTGCCGTCTTCAAATAAAACTGCTGGTAATTCATTCGGTTCAATCTTATTACTATTTAAGAATTCTGACATTTCTTTATTTAATTCAACATCCAACCATTTATATGGAATTAAATTGCCGGTTAAAAAATCTTTTATTCTATGTGATACAGGCGACCACTGATAACCGATAATTTTTATCCCTTCAAATTCAGGGATAAAATTGTTCTGCCAGTCATCAAGCAGATCAGTTATTACAGGGTAAAGTTTTTCTTCCGGAGGGTTCCATGGCTTAAGTAGGTAATAATCTAATTTTAATGAATTAATAGCTTTTATTGCAGCTTCAATATCTGAATATGCAGTCAGCAGTATTTTTTTTGCATCCGGAAAAACTTCCTTCGCTTTCTCCATGAAAGATGTACCTTCCATTTCAGGCATCCGCTGGTCAGATATAAATAGTGCAGCAGTTTCATTTTTTAATTTTAATTCCTTAACGGCATCTAAAGCCTCCAGCGCAGATTCGGTTGCAAGTATTTTATATTCATCACGGAATTTTTTACGCACATCCCTCTGGATAGCTCTTAATACCTGGACATCATCATCAATTATTATAATGAACGGGAGTTTCATCTTTTTCTTCTGTAATTAATTTTTGAGATATCGGAAAACTGATAATAAATTCAGTTCTACCATTCATGGAATTAACTTTTACTTCTCCTTTATGCTTCTTAATTACATTCTGTACTATGTCAAGACCTATGCCCGACCCTTCTCCAACTTTTTTTGTAGTGAAAAAAGGATCGAATATACGTGATAAAATTTCTTTTGGAATGCCTTGACCGTTATCTGTAATCCGGACAGTTATGTCTTTTTTGTCGCTGGATGTTTCGATTACAATTTTACCATTTTGAGGAACTGCATAGATTGCATTATCAATTACATTAGTCCATACCTGGTTTAGTTCTCCAATAAAAACTTCAGCTTTAGGTAAATCCTCACAGAATATTTTTTCTATCTGGATATTTTTATCACGTATTTTATGACCGAGAAGAATAAGTGTATTCTCTATATCCTTATGAATATCAGTATAATGTAATCCCTCTGCTCTGTCCATATGAACATGAGATTTGATGGCACCAACTAACATAGAAATACGTTCGGATGCATTCTCAATATCTTTTATTATCCGTTCGGAACTAAGTAAATTTTCAAGCCATTTAAGAATATTTTGAAATGCTTCATTGCCGGTATCCTTTTTAATTATTTCCAGATCATTGATTGAAAAACCTGCATCGGTAAATGTTTCTGCAATTTCAATATGGTCTGTAAATCCTCTTTCAATTAACCAGTCATTCAGTTCATCTTCCTCTTGCATACGTTGAAGAGGAGTGATTTTAGATTTTGCCGGATGATTATTCTTTTTATTCAATGCTATCTCCCGGATTTTCCGGATAAGAACTGGTGTAATATTATGTTTCAGCAATTCTTCAGTAAGCTCAAAGTTGAGTTCTAATCTTTGACCTAGCTCTTCTGATATTCTGTCGATCGCAGATGCTGGATTGTTTAATTCATGAGCAATTCCGGCTGCAAGTTTTCCAAGCGCACTTACTTTTTCCTCCTGCATTTTAGTGGTTGCAAATACACGTGCTCGCTCAGTCATATAACCAATTAAGCGCTGTATAAAATCCGGATTAAGTTCTTCAAGTTCGTGAAAATATTTTTTATGAAGTTTAAGTACCCGCAATTTCCCCACTGCATAGGAAGTGCCCGGAGTAGTTTGCATTCTTGAATATGGTAAAAGCCCCGTTACACCGCCGCTAAGTTCATTGTTCTCAAAACTGATGTAAAATACTAGCCTCCCCTTTACATTCATATAAAAATACATTTTCCCTTCTAATATAATTGACATTATATCCATTACAGAACCTGTTTTGTATATTATCTCCCCATCCTCATACTCATCATAATCAGAATGGGCTAAAATCCATTCAAGATGTTCATCAGACAAATCTCGCAAGGCAATAACCTTTTTTAATTCTTCAATCGTTACAGATTGCTTCATAAAACTCTTCAAAAATGAATCAAAATATTAAAATGGAAAGAAAACACACCAGAATAGTAGTTGATACTTCTCATATCAATTTAATCGAATGAATAAAATTTTCCTGTGTCCCCAATAACACTTGCTGTTGGATTTATCCAAATGGATATAGGATGAGCTCCATAGGTTAACACCGCAATTTATTGCGGTGATCTAATGAGTAATCATCTACCGCACATCCACAGCCTGTGTGAATATCATTAACCGATTTATCTACAGAAGGTAGATGGATTTATCCATTGGTTTAGAGGAAAATAAAGCCCCTCAACCAAACCACCTCCCGTCTTTCAAATACCGATTCTTGCATAACTTCACTTAATTATTTAAAATAGCTGGTAATAAAAAATATATTAAATAGACATTAAAATGAGATTAGAATGAAACCAAAGGAAATATTTTCACGATTGTATGAGCTGGTTATGAACTATGATGCAGATGAACAGGCTAAACATTATACCATTAAAAAAGTAATATGAAAATCTTAATAAAATCATTAATTCTAATTCTAATTTCAATAATGCTGAATTCATGCAGCCTATTTTTAGGAGGAATTGTTGCTTTGGATAATTCCGCAAACAAAGGTGAAAAAGAAGTTCAGTATGAAAAAATAGCTAAATTAAAAGAAGGGAAAAAAATAATTCTGGAATTAACTGATTCGACTGAAGTAAAAGGAACAATTAAAGACCATAATGAATTCAATGAAGGAAATAAACAGGTAAAAATGATCACTCTTATAGATGAAAATAATGAATTGAAATCTATTAATACTTCGGCTATTTCTAAATACATTTATGTTGATGAAGGAGGGAATGTTTGGACAGCCGCTGCAATAGGCGGAGTTATTGATGCATTTATTATATATGGAATATTAAAGGGTCCAAAGATTGGACTAGGAGGCGCTAGAATATTTTAAGCATTTAAATACTTATTCTTCTTTTCAATTCATTATCATAGAAATTTTATGACTACAAGACGGGAATTCTTAAAATCAAGCGGAATAACTATAGCCGGCATATCCATGCTCGGCTTGAAAAACTTCAAATATGCGGGTCAGGATAACTACAAAATTATGAGACCTCAGCCGGAAGAAAGAAACTTTATCAGCGAGGCTGTGGAACATAAAATTGCTGAAGTTAAAAAAAATATAAAAGACAAAGAAATTGCCTGGCTTTTTGAAAACTGTTACCCCAACACTTTAGACACTACGGTAAAATACCGGGTTATTAATGGCAAGCCTGATACTTTTGTAATTACCGGTGACATTAACGCAATGTGGTTAAGAGATTCCAGTGCACAGGTCTGGCCTTATTTACTGTTAATTCAAGAAGATAAAAAACTGCAGCAATTAATAGCCGGAGTAATAAACCGCCAGACAAAATGTATCTTGATAGATCCCTATGCTAATGCTTTTAATTTTGGTCCGACAGGAAGTGAATGGGATAAAGACTTAACCGATATGAAGCCGGAACTCCACGAAAGAAAATGGGAGGTTGATTCTCTTTGTTACCCTATAAGATTGGCTTACGGCTACTGGAAGAGAACCGGAGATACTTTATGCTTTGATGATGATTGGCTTAAAGCTATGAAGCTGGTGGTTAAAACTTTTAAGGAGCAGCAGAGAAAAGAAAATAACGGACCGTATAAATTTAACCGCATTACTTCCTGGCAGCCCGACAATCCTCCTGGCGGCGGGTACGGAAATCCTATAAAACCTGTTGGTATGATCTGTTCCACTTTTCGTCCTTCCGATGATGCAACAATTTTTCTCTTTTTAATACCTTCAAATTACTTTGCAGCTACATCTTTAAAGCAATTGTCCGAAATGATATTAAAAATCAAAAATGATGAAAACTTCGCTAAAGATTGCTCGGCACTAGCAAATGAAGTAGAAAATGCCATTAAAAAATATGCATTCTCAAATCATTTGAATTTCGAAAAAATCATTGCTTATGAAGCGGACGGATTTGGTAATCAGCTATTTATGGATGATGCAAATGCTCCGAGCTTATTATCCCTTCCTTATCTCGGATGCATTTCAAATCACGATATCATTTATTTGAATACAAGGAGATTTTTATTAAGTGATTCAAATCCCTATTTCTTTAAGGGAAAAGCTGGAGAAGGAATCGGCAGTCCCCATACAGGAATGGAAAAAATCTGGCCTATCAGTATTATTATGCGAGCTCTTACAAGTAATAATGATGATGAAATTAAATTGTGTTTGGGGATACTGAAAGAAAGCAATGCAGGCACCGGTTTTATGCACGAATCTTTCGATAAGGACAATCCCGCTGATTTTTCAAGAAAATGGTTCGCATGGGCAAATACCCTGTTCGGCGAACTTATTCTAAAACTTTACAATGAAAGACCATATTTACTGAAAGCTTAAATAATGGAATGTATTCCCTTCATATATTGTTGTAAAAAATTATCATTATCTAAATATCTTATAGCAGTTCTATTAATTTTTGTCTCTCAATACAGCTGCAGAAAAAATGAGCCGGCCAAATTTAATCCGGATAAATATGTTGATCCTTTTATAGGAACTTCAGCACATGGACATACATTTCCGGGGGCAACTGTACCTTTCGGCATGGTTCAATTAAGCCCGGATAACGGAACCTCCGGCTGGGACTGGTGTTCAGGTTATAATTATTCCGATAGTTTAATAGTTGGATTTAGCCACACCCATCTAAGCGGAACAGGGATTGGAGACCTATGCGATATTCTTTTTATGCCTGCCGTTTTATCTATCGATTCTAATACAGCAGCAGCAAAATTAAATAATCTCCGTTCGCATTTCTCTCATAAAAAGGAAATGGCTGAACCGGGATACTACTCGGTGCTGCTCGATTCCTATAATATAAAAGCTGAATTGACAGCAGCAAAAAGAGCAGGCTTCCAGAGATATACTTTCCCAAAAGTTAAAGATGCCGTAATCGTACTTAATTTAGGCCGCAGCTTAAACTGGGACAGCACTACAGATGCATATTTAAAAATAATTAACGATAGTACAATAACCGGATTTAGAATGTCAACCGGATGGGCTAAAGACCAGAGAGTCTATTTTGCAGCTAAATTTTCTGTACCTTTTAAAAGCTATTTAATATGCTTGAATAATAAGTTTGTTAACGGTAAACAAGAAATTAAAGGGAGGATTGTTTCAGGAATTTTCAAATTCGATGCAAATAATAACAATGTAATTATGGTTAAAACCGGTATTTCATCTGCAAGCATCGAAGACGCTCTAGATGACCTGAACTCTGAAATACCATCATGGGACTTTAACTCTCTAAGGAATTCTGCAGCAGCGGCTTGGGAAAATGAATTAAACAAAATTCAGGTTACTACACCTTCTAATTCCCTTAAGAAGATATTTTATACTGCACTTTACCACTCATTGATTGCACCGAATCTTTTCAGTGATGTAGACGGATATTTTAAAGGTCCCGACAGCCTAATTCATAAAGTTGATGGCTATAACCATTATACTGTTTTTTCTCTTTGGGATACTTTCCGGGCGGAGCATCCTCTGTTTACAATTATTGAAAAGGACAAAGTAAATGATTTTGTAAAATCTATGCTCGCATATTATAAGATGACAAGACTTCTTCCCGTCTGGGAACTGGAGGGTAATGAGACTAATACAATGATCGGTTATCATGCTGTACCGGTTATTGCTGATGCAATACTTAAAGGATTTAATGGGTTTGATATTAATGAAGCATATGAGGCAATGAAGGCAAGCGCAATGCAGGAACAATTTGGCCTAAAATATTATAAAAAGTTAGGGTATGTTTCGGCAGATAAAGAAAATGAATCTGTTTCCAAAACTCTTGAATATGCTTATGATGACTGGTGCATTGCACAAATAGCAAAATATTTAAATAAAGATGATGATTATCAGCTTTTCATAAACAGAGCTGCAAATTATAAAAATCTTTTTGATACCGCCACCGGTTTTATGAGAGGTAAAAACAGTAATGGAAAATGGGTTGCAGATTTTAATCCTCGCTATTCGAATCATCGCAGTAATGAATATACAGAAGGTAATGCCTGGCAATGGGATTGGTTTGTTCCGCAGGACATAAACGGCTTAATAAACTTAATGGGCGGTAAAGAAAAATTCACTGTGAAACTCGACTCTCTTTTTAATCAAAAACCTTTAATCGAAGGGAAAAATGCCTCTCCCGATATTTCTGGCTTAATAGGCCAATATGCACATGGAAATGAACCAAGCCATCATATTGCTTATATCTATAATTATGCAGGGAAACCATGGAAGACTCAGGAAATTACAAGAAAAATAATGGAAAAACTTTACTCAGATTCGACAGACGGCTTATGCGGAAATGATGATTGCGGACAAATGTCTGCATGGTATGTATTCAGTTCAATTGGATTTTATCCTGTAAATCCCGCTGAAGGAATTTATGTAATCGGCAGTCCGTTATTTAATAAAGTATCTATTGATGTTGGTAATGGAAAGTATTTTACGGTTGAAGCCAAAGATGTTTCAAGTGTTAATAAATATATTCAGTCTGCAGCTTTAAATGATAAGCTGCTAAATAGAACATTTATCTATCACAAAGAAATAATGGACGGAGGAAAACTTGTCTTCAATATGGGAAGCAAACCAAATAAAAACTGGGGTACAAAACAGGCAGACTATCCCCCTTCTATGAGTATTAAATAAAATTAAAAGTTTAATAAGGATTATACTTCAAATGAAATTACTTATGGCTATTCTTACTATTAGTACGGTTCTATTCCTCTTCTTTTCAATCTCATTTACCAATTCAAAGGACCGGAATAAAATCATAACGTACAATAATACTCAATATCAAAATGACCAAATTGATAAAGAAAAACTGGCAAATGAAGTAAAACAGGAGTTCATGCATGCATGGAATGGATATAAGAAATATGCATGGGGACATGATGTCCTGAATCCCATTTCCAAATCATACCGCGATTGGTACGGTGTTTCTCTGTATATGACTCCGGTGGATGCCTTCGATACAATGATATTAATGGGATTAAAAGAAGAAGCAAAAGAAGCAAAAGAATTAGTTTTCGAAAACTTATCTTTTGATCAAGATATTTCAGTTCAGACTTTTGAAATTACTATCCGTATGCTGGGAGGTCTTCTTTCTTCATATCAACTGGATAGAGATAAAAGATTTTTGAACCTAGCCGAAGATTTAGGTACACGGCTGCTCCCATCGTTTGATTCAAAAACCGGCATGCCTTATAGGTATGTCAACTTAAAGACCGGAGAAATAAAAGGGAATATAAGTAATCCTGCAGAGATAGGAACTTTGTTAATTGAATTTGGAACATTAAGTAAGTTAACAGCGAATCCCGTTTACTATAATAAAGCAAAGAAAGCCTTAGTTGAAGTATATAAAAGACGTTCAAAGATAGGACTTGTTGGCTCTACAATCAATGTTGATACCGGAGAATGGGAAAATACAGACAGTCATATCAGTGGAGGGATAGACTCATATTATGAATACTTGCTTAAATGTTCAATACTTTTCGGAGATGAAGATTTCAAATCAATGTGGAAAACAAGTATAAAATCAATTAACAAATATTTACTTGATTCTGTTAATTCAGGTTTTTGGTATGGTCATTCGGATATGAATACCGGTAAAAGAACATCTACTACTTTTGGTTCTCTCGATGCATTTTTCCCCGTATGCCTTGCATTATCAAATGATCTGAAAAGAGCCGAAAGACTGGAAGCATCATGTTACAAAATGTGGAATCTTGAAGGGATTGAACCGGAACAGTTAAACTATAAGACAATGGAAATCATATCTCCTCAATATTTTCTAAGACCCGAAATTATCGAATCTGCATATTATTTATACCATTATACCGGTGATGAAAAATATCTTAAGATGGGAGAAACTTTTCTGAAAGCACTTTTAAAATACTGCAGAACTTCCGAAGGCTTTGCTTCTCTTAAAAGCGTTATTACAAAAGAAAAAGCAGATGATATGGAAAGTTTCTTTTTCGCCGAAACATTAAAATATTTCTACCTCTTATTTGCACCTCCCAATACACTGAATTTTAATAAAATCATTTTTAATACGGAAGCTCATCCAATCCAAAGAACCTGGTGATTTACCACTAAGAGCACCAAAATTGTATTTAGGGAAAAACCTCCAGGGTTTTAAAAACCCCGGAGGTTTGGGCTTACATAGCATGTAGCACTTTGTCTGTGTGTGTAGGATGTAGTTGCCCAACCGCCAACAACCCACCACCTGTTACCAACAACAGACTACATATTACAACACTTACAACAAACAACAAACCAAATTAATTATTCAGTTATTCTTATAACTCCTGCTCCGTTATAAGAATGGAATTCAGGGTCATACATTGCATCAGCACCCATTACCGGCAATTGATATTTCCCTTTACTAACTACACGGAGCATATAATAAAATTCCCTTTTTGTATTCCTATCAAGATTTGTAAATAGTAAAAGCCTGTCATCTCTTATATCCATATATTGAACATTAATCGGGCTCTTTGTTTTCCACTGTAATTCTGTTGAAGCAGACAGCCTTGGATTTTCTATTTCAAAACCAGCAGGAAGAAGATCCGTAATTACAATATTTTCTGCTGAACGGGACATCCCTTCAAGCGTTATTTTACATACAATTAACTTCCCTGTTTAAAATTATTATTCTGTATTGGATATCCGCTTCTATAATCATAATAGCTTCTTCTCACTCTCATGAACGAATCTTCCTCTTTAATTCTTTGTGAAGTTTTTATCCCTTCCGCGCTCCAGAAATAATAAACTTCTCCTTTACCGGAAGAATTTAATGTAATATCTCCTTTATTCAATTCATCTGAAGTTAAAGTCAAATCATTATTATTATAAGTCCCTATTTTCTTTCCGCCGGAATTAATATCTATTTTCATATCTGTATTTGCCGTTCTAGCTGCTGCTTTTCCTAGTGCCAGAAATGCAAAGGATCTTTCCTGTGTGGAATACATTTGATCGGTCATTTGAGTTATATGTTTTATCATATATGGTATTTGGCTGCTGTTCGGCTGAACTTCAAGCAGAACATTAAGCATTATGGCATTAGCCCTTACTTCAGAATCGAAATTACCCCCGCTCATTCTTTCAGTCTTTTCCGGAACATATGAAGCCGGGATTATTTCATAATATGTATTCCAGTTATTTGTTAAAGCATAAGCTCCGGCTAGCAAATACTTTGTATCTGTTGATAAAAGATTTGGTCTGGCTTTATAATAATTCATCGTTGAAATATCCCCTTTATCTGCGAGTGCGAGTACATAAAGGGAATACAATATCTCCTTATTGGCTATTTTATGTATAGTTTTGCTGTTCTGTTCGTAAGTAATATAATCATAAGTGCTGTTTTCCTTAGCCCTTTTGGCAATATAGTTTAGCAGCTTATCTAATACACTCCCGGAAGGATTATAACCTGCTTTTTGAGCTTCAATTAAAAAGTGTGCTGAATAAACACTCCCCCACCAGTTTGTATAAGTCCCTCCCTCCCAGTATGCAATTGAACCATCATATAACTGCATCGATTCTATTTTTCTAATCCCTTCTTTTACATAATATTCAGGATTATTAGTCATGTACATTTCCGGTGCAACTAACTTAGCCAGATCTTCAAAGTATAATTGAGGAAATAATTTTGAAACAGTCTGTTCTATGCAGCCATATGGGTATCCGACAAGATATTTTAACTGCTTTGCAAATTTAACCGCGGGAAATCTACTGATGGTTAATGAAGTTTTTTGAGTTGATGTCAGATAATCTTTCGAAATATCCAGCTTAATCTTCTGTTCCGGTTTAATTATCCCGCTGCCGCTTTCTACAATAAGCGGGGAAATTGGACGTACTCCTATTTCAATCTCTTCTTTTACTTTTGCAATCCCTGAAGTCTCAAAAACTATTTTACCAGTGCCAATTTCATTTCCGGTCTTTATTGAATATGTAACATGATCTGTAGAATTAGCTCCAACTTTAACTGATTGGACTGCAGGTGAACTAATTTTAACCGGTCCTTCCGTTTTCAAATTAACATTTACATTCCCTTTGTTCCCGGTTGTATTAATAACCGTAACAGTTGTACTTAAAGAATCATTTGTAGCTAGAAATCTTGGCACCTGTGCCTCAATAATTATATCATCAGCGACTTTCATATGTTCTTCTGCGCTTCCGAATCTTGAACCTGAATAAACCAGAGCCATTAACCTGATATCCCCATTAAATTGAGGAATATTCAATTCAACCTTCACTATTCCTTCACTATTACTTTTCTGAATACCGCTCCATAAAGAAAGCAAGTGGAATCTTTCGGATTTAATAGGATTGGATCTTTTCCGGAGCTGATTTTCCTCTTCCATATTTCCTCCTCCCGGTGAGGAACTAAGAGAAACAATTTCAGGGAGCAAAAGCTTATACAGATCATAACCGGATACACTTAATGGTCTTTTCCCGTACATATATTTATAAGGATCTGGTGTCTGAAAATCTTTGATTTGAAGTATCCCCTCATCAACTGCTGCTAAAGTTACATAAATTTCTTTTTCGGG
>CAVUOL010000053.1:0-208254 GCA_963742995.1 uncultured Ignavibacteriales bacterium
GAAGTATCAACTACTATTCCGGTGAGTTTTCTTTCCTTTTTAATATTTTGATTCATTTTTGAAGAGTTTTATGAAGCAATCTGTAACGATTGAAGAATTAAAAAAGGTTATTGCCTTGAGGGATTTATCTGAAGAACATCTTGAATGGATTTTAGCGCATTCTGAATATGATGAGTATGAGGATGGAGAGATAATATACAAAACAGGTTCTGTAATGGATATAATGTCAATTATATTAGAAGGGAAAATTTACTTTTATATGAATGTAAAGGGGAAGCTGGTTTTTTACATCAGTTTTGAAAATAATGAATTTTGCGGGGGAGTAACGGGGCTTTTACCATATTCTAGGATGCAAACTACTCCGGGCACTTCTTATGCGGTGGGAAAAGTGCGTGTACTTAAACTTCATAAAAAATATTTTCACGAACTTGAAGAGCTTAATCCGGATTTTATACAGCGCTTAATTGGTTATATGACTGAGCGAGCACGTGTTTTTGCAACCACGCAAATGCAGGAGGAAAAAGTAAGTGCACTTGGAAAACTTGCAGCCGGAATAGCTCATGAATTAAACAATCCAGCATCTGCAATCGACAGAATTTCAGAAGATCTAGGTCAAAGATTGGAACTAAACTTTAAACTTACCGAGGAGTTATTGAAACATAATATTACTCCCGGGCTTATCCGGAAAATCCGGGAGATAGCACTGAATAAAAGAAATAGTTATTCTGCAAAATCTAAAATCACTCCCCTTCAACGAATACAAGAAGAAGATGAACTGAATGACTGGTTAAGAGGAAGAGGATTTACAGACTATAATGAAATTGCAGAAACATTTACTGATGCAGGTTTTTCAATCAATGATCTGGAGATGATTAAAAAAGATACCGGCAATGAAGCATTTCAAAATATACTTAAGTGGCTTGAAAATTTACTTAGTTCCGAACGGATAATAAAAGATATTGAGAATGCGTCCGAACGTATTTCGTTGTTAGTTGGTGCCATAAAATCTCATGTTCATATGGACAGAGCAGGGGGATTATATTATACTGATATTCACAAGGATATAGAGAACACACTTATACTTCTCGGCTATAAAATACGGGATAAAAATATCCAGATAAAAAAAATATTTTGTGAGGATTTACCTAAGACTGAAGTTTATATTGGAGAACTAAACCAGGTATGGACTAATGTAATTGATAATGCAATCTATGCAGTACCTCAAAACGGTGAAATTCTTATCGAAACATCATGCGATAAGAAAGATGTATCGGTCAGGATTACTGATAATGGTCCAGGTATTCCCAAAGAAATTTTATCACGTATATTCGATCCTTTTTTCACTACAAAAAAAGTTGGAGAAGGGTCGGGGATAGGTCTTGATATAGTACAGAATGTAATTAAAAAGCATAAAGGTGAAGTAAAAGTAGATTCCATAAAGGGTAAAACTGAATTTACCATCAGTTTTCCGATATCACAAAAATTAAACACCAAAGTAAAAGATGAAACTCCCATTCATTATAATAATTGATGATGATGTTCAGGTATTAAGAGCAATACAGAGGGATGTACGTAAAAAATTCCGTGATGAATATAAGATACTAGCGACCGAATCTGCATTGGAGGCTTTAGATGCTGTTAAGGAATTAAAATTAAAAAATGAAACTGCCGCACTATTTATATCAGATCAGCGGATGCCGGAAATGGAAGGTACCTCATTCATGGAGAAAGCGAAAGAGGTTTTTCCGGATGCAAAAAAAATACTGCTGACTGCGTATTCAGATATTGAAGCGGCAATAAAAGCTATTAACACATTAAAATTAGATTATTATTTACTTAAGCCGTGGAATCCTCCAGAAGAAAAGCTTTATCCAGTAATAACTGATCTGCTTGATGACTGGCAGAATAATTTTATTCCTGAATTTGAGGGGATAAAAATTATCGGTTATCAATGGTCGCCAGTATCACATCGAATAAAAGATTTTTTAACGGGTAATTTAATTCCCTATAAATGGCTGGATGTGGAATTAAATAAAGAAATGTCAGAATTCTTGAATACTAATAAGATTGAACCAAACGAATTACCGGCAGTTTTATTTGAAGACGGCACTATATTAAAAAGCCCGAGTGAAATTGAAATAGCAAGAAAAATAGGATTAAATTCAGCCGCATCCGAAGAATTTTATGATGTAGTAATTATCGGAGCAGGACCGGCAGGTTTAGCTGCAGCGGTTTATGGTGGAACAGAGGGATTGAAAACACTTATGATAGAAAAGAAAGCGCCAGGTGGTCAAGCCGGAACTAGTTCAAGAATTGAAAATTATCTTGGATTTCCTTCAGGACTTTCGGGAGCTGACCTAACCAGAAGAGCCTTAACACAGGCATCGAGATTTGGAGTTGAGCTTCTTTCACCCTGTCAGGTTATAGATATAAATACAAAAGAGAATTATAAAATATTGTCCCTTTCCAACGGACCAGAAATAAAAACCCGTTCAATAGTGATATCAACAGGTGTGGATTACAGGACGCTTGATACTAAAGGAATAAATGAACTATCGGGAGCAGGAATTTATTATGGTTCGGCAACAGCGGAAGCTTATTCATGTAGAGGTAAAAATGTTTATATTGTTGGAGGAGGCAACTCTGCCGGACAGGCAGCTATGTATCTATCCGGTTTTGCAAAAAATGTATTTATTATAATCAGGAAAAAAACTCTTGCTTCAACAATGTCACATTATCTGATAGATCAGATTAATAAAACAAGTAATATATCGGTAATCACTAATTCAATTGTTTACGAAACGTTAGGAGATAAGAGACTTGAATGTATTACTTTAGAAGATATTGAAACCGGTGAAAAGAAAACCAATGAAGCGGGTGCTTTGTTTATTTTCATTGGTGCAAGGCCGGAAACAGATTGGATTAAATTAAATATTTTAAAGGATCAAAAAGGTTTTATTTTAACGGGAAGGGATTTATTTAAGGATGAAAGTTTTCAAAAGATATGGAAGCTGGAAAGGGATCCTTATCTGCTTGAGACCTGCATTCCGGGAATTTTTTGTGCAGGTGATGCAAGGGTAGGTGCCATGAACAGAGTAGCTTCAGCTGTAGGGGAGGGAGCTATGGCAATTAAACTTGTTCATGAATATTTGGCAGGGATATAAATAGTAGAAATTACAAATGACAAGGTGCAAATGACAAATAAATAACAAATTTCAAATATGAAATTCTGATTTACTTTCGAAATACAGCAAAGTTAATATTAATAAAAAAGGGGGAGAATGTCGAAAAAGAAATTCCAAACAGAAATAATTGCCGTAAAATCAATTACTGATTTTTAAGGCTGCATAGAATTTTGCTATTTATAAATGATATACTATTGGAACTTAAGCGATTAGGAATTCAGGTATTCTACTGCATCGTCGACTGATTTATGGGTGCCGGTAATTACCAGTGTGTCATGTGGTTTGATTACTTCTTTACCAGAGGGGTTTGTTATTGTCTCTTTATCTCTTACTATTGCGATTATCGCTGCGTCTGT
Organism: uncultured Ignavibacteriales bacterium; assembly: GCA_963742995.1. Taxonomy (GTDB): domain Bacteria; phylum Bacteroidota; class Ignavibacteria; order Ignavibacteriales; family Ignavibacteriaceae; genus CAVQBP01. The sequence continues at coordinate 3,542 of CAVUOL010000053.1, forward strand.
CCGGGCTCTCAAATTTAAATCAGCTAAGGAATAATTAATAAACTTATTTTCTTCTTGTATATAATAAGTTTCTGTAATACCTGCGGCTAAAAATTCATTTATGTTTGTAAGAGATTGAAGACCTACAGTTTCTTTCCTCATTAAACTATAGGTTTCACTTCTTAGCAGATTGCTCTGTCTCATTACAACATTGAGGGGAATATGGAATCTTCTTAAGACAATATTAAAAATCTGGATGGAAGTTTCGAATTCTTCAGGTATAACCTCATTTGCTCCGAGAGCGAGGAAGTCATCAACATCGGCAGCGAACCTGGTTCTGACAATAGTAAAGATGGAAGGGTTTAATTTTTTAGCAAGGTTTAAGCCTCTGCGTAAAGAATCGGGATCGGAAATAGCAAAAACAATCGTATTTGCAGACTTGACATTCGTTTGATTTTGAATTTCCTCTTTAGTTATATCACCATAAATAATATTCTCTCCGAGTGATTTCTCCTTCTTAACAGTTTCAGGGTTTAGTTCTATTACAATATATTTTATTCCTGTTTCCTTCAAAACTCTTGCAAGGTTTCTTCCATTTAATCCGAATCCAGCGATAATAACATGATTGGAAAGGTCTTCTGAGATTCCTTTTGAATCCGTCTTAATGCTTTCCAGTTTACCAAAACTTCTTGAAACAGGAGCAGCAATCTGAAAAATGAAAGGGGTTAGGAGCATGGTGAAAATTGAAGAGGCCAAAAAAGCTTCGTAAAATCCATTGCCGATAAGATTGTAATTCAATCCTGCCTGAGCAAGAATAAAAGAAAATTCACCTATCTGTGCCAGTCCAAAACCGGTTAATACTGCAACTCTTAATGGATATTTCATTAATTTAACTATAGTAATCACAATTGAAGATTTAATTAGAATTATACCGAGAATAGCTGCAAGGATAAGTACCGGGTAAATAAAGAGGAAGCGGATATCAAGTAATAATCCGACTGAAACGAAGAATATACTGTTAAAAACATCTTTAAAAGGGAGAATTTCAGCGACTATCTGGTGACTAAATTCTGATTCGGATAAAATCAATCCGGCTATAAATGCGCCTAATGCAAATGAAAGACCTAAAGAATGGGTTAAATAGGCTGTACCTAAAAGAAGCAAGACGATCCCTATAGTGAAGACTTCTCTTATTCTTAATTTTGCCAGTTGAAACAGAATTTTCGGCATCAGGAATTTAGCCAGAATTATAATTATTGCTACAGCACCGAAAGCATATAATAACTGCAGTATAATCTGTCCTGCAGATAAGCTGCCACCTGAACTTAAGATAGGGAGCATAAGAAACATGGGGACTATAGCAAGGTCCTGGAAAATCAGGATACCAAGTGATATTCTGCCATGAGGAGCTTCTAACTGTTGTTTATCAGATAATATTTTCAGAACTATTGCCGTACTTGAAAGGCTGATAAGCAATGATAAGAATATAGATTGATTGATGGGGAGATTAAACAGAAGAAATACCGCTGTCGAAATACATATTGTAAATAAAACCTGAAGACCGCCGGAGAGTAAAAGAAACTTTTTCATTTTTATAAGTTTTCCAAATGAAACTTCGAGACCTATGGTGAACAGCAGTAATATTACCCCGACTTCAGCCATAATATTTATTTCATTTACTTCGGAAATTAACTGGAAGCTGTGAGGACCGATTAACATACCGGCAATTAAAAATCCTACAATACTTGGTAGATTGATTTTTTTAAATATGAATATAATTGGTATGGATACCAGAAGGATTACGACTATGTCCCTAATAATTGTAAATTGATACATGGAATTAAAAAAAATTTAATTAAGTTTAATGATATATATGAAGAATTTAAGTATTCATCAAATCTTTATATTAATTAATTATATGGAATTGAGGAGGATATACAATGTCGAACAATAATATCCATGCAAAGAGAGAAGAAAGTTTTTTCGATGATGTTTTAAGGTACTTCGAAAGAGCGGCAGCATTTACAAAATATCCGGCCGGACTGCTTGAGCAAATAAAATACTGCAATAGTGTTTACCGTGTGAAATTTCCGGTAAGGATAAAGGATAATATTGAAGTAATAGTAGCATATAGAGTAGAGCACAGTCAGCATAAACTTCCGGTAAAAGGAGGAATAAGGTACAGCCTGGCAGTAACTCAGGATGAAGTAAAGGCATTGGCAGCTTTAATGACGTACAAATGTGCGGTAGTTGATGTCCCTTTCGGGGGGGCAAAAGGGGGAGTTAGAATTGATCCGAAGGCTTATAATGAAGTTGAGCTTGAACATATTACAAGGAGGTATACAGCAGAGCTAGTGAGGAAAAATTTTATTGGTCCCGGCATTGATGTACCGGCACCCGATTACGGAACCGGTTCACGGGAAATGGCCTGGATAGCAGATACCTATGCCGCATTTCATCCCGGAATAGATTCAAGTGCATGTGTTACAGGTAAGCCAATTAGTCAGGGAGGGATTAGGGGCCGTACCGAAGCAACCGGAAGAGGAGTGTATTTCGGAGTAAGAGAAGCATTGAGTAATCAGAAGGATATGAAGAAACTCGGGCTTACAACCGGAATTGAAGGGAAAAAAGTAGTAATTCAAGGTTTAGGTAATGTAGGTTATTATACTACCAAATTTTTCCAGGAAGCAGGAGCAGTAATAATAGCCATATCCGAATTTGAAGGAGCGATATATTCAGCGAAGGGTCTTGATTTAGGGGAAGTATTTAATCATCGAAAGGAAACGGGTTCAATATTGAATTATCCAAAAGCAAAGAATATGAAAAAGCGGGCACTAGCCCTGGAGCAGGAGTGTGATATCCTTATTCCAGCTGCTTTAGAGAACCAGATTAACTCCGGAAATGCAGAGAGAATAAGAGCTAAAATAATAGCTGAAGCGGCAAATGGCCCAGTTACTCCGGAAGCAGAAAAAATATTGCAAAAGAAAGGGACGATGATAATTCCGGATCTTTACTTGAATGCAGGAGGGGTTACAGTTTCATATTTTGAGTGGTTAAAAAATTTATCACATATTAGATTCGGCCGAATGGGGAAGAGGTATGAAGAAAGAGTTAACCATGTTTTAGTTGATTCAATAGAAGAGGCCCTTGGGAAATCTTTAAATGATTCTGCGAAAAGAGTTATAATTCATGGTGCTGAAGAAGAGGATCTGGTTAATTCCGGTTTAGAAGAAACTATGGTTTCCGCATATAACCAGATAAGAGATACCTGGATGGAAAATAAGAAAATTCCTGATTTGAGAACTGCAGCTTTTATTACAGCTATTGATAAAATTGCAACAGCCTATATGGCATTGGGTATTTTCCCTTGATTTTCTGATCAGACCCAACCTCTTAATTTGCAAGCCTCAGCTACTTTAGCAACACCTACAACAGTAGCAGCTAAACGGGGGTGTACTTTTTTCTCCTTTATAGCTTCCAGGACGCGGTGATAAGCTTTAGTAAGTTTTTGGTCGAGCTGTTTATTCACAGTTTCTTCATCCCAGAAGAAACTATATTTATCCTGAACCATTTCGAAATAAGAGACAGTTACACCACCGGCGCTCGCTAAGATATCAGGAATTGTATGAATTCCTTTTGCATTTAAGATAGTATCAGCTTCAGGAGTAGTGGGACCATTAGCTAATTCGCATATTATCTTTGCATTTATTGAATCTGCATTTTCAGAAGTAATAGTATTTTCAAGAGCGGCAGGATATAAAACTTCAAGATTTAAGGTTAAAAGTTTTTCATGAGTAATATTCTCTCCACCCGGAAAACCTTTAATAGAACCGGTCTTAAGTTTATGGGAGACTAATTCTTTCGGATTAAACCCATCAGGATTATAGATAGCACCTTTGGAATCGCTAACGGCAACGAGTTTACCACCGCCTAAAATTTCCTGATGGAGCAGAGCGGCTCTTTGTCCAACCGTTCCAAACCCTTGAATAGCAAACCTTCCGGTTGGGTCGACGCCAAGTAATTTACAAGCTTCCCTTACCGTAATAACTCCTCCTCTAGCCGTTGCATCTCTTCTCCCTTCGGTACCTCCAATTTGCAGGGGCTTATCGGTAAGAACCCCGGGCTGGTGATTATGAACTATGGTTTCATATTCATCCATCATCCAGGCCATAGTCTGGGGATTGGTATATACATCGGGAGCAGGAATATCTTTATCTACTCCGATATATTGAGCAACCGCCCTAATATAACCTCTCGATAAATTTTCAAGCTCTCTATCGGACAGAGATTTCGGATCGCAGACCACACCTCCTTTTCCTCCTCCCAGAGGTAGATCAACAACTGCAGTTTTCCATGTCATCCAGCAGGAAAGTGCTCTAATAGTATCAACGGTTTCATCCGGATGGAATCTAATACCTCCTTTAGCAGGTCCTCTGGCAAAGTTGTACTGGATTCTATATGCATGAAATATTTTTGTTTTCCCATTGTCCAGTTTACCGGGAAAGGTAAATTTAATTTCTCTTTGAGGCCATAGAAGGAGTTCCAGAGTAGCATCATCTAACTTTAAGATCTTTGCAGCTTCATTTACCTGTTTTTGTGCAACAGAGAAAGAATTATATGATTCCATTTATAAACAACCTTTAATTTGATTTATCATTTTTAATTTCCGGATGACCGGGATTTTCTTTTCTAATATCGAGCAGAATTCTATACCAGCAGTTTTTACAAACAATAGCTCTATCGACGGTAAGCAATACTTTTTCCCATGGGCTTAATTTTCTACCGCAGTGGGGGCAATTATCATATGCGTCCCCTTTTTTCTCTTCCATAATTAATTTATTCCCGGTTTAGTTATTATTCCCTTATTTCTTTGTCCGTTAACTTTAATTGTGAGAGATTTTTCTAATTTAATATGGCTTGTAAACATCTTCTTTTCTTCAGGGACTTGATTTAAAATCCAATCCCAATTTATCCAGCTTTGTTTATGATTAGGGTAGATACTGAAGTAACCTATCATAAAGGAGGTAAGATTATGAAAGAAATGGGAGCCTTGAGAAGGAGTTACATCAAAATCCTTAAACCCGGTTTCGATAATTGTCTTAGCTCCGGATATCTGCTCCCACTTAACAGGGATCCCGAGCCAGGGGTCAAGGCTGCCCCATCTTCCTACACCGATCAATAAATAAGGGCGGTTCAGTTTCATTAGTTTATTATTAAACTGGTTTAATTCGACAGCAACATCTTTGCTTTTTGATCTTTCAAACAGATGATAATCAACAAATATAATATCATAGATATCTTTAATTACTCCGTGCCCAAGGACCTGGTCGGAATAACAGAGCAGGTCATTCTGTGAATAATTTTCAATATCGAGTTCCTCGATTTCCCTGGTTAGTACCAGGGGGCGCATTTGAAGGAGAGCAAATTGATTCGGTTTATTTTTAGAATTGGACATATTTACGGCGAACTCAATTTCAACAGGAGTACCCATTCCCCATGTACCCATATCGAGTAAAAGTTCCAGAATTTCAGGAAGGGGGAAAATTTTATTTTTTAGAATAGGAGCGAAACTTACAATCCTTATCCCGTTCCTTGAAATGCCGTCATAAATAGCTTTATTATCAACGCTGTATGTGGAGCCGACAGGAGCAAGGGTATTATCATTTTCGGCAACATTTAAATCGTATTTTTGAACCAGGATATCATGTGTAAGGCATGAATCATCAAAATGTCCATCAAGATTTAAAGCATAGAATTCGCGCTGACTATTATTTAGGGTTTCTTCAACCGAATAAAACTGGGGGATATGTGAAGGATATTTAGGACAAAACTTAATAGTAGTGCCTCCATCAACAACCCATTTACCGAGCCCTAAGGCAACGGATGCAATGCCGTCTACAGATTTCTGTGGGGGCATTGGATAGAAATTATGAGATTTTGCGACTCCCGAGAAGTTAGGATAAAATTTATTATTGTGCTTTGTGCCTACCATCTGCTGAACAATAACAGCCATTTTTTCTTCTTCGAGCCTGTAGGCAGTAGCAAATATATAGTCTTTTGCATTTTGATAGAAAGTGGAGGCAAAGACTCTTTTGATAGTTGTAATTAATTCATTTAACCTGATTATAGGGTTATGGTTATTATTAGGGAGCATATAAGTTTCATAGACACCAGCAAACGGCTGATATTGAGAGTCTTCCAATAAACTTGAAGATCTGACTGCAAGCGGACTTCTAATAATATCCAGAAATTCTACGAGATGTTTTATAATATCTTCGGGAAACTTATCAGCTGATAAAAATCTGAGTGTAATTTCTTCGTCATCATTGCATGATATTGCGAAATTTCTTAAATCATTTTCTTCAAGAAACTGGTCGAATACATCTGTTCCCAATACAACGGCAGGGGGTACATAAATTAAAATATCGTCATACTTTGCACTAATATTATAATTATTAATTAAAGTATTTATAAATCCTAATCCTCTTGCTTTACCGCCGAGAGAGCCTCCACCAATTCTTGCAAAAGAACTTGCCGGGTCAAAAGTATCTTTTACAAAATCGGTAATTATCCCTTTTTGTCTTCGTTTCTGATATTCTTTAATAGAAGAAATTAAATTCTCTCTTAACCCATTAATAGAGGAAAAGTCCGATACTTTTCGTGGTCTGAGTTTATGAGCAAGCCAGAATTCTGTTCTTGCTTTCAGCCAGTTTGAGAAATGATTTCTTTCAGCATGGTATAAAATGCTTTCATCAGGAACAATCTTTAGTTGTTCTTCGAGGGACTTCAAATCATGAGCCCTACCGACTTCAGAGCCATCGGGTAATCTAAAAATAAGGTCTCCAAAGCTGAAATAATTGACCATGAATTTTCTTAATTCCTGGAGAAGATTAGGAGATTCCTTCACCAGGAAAGAAGCACCGATCTCTTTAGCTTTGGCTTTGTTTTCTTTTATATATGATTGAAGAAGGATAGGAATATCAGGGTATTGAGCTTTAACTCTTTTCGCAAATTCAAGTCCAGCTTCAGGGTCTTCTATTCCGTTTCTTTTAAAATCTATATCCGAAATAATACCGAGAATAAATTCACGATATTTTTCGTAATATTCCCATGCTTCCTCATAATTCGTGCATAGAAGTATTTTGGGGCGGGCTCTCATCCTTAAAAATTTATGAGAAAGGTTTATCCCTTCGGAAATTAAATTTTGAGACTGCTTTAATATTTCAGTATAAATCAGAGGAAGGAATGTTGAATAATCCCTGATATTATCTTCTATTAATATTATAGATTGAACACCAACGATTTTAGTATCGTGCTCAACATTAATTTTGTCTTCCATATACTTTATAATGCCGAGCATAATTCTGAAGTCCCCCTGCCAGATAAAAATTTTATCAAAGACAGAGACATCATGGCGTGATATCAGGTCAGTCAATTCACGATTATTATAAGCGAGTAAAACAATAGGTATATTCAGATTTGACTGCTTAACCAGTTTTGCAAGGTTAAGAGCATGCATATCTTCAATATGAAGTGTAGAGATAATTAAATCGTATCTTCTTTCCTCTTTAGCAAGAGCAATTGCTTCGATGCCGCTTGATACTCTTATAAGTTCGGGAGAATGACTTAGGTTTAATCCCTGGTATTCTTTTCGAATTAATTCATACAGTCTGCCGTCTTCCTCAAAAAGATAGGAATCATAAAGGCTAGAAACCAGGAGGATATCGCGTATCCGGTATTTCATTAAATTCTGAAATCCCTGGAAACGGGTTCCATAGCCATGCTCAACCCATAGCTGGTCAATATTACTAAGGGAGTATAATGAATGATTTTCCATTTACTTTCTTAATTCGGGTTGAATGAGAGAAAATAATATAATGTATAACCAGTATATTTATTCATATTGCACTTGCTTCGGCTCTTACTTTTTGGGGAGTACGAGTAAGAGTACGATTACGAGTATGATTAAGAGCAAATCAATGTATTTGTGTATATAAAATAACCTCACCCTCGCCCTCTCCTTAGTAAGGAGAGGGACGCGTAGTGAGTAAAACACTTATAAATTGATAATAAATATAAAATTTCTATATTCTTATAAAATTCGAAATTAATTAAACTATTCCCTGGTCGAGCATTGCATCAGCTACTTTAAGGAAACCTCCTATATTTGCGCCGTTTACATAATTTCCGGGAGTGCCGAATCTTTCAGCAACTTCAACGCATGTCTTATGAATGCTCTTCATGATTATATGAAGTCTATTATCAACTTCATCTTTCATCCAGGAATATCTCATACTATTTTGAGCCATTTCAAGGCCGGAGACTGCAACACCGCCTGCATTAGCAGCTTTTCCAGGGCCGTAAAGAATGTTCTCGCTTAAAAAGTGTCTGACTCCTCCGATCGTGGTAGGCATATTTGCACCTTCCGAAACACAATAAACTTTATTTTTAAGGAGATTAACGGCATCTTTTTCATTTATTTCATTTTGTGTAGCGCTGGGGAAAGCACAATCGGCTTCATGATCCCATAAGGGGTTGTAATCAAGTCCGCTGTCAACCGGGAAATATTCCGCACATTTATATTTATCTGCATATTCGGATACACGATCTCTGCGAACATTCTTAAGATTAAGAACAAAATTTAATTTTTCTCTGTCAATACCTTCAGGGTCAAAGATATAACCGCTTGAGTCAGATAATGTAACGGCTTTACCTCCAAGCTGGATAATTTTTTCAACTGTATATTGAGCTACATTACCGCTGCCGGAAACGAGGCAAGTTTTACCTTCCAGGCTTTTCCCCCTGGTAGAAAGCATTTCTGAAGCAAAATAAACTGCACCGTATCCAGTGGCTTCAGGTCTGATTAGTGAACCTCCCCAATTGATTCCTTTACCCGTTAATACACCTGTAAATTCATTTCTAATTTTTTTATATTGACCGAATAGGAATCCGATTTCTCTTCCGCCAACTCCGATATCTCCGGCAGGTACATCGGTATTGGAACCAATATGCCGATAAAGTTCACTCATAAAGCTCTGGCAAAATCTCATGACTTCATTATCACTCTTTCCTTTAGGGTCAAAGTCCGAACCACCTTTGCCGCCTCCCATAGGAAGAGTAGTCAAACTGTTTTTAAAGACCTGTTCGAAAGCTAAAAATTTCAGAATACCAAGATTAACTGAAGGGTGAAAGCGTAAGCCGCCTTTATAAGGACCAATTGCACTATTCATTTCTATTCTAAAGCCTCGATTTATATGGACTTCTCCCTGATCATCCACCCATGGAACGCGAAACATAATCACGCGTTCAGGTTCTATTATTCTTTCAAGAATTTTATTGGAGCGGTATTCGGGATGTTTTTCCAATACAAGATCCAATGAATCGACAACTTCTTCGACTGCCTGATGAAATTCGGGTTCATTAGGATTTTTGGCTTTGACTTCAGCCATCAGATTTTGGACATATTCTGACATAGTTAACCTCAAATAAATTTGTGTTTATAATGAATTTTATATTTTGTGATATAAAAGATCTGGAAGGGATGCGTAAATAATATTTTGTATTATTTATACATGAAAACTTGTAAGAAAGTAGTATCCCCCTAATTACTTTAGAAGTTTTCTGGTTTAATATGAATTTATAATGTTTCAATTAGATAACCAGAAATTTATCACAGATAAACTTAAAAAGAAAAAAGATAAAAAGCTTAAATTTTTTTATTTTTTATATTCATTTTAGCTGACTTATGGTTAATTTTAATAAATTGATTCAAAAGAAATTTTAAGGATATTTATGTCGACAGAAATAATAAAAGAAAAAATTGAACAAGCAGTATCGATTCTTAAAGAAAAAGGAGTAGATCTCTGGATAACTTTTGTCAGAGAGAGCTCTACTATCCATGATCCTGCTCTCGATATGATTGTCGGGAAGAACTGCACCTGGCAGTCTGCTTTTATAATTAATAAAGACGGTGAAACGACTGCAATTGTAGGTTCTATCGAAGCAGAGAATTTTAAGGGAGGGTTGTATAAAAATATAATCGGTTATATTAAATCTATCAAAGAACCGCTGCTTGAGTATTTGAAGGTGCATAAGCCAAAAAAAATTGCGGTAAACTATTCACAGAATTCCGATCTTGCAGATGGATTAACCCACGGTATGTATTTGATACTTCAGGAACATTTAAAAGGGTCAGGTTATGAAGATAAGCTTATATCTTCAGAAGAAATAATATCTGCTTTAAGAGGGAGGAAGTCGGAATCCGAGTATGCAATCATGAATTATGCAGTGAATGAAACACAGAAAATATTTGAGCAGGTAACGAAATTTATAAAGCCTGGAAAAACGGAGAAGGATATTGCAGAATTTATAAAGGATATAGCTATGGAAAAAGGCTTTGAGCTTGCATGGGAAGAAGAGCATTGTCCTGCTGTTTTCACGGGACCGGAGACTCAGGGTGCTCATTCGGGACCGACAAACAGGAAGGTTGAAAGAGGACATTTAGTTAACATTGATTTCGGAATTAAACATAAAGGGTATTGTTCCGATATGCAAAGGACGTGGTATGTATTAAAGACTGATGAAGAAAGGCCTCCTGCAGAAGTTCAAAAAGGTTTCGAGGTGATAAGGGATTCGATTCAGAAAGTAGCAGACAATTTAAAGCCGGGTGTTAAAGGATGTGAAATGGATGATATCGCACGCAATTATATTATTGAAAACGGGTATGATGAATTTCCGCACGGTCTTGGGCATCAGGTTGGAAGAAATGTACATGATGGTGGAGCAGGACTTTTACCACGATGGGAGCGATACGGTAATTCTCCTTATATGGAAGTAGAAGAAGGGCAGGTATATACTATCGAACCGAGACTTCAGGTGAAAGGATATGGGACTTCAACAATTGAAGAAGAGGTATTTGTAACTAAAGAGGGTTGTGATTTTATCTCTAATCCGCAAAAAGAATTGATAATTATTAAGTGAAGTAAAGTTAGACGATGGAAAGATGACATCTTTATTAAAGGAAATCAGCTTAAATTTTTATTGGGATATTGAACAGATAAAAAGTTATTTTAAATATAAAGATGTCATTTTTCAAATGCTGATCCTAACAGTTAATAATAGGTTAATAAATTTAAGAATTAGCTAATATTGGCTAGGAGATTCTTCTCTCCACTTCGTTCCGTTCAGAATGACAAATTCGTATTAAATGCCAATTCTTTCAATCCTTAGTTCAAAATTGATTTTAGATATTTGACATAATTTTCTGCACCACCTTGCTGATAGCCAGTATAGGCAGCGAGCTGCTGGTTTTTATTAATCAAGACAATTGTAGGAAATCCCTGTACTTTAAACATCTTTGCGAGTTCCTGGTTATAAGTCTTTGTTGATTCATCTAGTTCTTTATATTGAGGGAAATCAATTTTAACCAGTACAAGGTTTTTATTAGCATAAGTAATAAATTCATTTTGAGAAAAAACCTCGGCGTCCAGCTTTTTACACCATTTACACCAATCAGAACCGGTGAAATTTATTAAAATAGCTTTTTTCTTGTCTTTGGCAATTTTAACCGCTTCTTCAAGATTGTTATTCCAAACAGCCTTGCTATTTTTTGCTGTATTGTTTATAGAAAGGAATGAAATCAAAAATAATATAAATAAAACAACGGTAAATTTTTTCAACTTTATCTCCTTTTTGTTGAATTATTAAATTTACAAAAATAATACCAATTTTACGTAATATGATTCAATTGTTGCTAATTGGTTTCATAAAAAATAACAATATTAACCGTGAATTTAAAGATGACATCTTTATCTCTTTTAATAAGTTTCTATGGAACTTACATTTTTAAAATATGAAAGGTAGTTTATATTTATAAAGATGTCATTTTTTATCCATAATGATGCCATGCTTTGGGAGCAATTACAACTGCAAATTCACCTTTATTTACATTTTCTTTGAAGGATTCAAGCAATTCGGCCGGAGTGCCTCTTCGTATTTCCTCAAATTTTTTAGTTAATTCTCTGCAGAGGACTAACTGTCTATCAGGCATATAGTTACATAATTCATTTAATAATTTTTCTATCCTATACATAGATTCGTAAATTATTATTGTTCTCTCTTCCCCGGCTAATTCTTTTAGTTTTTTTTGTCTTCCTTTTTTTTGTGGAATAAATCCTTCAAAAATAAAAGAATCCATGGGAAGACCGCTTACTGATAGGGCAGTAATGGCAGCGGTTATCCCAGGAATGGGAATTACTTCTATATTGTTTTTTATAGCGGCTGAAATTAGCCTATTTCCGGGGTCGGATATTCCGGGTGTTCCGGCATCGGAAACAAGAGCACAATTTTCACCGTTCTCAATTCTTTTTAAGATGTAATCTATTTTTGAATTTTCGTTTACTGCATTGAGAGAAATTAGTTCTTTATGAATTTCATAATGTTTTAAAAGGATTGAAGTTACTCTGGTATCCTCACAAGCAATGAAATCTGCATCTTTAAGGGTATCCAGGGCACGTAGAGTGATGTCTTTTAAGTTGCCGATTGGGGTACTTACTATGTAGAGTGATTCAGACATGGTTAAATTCCAATAAATGGTTAAATTCCGATAGTCAAAATACAAAACCCAAATAAAATACAAATATCAATATTAAATAATTCAAAGAAATTAATACATATTACGTAACAATGAACCTTTTAGCATATTCTTGAACCCCTCTAAATCTCCCCCTTGAGAAGGGGGAGACTTTGTTTTCAATTAAACTTAATATTTAATAATTCTGACTTAGTAAACTATTTTGTTGAAATCTATTAATTAAAGCAATATAGCACTCCACGGAGTGCGGATATCTTGTGGTTTATTCTGTTGCTAATAATATTTCGCTCCTCCGGAACTAAGACAGTAATAAAAATGGGTTTAGCATCTGTAGTTAATTAGAACCGTTTTGGAGAGGGGTTTTATTTTCCTGTTAAACCAATGGATAATCCATTGGTAGATTCAGGTAATAAGGGTTGCGAAACAGAGTTTCGCCTTACAATGATAATCCCGCCATGGGGCGGGATATATCATGCAAGTAGTTAAATAATTTACTTATTTGACAGAAGATAATTTAATACTTTTTTAATAATAGTCAAGCCTTCATCAAGATCATCTCTTGTAATATCTAAACGGGGTCTGAATCTTATCGATTTTTCACCGCATCCGAGAATAATCAGCTTTTCTTCAAAACATTTATCTTTAAATTTATTTCTCAATTCAGGTGTTGGGAGATTAAATGAACACATTAAGCCTAAACCTCTTGCCTGGGAGATAAGGGAAGGGAATTCCTTCTGTAATTCATTGAGTTTATTTAATAGATATTCTCCCATAATTTTTGAATTTTCTACGAGTTCTTCTTCGGCAATTATCTTAATGATATGTTTTGATCTGACCATATCGGTAAGATTTGCTCCCCATGTTGAGTTTAATCTGCTCGATTTATGAAAACAGTTTTCCGGTACATCATCTATTCTGTCGCTCACCATTATCCCGCAGACCTGAGCTTTTTTACCGAAAGCAATGATATCGGGTTTTATATAATAATCGGATGCCCAGAATTTGCCAGTCATACCAAAACCGGTTTGAACTTCATCAAAAATTAAGAGTACTTCATTTTCATCGGCAATTTCACGAAGTTTTACAAAAAATTCTTTTCTGAAGAAGTTATCGCCACCTTCGCCCTGAATGGGTTCAATTATTATAGCAGCTATATCATCTTTATTGTTTTTTAATGCCTGAAGAATTTCATTTACCGCCAGATTTTCAAGTTCAATAATTTTATCGAGATTTTCGTTAATGGGAAAAGTGACCTTTGGATTAGTTACTCTAGGCCAGTTAAATTTCGGAAAATATTTAACTTTGTTAATTTCTGTATTGGTTAATGATAAAGTATATCCGCTTCTGCCGTGAAAAGCCTGCTTAAAATGAATTACCTGCTGTCCTTTTTCTTCTTTATAGCCTTTCATAAAGTTCTTTTGAACTTTCCAGTCAAAAGCAGCTTTTAATGCATTTTCAACTGCAAGAGCTCCGCCGGATATAAAGAACAGGTATTTCATATAATCCGGTTTAGCTAATTTAGAGAATGTATCCACAAATTCAGCCATAGATGTCGTGTAAATATCTGAATTTGAGGGTTTATTTGTAGAAGCGAGGATTATTTCTTCTTTAACCTCAGCAGAGGTTAATTTAGGATGATTCATTCCAAAAGGTGCAGAAGCAAAAAAAGTAAAGAAATCGATATATGATTCTCCTGTTTTTAGATCGATAATCCTTGAACCTTTACTGTTTTCAAGATCCAGTACGATTGGAAAGCCGTCGGCAAGCATATTTTTTGCTATGGTTTCATGGACTTTCTCAGCCGGAATAAAGGAATTTTGTTCCATTATATTATCTTCTTCAAAATAATTGTTTCTCATTTTATACCTCCGTAATTATCCGATAAAATTACCGGATCAAAAAAAGATTTAATAAATAATATTATGTAGAATAGCTGAAGGGGAGGTTTTGACTAAAAGACGTTTTCGAAGGCGGATATAAAATAGCTTCTTAAATCCTTAAATCCGGTAATTTCAAAGTATTTAATTGAAAGAAGCATATTACTATATTGATATATTGAATATTGTTTATATACAAAATTACTAAAAAAAAAGAACATTTTCAATCGGTTTTACAGCCGACATGCCGATGTTATTATCATTATGGTACTTATCTTTTCTCTAAATAAATATGGATAAGAGAGAGAGATATTGTTCTATTGCTGTATTGTTTTATTATTAAAGTACAACTCAGAGAATTACTGATTATAAGTATCAAATCATGTACCATTATCTTTTTTTATTTACTAAATTGTATCGATTCTGCAGATTTAGACTAAATTTTTGGTAAACCTAAATATTTAGATAGTTTAAGATGCTATTATGATAGTTCTATCTTCCGATGGTTTAAGGTAGACCCGCTTGTGGAAAAAGTTTTAGGGAAACTTATCGTAGGAAATGCGATTTTTATTGAAAGTGCAGGGTTTGGTAAAGCAATTATAAATTTATATATTAACTTATATTTTAGAGGAAAAACAATGGAAACTAAGAATTTAATTCAAGAAGTAATATCTCTTCCAATTGAGGAAAGAGCTATATTTTTTTTGTTTCCTTATTTATTTTTTGATTTATTAAAATAATAAAAGTATTCCTAATAAAATACTGTAACTTTGATTATCCTAAGAGGGAGAGGTTAGATGAAGACTCCTTTAGAATAACAAAGCAATAATGATATTAACACATGCTCTTAAATACCGAATTCTTCTTTAACTTCCTTAAATGCATTAATTGCGAATTCAAGATCGTTTTTCGAATGAGCGGCAGATACTTGTACTCTAATTCTTGCCGTACCTTTAGGAACTACAGGAAAGAAAAATCCTATTACGTACACTCCTTTATCAAGCATCCTTGAAGCCATCTTTTGTGATAAGGCAGCATCACCAAGCATGATAGGAACAATAGGATGTACACCTTCCTTAATATTTAATCCTGCTCTGGTTATCCCTTCTCTGAAATATTTTGTATTCTCTTCCAGTCTATCCCTTAAATGAGTCGATTCCTTAAGTATATCAAGCACTTTCAATGAAGCAGATACAATGCTGGGTGCAACTGTATTTGAAAAAAGGTAGGGCCTTGATCTCTGGCGGAGAATATTTATAATCTCTTTTCTTCCGCTTGTATAACCGCCGCTTGCACCCCCAAGCGCCTTGCCTAATGTACCTGTAATAATATCAACTCTTCCCATTACATCTCTGTATTCATGTGTTCCTCTTCCTTTTTTCCCCATAAATCCGACTGCATGTGAATCGTCAATCATCACCATAGCATTATATTTTTCAGCCAGACTGCAGATATCCTGCAGATTTGCAATACTTCCATCCATTGAAAAGACACCGTCTGTAGCTATTAATCGAAAGCGGGAAGATTCACTTTCTTTTAACCTTTCTTCCAGTTCATTCATATCGGAATTTTTATACCTTAACCGGTTTGCTTTGCATAGCCTAATGCCGTCAATAATGCTGGCATGGTTTAATTCATCACTAATAATAGAATCCTCTTCTGAAAGGAGTGTTTCGAATAAGCCTCCGTTTGCATCGAAACAGGAAGTGTAAAGGATAGTATCCTCTGTTCCCAGAAAATCGGAGATTTTTGCTTCAAGTTCTTTATGAATTTCCTGGGTTCCACAGATGAACCTGACGGAAGATAAGCCATAGCCCCATTTATCATAGCTCTCTTTAGCCGCCTTAATTACTTCAGGATTATTTGCTAATCCTAAATAATTATTTGCGCACATATTTAATACGGTTTTACCTTCCAGCACATCAATATTAGCCTGCTGCGGGCTGGTTATTATTCTTTCCTTTTTAAATAATCCTTCGGATTCAATCTTTTCGATTGTATCATTCAAATAACTTTTTTCTTTTGCAAACATAAATCCTCCTCAAAAATTAAAGTAAACCGGAATTTCATATTTTATTTTCTTAGAAATTTCGGACTCAAAATATATTTTTCCGTAAAATGCTGCTTCATCAGGTATAAATTCATCGGGTTTGGAAAAATCACAATCCAATGTTTTTTCAATTCCCGGATATAATATAGTTTTATTGTAAAAATTATCCTTAACTGAAAATGGTACGTAATTATTATATAATGTCTTTTCTTTAATATTAATCATCATCTTTCCGGGCTCATTGGCAAATGCAGGTATTAGTACCAGATCCAGCTTTACGGAATCGGAATTGAATGTATTCTCAATCTTTATTGATCCTTCACTGTAAGACAAAGCATCTTTTACCTTTGCATCGCCATCCTTATCGAAAATCAACATTGAAAAATCGGTTATTTTGTTAAAATCATTTTTGCTCAGTTTGATATCAAATTCCTTTGATGCCTCATCCTTTCTCAGAATGAAAGGTACCACACATGTATCCTCTCCGTTTAATTCAATATTTAATTCGCTTTCGTACCCTAAGATTTTGCCGTATAAGTTGTAACTTTCTGCATTATTATAAAGGTTAATGACATTTATACTGCTGTTAAGGGAATCAAGTAATCCTGTATCAAGTGTTTTTATCCCTAAAAATTGTACAGATAAATTATAACTTGAATTCTTATCACCTTTATAAGATCCTTCTACATCAAGCTCATACACTCCGGGTGAAATATTATAAAAATTCTTTTCGATACTTTCGTTGTCATTTATCGAGTTTAACGCTTGTGATAAATACATTTCAGCGCCATCCGGTTTAAATAACCAAAACCTCACATCGGCAAATTCTTTACTTACCGGTGATAAATTAATCTCCATAGTAGCTGCACCGGGAGGATTTTCTATAAAATATCTTTCAATTTCTCCGGGAGCTAATTTTTTGTTATCCCACTTCAGTGAATGATTATTCGCCTGATTAAATTGATAAGGGATAACTACGGTAGCCCACATCTCAAATTCCGGCATGTTAGTTTTATCATCTCTGGTTCCGGTAATTTTTCCGGTATATAAGCCGGGCTCTTTCAGTTTATCCATTGCAAATTTAACTGAGATTGAAGCAGTCTGGTCATTTCTTATATATGTCTTTTTCTGAATTGGAATTAACCAGTCGCTGCTGCTTTTAATATTATAAATTCTATAAAATTTATTCTCTTTCCGGAAATTATCTCTCTTGATAATGTAATTATATGTTTCATCTCCCGTTAAATAATTACCGTTTCTTATATATAAATTCTCTGCTTTTCCGGTGGGCATATTCGGGGCAAAAGATGAAATTGTGTATGATTCAAAATTATTTATCTCACCTGCATTTATGTATTTCTTAAGGAGGTTATATGCATTTGTCACATTTATATAACCTGCACCTTCATCAAGAAGATTATAATTATCGAAATTTACAGCACTATTTCTTATCACTTTATATAAAAGAAAAGATGGTATTTTGGTTCCAGGATATTCCTTCTGCATACTGCTTAGCAGTAATGATAAAACCCCTGCAGTATATGGTGAAGCCATGCTTGTACCTCCCATTCTATCCCTTGGTGACCAGTTAGGTACAGTAGATGTACTTGCACCCGGAGAACAAATATCCGGTTTTTTAACTTCACCGCCGCGCGAACTAAAAAAGAATATTATATCTTTGTTCAGTTCAGCTCCATACAAATCTCTGCCTACTTCTTTTGGTAATACTGCACCTGATGATAATACCCGGTTTGACGAAGAAGGTAACCCTGCTGTTGATATTCCCGGACCATCATTCCCATTGGAAAAACATAAATAGAGGTACGGATTATTGAGTAATAAAGTATCAAGAAATAATTCAATGTCCGATGTACCTTCTATTTCCGAACCAATCCCAAAGCTCATATTAATTATACAAGGTTCTTTTTTTTCTTTGGATACTTTATTTGCATATAAGAAAGCTTTTTTCATACTTTGTGAGACGGTAGCACCTCCTGAGAATTTATTGTTACCGATCTTTAAGCTTATAACTTTAGCTCCTGGAGCAACACCTTCAAGGTAAGTATCACCTATTTGATATCCGGAAGCAATCCCTGCTACATGTGTTCCATGAGCACCATCATCAAAATGCAAAGATATTTTTTTCTCATCCGGAAAGATATTAACAGCAAATGTTAATTGGGGAAGTCCTTTTTCATTTTTAATATGAAAAGTATCGAATTTCTCTTTATAGTTTCTAATTGGTTGTTCGTCAGATAAATCGCCATTGTTATTAGTATCAAAATATGCAACCCAGTATGTTCCGTTCGAATCTTTTGTTTGAAATGCTATAACAACATATTTATCACTATCAGAACCATTCCCGTTTAAATCTTCAGCATTGGAAGTGGAGTTTTGAAGCTGTGTTTCATTTATTGCACCTATATAATAGGTATCATTTACGGATTTTAGAGTGAGCTTGTCTGCACCTGCTGCCTTTAAGTTTTTATCCTCGTTTACAAAATATTCTTTTCCATCCTCTTCATTTATTTCACACTCATATAAATTTATATCCCCCTCACCGGTAAAATCCTGGGCATCTATAACTTTTGTTTCCCCTGTAGAAGTCTTCTTCAATCCATCTATCCCCATATCTACGCCGGTATCGAGAATAATTATTATTGTTCCCCTTCCGTCATAATCAGGATACATTTTATGAAATTCATTAACCCCTGTATTGCTCAATGAAAGAAATGTTTGAACTGAATCCTGTGCAAATACTGTTAGTAATGAAATTAGAAGAATTATTGCAATTTTAGATTTCATTTTTAGCCCCAAATATTTTTGTTTTAATTTTCTTTAATAAATGGTTAGATAGAAACTTTCCTTGAAATAGGCGGTGTTATTATCAAGTCCACTTTAAAATAATTTTCCCTGAATTACCTGATTTCATTAATTCAAATGCTTCTTCAAAGTTTTCATAGGAAAACTGGTTGGTTATAACCGGTGAAATGTCAAGCCCGGTTTGAAGCATCACCGTCATTTTGTACCAGGTTTCGAACATCTCCCTCCCATAAATACCTTTTATTGTTAGTCCGTTAAACACAACTGTTTCCCAGTTTATTGCAGCATTGGATGGAAGGATTCCGAGTACGGCAATTTTCCCTCCGTGGCACATATTTGAAATCATTGATTCAAGAGCGTTTATGTTCCCAGACATTTCAAGTCCAACATCAAAGCCTTCTTTCATCCCTAATTCATTCATAACTGTAAGCAGGTTATCCTTTCTTATATCAACTGCTCTAGTTACTCCGATTTTCTTCGCTAGCTCCAGGCGGTATTCATTTAAATCAGTTATAACAACATACCTTGCTCCTGCATGTTTTGCAATTGCTGCAGCCATAATTCCTATCGGTCCGGCTCCGGTTACTAATACATCCTCTCCAAGAACATCAAAAGAAAGAGCCGTATGGGTTGCATTCCCGAGAGGATCGAAAATTGAGAATATGTCTGTCGGTATTGAAGGATCACAATGCCAGACATTGGAAACCGGGATAGATAGATATTCGGCAAAACAGCCGGGACGGTTAACACCGACACCCATTGCATTTCTGCAAAGATGCCTTCGTCCGGCTCTGCAATTTCTGCACCTGCCGCAGACTATATGCCCTTCACCACTTACCATTTCGCCAATCCTCACATCTGTAACATTGCTCCCGATAGCTTCTACTGTACCGACATACTCATGCCCTACAACCATTGGAACAGGTATCGTTTTTTTTGCCCAATCATCCCAATTATAAATATGAATGTCCGTACCGCATATTGAAGTCTTATTTATTTTTATTAAAACATCGTTTATACCGTATTCCGGAACAGGAACCTCGTCCAGCCATAAACCGGGTTTAGAATATTTTTTTACTAATGCTTTCATTGTACGCATTTATATTACCTGTATATTAAAATTGAATAAAAACAACATCTAAATTACTGAAGTTATTCAACATTGTCATTCAGGGAGGTTTAAAAAAGAGATAATCTTCTCTTGGTGAAATCTATGGAAGGTGAATTGCCATTGGATTTAGAGTATGTGTGGATATCATTAACCAATGGATTTATCCTTTGGTTTAACATGAAAATTAAGCTTTTACTAGGGTTGTTAATCAGCGAAAATCAGTTTGATCTGCGTCATCTAGGTGCTATTATCTTTAGGAGTCTTCGAGTGGCCTGTCTCCTTGGGAGGAATCTAAATTATTATTTGAATTTGAGGTTCTTCTCCAGTACTGCTAGTGATAACCTCATTAATTCTTGATGGTACAAGTAATAGAGCTGGAGATTCTTCACTCCACTTCGTTTCGCTCAGAATGACAAATTAGAGTATGTCATGAACATGGCTAAAAGTAATCTTCACTTTAAAAATCAGCGAAAATCAGTTTGATCTGCGTCATCTGCGTGCTATTAAATTACCCGATTATCGAATAAAGCGCAAAATCAGATATCGAAAAAGAAACTGTTGAATTTTTATAACTTTCTAATTTGTCGCTAAACCACTTTGCATCAATATCATTATGCCTTGCAGTTTCACTCAGCCAGTTTATTTCAGTATCGGAAATCTTATTATCTGAAAATGCCAACTTTAATCCATCATCAATAAAAGATCTGGCAATTTTCATATTTGAAAATCTTATTGGATCTTCGATGATGTATTCATTTGAAAGTAAATCCCTTAAAACGTCTTCGTAAAAGTCGGGAGCGAACCCTAATTTTTCACCAATACCTCTAATTATCCTTTTCTCGGAATCAGCTAATTGCTTATCCTTTTTAGCTACAATAAGTAATCCCTTTAGATAATTACTCTTATCTTTTACAGGTATTTCCATAATTTGTCTTTTATTTTAATAATTAACAATACATTCAATAATAATTAAAGTACAAAAATAATTAAGAATTACAAAATCATAAATAATTCTATTTTTTTATGATTTGGTTTTCAAATTGATTAGATGCTTCAATATTAAAAATGTTTCCAATTACTTGTTAACTTGAATTACGCAGATTCAAAAAGAGCTCCCGGGCACTTTGTACATTGTTTTATATATCTTCGGCCTATTATGATTACCGGTATCATTTTATATATAACTTCAGCCATAATTAATTATCGATAATTTTTTTTGTAAATTTAGTGCAATATTAAATATTATTTAACATTTAAGGGTTGAAAATGGACTTTAGAATAGAAACTGACAGCATGGGGGGAGTAAAAGTTCCTACCGATAAATATTATGGTGCCCAAACAGCACGTTCAGTTATGAATTTCAAAATAGGAGGGGAAAGGTTTCCCCGGGAATTAATCAAGGCTCTCGGAATATTAAAAAAAGCAGCGGCTCTTACTAATAAAGACCTTGGAATCCTTCCCGCGGAAAAAGCAGAATTGATAGTAAAAGCAGCCGATGAGGTAATTGAAGGAAAATTAGACGATAATTTCCCTCTTGTTGTCTGGCAGACCGGAAGCGGTACTCAGACAAATATGAATGCAAATGAAGTAATTTCTAATCGTGCAATTGAATTAGCAGGTGGTCAGATCGGGAGTAAAAAGCCTATCCATCCCAACGATGATGTAAATAAAGCTCAGTCTTCCAATGATACTTTCCCAACTGCCATGCATATTGCTGCCGTTGAAGAAATCCATAGAAGATTAATTCCTATGATTACTAAATTAAAAGATGCACTTGCAGTTAAATCAGAGGAATTTAAAGATATTATAAAAATCGGGAGAACCCATTTAATGGATGCTACTCCTTTAACTTTCGGGCAGGAGTTTTCCGGTTATGTTCAGCAGTTAAATAATGCATTGGAAAGGATAAATGATTCTTTACCAAGGTTATATGAGCTTGCTTTAGGCGGGACTGCTGTTGGTACTGGGTTAAATACTCACCCCGAATTTGCGGTAAAGGCTGCCGAAAAAATTTCAGAGTTAACAGGAAAGCCTTTTAAGTCTGCAAGAAATAAATTTGAAGCTCTTGCAGCCCATGATGCTCTGGTTGAACTAAGCGGGGTTCTTAAGACTATTGCTGCATCCTTAATGAAAATCGCCAATGATATCAGGTGGTTAGGATCCGGACCCAGAGCCGGAATCGGTGAACTGCTTTTACCTGAAAATGAACCTGGAAGTTCTATTATGCCCGGAAAAGTTAATCCTACTCAAAGCGAAGCTATGACAATGGTCTGCGTGCAGGTTTTCGGAAATGATACTACTGTTACTTTCGCAGGTGCAAGCGGGAATTTTGAACTTAATGTCTTTAAACCGGTAATTATCTATAATGTACTCCAATCCATTAGATTAATTTCGGATGCCTGTGAAAGCTTTACCGATAATTGTGTAATCGGTATTCAGCCGAATGAAAGGGTTATCAATAAGCATCTTAATGATTCTTTGATGTTAGTTACAGCATTAAACCCGCATATTGGTTATGATAATGCTGCAAAAATTGCAAAGAAAGCTCATAAAGAAAATAAAACTCTAAAAGAAACTGCTGTAGAGCTTGGTATTTTAACCGCTGAAAAGTTTGATGAAATAGTAAAACCTGAGAAAATGATTGGACCTAAAGCTTAAACAAAAATCTCCCCGGATTTGAAGAAAGCAATAAAATCAAACCTCTGAGGTTTCTAGCATAGCCATCACTATGTGAAAAAACCTCAGAGGTTTTTTAAAGTTATTGAGATTATATCAATCAGAATAATATGAATGAAGTAATACTAAATATTTATTTAATAATAAATAATGATTATGTAGTAGAGTTCCGTGCAGTTGCTTATGAGATGGAAGGCGGCGATGATAATAAGATAAAATTCTTAAAAAGCAAAGTTGTTCAGGATTTTAATACTTCTTACCATTTCAACGCACCTTCAGATAGAATGGGAAGATATATGAAATACAGGAAGTTCGCTCGCCTGGAAGAAAAGGGGAGACAGTTCGAACTTTTTGAAGAGATCTTCTCCAATTTTGACGTCCCTGAAAAGCCGCTCATATGCGTAACTCCTGTAGTTGACGGAAAAATAATAAGCAGCGAATAACTATCAATTGACTATCGAATGACAACCGAATGACTATTAAATGACCATCTAATTACTATATGTGACTCTTGAATGAATATCTTTTAATAAAACTTTAAGAGAAATATAATGTCATCAGCCAATCCTGATTTATTAATTGCAAAAAAAGAACCTACTTCGTTTTACAGATGGATGATTCTTCTTTTTGTCAGTCTGGCAATGTTCGGGAATTATTATGTCTTTGATTCCATTTCTTTAGTTGCAGATCAACTAAAAGCCTCGCTTCATTTTACCGACCTTGAAATAGGACAATTCTACTCATATTATAGTCTGGCTGCTATAATAGTTCTGGTATTTGGAGGTATACTAGTAGATAAATGGGGAACTAAAAAATCGGCAATTATTTTTGCATCTATATGTACAGTCTCAGGTTTTGTAACTGCAGTATCGTCAAACTTGTATGTAATGCTTGCAGGCAGATTCTTGCTTGGTATCGGGTCCGAACCTTTAATTGTGGCGATAACAGTTGCAATTGCAAAATGGTATAAAGGGAAGGAATTAAGCTTTGCTATGGGGCTGAACCTGTTCTTTGCACGCAGCGGCACTGTGGCTGTAGATAATTCTCCTTCAATTTTTCCCGGACTTTACAGCGGCGGATTTTCGGCTCCTTTATATGCTGCCGCCTTTATTGGTATTTTATCTTTTCTGGGAATTCTAGTCTATTATTTCGTTGAGTCTTCAGGGGAAAAGAAATTTGTTTTAGGAGAAGGGGGACCTGTTGATAAATTAAATATGAAAACTATTTTTAAATTTAATAAGTCCTTCTGGTATATAACTCTTTTATGCGTTACATTTTATTCCGCTATTTTCCCATTCAGAACATTTGCTGTTAAATTCTTTATGGAAAGTCATCATGTATCACGCGAAACAGCCGGCTGGCTGATTTCCAATTTACCTTTATCTGCAATGATTGCTACTCCTCTAATTGGATTGCTTGTAGATTTTATCGGAAAACGTGCATTGATGATGACAATAGGTTCAATTCTGCTGCTCCCGGTTTATCTTCTCATGGCTTACAGCAATGTTACCCTTTATGTCCCGGTTATCATGATGGGAATTGCATTCTCATTGATTCCTGCTGTTATGTGGCCTTCTGTATCATATATAGTGGAAGCAAAAAGGTTAGGTTCTGCATATGCATTGATGACTTTAATTCAGCAGATAGGGATGATGATTCTCCCATTACTTATTGGTTTTGCAAATGATTATGGAGGAGCCAGTGCTGCTAATCCCGGAGGGTATAATCTTGGAATGTGGATATTCTCAATCCTTGGTATTTTAGGACTTATTTTTGCCTATTTGTTAAGAAAAGCAGAAACAGGACCGCAGGGACATGGGCTGGAGCTAAGTAGAGCAGAAGCTGAGAACAAAACCCCTCCCTAACCCTCCCCTTTGGAAAAGGGGAGGGAATATCGGATTAGCCTTTCCTTTGGTAAAGGGGAGGGGATATTGGACTGCTCTTTTCTTTGGTAAAGGGGAGGGAACATTGGACGGCTCTTTACCTTTGGTAAAGGGGACGGGATATCGGACTGGCCTTACCTTTGGTAAAGGGGATGGAGCTGCTTCTTAACCTTTCCCTTTAGTAAATAGGCTGGAAAATGTACTTACCCGATCCATTACTAAAAATATGGTGAAAAGTGTACTCTTTTATAAAAGAGAGGGTGGTACATTCCTCCCCTTTTCTAAAGGGGAGGATCAAGGAGGGGTTAAGGGAGAGTAGAGTAGAGCACCACTCACTTTTTTGTAAAGGGGGTGATGTGAAGATTTATGGTTGTGTTAGGATGGATTTACCGGCTGTTTGATGGCTGTTTAATGGCTGTTTGATTGATATTCGAGATAATATTTTTTATTTTTATCCAGTTGATTTTTTCATGTCGATAATACTGCTTAGGGTTTAGAGTAGAGACTTTCATTAGGTTCAGATCATATCTAAAGATTCCAGAAACAAAAGATGAAATTTTGGTATAAATTGTATTCATCAGGCAAATGGAAAAATATTCAAAATTTATTATTTAAAAATAAAATAAAGGGATAAAATGGCAAGAGTTAAAAAAAATTTTTTAGGAGAGGTACGTGGAAAAATCGGAGATGTTGTATATAAAAAGAGAGGCAAGACGGAATATGCAGCTTCTACTCCGAAAGCACGGACGGATGAGGTTAGTCCAGCAGAAACAGCGAACCGAAATAGAATGAAAGTGGCGGGTAAATTTGCGAAAGCGGTTAAAGATGTCGACGTACTGAAAAAAATATGGGAATCGGTAGAAATAGAAGAATATGAAGACTCAGAAGCAATTAATAAAATAACCGGTATCAATTATAAATCCTTTTCTCCAGGGAAAGCGACAGAAGAAAACAAAATAACACCCGAAGGATTTAATTTTCCAGTTAAAAGTGTTGACTGTTTAGAAAGTAAGGTAGAAGTTGAATTAAATGAATTACCTCGAAGGAAA
This sequence comes from uncultured Ignavibacteriales bacterium, assembly GCA_963742995.1. Taxonomy (GTDB): domain Bacteria; phylum Bacteroidota; class Ignavibacteria; order Ignavibacteriales; family Ignavibacteriaceae; genus CAVQBP01. The sequence continues at coordinate 29,582 of CAVUOL010000053.1, forward strand.
GGAAATGAGAAATTAGTTTTTGTATTAGTAATGTGGTTTGAAAAGCCAAGGTTAAATGAGTATGACTATTATACAAATGAGTGCATATTAAAAGAAGCAAAAGGTAATGGTAAAAGAATAATTTTTGAATTGGATGAAAACATGAAGATGAAAGGAACCAAATACCGTGATAAGATTATTTATTTAGCATTAGTTGTAGTTGATGAAGATGAGAAGGTTGTTAGGTGGTCTTCAACGTTTGCAAAAGAGGTGAGATGGGAAACCCCTCCCCGACCCTCCCCTTTGGTAAAGGGGAGGGGGCATGTAAAATTACCTTCCTCTTTAGTAAAGGGAGGGGACATGTAAAATTACCTTCCCCTTTGTAAAGGGGAGGGGACGTGTAAAACTACCTTCATCTTTTGTAAAGGGGATGGAAACCCAGCGCTGGTTTTACTGTTAAGTGGAGGAGGTGTATTTAGAGCAAATTATATTTTTTAAGAGGGAGCAATGACAAAGCATTATACTAGAAAATCGGAAAGGGAAAAGCGTAAAGTACTTAGGGAAAATATGACCTACTGTGAAAGGATGGTATGGCTTCATTTAAGAAGAAGACAATTAGGATATAGGTTCTTAAGGCAATATTCTATTGATCATTATGTTGTTGATTTTTATTGTCCGAAGTTAAAGCTAGCAGTTGAAATAGATGGGGATATTCATGAACTTCCGGAACGGAAGGCATATGATGGTAAGAGGGAGGATTATTTGAAAAAATATAAGATAACGTTTGTTCGTATAACTAATGAAGAATTGAGCTGGAATCCGGATAAGGCATTTGGGAAAATAGAGGAGATGATAAAGATACTGGAGACTTCTCGTGATATTGAAACCCCTCCCTAACCCTCCCCTTTGGTAAAGGGGAGGGAATATCGGATCAGTCTTTCCCTTGGTAAAAGGGAGGGAATATCGGATCAGCCTTTCCTATGGTAAAGGGGAGGGAATATCGGATCAGTCTTTCCTTTGGTAAAGGGGAGGGAATATCGGATCAGCCTTCATTTAGTAAGGGGGAGGGAAACCCCACCCTGGCTTTACACTTATGGTAAAGGGGAGGGAAAACCTCACCGGGGATATTTTTTGATATTTAAGTCTATCATTTCTAACTTCTACACTCAAATAATTCATAAATTATTTTTATTTTTAGGTTTATTTTTTAATTAGAACCGGTTAAGTGAAATATTTATATAATCCGCCTGTAATTGTAAAAAAGATTTTTAATGACTTCCAGTGGAATAGTACAAGTAATAAAATACTCCTTACATTCGATGACGGTCCGAATATTGATACAACTGAAAGAATTCTGGATACTTTAAATCTTTTCGGTATAAAAGCAATCTTCTTTTGTGTCGGAAATAATATTAAAAATAATCCTTCATTAGTAGATTTAATTTTAAGCTGACGGACATGAGATAGGCAATCATACTTATAATCATAAGAAAATAGACCAGTTGCGAAAAGGTAAAATATATGAAGAGATAGATTCAGTCTGTTCCATTCTTAAGGAGAAACATAAATATTGTCCTAAATATTTTAGACCGCCTTTCGGCAGGTTTAATTTTTTAACTTCAAGAATTCTTAAGGAGATGGGGTTAAGAAATGTTATGTGGTCTTTATTTACTTTTGATTATAAAAATGATTTAAATGTTATTAAGTTTGTTATAAAAAATTATCTGGAAAAGAATTCTATCATTGTTTTCCACGACAATCCTAAATCGAAAGAAGTAATCATTAAAGCACTGGATTTCCTTTTTGAAGAAGTTAGCAAAAAAGATTTTGAAATCGGAATACCTGCCGAATGTTTGAAATAATATTTTTAATCTTCCTAAGCGGATATTTTATCCAATCCATTATATTTTCTATTGGAGTCAAAAAATCTTTCCCCAAAATTAAAGAGAGTGAATTGCCTTCTGCAACAGTTGTATTAGCCGCTAGAAATGAAGAAGAAAATATACTGATGTGTTTAAAGTCCCTCGATGAATTAGTCTATCCTGAAGGGAAACTGGATATAATAATAGTAGATGATAAATCTACCGATAAAACAGGCGAAATAATTGATAATTTTATATCGGGTAGGAAAAAATTCCGGAAAATCATTACAAAAAAGGAGATTGGAAAGCTTAAAGGAAAAACAAATGCACTTGCTAATGCTTTGGAAATTGCCTCCGGTGAAATCATTTTCACAACCGATGCCGATTGTACCGTACATCCAATGTGGGTATATACAACAGCTTCCTATTATCAGCCTGACATCGCAATGGTAAATGGCTTTACAACACAAAAAGCTTATAACGGATTCAGCGGTATGCAGGCAATCGATTTTATTTACCTCCTTATAGTCGCTTCAGGTACAATAAACCTGGGAAGGCCTATAAGCTGCATCGGCAATAATATGTCATATCGTAAAAAAGCCTACCTGGAAGTCGGCGGATATGAAAATCTTCCCTTTAGTGTTACTGAAGATTTTAATTTATTGCATGCAATTTATAAGCTTAAAAAATATAAAATAATTTATCCTTTAAATAATGAAATGCTCGTTACATCTCTACCCTGTAAAAATTTAAAGAGCTTATATCATCAGAAAAAAAGATGGTCTGTTGGAGGAATAGGAGTCCCGGTGAGCGGATATTTAATTATGGCTTATGGTTTTATAACCAACCTTTGCATTTTGCTTACCCCGTTTTTCTTTTCGCCAGTATGGCTTTATTTATTCTTTTTTAAAATAGCAATAGACTTTTTCTTCCTATTCCCGGTTCACAGCAGTCTGGGAATTAAAAACAATTTAAAGTATTTTTTTAACTGGCAAATTTATTACACTATTTACGTGGTGTTAATCCCTTTTGTACTTATATTTATTGGAAGAAAAGTTACCTGGAAGGGAAGGAAATACTGATGCTGCTGCTGTGCAACTATTATGTTACATATAGATGTAATGCTTTTTGTGAGTTTTGCCATTTTGCCGCACATGAAAGCTTTAATTCAACCCCTTATGCGAGACTTGAAGACTTCAAATCAAACATTGAACAGATTGCCGGGCTTGGAGTTAAGTTTATAGATCTTACAGGGGGAGAACCCCTCCTTCATAAAGATATCCACCTTATGGCTGAGTATGCTAAACAGTTTAATATGCAAACCAGCATTACAACGAACGCTTTGCTTTATCCTAAATTCGCCGAAAAGTTAGCCGGGAATATCAACCTTTTGCATTTTTCTCTTGATTCTCCTGATGAAGAAGAACACAATAAAATAAGAAAAGTAAACTGCTATCAGCATATTTTTAAAAGTATAGATATTGCCAGAGCACTTGGTGAATTCCCCGATATCTTATTTACTGTAACTGATGAAACTTATTTGAAGCTCCCAAGGATGCATGAAATAGCGACTAAGCATGACCTGGTTTTATTGGTTAATCCGGTTTTCTCCTATTTCGGAAATCCGGGATTGTCAGATGAAGCAATAGATTATATTGAAAATTATTGTGAAGGGAAATCCAATATTTATTTGAATAAAGGATTTCTAAAGTTAAGAAAAGACGGCGGTAACGATACAAATAACCCGGCATGTAAAGCAGTTTCCAGGGTAATAGTTATTTCTCCATATAATGAAGTTCTTCTGCCGTGCTATCATTTTTCAAATGATAAAATAAAAATTGAAGAATCGATAAGACAAATCAGGAAGTCGGATAAGATAAAATATTTTAAAAAAATGGAAGGACGGTTTGATTTCTGTAAAGGATGCACAATAAACTGTTACTTTGAACCTTCATTTGCTTTCCCTACCAATCTTTATGCTGTTTCAAGCTTGAGTTCTAAGTTTAAATACAGTTATCATAAACTTATTAAACAGAAGCTGGTTAAAAAGATTGGAAAGATTGAATGATATAATACTCGTTTTTAGTCGTAATCGGACCTGATATTTAATTGTTAACGGTTTTAATTGTTCTTATTTTTACCGGTCAGATTTGTAACCCAAATTAGGCAAATTAAAAGATGACATCTTTAAAAAGGATGAATTGGCTCATTTATTACTAAAATTTAAGTTCAGATAAACATTATCTTCAAAAATTAAAGATGACATCTTTCAAATACTTATTCTTGTGTAACTTCACATAGTAATAATAAAATTATGAGGATTATTTTTCTTTTTTTGTTCAGTTTAACTTTTTTATCCGGTTTATCTGCTCAAGGCAAAGGGGAGTGGTTTCCCTCAAATTTAAACATTCAGCCGTTTACCGCAAATTTTATCGAGCCGGCAGCCGGATTTTCTTATCTTTTAGGTGAAAAAGAAATTGAGCTTGATATTGGAACATCTTCGGATATATATCATTTGAACCAAAATAATTCTGTTTTATCTTTTGGTGCTGATCTTTTTACTTATACCAGGCTAAGAGGAGAAAAGGAATTTCATTTTCCTGTTGATTGTGTAGATTATTTATTCGGCATAAATGCCGGATATAAAATTAAAGACTTTAATAAAGAATACGGTTTCCGTTTCAGACTAAGTCATATTAGTGCTCATTTTGCCGACGGACATTTTGATACCGGTTCCAATCAGTGGAGAAACGGAAGAAAACCAACCGTCTACAGCAGAGAATTTATTGAACTTTTCCCATTTTATAAAATCGATGCCTTTAGGGTCTATTTAGGCTTAACATATATTTTCCATGTTACTCCAAAAGGCATAGGTAAAGGTATTTATCAAATAGGCTTTGATCATTATTTTAATAGTTTACTTGGGAAAAATATATCACCTTTTATTGCGTACGACTTTAAATTGAGTAATATAAACAAATATACCGGCAATAATGTAATTTCAGCCGGGATTAAATTTGGAAGATACGATGCTAAAGGATTTAGTATCGCTGTAAAATATTTTTCCGGCAAAAGTGTTCACGGTGAATACTTTGATATAAACGAACATTATACAACTTTAGGAGTTAGTCTGGATTTATAATGGAAGATTATTACGAAAGAACATATTTGGAAAGTGAAACTAAGCAAAGGAAACTGCGCAAAAAAAATAGATACCTTCTCCATATCGGTCTTTTTTTAATTACATTCTTAACTACAACGATTGCAGGAGCAGAATGGATAAGGGGCTCATTTGGAACTTCTTATGAAATCTCTTTTTTGCTTAAAGGATTACCTTATGCGTTTTCAATTATGTTTATAATATCATGTCATGAATTCGGACATTATTTTGCAGCAAAGTATCATAAGGTCAATGCAACTCTTCCATACTATATCCCGTTTCCATCTATAGCCGGGTTTTTGAATTTTGGAACAATGGGAGCTGTAATTCGAACTAAGTCTCCTATTTATACCAAAAAAGCTATGTTTGATATAGGTGTTGCAGGTCCCATAGCAGGTTTTGTCGCATGTCTTATTGTCTTAATCTATGGATTTACAAATGTTCCTGGCGTTGATTATTTATTAAAAATACATCCGGATTTCTTTTCACCTGATTATGGTAAAAATGCGTTGAATTTGAGCTTTGGTAATACACTTCTTTTTTCATTTTTCAAAATAGTGTTTGTTAAAACGGGACAATTTTTCCCCCCTATGTCTGAAATTTATCATTATCCATATTTATGTGTAGGCTGGTTCGGAATGTTTATTACTGCAATGAATATGATTCCAATAGGTCAATTAGACGGCGGACATATTGGATATACAATGTTCGGCGGAAAAAATCATTTTAAAATAGCAGTAATATCTTTTATCTTTTTATTTATTTTTGGAATCTCGGGGCTCATAGATAACTTGATGGAATTAAATTTAAATATTGGATGGTCAGGCTGGCTTTTTTGGGCTCTGATTCTATATTTTGTTATTAAGATAAAGCATCCTCCCATACCCGATGATTCAGATTTGGATTCAACCAGGATGTTCATTGGTTATTTAAGCTTTTTTATTTTTATAATTTCATTTTCACCCATTCCGTTTATAGTTACTATAGGGGGATAAAAAATAGGGTAATTTTTTTTCCTTGAGTGGTTCTGTTTAAGAAGTTAATATTAAACTATGAAAAAATACATTTTGTTCTTACTTATACCCATCTTTTTAGGGGGATGCGAAAAAAATTATAATAATGTCGTCGATAATCAAATTTCATATCAGGTTGAATCTGTCAACTCTTTGGACAATTTCATTTATATACCATCCGATTCTTTAATTACTATAAGCCTGAGTGTTAATTCACCATCTAATATCAAGGAAATATATGCAGATGTTTATTCTTCCGGTAATACTAAATTAAATGATTCTCCTGTTCAGTTACTGGATAACGGAGCTGCGGGAAACGGAGATACCACTGCCGGCGATAATAAATATTCTGCCCGGTTTCCTTTAAGCAAGAGCTATCCTATAGGGACTTATACAATTAAATATTACATAACAGATGTAAATGACTATACTAGAGAGGTAGCGGTTAAATCTTTTGAATATGATAATAATCAAAATGCGCTTCCTCCTCAGCTTTCAAACCTGGTTGCTCCGGATACAGTGAAAGTTGCTGACCCTAAAAGCGTTATCTTTATGTCAGTGTCTGCATCTGATCCTAATGGATTAGGAGACATTAAAGAAGTTTATTTCATTACATATAGACCTGATGGTTCTACTTCGAATAATAAGAATCAAATGTATGATGATGGTGATGATTTCCATGGAGATCTTAAAGCCGGAGATGGTATTTATTCTGTCTATATAGAAGTAACTCCTCAAAATGCCAAAGGGACTTATAAATTTAATTTCAGGGCTTCAGACCGCAGCAGTAAACTAAGTAATCTAATTTCTCATAATATAGTAATTCAATAAATGATAAAGAGAGTAATTTTAATCTTATTATTCATAAGCATATCCATATCTTATTCACAAAACATTCCTAAATTATTTAAATTTAATAATAAGAATTCTTCTGCAGCATCAGGTAACAGCACACCCGGAGGAAACAGCATTACTGATATTCTTACAATTGGGGATACAATATGGGTAGGATTCCGGAAAAGGATTGAGCGTATCGGTGAATAGAGGAGAAACATGGACAAATTTTTACGGAACTCCTGATTTTGGAAGCGAAGATGAATCAGCAATGGGATATTATAAAGGCACTTTCTGGGTTGCTACTGCTCATTCGAAAGATGTAAACGGACAGAGTGTTGACCAGGGGAGCGGGCTTCATTATACAACCGATAATGGTGCTACCTGGACAAACTTACCACAACCGGTTGATAATCCCGGCGACTCTATTTTAATTTATGGAATAAATGATACTGTAAACCTTCCCGGAGTTCGTGCACTACCTGTTACTGTAACCGAACAAAATATTACTTATGATATTGCATTTACTCCCGGCACTGTCTGGATAACATCCTGGTCCAGCGGTTTAAGAAGAAGTACCGATATGGGAAAAACATGGCAAAGAGTGCTGCCTTCCTCCTGATTATTTGAATACTCTGAAACCAACGGATACTGTTAAATTTTCCCTGCAGGTTCAATCAGGCGATTTTGGCCCTGAAGCATATTTAAATCATGTAGCCTTTTCCGTCATTTCAACCGATGATTCTACATTATATGTAGGTACCGCAGATGGTATAAATAAAACAACTGATGCCAATAGTCAATATCCAAGCTGGGTAAAATTTAATCATCAGAATCAGGATGAACCGATAACCGGAAACTTCGTTGTGGCTTTAGCATATAATTCTTTCAACAATACTGTATGGGGGGCTACCTGGACTGCCGAAGGTCAGGATGAATTTTACGGTATTAGTTCCTCTTCAGATGGAGGGAATTCATGGAACTCATATTTACAGGATGAAAAGGTGCATAATTTTGGATTCAAGAATGAAAATGTCATTGCACTTTCAGACGATGGACCGTTTAGAACAAATAATGGAGGAGTGAACTGGTTGTTGCCTACATCAATTATTGACAAGAATACAAAAATTGCACTTTCAGAAAAAGCTTTCTATTCCGCTGCTTCACAGGGCAATGATATCTGGCTCGGTTCAAACGACGGATTGGCAAAAATAACCGAACCGGGAAATATTATGTGGTCGGGTGACTGGAAAATTTATTTCTCTTCCGCACATTTAAATTCAAGTTCGGAAACTTATGCTTACCCTATACCATTTTCTCCTAAACTTGACCGGCTTAAAATTAAGTACAGTACCAGCGGTAAAACCGCGAATGTTACAATTAGAATCTTTGATTTTGGAATGAATCTGGTTAGAACTGTTATACAAAATGCGCAGCGCGGTAATCCGGTTAATGAAATAGATAATGGAGGAACTTCATCAAATGGTGTTATTGATTTCTGGGACGGAAAAAATGATAATGGAGATATTGTTCCAAATGGAGTTTATTTCTATAGGATTGAAGTTGGTGATAATAAGTCATTCGGGAAAATTTTAGTTATTCAATAACAGTTATTAAAATAAAACCTCCGGGGTCTTCAAGACCCCGGAGGTTTAGATTTTTAGAACTCAAGAGGTTTTTTTGAAAAAAATTTTAATTCTGATATTTGCGTTAACTATTCAAATAGTTTTTGCCCAGCCGAAAGTCTAGTAAAATAAGCAGTATGCCCGGAGCATTTAGCAGATTCGGATTTGGTGCAAGAGGTGTAGGGATGGGGAATGCAATGTCCGCTGTTACCGAAGGAAATTTGGTCTCCTATTATAACCCTGCCTTATCTGTTTTCCAGGATGGCAATTTATTTCAAACCTCCTATTCCTTTTCTATCCCTCGACAGATCTTTGAACTTTTTAAGCTTTACCAAAAGATTTGATCTATCATCATCCAGAAAAAAGGCTAGCGCCGGTATCAGTGTTGGTATAATAAATTCCGGTGTAAGCAATATAGACGGCCGTGATAATGAGGGTGCCATAACAGAAAATCTATCTACTTCTGAAAATCAATTCTTCCTTGGATTTGCTAATAGGTTTTCTGAAAAATTATCAATAGGCCTGGAAATAAAATTTTACTATTACAAGCTCTATAAAGATATCAGTGCAACCGGTGTAGGACTGGATTTTGGGGGACTTTATAAATTTAACGACCATTGGAATTTATCCTTGATGATTTCTGATATTAATAGTAAATACAAGTGGGATTCTACCCCTCTTTACGGTCAGAGCGGAACAACTATCGATGACAATTTTCCTATTTTGAAAAAAATCGGTATCAGTTATACCGAGAAAAATGCCGGCTTGATAGCCGCTGTCGAATTTGAAAATAGTAACGGCGGAACAAATATTTTAAGAGGAGGAGTTGAATATAATATCTTTGATAAGTTATACATAAGAGCAGGCGTTGATCAATTTAATCTGAGCAACTCTGATTTCCCGGCAAAGCCTGCATTCGGATTTTCATATTTTAAAGACTTCGATAATATTATTATCGGAGTTGATTATGCTTTCATGGTTGAGCAGTATTCAGGACAGGATAGGCATCTTGTTGGATTGAGCGTTAATTTTTAATAACAATACAGCAATTAAACAATGAAAAAAATATTTTTACCGGTAATTATTTTAATAGCTTTCTCAATAACAAGTTTTCCTCAATCTGCAGGTAATTCAGGATTATCATTCTTGAAATTAGGTTTCGGAGCAAGAAACATTGCCATGGGAGATGCGGGTGCCGCAGCTTCTAATGATGTGACCTCACTTTTTTATAATCCTGCAAAATTAGCCGGAAAAGAGAATTCAGAAATAATGTTTATGCATAACCAATGGATACAGGATATAAAAAGCGAATTATTAGGTGTCGGGTTTAACTTCTTAAGTCTTCCTTTTGCTATTGGAATAAATGTTACTTCGGTAAATGATATAGAAGTCAGAACCAAACCCGGTGCTCCCGAGGCTACGTTTAATGCAAATTATTTCTTTGTTAGTCTGTCTACAGGATTTTATTTAACCGACAATCTAAGTTTTGGTACTACAGTAAAATATTTGTATCAAGGATTATATACGGATGAATCCAACGGAGCCGGTATTGATCTGGGATTAAACTATAAAACTAACCTGGAAGGATTATCATTAGCCGCAGTTATAAGGAATCTTGGTTCTATGAATCAGTTAAAATTGGAGAAAACAAAACTTCCAAATGAATTTAGAGTAGGTCCTTCATACAGCTTTATTCTTCATTCTGATTTTGAAATAACTGCAGCAGCAGAATTTCTAAAATACTTGCAAACTAATGATACACATTTCAATCTTGGAGGAGAAATTTTATATAATAATTTAATTGCACTACGCGGCGGTTATCAAACCGGATATATTTCCAAAGGTTTCACAGGGGGTGTAGGTTTAAAATGGGGAAACCTTAGCTTCGATTATGCCATTTCTCCTTTTGAATTGGGATTAGGTTCAGGAAACTCTATATCACTTAATTTTAAATTCTAAGGTTCTATATTGTCTTCGCTCCAGAGGAGCGATATATTTGTAGAGACAGAATAAACCAAAAATACCCGCACTCCTGTAGGAGTGCTATATTTTCTTTAATAATGAACGAAGAAATACTGCTGAGAGAATATCATAATTTATGTCATAATATAGAAAAAGTATATGTCGTTCCTTTAATCAATTATTCATTTAAAAAAACAAGCTACCTCTATCTCCTTTATAAAAACTTTATTGAGCAGAAAAATAAATATAAAATCGATATTGAAAGCCTTTCTGTATTTACACTTCCGAAAATAGTTTTAAGCAGATTTAAAAAAGAAAAAAGTATACTCCATTATCACTGGCTTGAAATAAGTGACTTCCAATCCTTTTGCGGAATGGTATGGAAATTATTATGGATAAGCTTATATAAAGCACTAAACGGAAAAATTATCTGGACAATCCATAATGTGTTTCCCCACAGCAATAATTTTGTCTTATTAAATAAGCTTATCAGAAAGTACATGGCTCATATAGCAGATAGACTGCAGGTTCATTGCACCTCTGCAGTTGATATTATGGCTCCAATTTTAGATGTTAAAAAGAACAAATTCTTTATTGTTAGCCATCCGGATTTTCCTACGGAAAGAATAGAAAAAGACCAGGCGGTAGATTCCTTAAATCAAAAATATTTTGCTAATAAAATCAAAAAGGATAATATTATCTTTTTAATGTTCGGGGAAATTGCAGAATATAAAGGAATAGAAGAAGTTATTGAAATTTTTAATACTTTAGATCAGAAGAAAAAATTAGTAATTGCCGGCACTGTAAAGAAAGGAAATAGTAAATATTTTAACGAGCTCCTCTCATCAATAAAAAATGAAGAGCAAATATTAGTTTGTAATAGAAGAATTCCGGATGAGGATGTACCATTGTTTCTGAATTCCTGTGATTACGCTATATTTAATTATAGAAATGTCCTTACTTCAGGTTCAGTAGTATTGGCAATTAATTACAATAAAAGAGTTATTATCCCTTCAATGGGATGCCTTAAAGAATTAAAAGGAGAAAATATTATTCATTTTAAAAATATAGAGGAGTTGAAGAATATTTTGAGTAGAGATTGAACCTCACACTCCCCCTCTCCTTACTAAGGAGAGGGGGACGGGGGGTGAGGTTTAAAAAACTATTAACTAACCAAATGAAAAAAATTCTAATCATATTCGGAACCAGACCTGAAGCAATAAAATTAGCTCCGGTTATAAAAGCTATTAAAAGAGAGAAATCTTTTGAAATGGTAGTCTGTTCAACAGGTCAGCATGATGAGATGCTGAAACAGGTTATTAATATATTTAAAATAAGAGTAGATCTTAATTTAAGCCTAATGAAAAAGAACCAGGACTTATTTGAAATTACATCAGGTTCAGTTGAAAAATTAAAATCGGTATTTAATAAATTAAAACCGGATCTTTTAATAGTACAGGGGGATACAACCACAGCCTTTACATCTTCGTTATCTGCTTATTATTCAAAAGTTAAAGTTGCACATGTTGAAGCCGGTTTAAGAAGTAACAATATTTATAGTCCTTTTCCCGAAGAGGTAAACAGGAGAATCATTTCTATCATTTCGGATATTAATTTTGCTCCGACTAAAACGGCAAAAGATAATTTAATTGCAGAGGGAGTATCTAATAAAAATATTATTATTACAGGAAACACAGTCATTGATGCACTTCTTGAAATTAAAAGGAAAATTAAGTGAAAAATCTTCTGTTAAGAAAATAGAGAAATCTTTTAAGAATCTTGTGCCTGATAATTTCTTTGAAAAGGAATTTATATTAATAACAATTCACAGAAGAGAAAAGTTTGGTGAAACGCTCAAGAGTACTTTGATACAATTAAGAGAAATAGCGGAAGAAAATAGAAATTATAATTTCATTTATCCTGTGCATCTAAATCCTAATGTTAAAAAACCGGTTTATAATATTCTAAGCAAAATCCCCAACTTCATATTACTTCCTCCTTTAGATTATTTATCCTTTATTTATTTAATGAGCAAGTGCCGGTTTATTATTAGCGATTCGGGAGGAATACAGGAGGAATGCTTTGTATATAAGAAACCGATAATTGTATTGAGAGACATAACCGAAAGGGAAGAAGCAGTTAAAGCAGGATATGCTTTTTTAGCAGGAGGAGGAAATAAAGATTTTAAGAAAATATTCTCTCAAATTGACCGTAAATTATCAGAAGATTTTAATTTCTTTAAAAATAAAAATCCATTCGGGAACGGGAAAGCCTCTGAAATAATTTTAAGCTCAATTAAAAAACAATTTAGTCCGTAAATTCAATGAAAATAAATAAAAATTCATTAAACATTATTTATTTATTTTCGTTAGAATTTTTTGTCCGTTTAATAGGATTTGCAGCAACCACATATCTTGCAAGGGTATTAGGTACATCAGGATTCGGGTTAATCAATCTTGGGCTGGCTATCCTTGGTTATGCTCTCTTATTCGGAAACAGCGGTCTGACTTTATTAGGCACAAGAAAGATCGCATCTAATTCTGAAAATACTGATGAATTAGTTACAAATATATTAAGCGCAAGGTTTTTTCTCTCAATAATTATTTTAATACTTTCAGTTTTAGTTGTATATATTTTCATGACTTCTCAAGAGACTGAAAATATTGTTCTGATATACCTGCTTTATTTAATACCATTTGCATTTCTTTTAGAGTGGTTCTTCCAGGGACTTCAAAAAATGGGGGTTATTACTGTTGGAAGAATCATAGGAATGTCTGCATATCTTGCTTTTCTAATAATTTTTGTAAAATCTGAAAAAGATACTCTTCTAACTGCAGCAGGCTGGATTATAGGAGGTGCAGTTAATTCATTTGTTCTATTGCTGTTCCTAAAAAAGACAGGCTATAAGGCTAAAATAAAGCTTAAGAATTTTAACTTTATTCCCGTTGTAAGAGAATCGATATCATTAAGTCTGGCTTCCATTATAGCAGGTCTTGCAGTCTCATTTCCTATTATATATCTGGGTTTGGTAACAACGAATTCTAATATTGGTATTTATAGTGCGGCTTTCAAAATTATAGTTTTATTCCTAACATTTGACAGAGTATTTAATGCACTTTTTTTCCCTAAAATAATTAATTATATCCATAATTATTCCGAAAAGCTTGAAGATATCTTTAGTTCAATATTAAAGATAATAGTTGCCTTTTCATTATCTGTAGGTTTAATAGAAATTATTGGAGGAAAGTTCATCATTATCTCTGTTTTCGGAAAGTCATTTGTTGATTCGATACTTATTTTTCAGCTTCTTACAGGTTATTTTACTTTTACGTTAATAAATTCTGTTTTTAGTTTTACATTAATAGGTATGAATAAAGAAAATATTTATACAGCCGGATTAACAATCGGTGCAATTGTATTTCTATTATTTTCAGTAATACTTTATAATCATTACTCCGTTTCGGGAGTAGCATTCTCCTTAGGGCTCTTTGAAATCACGACTCTTATTTATATGTCTACAAAATTAAAAAAGTTCATTAAAATTAAGTTGTTTAGAAATTTATTTATTCCGGTAATAGGCACATATGCAATTATTTTACCGGTTTTATTATTTCTTAAAGTTTCTCTGCCTCTCCATTTAATCTTGATAATATTCATTTGTATACCTTTATTATTGATAATGTCAGGATTTAATATTGAAGAGATAAAATTTTTGAAAAGGATACTGCTCTGAAATTAAAAGTCGGCATAACGAAAATTACTCCGGGCTGGGTTACTATCCTCCGGCAGATTGGAGTTCCTTTTGAGGAAATCATTTCCATTGAAAATATAAAGGAATGATGATTATGCAGTAATTATAATTTCATCCGGTTCATTAAAAGAGAAAGAACTCAAAATTCTTAATGATTATGTAATAAAGGGGGGGGCAGTCCTCACTGAAGCAGAATCAGCCAAAAAAGTTTTTAATATTAGATTATAAATATTCTTATCTAAAATTTCTTCATCCCGGTTCAAATCAACTTTTTAATAATTTTTTAATATGTGACCTTTACAAGCTGACGAAAGTTGCTAAGAATGCAAACCATCTTGAAGACCAAAATAAAGAGAAAGTAGTATTAGCTTTACAAAGAGGTAAGGGTAGTATCATTGTATTTCCAGAAGGATTTGTCTCATTAGTAAACAACAGTAGAACAATACGAAAGAATTTCTTCTCACCATTCAGTTCGCAATTTATTTCAGAAAGAGTTTCAATCGTTTCAAAAGGTGTTATTCGAATCCATATTCAAAAAGCTTTAGAATATCTTTATCACCGGAGAAATTTACCATTTGTACATCTCTGGTTCTTTCCCGGCTATGCAAGGTCTATTTTCAGCTTTAGAGTTGATACCGATATGGGAACTAAAGAAGAAATACAATCGCTTTATAATTTACTCCGGAATTATAGAATACCTGCGGCATGGTTTGTTGAGACTAAATCCTCGCAAAGCTGGATTAAATTATATTCAGGATTAAAGGATCAGGAAATTGCTTATCATTGTTACAGGCATAAAACATTTTTAAGCCTCAAAAAAAATTTAGAAGACATGAGTACAGGATTAAAAGTGCTGGAAAGTGAAGGAATAAAACCAAAAGGCTACGCCGCACCTTACGGCAAATGGAATAAAACAATTGGAAAAGTAATTGATAAATTTAATTTCTTATATTCATCCGAATTTGACTTTGCATATGATACTCTTCCTCTTTACCCATATTATAATTCTTCTTTTTCAAAAGCGCTGCAGATTCCAATTCATCCTGTCAGCGTAGGTAGGCTCCACTGGGGAGGGCATTCCGAAGAAAATATGATTAAATATTTTTTGAATATAATTGACCAAAAATTATTTTTGGATGAACCGGTTATTTTATATACCCATCCTTTTGAGAAGAGACTAAATGTTTTTGAAAAGGTTTTTGAACATATTAGAGATATAAATTCCCAAAATGATGGGAATTATTTCCGGAGTATTCCATTTCTGACCTTTTCTGAATATGCCGTCTGGTGGAAAAAAAGATTGAATATTAATTGGAGTGCAGAAGAAAAGGATGGAGAAGTTTTTATTTCTACTGATAACGGAATTGACTCAATTAAATGGAGAGTGATTTATCCGGATGGAAGAAAAGATATTTTATCATTAAACGAAGATAAACATAAAATTGATGAGGAAGATAGCCCTCTAAGACAGATTGAAATTCATAATTCATATAATCCTAACAAACTGAGAAAAAAAACATTTCAAATGGTTAAATATGATATCATTGGAATACTAAGAAAATTAAAACTATGAAAATTTGTTTTGCAAGTTATCCTGCCGTTACATTAACAGGCGGCGGGCCTTATATAAAGCTTAAAGAAACAAAAGAACAGCTTGAATTGCTCGGACATCAAGTCGACTTTTTTGATATGTGGAATTCAAATCAAAAATTTGTCGATTATGATATCATTCATCTTGTAGGTTCAAATTTTGCAGTTTTCGGTCTTGCCAGAAGCCTTAAAGAAAGAAATATCGATTATCTTGTTGAACCGGTTTTCTTTTCCAACCATACTTTTAAGTTCATAAAAAGAATTAATTCCATCGATCTCTTTCTCCGAAAAATAGC
Source organism: uncultured Ignavibacteriales bacterium (assembly GCA_963742995.1). Classification (GTDB taxonomy): domain Bacteria; phylum Bacteroidota; class Ignavibacteria; order Ignavibacteriales; family Ignavibacteriaceae; genus CAVQBP01. The sequence continues at coordinate 45,654 of CAVUOL010000053.1, forward strand.
TCCGGGAATATGGTTCGATTATGGAATAATTAGAGATATATGTAACTGGTCTGAACTTGTTTTACCTAATACAAGTTCAGAAGGTGAAATTATTTCTAAAGGATTGTCAATTCCAAAAGAAAAAATAGAGGTGATACATAATGGTGTCTCCGAAAGGTTTTTATACGGAAATCCTAAATTATTTCAAAAGAAATATGGGATAAGCAATTTTATTTTGTATGTAGGACATTTGGGATTTAAAAGAAAAAATGGCCTCGCCCTTGTTAAAGCTCTTAAACAAATAGATCATCCTGCTGTAATTATCGGGAATATTAATAATATAGGCGAAGCTGAAGAATTATTATATGAAATAAAAAGAAATAATAATATCATTTTAATTGATGCACTAGAAAATGATTCACCATTGCTCGCTTCAGCATATGCGGCTTGTGACACTTTTGTTCTGCCTTCTCAATTTGAAACTCCGGGCATTGCTGCTTTGGAAGCCGGATTAGCAGGTGCCAAGGTAGTTATTACCCCCTTCGGCGGAACGGAAGAATATTTCAAAGGTATGGTGGAATATCCTGATATAAATTCTGTTGAATCTATTAGAGAGGCTATTGAAAAAAGTCTGAATAAACCAAAAGATGAAACCTTAAAAAATTATATTAAGGATAATTTCCTCTGGAATAAAATAGCTGAAAGAACAGTTGAAGTTTATAAAAAAGTTTTGAATGAAAAATAGTTAGAATTTGCCAATGGTAAAAGAAAAATCACAGCTAAGAGTTTTAATCTGCAGACCTGATAGAATTGGTGACGTTGTTTTATCTACTCCAATCCCTAGAGAAATTAAAAAAAAATATCCGCACAGCTTTATTGCTGTTCTTTTACGGGTGTATACAAAAGATATATATATTAATAATCCTTACATCGATGAAATAATTTTATATGATGAAACTGAAAAATTATCATCTACTGTAAAAAAATTAAGAGAATATTCTTTCACACATGCATTTATGCTTCTGCCGCAGGAAAAATTAAACTGGATTTTATTCTTCAGCGGAATAAGATATAGGATAGGAGTTGGATATAAATTCTATCAATTTATTACTAATACAAAAAGTGTCTACAGATATAAATACAATCCTTTAAGACATGAAGCAGACTATTGCCTTGATATGGTGAGAAAATTAGGAATAGTACCTGATACAATAAATCCCGATATTTTTTTGACAAATAATGAAAAGGAGGAATCACTAAATTTCAAAAGAATGATGTGTCCAAATGGAGAAATTTTAATAGGGATAAATGCTTCAAGCGGTAAATCGGCACCGAATATTAAACCATCAGAATACAGAAAGCTTATTGATTTTTTATTAAATACCGAAGGAATAAAAGTTGCTGTTACAGATTTAACCCCATTTGATGAATTAAACAATATTAATGGTGTAATTTATCCAAATATTGGAAATTCCTTAAGAAAATCAATAGTTAATTTCGCAGCTCTTGATCTTCTAATATCTTCAAGTACGGGACCTATGCATATAGCAGCGGCATTAAGGATAAAAACACTATCGTTATTCTCACCATTAACTGCTTGTTCTCCGAAATTATGGGGTCCTATTGGAAACATTTCTTATATTTTAATGCCCGATGAAGGTTACTGTGGAATAAAATGTTCAGGTAATCCCGGTAATTGTAACTTTGAAGGGGAGGGGGGAATTTATGCAGAGAGTATTTATAACAAAGTTTTAAAAATAATTAATTAATGAAAGTTTTAATTGCTCCCAATACGTATAAAGAAGTTGCAGATTCGGTAAAAGCTTCAGATTTGTTTTCAATATATCTAACAACAAAAAAAGAAATAAATCTTATTAAGAAACCTATTTCCGACGGAGGTGATGCATTTCTAAATATATGTAGAAATATTTATAAGTTAAAGACATTATCTTATGATATAACAAAATGTTACAATAATAACTTAATGTCAATTAAAGTAGGATATAACGAGAATAATTCAACCATTTATATAGAATCCGCTGATATTTTGGGATTAAAAGTAATACCTAAAAATCAGAGAAATCCGGGAATAATTAATTCAAAAGGATTGGGTGATCTATTATCTAGACTCAAAGAAGATGCGGATACCAAAAAGATAAAAATTGATACGGTTTTTATTGGAATCGGAGGCACGGGTACAAATGATCTGGCTTTAGGTGCGTGCTCCCGCTTCGGATTAAAAGTATTCAATAATACAAGCGAACTGCAGATAGAGCCTATAAATTATCATAAGATTAAAATAATTGAATGGCCCGAACCTGAACTGCCGTTTAAAATTATACCTATAATAGATGTCAATAATGAACTTCTTGGTGAATCCGGAGCAACTTTAATGTTTGGTAAACAAAAGGGAGCTAATAATGAAGAGCTTCAAATTATAGAAAAAGGATTCCAAAATATTGTTGATATTCTTATAAAAATGGATATGGTTGATAATAAAAGAAATCTATCCGGAGCAGGGGGAGGATTAGCCGCCGGTTTGTCCATATTCTTTAATGCTGAGCCAAAAAAGGCCAAAGATTTTATTATGGAAGACCTATCTTTTGATAAATTAAAAAATAATATTGATTATATAGTCACCGGCGAAGGTTCTTTTGATACACAAAGTCTAATGGATAAAGGCTGCGGAATAGTTATAAATGAATTTAAAGATTCAGTTAAAAGAATATTTCTCGTTTGCGGAAAAATTGATTCCGAAGTAAAAGAAAAACTTAATACAAATGTATATTGTATCGAATTATCTAAATATTTTAACTCAGTTGAAGAATCCATAAATAATTTTGAGAAGGGGATTGAGCTTGCATGCAAAGAAATATTGCTGAACATATAATGGTAAAGGCATAACAATTAAACAATTTGACAATTTAACAATATAACCTTCTGGTTCCGGTTTTGACAGTTTTATCCAGCCTTAAAATTTATTAAATTAAGCATAATTACAATCAATTTATTTTGAAATTAAAATAGGGTTTAAATGAAGCAGTATTTAGATCTTGTACGATTGGTAATGGACGAAGGTACAAGGAAACCTTCGCGAACCGGTATTGATACAATATCATATTTTGGAGCCTTTTATAAAGTCGATTTATCTAAAGGATTCCCTCTTATTACAACAAAAAAGATGGAATGGAAATCATTGCTTCATGAAGTTTTGTGGTATTTATCCGGAGAAAATCATATTAGAAACTTGCAAAAACATACAAAAATATGGAATGCATGGGCTGATGAAAATGGAAATCTTGAAACTGCTTATGGTTATTATTGGAGGCATTTTCCGAGTGCTCAAAAAGATGAGAATGGGAACTGGAAGGTAACCGAAGTTGACCAGATACAATATGTAATAGATGAATTAAAAAAGAAACCATACAGCAGAAGACTTGTAGTTACAGCATGGGAACCGGGAAATGCTACAAAGAGTAAACTGCCGCCCTGTCATTATAGTTTTGCTTTTAATGTAAATGACGGGAAATTAAACTGCCACCTAACGCAGCGATCAGGCGATATAGCTCTAGGAATACCCTTTAATCTTGCCGCTTACTCAATCTTAACCCAAATAATTGCGCAGGAAGTTGAACTGGAATTAGGTGCTTTTGCACATACCATAATAGATGCTCATATATATGTAGGTGATAAAGGTACTGAAAATGAAAGATATGATCACCTTGAAGGATTAAAAGAACAATTAAAACGTGAACCTCTTCCGCTTCCGGTGCTTAAAATAGCCAGAAAGCCAATCAATGATTTAGAATTTGATGATTTTGAACTTATTAATTATCAGTATCATGATAAGATAAAGTTCGAGGTAGCTGTTTGAAAATTATCATTATTTCAGCAGTTGCAAAGAATAAAGTAATTGGTAGATCAAATGGCGAAATGCCCTGGCATGTTAAGGAAGAATTCCAGCATTTCAAAAATACAACTTTCGGTTCTCCTATTATTATGGGAAGAAAAACTTTTGAAACTCTCGGCAAACCTCTTAAAGGGAGATTAAATGTAATAATAACAAACAATATTAAACTGAATTTTCCTTTTGAAGAGGTAAAGATATTCCATAGTTTAAAGGCTGCAATTGATTTCTTTGAATCTGAGAATTATGAAAAAATATTTATTATTGGTGGCGGAGAAGTATATAAACAAGCAATATATTTTGCAGATGAAATGATAATTTCAATAATGAACTTTGAAGCTGAAGGAGATGTGTATTTCCCGGAATATGATAAATCAAAGTGGAAAGAAGTTAATAAGGATAAGAGGGATGAATTTGAGATTATTTATTATGAGAGAGTATAATGGGAAATAACTATGCCGGATAACAGAATTAAAATACTGCCTGAAAACATTTCCAATAAAATCGCAGCTGGTGAAGTAGTGCAGAGACCTGAATCGGTGGTAAAAGAGTTGATGGAAAATTCTATCGATGCCGGTGCGGATACAATTGAATTGATTGTAAAAAGAGCAGGCAAAACTCTCATTCAGGTTGTTGATAATGGTATGGGAATGAATGAAGATGATGCACTGCTCTGCATTCAAAAACATGCTACGAGTAAAATATTCAGCTATGAAGATCTTGAAGCTATTTCTACCCTTGGATTCAGAGGCGAAGCACTTAGTTCGATTACTGCAGTCAGCCAGGTAGAAATTAAAACCGAAACAAGAGAAGAGGAAATAGGTACCTTACTCAGAAATGAAGAGACAGGGAGTATTATAAGGGAAAAAGGATCTTTTCCCAAAGGTACATCTATTTCTGTAAAAAATCTTTTTTATAATACTCCTGCAAGGAGGAATTTCTTAAAGACAGACGGAACAGAATTAAAGCACATTATCGATACTTTTAATAAAATTTCTCTAAGTCATCCGGACCTTAACTTTAAGTTTTATAATAATGACGATTTAATATTTAATTATTCAGCCGGAGACCTTGAAAAAAGAATCAATCAAGTTTTTGCGGATAATATGCTTGATGCTTTGATCCCTGTTGAAGAAAGGACTGATTTTATCTCTTTATACGGATATATAGGAAAACCCGCACTCTTAAAAAAGAGTAAAGGCGAGCAATATTTATTTTTGAATTCCCGTTTTGTTTCAAGCAAGCAGATAAACCATGCCGTATTTACTGCTTATGAAAATATTCTTGAAAAAGGGGATTATCCGTTTTTTATATTATTTATGGATATTGATCCTAAAAGGATTGATGTTAATGTGCATCCTTCTAAATTAGAAGTAAGATTTGAAGACGAAAAGGATGTTTACAATTTTGTACTTACAGTAATTAGAAAAAGCCTTGGAACTCATGATCTGGTTCCTTCAATGTCGTTTAATTCAGTAACTGAAGAGACGGAAAAACTAAAAGTTCATAGTTTTAATAGAACAGAAAAAGGGGATTTCTCAGACAGACCAGGATTTGTTGAAAAGAAATCTTATGCTAAAACTAATTTTTCCGATAAGGAAATAGATTTGATATTCAGTACCATTCCGGATGAAATTGTAAAATCAGTACCAAATGAATTTCCGCATCCTTTCAGCAATATAGAAGAACAGATAACAAGAAGTGAGAACATATCGAGTAATTCAATACCAAACATTAAGTATTCAAAAGAGGTTAAAACAGAAGATGAAAGGACTTTTATAATTCAGCTTCATAACAAATATATTCTGTCGCAAATTAAAACAGGATTGATGATAATAGATCAGCATGTTGCGCACGAAAGAGTGCTTTACGAGAAAGCATTAAAAAGATTCGATGCCAATTTACCTTTTTCGCAGCAGCTGTTATTCCCTAAAACTTTAGATCTTGATCCCGGCACTATTGAAGTTTTGAAAGAAATTAATCCTTATTTAATTAAATTGGGATTTGAAATAAAATTTTTCAGCAAAAATACTATTGTTATTGAGGGAGTCCCTGACGACGTAAAAAGCGGTTCGGAAGAAAGAATATTGCTGGAATTGATTGAAGAATATATTTCTAATGATAGAGAAAAAAAGCTAGAGGAAAGAGATAATATTGCAAAATCTTATTCATGTAAAACCGCAATTAAAGCAGGAGATAAATTATCCGACAAGGAAATGCGTCTATTAATAGATCAGCTTTTTGCAACCTCAATGCCCTATGCTTGTCCTCATGGCAGACCTATAGTGGTTAAAATATCTTTAGATGAATTTGACAGACGGTTTGGAAGAACTTAACAAAATTGGAATTTTGGAAGAATGGAATAATAAAGGTCATGCAGATTAAGAAAGATAATAAAATAAAAAATTTAAATATTTAAGTGCGAATGATTTGTCTTGTACCGCCCAAAAGGCAGATTTAATAAATTAGTTCCAAAAGAACTTAGAAAAGAGGTTGTTATGATATCCGAAGATTATAAGAAAAAGAAAAATGAATATTTATTAAAAGCAAATAATTCAAAAAATACCGGAATGAAATTTACTACGGTTAGCGGTGAAGAGATAAAAGCCTTGTATGGTCCTGATGATATTGAGAATATAAATTATTTAAGCGATATAGGTTTTCCCGGTGAGTATCCATATACAAGAGGAATTCATGAAAGCGGGTATAGAGGTAAAATATGGACTATGCGGCAATTTGCCGGGTTCGGTTCACCAAAAGATACTAATGAACGTTTTCACTATTTATTGAATAAAGGTCAAACGGGACTTTCAGTAGCATTTGATCTTCCTACTCTAATGGGATGGGATGCGGATGCGGATTTAAGTGAAGGAGAAGTCGGAATTTGCGGAGTATCTGTATCTTCACTTAAAGATATGGAAGTTTTATTTAATAAAATTCCTTTAAATAAAGTCTCAACTTCCATGACTATTAATTCGCCTGCTGCTATGATTTTTGCTTTTTATCTGGCGGTAGCTCAGAAGCAGGGGATAGAAACCAAAGATTTGAGAGGAACTCTGCAGAATGATATATTGAAGGAATATATTGCACAGAAGGAATATATTTATCCTCCAAATCCGTCTATGAGAATAATTGTAGATATGATCGATTACTGCCAGAAGGAAGTTCCGCTATGGAATCCAGTTTCCGTTAGTGGATATCATATACGGGAGGCTGGCTCGACTGCCCTCCAAGAATTAGCATATACTCTGGCTGATGGTTTTGCTTATATTGAAGCTTGTATTGAACGGGGGATGGATGTAGATAGTTTTGCCCCTAGAATATCTTTTTTCTTTAATTCCCACCTCGATTTCTTTGAAGAAATTGCGAAGTATCGAGCTGCAAGAAAGATATACGCAAAAAGAATGAGAGAAAAATATAAGGCTAAAAATCCGCGTTCATGGTGGCTCCGTTTTCATACTCAAACCGCCGGCTGCACTTTAACAGCACAACAGCCTGAAAATAATATTATACGTACTGCATTCCAGGCATTAGCTGGTGTTCTGGGAGGAACACAATCCCTTCATACAAATTCTATGGATGAGACTCTTGCTTTGCCGGGTGAAAAAGCAGTAAAAATTGCTTTAAGAACCCAGCAAATCATTGCTTATGAAACAGGTGTTATAAATACAATTGACCCTCTGGGCGGAAGTTATTTTGTCGAATCTTTAACCGATAAAATGGAAAAAGAAGCAAATGAGATTTTCGAAGAAATCGATTCTTTTGGAGGAGTAATCGCAGCAATTGAAACAGGCTACTTTCAAAAAGAAATAGCTGATTCGGCTTACCGGTATCAAAAAGAAGTTGAAAGGAAAGAAAAGTTTATTGTGGGGGTAAATGAATTTGTAGAAAAAGATGAAAAGATAGATATCCCGATTTTACTTATTTCACCGGAAGTTGAAATAAAACAAAAGAAAAGGCTGGCTGATTTGAGACAAAGCAGGAATGAACATGATGTTAAGAAATGTCTGGATGAGATAAAAAATGCTGCGGTAGACGGTAATAATTTAATGCCGGTCCTAATAAATGCTGCACTTAATTATGTGACATTAGGGGAAATGGTAAATGAACTAAAAGAAATTTTCGGAATTTACCAGGAGGCTGCTGTATTTTAATGGTCAAGGAATATTTAAAGTTATTCCGCCTCCATCAATGGATTAAAAATGTTTTTATTTTTGTCCCGATAGTTTTTTCAAAAAACCTGTTCAATTCAGAATTATTATTAATTGTTGCAGCGGGATTTTTTGAATTCTGCCTGGCATCAAGCTTAGTTTATGTACTAAATGATATTATTGATATAGAGTCTGACAGGAATCATCCGGTAAAAAAAGAGAGATCTTTAGCATCCGGAAGGATTTCTAAGAAGTCTGCAGTTTATTCAGTAATTATTTTATCTTTAATAATATTATCGCTGCTTCCATTTTTTAATCTTGCTTTCGATGCCCTTCTACTATTATATATTGTTATTAATATCTTTTACTCAATAAAATTAAAGAATATTGTAATAATAGATATTTTCAGTATTGCCGCCGGTTTTATGATCAGGATAATATCGGGAGCGGTTGTTATTAATGTCGAAATATCAAATTGGCTCATACTCACTACGATGTTTATTTCATTATTTTTAGGAGTAATGAAAAGACGATCAGAATTAGCATTAGTAGAAAATGTTTCAACAAGAAAAGTCCTGGCTGAATACTCGATTACTTTTTCGGATCAGATGACAACAGTAGCAGCGGCTGGAGTTATAATTTGTTATGCATTATATTCAGTCGCATCAAGAACCGTATCGGTTTTCGGAACCGAAAGATTAATTTTTACTACACCGTTTGTTGTCTTCGGAATTTTCAGATACATGTACCTGGTTTATATGAATTCAAAAGGCGAAAACACATCGAAAATACTTGTGAGTGATCTTCCTATGATTATTAATATTTTGTTGTATATTCTGACAAGTATATTAATTATCTATAAAATTATTTAGAAAATACAAAACTGCGAGGTTAAAAAAAACCCGCAGTTAAACAACAATTGAAATAAAAACATGTTTTCAGAATTTTTAGTTTTAATATTACTAATAATAATAAGCGGATTTTTTTCAGGTTCCGAAATGGCTTATGTTATTGCCAGTAAAATAAAAATTGAAGTCCGTGCAAGAAAAAATGAACTTTCTGCAAAAAATGCATATTTTTTTGCAAATAAGCCTCAAGAGTTCTTTTCGGTAATCTTATTGGGAAATAATATTGTTAATATTTCGTTTGCATCAATGAGTACAATAATCTTAACCGCTGCTTTTGGATTGGATGAGTTTTCAATTCTTTTAATATCAACCTTTTTCCTCCTGATTTTCGGAGAACTAATACCAAAATATTTATCAAGAGAACTTGCAGACAGGGTTATACTAATTTCCGCTTTACCGATTCGAGTCTTATATTTTATACTATATCCTTTTATAAAAATCACATCTTCATTTTCATCATTTTTAACCCAGTCTTCCAGCACTAGAGAAGAAAACATTAAATACCTTTTCAGTAAAGAAGATATTGAATCACTTGTAAAAGAAAGTCATGCAGCAGGTAAAGTAAACAAAAGTGAAAGTGATATTATTAGTAAAGTATTCGCCTTAAGTGAACAAAGGGTTTATGAAGCGATGAGGCCAAGAACTGATATTACCGGAATTGAAGTCGGACAAAGCATTGAAGATATGCTAAATATATTTATAGAATCCGGTTACTCTAAACTCCCGGTTTATGAAGATAATCTTGATAATATTAAAGGTGTGGTTTATGCGTATGATATCTTTAAAAATCCAAAAAATGTAGAAGGTGTTTTAAGAGAGGTCATTTTTGTACCTGAAACTAAAAAAAGTTTTGAAATGCTGAATGAATTCTTAAATAAACATGTGTCTATTGCTGTTGTAATTGATGAATTCGGCGGTACAGCCGGGATAGTAACCATGGAAGATATTATTGAGGAACTTTTTGGTGAAATAGAGGATGAATATGATGTAGAAGTAGATATTTGTAAAAAGATAGGGCCAGATGAATATTTAATTAGCGGGAAAGTTGAAATCGACTATATTAACGAAAAATTCAATCTGGAAATACCATTAGGAGATTATGAGACTATAGGAGGGTACATCTCCTATAATCTGGGAAGAATTCCTGCTCAAGGAGAGAATATATCAATCAATAATTTCAATATACTAATTGCACGATCTTCACAAAATAAGATAGATATGATCAGGTTGACTGTAAACTCAGAACCTGTCTTACCAATTAAATAAATATCCCGCTTAACCTGAATTCAAATTGCTAAATTGTTTTATTGGTATATTGTTAATAATGTTATTTTATTAAGGACTCCAAAAATTTAGAGTAATAATAATACGTTAGCATCACTAATAAAACCATTGGATTTAATAGTAGTTAAATAAAATTTACCTTAAATTTGTAACGCTAATAGAAATGTTTTTTGACAAATAATAGGTAAATTTGCTTAATTTTGTTGCTGAAGGCAAAGATTCAAATTGTAAAGCCAGAGCAGGGTATTTTATAACCGATCACGGAATAGTTAAGACACCTATTTTCTTACCTGTTGGTACACAAGGCGCTGTTAAGGCAGTAAGAAAAGACAGCTTAGAATCAGATATTAAAGCAGAAATTGTTCTTTCTAATACTTATCATCTTTATTTAAGACCCGGCACTGAAGTGCTTGAAAAAGCAGGAGGTTTGCATAGATTTATGAACTGGGGAAGGCCCATTTTAACTGACAGCGGGGGTTACCAGATTTTTAGTCTAACCGAACTCCGTCAGCTTAAACCTGATGGTGTTGAATTTCGCTCTCATCTAGATGGTTCAAAGCATTTCTTTTCCCCTGAAAAAATAATCAATATTCAAAGGAGTATTGGCTCTGACATAATTATGTCATTAGATGAATGTACTCCTTTCCCGTGTGATTATGAATATGCAGATAATTCTATGCAATTAACTTCAAAATGGGCTATATTAAATAAAGAAGCTTTTGAAAAATCTAAATCTCTTTATGGCCATATCCAGTATTTGTTCGGAATAATACAGGGAAGCATCTATAAAGATTTAAGAGAAAAATCAGCTAAAGATCTGTTGAATTTGAATTTTGACGGTTATGCCGTAGGTGGCCTGGCCGTCGGGGAACCTGTTGAAAAAATGTATGAGATAGTTGATTTTACGACAGATTTTATGCCTGAAAATAAAGTAAGATACTTAATGGGGGTGGGAAAACCCGAAAATATTTTAGAGGCAATTGAAAGAGGAATAGATATGTTCGATTGTGTTATGCCAACCAGAAATGCCAGAAATTCATATCTATTTACTTCGGAAGGTGTTCTTGCAATGAGAAATTCAAAATATAAAGATGATTTTAATAGTATTGATAAAAACTGTGAATGTTATACATGCATGAATTTCTCTAGAGCATACCTGAGACACTTATTTATTGCCAAAGAAATTGTTGCCTTAGAGCTTGCAAGTATCCATAATTTACATTTTTATTTAGAACTGGTTAAAGAAGCAAGGAAGAAAATAATTCAAGGTTCTTTCCTTGATTGGAAATCAAAAATAATAGAAAAAATAAACAATAGAGAAAAAAATAATACGGAGGAATAATTGAATACTATTATTGCAATGGCTCCATCAGGTAGTGGAGGCGGAGGAAGCTTTATCAGCACAATTATAATGTTCGGTGCTATTTTCCTAATTTTTTATTTTATGATCATTAGACCACAGCAGAAACGTGCAAAAGAAAGAGAAAAAATGCTGTCTAATATTCAGAAGGGGGATAAAGTTGTTACGAATGGCGGATTGCACGGAGTAATTGCCGGTATTGATGAAAAAACAGTTCTGCTGCAGGTAGGGGATAATGTAAAATTGAAATTTGAGCGTTCTGCTATTACAACTATAGTTTCAAGTAAAGAAAGTTAAGTATAGTTTTTAGGCTGAAACTACATAGGATTTTTTTTATCTTTTAATATATATTTTTTTGAAAAAATTGGGGCTAATAATGTTTTGTTCAGTTGAAGAAGCTATTGAAGAAATAAAAAATGGGAAAATAATAATAATTGTTGATGATGAGGATCGTGAAAACGAAGGGGATTTTGTATGTGCTGCCGAATATGTTACACCTGATATAGTGAATTTTATGATTACACATGGACGCGGAATGGTCTGTGTTGCAGTTACAGGAGAAAAATTAGATAAAATTGGTTTACCTTTAATGGTTGACACTAATTCGGCTTTGCATGGAACGCAGTTTACTGTTACAGTTGATGCAATTAAAGGGACAAGTACTGGGATTTCTGCAGTTGATCGAGCATTAACAATTAAAAAAATAATCGACCAGAATTCTAAAGCCGAAGATTTTGCAAGGCCGGGTCACATATTTCCGCTACGTGCATTCGATGAAGGAGTTTTAAGAAGGGCCGGACATACTGAAGCAGCTGTTGATCTATGCAAGTCGGCAAACTTAAAACCAGCAGGAGTTTTGTGTGAAATTCTTCATGAAAATGGTGAGATGGCGAGGGTTCCGGTTCTGCTTAAAATTGCAAAAAGATTTGGACTGAAGATAATTACTGTTCAGGCTATTATTAAATTCAGGCTTCAAAAGGAAAAGTTAGTCGAAAAAATTACAGATATTAACTTCCCGACTGCTCATGGAAATTTTAAATTAAATCTATATAGAAGTTTAGTCGATAATAAAAAACAGCTAGCTCTGGTAAAAGGGGATATCGATCCGGATGTTCCGGTCTTGGTTAGAATGCATTCCGAATGTTTAACCGGAGATGTTTTTCATTCATTGCGATGCGATTGTCATGACCAATTAAATGCAGCACTGGATCAAATCGAAGAATATGGAACCGGTATACTGGTTTATATGAGACAGGAAGGTCGTGGAATCGGACTTAAGAATAAAATTTTAGCCTATAAGCTCCAGGATGAGGGCAAAGATACTGTTGAAGCTAATGAAGCTCTTGGATTTAAGGCGGACTTAAGAGATTATGGAATTGGAGCACAAATTCTACTTGATTTAGGTGTTAAGAAGATAAAATTATTGACTAATAATCCTAAGAAAATAGTCGGATTAAAAGGATATGGATTAGAAATTGTAGAGAGGATCCCAATTGAAATACAGCCAAACGAGATTAATGCTAAATATCTTAAAACAAAACGGGATAAACTGGGGCATATAATTTTGCAATGATAAGTGCCAGTCACCTTTGAGATGACTGGCACTTTGTAATGTTTACTGCGCTAAAATTTCTTTTATAGATTCTTCTATTCCTTTCTGCTTAATACCATAAGATTGAAGCTTATCAGTATTTAATGAAACATCCTCGACTTTGGGCAAATTCCGGACATCATCCATAGTTATTTTTTTAAGTAATTCTTTATTCAAGGTTTGCAATATCGCAAAGTATTTCACCAAGTTCATATCTTGAAACCCTTTCTAATCCGCCAAAGTTAATAATTTCTCCTTTTACATTTAATTTTATTAAGGAAGAGATTATTCTTGCAGCTTCATATAATGATATAGGTGTCCGGTATTGATCGCTAAAAAGTTTAACTACTTTATTTTCTTTTAAATTGTTATACATATCATGGAAATGACAATTTGAATGGTTTAATCCGAAACCATAAAGTAAAGCTGTTCTTAGAATAAGATAATTGTCAAAAGTCTCATGTATCTTTGTCTCACCCATAAGTTTGGTTTCAGCATATAAGGAAATAGGAATTAACTTGGAAATTTCGTTTAACATTGAACCGCGATATCCTGCGTATACCAGATCAGTAGAAAGATAAATTAACTTTGCATTTACCTTTTCACTTTGTTCCGCAATTATTTTTGTTGCATTCACGTTTGTTTTATAAACTTCTTTTGCAGACAATTTTTCGGAAAGCATTGGTGTTGAAATTGCTGCAGTATGAACTATAATATTAGGAGAATATTCCTCGATCAGGTGAGTCAAATTTTCAAAATCTGTAATATCAATCTTAAAGGAATTAAATTCCCCGCAATTGCCTGGATGCTGATTATAGAGTGTTAAGATTTCATACTTTTTTGAAAGTTCAATATTCAAATATTGTCCCAGAAGACCGCTGCCGCCAGTTATCAAAACTTTCATAAAACTATCTCCTATCATTTGGATTCTAATATAAGATTAGATTTAAATAGATATAGAAAAATAGTTAAATAGTTACCTTGTCTCAACATCAAATATGTCATAATTAGTCAATAATACTGATTTAAGTATACAGCATTTGATTGAAATATCTAATGGAGAATTAATATAAAGGAGTTAAAGGTAAAATTATTAAAGCTAATTACCTTTGCTTTTTCTACCCACTTTGGTAAATTTAGAACTTCATAAAAAAAAAATAATATGAGAAAATTCATAATAATAATAGCAATACTGTTCTTAAATCAGATAATTTCTGCTCAGGAAGCCAGGTATTATGATGCTCCTTTTGGAGGGGGCGGTGGTTTTACTCCTGGTTGGATATTTCCTAAATTTGATGAACTAAATAAGGAATTAAAACAATTCGGGGTTCCGGAATTTAATAACTCCGGATTTTTTACAAGCGGCGGCGGCGGTTTCATTTACTTAGGTTTTATTAAAAATTTGAGAGTAGGTGGAATGGGCTTTAGCGGCTCAAAATCTGTTTCAGGAATCGGAAGTACTCTTATTCTAATTGATAAATTATATAATCAGAACACCCAACTAGGAGATTTTAAATAAAGAGGTGGATTATTCAATAGGAGGAGGAGGTCTTACTATCGAGTATACTTTACCATTAGTAAGAACATTCGGAATATCAGTAGGCACTATAATTGGCGGCGGAAGTACGCAAATAGATATTTATAAGAATAGCGGCTCTTTTTCATGGGATAATGTTTGGACTGATATTTTATCACCGGTTTCATCAACAAATACACACAGGACCATTAAAAATTCCTTTTGGTTTTTCACTCCAACATTAAATATTGATATCCCATTTCTTAGATTTATGATATTCAGAATTGGCGGAGGATATCAAGTAACATTTGCTAATAGCTGGAAAATAGACAATGATAATGATTTATCGAATGTGCCTTCAAACTTAAATGGGAATAGTTTCTATATTCAAACAGGTCTTTTAGTCGGATTTTTCTCATTATAGGAGTTCAATGAAAAATATTTTAATTACAGGGGGAGCAGGTTTTATAGGGAGCAATTTTATAAATCAGATTCTAAATGAAAGAGATGATTATTATTTAGTAAATCTGGATAAACTGACGTACGCCGGGAATCTTGAAAATCTTAAACAGTCAGAAAAGAAAAAAAATTACAGGTTTGAAAAAGGGGATATAACTAATAATGAGTTTGTTGCTTACTTATTTGAAAAACATAAAATAAAATATGTTATAAATTTTGCTGCTGAATCACATGTAGATAGAAGCATTTTAGGTTCAGAAATATTTTTTAGAACAAACGTTATCGGAACCAATGTTTTATTGGAAGCGGCTCGAAAATTTGAGGTAGAAAAGTTTATTCAGGTATCAACTGATGAAGTATACGGGAGTCTTGGAGCGGAAGGACTTTTTACCGAGACTACATCACTTTCACCTAATTCCCCCTATTCTTCCAGCAAAGCTTCTGCAGATCTCATGGCACTCGCATTTTATCATACATACGGATTACCAGTTACAATTACAAGATGTTCGAATAATTATGGTCCTTACCAATTTCCGGAAAAACTGATTCCTTTAATGATAATCAATGCAATGAATAATAAAAAACTACCGGTTTATGGTGACGGTTTATATGTGAGAGATTGGATTTTTGTTCACGATCATAATAAGGCTATTAACCTTGTTTTTGAAAAAGGAAAAGCAGGAGAAGTATATAACATCGGTGCAAGCAATGAGATGCAAAATATTAAAATAATAAAGTTAATTTTGGAACATCTCAATAAGCCGGAAGATCTTATTGAGTATGTTAAAGATCGTCCCGGTCATGATCGCCGGTATGCAATAGATTCCGGTAAAATAAAAAGAGAATTGAACTGGAAACCGGATTTTTTATTTCAGGAAGCTATTAAACAAACCATAGATTGGTATATCCAAAATAAGGAATGGTGGGGAAGAATTATTTCGGGAGTATATCAGGATTATTATAAAATTCAATATCAACAATAAATTTTAACTTTGTATAGAAAATGAAAAAATATTTTATCATCGTAACTCTTTTGTGTTCTACTTTAATAAATGCTCAAAATACAGGTAACAATCAAAATAATCAAAATAATTTAATGAACATCGGAGCAATAAGTGTCACCGTTGGAGGAAATTTTATTGTTACAGGTACATTCCCGGCATTAATAACAGAGAGAGTAGATCAATTTGTTACTAGGATGTATAACGAGGCTAAGGAAAGAGCAGAAGGAAGTATTACAGACCTGTATACACTGCAGACTTTGGAAAAAGAATTTAAAAAATATTCCTTACGGAATATTACTTTAAAAAGAGTAGATGGAGAAGTAATGAAACTCGATCTTATTAAATTTAGAAAAACAGGGGATTTTTCTAACAATCCTTATTTAAAAAATGATGATGTTTTGATATTTGCACCGGCAGACCTGGAGAGAGATTTTTTTACTGTTTCCGGGGCAGTTAATAATCCTAACAAATTTAATTATGTCGATGGAGACAAACTTTCCGATGCACTGGATTTGGCTGATGGTATTAATAAAGCTTATGAAAATATCGATTCAGTGGAAATCGACAGACTAAGCTATGATGGAAATACATTAAATACTTTAAAAGTTGGAATAAATAGTGATGTCCCTTTGAAACGCGGGGATAGGATAATAGTCCTGGCAGATGAAACTCAAAGAAAGGATTTTAAGGTTTTAGTGCTCGGTGAAGTTAAACGTCCAGGTGAAATTCCTATTACAAAAGATAACACTTCAATTCAGGATGCAATCATTGCCGCAGGGGGTTTTACTAAGGATGCATCACTTAAAAGAGCAAAATTAATAAGAGGAACAAATATAAGATTTATATTAGAGAAGGAGTTCGGAATTGATCTTGAAAAACGATCTGATTTTTTTAAAGATTATCCGAATCAAATTCTTTATCAATTTGAAAGAGATAAGATGTTAAGAATGTCTACTCTAACAGAAGAGGATACAGCATTCTTCTTTATTGATGATGCTATTAGACAAATGTTAAATGAGGTAACACTGGATTTCGATAGTGTTTTGGATAATGATTCAAAAGTTGGAAATTTGAAATTAAGAGACAATGATGTAATTATAATCCCTCAAAAAATAAATACCGTCTATGTTTTTGGCCAGGTAAATTCACCAGGAAATATCAGATATGTAGAAGGTAAAGATTACAAATATTATATTAGTAGAGCCGGTGGTTTAGGTGATTTAGCTAATGATGGAGAAATTTCTATAATAAAAGCAGAGACAAAAGAATGGATTCCGGTTGATAATAATAATGTTTCTGTTGAAAACGGTGATTTTATTTATGTCCCTAAAAATCCTGCTCATTCATTTAATTATTACGTAGGGGTTGTGGGCAGGTATTTAGGTATCGTTGGCAGTATTGCGACGGTTATTCTGCTCTTAGTCCAATTTAATAAATAATAGATTTGCTAAAACCTGAAGATTTTGTTTATTATAAAAAAAAGAATAAATTTTTTTGACTGCGACCCTGCAGGGATTTTCTTCTTTGCTAGAGTATATGAACTTTGTCATTCTGCTTATGAAGAAATGATTCAAAGTTTTAATCTTAATGAAGATTACTGGACTAATGAGAAGTATATAGTCCCAATTCTAAAAAGCGAAGCATCATATCATAAGCCAATTAAATATGGAGAAACAGTTACAATAGAAATTCATGTAAATAATTTAAGGACTTCTTCTTTTGAACTTAATTATGAAATCAAGAATACCGAAAAAGAAATTTGCACAAAGATAAAGACAGTCCATATTTTTGTTAATAAAAATACATGGCAGAAAATAGAAATAGTTGAAAAGGTTAAGACAGGTTTAGAAAAATTATTAGTTGGTCAATAGGGAATTTAATAACTTTTCTTTTTGAACTTTTCCCAGCGTTGATCTGGGAATTTCATTAATAAAGAAAATTTTTCTCGGGATTTTATATGAAGGTAATTTATTCTTTAGAAATATTTTCAACTCTGAAGGAACAATTTTCTTATCTTTCCTAAGAACAATTGCAGCCGAAACCTCCTGTCCCCATTTATTGTGTTCTATACCAAATATGAAGACATCTTTAACAAAGGGGTGGGTTAAAATAACCGATTCAACTTCCTTAGGGAGAATATTCTCACCTCCTGAAACAATTAGATCATTTCTTCTCGCTTCAATAAATAAATAGCCATCTTTGTCTTTGAACCCTATATCTCCGGTGTAATAAAATTTATTAATTAACTTAGATAAAGTTTCCTCCGGATTTTTATAATAGCCTTTAGTTACGGCAGGGCTCTTAACAATAACTTCTCCTAAAACATTTCCCGGCATTATTTCCTTGTTTTCGTTTACTATTGAAATTTTGTTTGGATACAAAGCTTTTCCGGATGATCCAGGCCTATTAATAATTTCGTTATATGTTATAGCAGAAACGAATGAGGATACTTCTGTCGAACCGTAGACTTTCGTTATTTTCCATCCCTTTTTTACTGCTTTTAAAGATAATTCTTCAGATGTAAATCCGCCTCCTATTAGAATATTTCTTAATTCTTTATTCGGCTTAATATTGTTTTTTATTAATTCCTGCAATTGAGCAGAGACAAAAGAAGCAAGAGATGGTTTATAACTTTTTATAGCAATAATAATATCTTCGATTTTTAATGAATCAGGGATTATTACAGAAGCACCTGCCAGGTAAGTCCTAATAAAAATTGAAAATCCTCCAATATGATAAAATGGTAAACTTGCCAGCCATCTGTCGTTTTCATTTTGATTTAATATCTGATTACCTATTCTGAAACTTTCCATTAGATTTTCAAAGGTCAATATGACAGCTTTACTTTTACCTGATGAACCAGATGTAAACATCAGTAAAGCAGTCTCTTTTTTATTATATTTTTTATTTGCAGCAGTAATTGCAGCATTATATTTAAATGGGAAATGAATAATTCTGCTGGTATGCTTAGTTATTTTAATCTGCAAATTTTTATTTATAAGGACAAATTTGCAGTCTGCAAACGCAATCTGCTCTTCAATTTCTCCGGATAATAGCTTTATATTAATGGGAACCGGTACCGCTTTTAACTTCCAAAGAGAGAATGTTATTAAAATAAAATCAGGATTATTATCACTTAAAATTGCAACATTATCTCCTTCTTTGATTCCCTTTACTGTTAAACCGGATGAAATATCATTTACACATTTATAAAAATTCTTATAAGAAATTTTATTTCCGCCATGTAAGATGAATAAAGATTTATCGTCAATTGCTCTGAAGTTTCTATTAAATTTATTAAAAAGATTCATAAAACCGGATAATTACAAAGCTAATCCAATTGAAAAGAGGATTCCGAACAAAGCCGATAATTTTGCAGCAAGTTCAAGCGTTTTATTTAATTCAGTGCCGTTTAATTTGTATAGCATGACAATAATTTTATAAGCAGCGGGGAAAGTAAAATAGGGAAGGAATATCAAAATTGAATAATTAAAAAATATATACAAAACAGCCGGAATCAAGAAAGAAATTAGAGTTAATGAAATAAACTGATAGCGGGTAAATGTTTTTCCAAATTTTACGGCAAGGGTAAATTTGCCTGCAGCTTTATCTTCCTCAATATCTCTATAATTATTTACAACTAAAATATTTGTAATTAATGCTCCCACAGGGACAGAAGCTACAAAAGAAACTAACGAAAGATCTTTAGTATGCAGGTAGTAAGTTCCAACAGTACCGACTATTCCAAAAAACATAAAAACAAAAATATCTCCCAATCCATTATATGCAAGAGGAAAAGGTCCGGCAGTATAAGCAAGACCTGCAAGGATAGATAGTATACCAATTATTAAGATAACTATTCCTCCTTTATAGACTAAGAATAGACCAAACAAAAATGCTAATCCAAAAGTTATAATAATTCCAATCTTCATTTCCTTAACTGAAATCAAGCCAGAAGCAAGAACGCGTCTTGGTCCTTTCCGTTTTTCATTATCGGCACCATTTACATAGTCATAAAGATCATTTGCATAGTTTGTTCCTACCTGGATTAAAACAGAACACACAAGGGCAACGATTGTATAAACTAAAACCAACTTCCTTTGGTTAAAAGCAACAGCAGAACCTACCATGACAGGCACTAAAGCAGCTAAAAGAGTTTTTGGACGGCTGGCAATAATCCAGTATTTTATTTTATTCTCTTTATTATTCATAAGAACATAAATTATTTTAAATGATTACGGTAATTTAGGAAATTTATTGAACTCAGGCTTTCTTTTTTCGAGGTAAGCTTTTTTACCTTCCTGAGCTTCCTCACTCATATAATAAAGCAAAGTTGCATTACCTGCCAATTCCTGAATTCCGGTTTGACCGTCAAGTTCAGCATTGAATGCTGATTTCAGTAACCTAATAGCCATAGAACTATGCTGCAGAATTCTTTCAGCCCATTCAACCCCTTCTTTTTCGAGCATTTCAACAGGAACTACTTTATTCACCAATCCCATTTTCTCTGCTTCTGCAGCACTATACTGATTGCACAAATACCAGATTTCACGTGCTTTTTTCTGTCCGACAATTCTAGCTAAATAACTTGAACCGAAGCCACCATCAAAACTTCCTACTTTTGGACCGGTCTGACCAAATATTGCATTATCAGCAGCAATGGTTAAATCACAAACTACATGCAATACATGCCCCCCGCCTATGGCGTATCCTGCAACGAGGGCAATCACTACTTTTGGGATACTTCTGATTAATTTCTGAAGATCCAGAACATTTAATCTCGGGACACCTTGCCTATCGACATAACCTTTGTCTCCTCTGATTTTCTGATCTCCTCCGGAGCAAAAAGCATACTTACCGTCTTTAGCAGGTCCGTAACCTGTTAAAAGAATTACACCTATCTTCTGATCCTCACGCGCATCTGAAAAGGCATTATACATTTCAACAACAGTTTCAGGACGAAATGCATTCCTTACTTCAGGACGATTAATTGTAATTTTAGCAATCCCATCCATTTTTTCATAAATAATATCCTCATAATCTTTAACTTTTGTCCATTCAAAGCTCATTTTATAATCCTTTCTTACTTAATAAACAAAAATATTGAAAAAATTTAAAAGATAGGCATGAATAATTTTATTTGTGAGGAATTTGTACTATAGGGAGTCTAAAAAGTTATTAACTGTTTTAATGAAAGAATCAGGTGTTTCCAGATGTGTATTATGCCCGGAATTTTTTATTGATATATGTTTTGCAGAAGAAAATAAGTTTTCCATCTGGTTATTAATCAAGCTGAATTTATCATCCAGATCCCCGGTAATTAGTAAAGTTTTTGATTTAATTTTCTTGAGTTGGTCATATAAGGGAAGCATTTTGCCGGTTCCAAAACCTCTTAAAAAAAAAGCTAATCCGGATTTATTATTGTTTAATTTTATGTTTTTTATTGCATTGAGTTTTGAATTGGCAAACCTCTTTTGGGTATTAAAAATATCCTGCTCCATCCAGAAACTTATAAATTCTTCAATTGAATGGTTTTCGATGAATTTAGCCAGTTCTTCATCACTTTGTTTTCTGATATTTCTCTCCTTATTATCCATTATACCGGCTGAAGTACTTTCAAGGATTAAACCTTCAATTTTATCGGGAAAATTTACAGCATACGAAACTGAAACCCTGCCTCCCATTGAATATCCTAATAAAATAAATTTTCCGCTGATAACTTCCTTTGTTATTTTATTTAATAATTCAACTATTGAAGCCTGCGTATAATATTTTTCTTGAAGTGGGGAATCACTATTACCATGTCCGATTATGTCTATAGAATAGTAGTTAAATCTTTTTGAGAGATGTGGAATAATTGGCTCCCAGTCTTTAGATGAGCCGGTAAATCCATGAATAAGTACTACATTATTTGAACCTATCGGATCGCCAGTCAGACTATTAGTATCGTTTAAATATTTTTCAAAATAAATATTTATACCGGAAATATCTATAAGCATAAAATCATATAATCATATTAGATGGGCTCAGGCTGCTGCAGTAATTGTTTTTCAATTTCCTGCCAATACTTTTTTCTTAAATCCAAAGATTCGCGAGCATCTGTTTTCACCTCTAAAACCGAAAAATTCTTATTCTTCAATGCGGAAGAAAATGTTTCGCGAAAATTATCCCAATCCTTAATTAAAGTATAGCTGCCACTGTAAGCTTTAACAAAATATGAAAAATCAAGAGAATGAGAAGCGATAAAAAATTCTTTAAATACATCTTTATATTTTGATATAGGCAATACTTCAAAGATACCGCCTCCATTATTATTTATTAAAATAATAACTAGGGGTAAAGAATATTTTTTAGCAGCCAGGAGTCCATTTAAGTCATAATAAAAAGCAAGATCACCCGTAATTAAAAATGCAGGACTTTTACTATGAGCAGTAATGCCCAATGCAGTAGAAATTATTCCATCTATTCCGCTGGCTCCGCGATTATTAAATATGGCAATATTTCTATTTGTATTCCCGGCAAAATAATCAAAATCTCTTATAGGCATACTGTTGGATATCATAACATGGGAATTTTCAGGGAGGAGGGCAATTACTTCAGAAATAATTCTAGCTTCATTTAATGAGTTAGATTGATCAATAATTTCATTTTTAATTGAATCAGAAATGTTTTCAGCTTCAGTAAATGTTTGCAGCCATCCGTTTATTTTCCTTTGAATTTTTTCAGTGGTCACCATATCGAGCATTTTTTCACAAAAGATAAAAGGTTTGCATGCTACAGCAGCAGTAGCTTTATTGGAAGGATCAAACCAATCACCAAATTCATTTATCATAAATCTGGGAGCAGAACATTTTTCAAGATAAAGATCCAGAGCTTTTGAAGTAATAGTCCTTCCGAACTGAATTATAATTTCGGGCTTATTATTAATAATAAAATACTCAGAGCGCAGAAATCCTTCAAAGTTTGAGAGAATATTCTGCTTATTATGATGACCAAACCGCAATTGAGAAGCACCATCAGCTAAAATAGGATAACCTAATTTTTCTGATAATAATTGACATTTCCTATGGAATGCGGGGTCATAATTTTCAGGCCCAGCAATGATTAGGCCTTTTTCAAATTCTTTAAAATAGTTTAGGATTTCTAAAAACCATTTCTCAGCAGAAATATTCTTTTCATCTTCTTTTAAATAATTCTTCTTTATCAAAAGAAATTTCATTAGCAAGATTTAATAATTCTTCACTAATATCATCGGTGAAAGCATCCGGTTCGAAGGGTTTCCGGAAGGGAAAATTTAAATGCACAGGTCCCCTTGCTCTAACCAGACTTTCATAAACTGCTCGTCTAGCAACAACTTTAATGTGCTTTATTCTTCTTTCAATAGGTTCCGGCAGTCCGACATCAATAAACCACCGGATATGGTTTTTATAAAGGTTATTTTGGTTAATAGTTTGATTAGCACCGCAATCCAGTAATTCAGGGGGTCTATCTGCGGTACATACAATCAATGGAATCCTCTGCTGGTATGCTTCAATAATAGCCGGATAAAATTCTGCAGTTGCAGTACCTGAAGTGGATATAAGTACAACAGGCGAACCTGAAGATTTTGCTAGACCTAAGCCGAAAAATGCACAGCTTCTTTCATCGATATGGACAAAAGATTTTATTTTTTTATAATTTGCAAAAGCTAATGTTAATGGTGTATTTCTTGAACCAGGGGAAATACATGCATATTTGACTCCCGCAGAAGCAAGCTCTTTTACGAAAGTTTCAGTCCATAAAATATTTCTATTAATTTTCATTAAATAAAGAGAGTATAGGTTTTAATTTTAATTCAGTTTCATTGTATTCCAGATCGGGGTCTGACTTTTCGACGATCCCGCTGCCGGCAAAAGCAATTAATTTATTGCCGGAATTTAGAGCAGATCTTATGGCTACTACGAATTCTCCATGATCATCGAAATTAAACCATCCGATTATACCGGAATATAGACCTCTGTAATAATTTTCAAGTTTTTTGATAAGGTTTAAAGATACTTCCTTGGGTATCCCGCAAACCGCAGGAGTAGGGAAGAGTTCCCTGACTATATTCAGAGGCGTATGATGAGAATTCATCACGGCAGAAATTGCGGTGCTAATATGCTGAATATTATGTAATTTTTTTATAGAATGTTCTTTTTCTACGCTAATGTTTTCAACTAATCCCGAAATTGAATCTTTTATATGATTAACAACAAAATCATGTTCGTTTATATCCTTTTGATTATTCAGAAGATTCTTTTCTAAAATAGAGTCTTCTTCTTCAGATAACCCTCGCGGAGCTGAGCCGGCAAGAGCTTCAATATTTATAAAACCGTCACAAAATTTTGCTAGTCTCTCAGGTGTAGCGCCGAAAAAAGATGATTTGCCTTTATGAAATATAAAGAGATAACACCCCGGGTATTTTTCCTTAAATTGATTTATGACATAATCAAGATTAAGTTCTCCTGAAAGGAGGAGTTCTATTCTCCGGGATAATACTATTTTATCAATTTTATGATTAAATATATTTTCCATACAGGTATTTACCAGACTTTTCCACTTCTTTCTATCTTTCGGTGAATTGCCTGTTAATCTATTGATTTTTACTTTTTCTGAAATCTTTACTTTAAAGGGTTTAATTAAGTTTTCGAGCTTACTTTTGAATTTCTCTATTAAATTTTCTTCGGAAAATGAGGAATTATAAATAAAATTAAAGAAGAAGAACGAATTTTCTCTACTTTTTACAATTACCAGCTCTGGAATAAACCATATAGAATCACTAAAATCTTTCCAATCATCGTCCGGATGTTCAACATTAAATTTCATACCACCGACAAATAAAGGTTTATTCTCCAGAGAGATACTATCCCAATTATTTATAAAATTATTTTTTAATTCCTTCACTTTTTTATCAGTTGCTGCAAATCTTTTATCTCCATTTTCAGAAATAGAAAATATTTCATCAACTCCAATTATTAGAAAATCTTCATCGGGTTTCTCAAAATAGAATGAACTTTCATAATATTTTATTAGATAATCTATTTTGCCGGATAAATCGAGCCAGTCGGTTTTTAGTACAAAACTAACAATTGGACTGGCTGCTTTGGATTCTTTAAGATTTGTTCTATTTTGAGCAATAAAGCCGGAAAATGAATTTACCGCAGAGTTAATAAGGTCTTCCATTAAATAAATAATATTAAAAAATAAATATAGTTTTTATTAAAAAAGTTTACAATTTCTATTTGGTATAGCAAATAAGTAATTGATATCTATCAATTATAAACAGACGGTCAGAAAATTATATCTTCCTCTATGGTCTCCAGAATTCTTAAATAACTATCATATCTATGTTTTGAAATTATATTATTTTTAACCGCTTCTAATACGGCACAACCAGGTTCATGATAATGGGTGCAAGTGTTAAATCGGCAATGATAAATATAATCAGTAAAATCTAAAAAATAGTGTCCCAGATCTTCTTTTTTTATGCCGAAAGGGCCGATCTCACGAATACCGGGTGTATCGATTATAAATGTTTTATCATTTACTTTTATCATTTTTGTTGTAACTGTTGTATGTTTCCCTTTTTCGGTATAAGAACTTATTTCACCTACATTTAATTCTAAATCGGAGAAAATCTTATTAAATATTGATGATTTACCGACACCTGATTGACCCCAAAACATATTTTTTTTGTTTTGCAAAAGCTCTTTTACCTGATCCATCCCTTCACCGGATATTACACTGGTTCTAACAGTTTTATATCCTATTTCTTCATACAAGCCGGTCCAGTAATCAATTGAGTTATTTTTATCGAGGTCAATTTTATTAATTATAATCGTAATGGGAATATGAGAACTTTCACCGGCGACAATGAATCTATCAATTACTTTATTATTGAACTGAGGTTCTAAAACGCTGCTGATTATAAATAGATTATCAATATTAACTGCGATAATTTGTTCCAGGCGCTCACCTCTGTAACTAGCGCCCTTAATTTTGGGAGCTTTTCGTGATAAATAATTTTTCCTTTCCCGGATTTCATCAATCACCCCTGTACCGTCTTCATTCAAATCGAAATTAACAAAATCTCCAACCACAGCAATCCCGGTTTTGTATAGTTTATCTTTTTTAAGATTAAATTCTTTTTTGAATTTTCCCTTTAATGAACATCTGATAATCTCAAAATTATCCAAATTGTACACATAGTAATCCTTACTTTCTACTCTGCAAATTAGTCCTCTTATAAATCCTCCATTAAATAAAAAAGCGCTATATAAAAAATATAGCGCTCAAAAATTTAAGTCAACCAATACTGCAAATTATTAAAATCTATAGGTAGCGGTCATCATTATTTTATCATATTTAATATCCTGATTAGTTCTGGATTCGTTAGAACCGTAATTATCTCCATAATCCTGCCACCACCCATGGGCCCATCCAAGATCGAGACCTAATGTTTCCTGAGCCAAAATACCAATACCGGCAGTAAAATATTTTCTGTTAAAGCTTGAGGGGTCTCCTTTGTATGCAGAAGGCTGAACAAAATAACCGGTTCTTAATCTCAAACCAACATTGGGGATTGTATACTCAATACCTACATTATAATTTAATACCGCACTTAATTGATCTTTAATATTCTTGTTTAAAGTTCCTATATTTTGTGAGCTAATACCGTCTGGATTATCAAATTTTAACTGAGAGTAATCGATTGCCGTTCCTTCTGCACTGATTATAAATCCTTTAAAATTTGCAGAAAATCCTGCTCCGAACTCAAAGGGGGAGACGATATCATATTTAACATTATCATTATAATCCTGAGGTAAATCGTAAGTGGTATTAGCAAAATAACTTGTACCGCTCACATTAAAGCTTTCTTTAACTGTATAGTACTTGGGGAATTGTACTGTTAAGCCAAATCTGC
Organism: uncultured Ignavibacteriales bacterium; assembly: GCA_963742995.1. Taxonomy (GTDB): domain Bacteria; phylum Bacteroidota; class Ignavibacteria; order Ignavibacteriales; family Ignavibacteriaceae; genus CAVQBP01. The sequence continues at coordinate 72,758 of CAVUOL010000053.1, forward strand.
CATAATTATTAAACTGATAAATTAAACCTGCCTTTGCACTCCAGCCGGAAATATCCCAATTTAATACACGGTTCAAATAAAAAGATTGAAAATCCATTGGAGGAGTCCGGTCACCTGTATAAATCGTTCCTTGATAAAAGCCTTTTGTATCATCTTCATAATAATCATTATTAGAATTATAGCTCCCCGTAATGATATTTAGATTTAATCCTAAATAAAGATTTTGAGCAGCTTCAATAGCACCGGAGAAGGTCCAATTATTTGTTGAGCCGGTATTTATGACTGTTCCGCTCTGATTAAGATTACCATTAAATGGAGTTACAAGATTTGAATCCGTAAGTCTCAGATCATAAGGAATATTATACGGGTTTCCGCTGTTATCATAATAAGTATCCTCATTCAGAACCTGGATCAAAGAATTATTTCCACTGTTAAACCCGTCAAACTTTAATGCACCTGTAAGATCTTTAGTATTATGGTATGAGATTCCAAAAACCAGACTGCCTCTGAGCGTTGGAAAAGGAAAGGCAAAGCTTAATCTATCCAGCCGTGTTGTGCTGTTTGAGTATGAGGTAGAATTTCCTAAAAATTCAGTATTATTATTATAAGTTGAATAATCAAGTCCACCGGAAAATTCTAATCGTTTCAATAAACCAAATCCGGCAGGATTGTAATATGCTGCTGAAGCATCATCGCTTAAACCTATATAGGCATTACCCATTCCAAGAGCCCTTGCATTAGCTCCTAATCCGCTGAGACCTAACCGCAATGCATCCGGTATACCCTGCGAATAAGCGAATGAACTGCAAATAATTAAAAAGACAAAAACTTTGCAGTAGTTAGAATAAAAGTTTTTAGACATTATCTCCTCCCGTTTCCAGAATTTCTACTACCATTATTGTCTCGGGCAGAGTTGTTGCCGTCATTAGATCTTGGACTTTCAGTAGTCCTTGTCTGTTCGCCGGAATTATTATTTGAATTAGTCTTGGATACCGAACCGGAGCTATCATTATTATTACCCGAATTGCCATTTCTAGTCGGCGATTTTGTATTTATAATAGGTCTTTCTGCGGGAGTATACCTTGAGCCGTTATTATCCCTTACAGAAGAATTCCCGCTATTTCTTTCACTAGCTTGAGATTCTGAAGGTGTTACATAAGACGGAGGACCGGTTAACCACCAGGGATAATCATAATAATACCCATAATCTCCGTAATAAGGTTCGGAATAATAAATCTGATTATTATTCTCTGCTGGTAATTGGTCATCGGGTGACCACATTATAGTATAGCATCCGGTTAAAGAAAATACTACTGTTATTATCATTAAAACTAACTTAAATATATATTTTTTCATTTTTTTATCTCCTTCTTGAAGAACCACCACTACTGCTTCTTCCACTGCTGGTGCCGCTGCTTCTTGGTGAAGAGGAACTTCTTGGTGATGAATAAGTTCTTGACGGCGGTGAAGAGCTTCTTGGGGAAGAATATGTTTTTTGAGGAGGACTATAAGAACTATGATTCCCGCTGCCAGATCTGGGCTTATAGGAATTTGAATGTTCTCTGGAACCTCTTTGACTGGTGCTTCTTCTCACATTACTTTCATTTCTTCCACGATTGTTATTTCTCTGTACCGAATGATTACGGGATTCACCCGTAACTCTCGGATTTCTTTTATTTATAGAACTATTTCCTGCAGGTCTTCCTGAATTATTAGTATGTACTTCTCTGGACCGATTTGTAGTAGTTATATCTCTTGTACCTCTTGTCGTATTACCTTTTTCCAAACTGCCATTTCTACTACCTCCGGCAGAAATACGGGAACGTTCACCACTCCTCGAACCTATATTATTTCTTAAGGTATATCCGCCGCGTGTTCTTTCTCTATAAACGTGATTTCCATGGGAATAATATCCACCATTATAACCTCCATAATATCCCCCATAATAGGGATAATAATATGGGTTATAAACACTTAAATATGAAGGATACCAGTATGAATTCCATGTATAGGGTGTATAGCACCATTCCCACGGTGACCCGCAAAAGGGGTCATAGTAATTTCCATAAGAAAATCCGAAAGCATAGGAAGGGTAATAATTATAGAAAAATCTATGATGGTAAGGAAATCCTAAACCGAAATAATAGCTATTTCCAGATGGTGGGTAATTGTCATAATAATCATTATTATCATCTCCATAGTAAGTAGAATCCTCATAATATGTAGAATCATCATAATTATAATTATCGTTATTACTATAATTTCTATTTGGATAATCCCGCACTGCTACCTGTGTATAGCATCCGGATAGGAAAATTCCTGCTATTAAAAGAATTGAAAATATGTAAAACTTTGAAACTTTCATTTTATAACCTCCACTAACAAACTTTTACTAATATCGGCAAAAATCGTTCCTAATAAAAGTGTTAAATTCATCTCATATGACTGCTTAAATACTTACGAAAATAACATTTGTATAAAATAATGAACTCATTTGTATAGCTTTGAATACAGGACAAATTCTATTTCCAAACTTTAGACAAATTTTGGTACATATAAGTTTAATAATTGGAGATTTCTTAATTTGTGTTCTTCAGAATTGCTAAAAAATGCTCTTGATATATTCTATCCTTAAAGCTCTATCAGCAGCGGTTGGATTTATTTTTTTATTATCGAGTAAATCCCTTAAATCGAAGCCAAATGTAAATCCATCCCCCAGAGACCATCTTAAGCCCATATTCAGATATCCGTTTCCGTTTCCAAAACTTCTAATTGCATTATCATTAAAGGCGAAATTGTACTCGCCGATTATTGAAAAATGAGGGCCTAAAGTCTTTTCAAAACCTACATACATATCGATGAAATTGTCCCCATCTTTAGTTTCTAAAGAGTAAGATGCGGCTCCGTGAATACTAAGATATCCTAAAAAAGCAAAATTCTTACTGACTGCCCCAAAAAAACCGGGAGATTTAACTGCATATCTGCCTAATGAATCGAAGTACTCCCCTTTACCCTGTGAATCAAAACCTAAAGTAATAGCCGGCAGTGCAATGGATTCATTAAATAACCTAAATCGAATATTGATTCCGGGCAGTTTGTACCATCTGGGATCTCCGGCACCGATTAAATTAGCACCTCCATACGAAATGCCGAAGCTAATATTATCGAAGACCCCTACTTCAAGTTTTGATATTAAAACTCCATAAGGTAAAACATCATTTGTAAAACCAACAAAACCTTTTTCAAGAATTCCTGCAGTAGGCATATCTATTAAGCTTCTATACTCATACTTTGCTTTATCGCCGGCAGTCCCCTGAGCATAGATAACTGAAGTGAATAAAACCGAAATGAAAAAGAGAAGAGTTTTAATTCTCATCATAAATATTTTTATATGGATTCGATAAAACAAAAATAACAATAAACGGAACTTGTGCAAAATTTTCATAAAAGCAAGAGCATGAGCAAGTTCAAGAGCATGAGCAAGTTCCCACCTCCGCTAAAGCTCCGGTGGAGAGGTTGGTGGGTAAACATGAGTAAGTGTAAGTTCAAGTTGTGCTGTCAGGATAAATGTGAATTTCAATTAAAGAGGGGAGAAGAGCGTATTTTGATTTGATATACACAATCACCTTTCCGGTCTTATCTTTTGCATTTAATTTCAAAATACCTTTATCATCTTCATTCAATAAAATATTTACCAGATCACTGCCTTCTTTAATTATAAATTCTGCAGGTGCACTTCTAAAAGGGACCTTATATCCCAAGGCGTTAATAGGCTGTGAAGTAATTGTAACAGACGATTTATTATCTGCATACAATTCACCCGGATTGACTGAATAGACAACTTCATAAATATTAAAAAGGTAATAATAGGAGAGGAATGCAAATAATAAAATTATGAAAATTAAAATAATATAAATTTTATTTCTCCTCATGTGAAGGGAATGGTTCAAAAGTCTTTATTTATTTATTAATAAACGGATTGAATTTTAGCTTTTCTTTTTTCCCTCAGAATGGCTCTCCGCAAATTATTAACTATTTGATATCCAACTGAATCCGGAACACCATCGAGATGTTTTGACTTAAACCTCATATCGCACTGATCATTAACATAATCTATTATAACAAAATTATCATAATCAGTTAAAACTATTTCGGTAGAGAAAAAGTCAAGTCCGGTAATCCTTGCGATACTTCGTGTTACGCTAAAAAGCTTTCTTAAGCCGTATTTTTCTATTTCATCAGGTTTTAGTTCTTCATAAAGATGGGTCTGATCATCCCACCAAACAGGGATAGGTCTTCCGAAAGCCCAAAAGGAACGGAACCAGGCTCTTTTGCCATTGAAAATTCTAGGATAAATTTTTTCCTGAAGAATATATTTATCATCCGTATTAGTTAATCTTTCATCAAGTACTTCTCTGAGAGACTCTGCACCTGTTACAACTCCAATTCCACCGCCTGTTGTATTGCATGGTTTAATTATAAATGGTCTGCCGAGAATTTCTAATTCCTCAACGGTAATTGCTATATTTTCAATTTCGCTATGCGGGGGAATAATAATTGAATATGGGACATCTAATCCGTGAGTTATGAACTCCAGATGCATACTTGCTTTATCTATAGCATGAAGGACTTTTTTATAAGGATTGAAAATCCTGGTCTTTCTCCTATTAATAGTATTTCCTAATGCCTCAAAATCAGCATCAACGTCCCATGCTCTATCGAGGTAAAAATTAAAACCTAATTTTCTGGATAGTATTTTATCACGTATTTCAGCAATATTATGATAAGATAGAATGAAAGTAGAAATACCGGCACTCTGGAGGACTCTTTCAATGAGTTCAAGCAATCCATCATCATATTCCCAAACATATGCTAACCCTAAATCGTAAACTTCCATTATTAATTATTTGTTTAAGATTTTGTTTCAAAAATATTATTTACTTAAGTGGCATGCAAGGTTTATTATCATTCGATAATTAGTAAATGGGGCTTTAGATGGTCATACAATAGTCATTAGATGGTCATTTATAGTCATTCGATAAGCATATGTAGTCACTATACGTATTTATAGCGTATTCACAGCGTATTCATACCGTATTCACAGCGTTTTCACAGCGTATTCAAATAGGGAGATGACCGAATAGTTGAATGGTGGAATGATTTAATGGCTGAATGATTGAATGACCATAAATGACTAAATGACTATAAATGACCATATCATAACGGTGTTACTATTTTAATCTATTTATCATTCTAAACTGTTTTTTATCCCCTTTTAATATTCTATCATGGTAGGTATATTTAGCTTTTAAATTTTTAAGTAGTAAATGATAAATATTAGAAACTTCTGTATAGTTGCGCACATAGATCATGGTAAATCCACAATAGCTGATTGCTTGCTGGAGAGTACCGGCACAGTATCGATAAGGGAAGCAAAAGCACAGCTTCTGGATAATCTGGAACTAGAAAGAGAACGTGGTATAACCATAAAATCTCATGCAATCCAGATGAGATATAAAGCTTCAGATCATATTGAATACATACTAAACCTTATTGATACACCGGGACATGTAGACTTTACATATGAGGTTTCGCGTTCACTTGCAGCTTGTGAGGGGGCACTACTTGTAATAGATGCTGCACAAGGTGTTGAAGCACAGACTATTTCTAATTTATACCTGGCGTTTGATGCAGGTTTAGAAATCATTCCCGTAATAAATAAAATTGATCTGCCCAGTGCCGAAATAGATAAAGTAAAAAAGCAAATAATGGATCTATTAGGATGTAAAGAAGAGGAAATCCTTTTAGCATCGGCAAAGACAAAAGTCGGGATTGTTGAAATTCTTGAATCGATTGTAAAAAGAATTCCTGCTCCTTCAGGAGATCCGGAAGCTCCGCTTCAGGCATTAATATTCGATTCGGTTTTTGATTCATACCGTGGTGCGGTTGCATATATAAGACTGTTTAACGGTACTCTCCGGACTAACGATAAAATTAAATTTTTCGCGATAGATAGAGAATATGAAGCAGAAGAAATCGGTATTTTAGGTTTAAGAAGAATTAAAACGGAAGAACTTTCAGCCGGTAATGTGGGCTATTTAATAGCAGGTGTTAAAGATGTTCACGATGAAAAGGTCGGTGATACCGTAACATTGTCAAAAAACGGAGCAAAGAATGCTTTACCGGGATATAAAGAAGTAAAGCCGATGGTATACAGCGGGCTATATCCAACTAATTCAGATGATTTTGAGGACTTGAGGGATGCATTAGAAAAGTTCAGATTAAATGATTCCGCACTTATATATCAGCCTGAAACATCTGCAGCCCTTGGCTTCGGATTTAGATGCGGTTTCCTTGGATTACTTCATATGGAAATTGTCCAGGAAAGGCTTCTAAGAGAGTATAATCAATCTATAATCACCACACTTCCGAACGTTGAGTATCATGTTTATCATAAAAATGGTGAGAAAATAATAGTTGATAACCCGGCCATAATGCCTGAAGCTGGCGATATTGAACGCATTGAAGAACCTTATGTAAAAGCACAAATAGTATCTCCAAGTGAATATGTAGGAAACCTGATGCAGCTTTCGATGGAAAAGCGGGGAGTTTATAAGAATACTTCATATTTAGATCCAACACGTGCAGATTTGCTTTATGAACTTCCGCTTTCAGAAATAATATTTGATTTTTATGATAAACTTAAATCAATGTCCCGCGGATATGCCTCCTTTGACTATGAATATATAGGATATAAAGAATCGGAACTGGTAAAACTTGATATACTTTTAAACGGTGAACCGGTAGATGCCTTATCTATGATAGTTCATAAAAACAAAGCCTATGATTGGGGAAGGAAAGTCTGCAGTAAATTAAAAGAATTAATACCAAGACAAATGTTTGAAATCAATATTCAGGCGGCAATTGGTACAAAAGTAATTTCGAAATCGGTAGTAAAAGCATTAAGGAAAAATGTTTTAGCTAAATGCTACGGCGGTGATATCACCCGTAAAAGAAAATTACTTGAAAAACAAAAAGAAGGAAAGAAAAGAATGAAGCAGGTAGGAAATGTTGAAATCCCGCAGGAAGCTTTCCTTGCAGTTCTTCAGATTGACGAATAAGCGGGAGTAAATTGCTCTTTAAAGAGACTAAAACTACAGAAGTTGATTATCGGATTAACAGCCCAACCAGAAGATTAAAATTAAGAAAGTATTTATTTACACTCTTATTAACCTTTATATTAGCTCTGCTCATCAGAGGTTTTCTTCTTGAAGCATACAAAATACCAACCGGTTCGATGGAAAATACATTACTGCCGGGTGATTTCATATTGGTTAATAAAGCAGCTTACTCAATTTCAACTCCGCATATTTTGCCGATTATTAATGTTGAGATTCCCAGAATTCAAATCTTCAAACTGCATAAACCGGAAAGAAATGATGTAGTTGTTTTTGAATTTCCGGGAAATATTGATGAACTAAATCCGTCAATGAGTGAAAACTATGTCAAAAGGGTCATTGGTGAACCGGGTGATCTTCTTCAAATTATTGACAAAAAAATATTTATTAATGGCAAGAGGGTGCCAAACCCTCCCATGACTTTGATAGATTCGTCAGATATAATGAGAAGGGGGGAGCATGGAAACGGAATATTTCCTACGGATAAGAATTGGAACAAAGATAACTACGGACCTCTACTAATTCCTTATAAAGGTTTAACAATTAACCTGGATACGAAAAACGTAAGAGAGTGGGGTATTACAATTGATAGAGAACTTGGTAAGAAAGTAGTCAGAGTTGAAGGAACTGTAATAACAATTAATGATAAACCTGTTAGAACATATAAATTCACAAAAGATTATTATTTCGTTATGGGTGATAATAGAGATAATAGCCTGGACAGCCGTTATTGGGGGTTAGTACCTGATGATAAGCTTATAGGGAATGCTTTTTTCATTTATTGGTCTATTGATATAAACAAGCGTGTGTCAGGTATTAACAAGTTCTTTAATTCAATCCGGTTCAGCAGGATATTTACAACCATACGTTAAATTATGGACTTTATCTTTCTCTTTTTTTATACATTCATTAAAGATTATATTAAGCTGTATTCAATTTAAACTTTTTAAATATAAATGAAGAAATTAACCTTATTTTTTATACTTATATTTTTTACAATATCATATACTCAAACAAAATATTTTATATATTTTAAAGATAAAGGGATAACAAAATCCGCATCTTTAAATAAAGGTTCTGCTTTATATAATGATGCAGTGAATTCACTTTCCAAAAGAAGCATTGAACGAAGAAAAAAAAACATGGGGGAAAACTTTATAACTTACGAAGATATCCCGATAAAAAAAGAATATTTGAATGAGCTGGCTAATTCAGGAGTCAAAATATCCGGGAAATTAAAATGGTTTAATGCTGTCTCTGCAATTTTAACTGATGAACAGAAAAATAAGGTTTCAGGGCTATCCTTTGTTGATAAAATTGAACCTGTAAAAACATTGATATATAAAAGGATAAATATTCAAACCGGTATTCCCTCAATAAAAAAGAGCTCATCAATTAATAACTTTGATTATGGACCTTCATTCGAGCAGGATAATCTTATAAATGTTCCTGAGGTTCAATCCAAAGGGATAAATGGAGAAGGGATTGTGATAGGTTTGTTAGACAGCGGTTTCCGATGGAAAATTCATCAAGCATTGTCTGCCAGGAAAGTGATAGCAGAATATGATTTTGTATTTAATGATAGTGTTACTGCCAATCAAGCTGAAGATATAGGAGGTCAGGATTCACACGGAACTAATGTTTTTTCAATTATCGGCGGATTCAAAGAAGGCAGAATTATAGGACCTGCATTTGGTGCAGCTTTTATTTTAGCAAAAACTGAAGATGAAAGAAGTGAAACTCATATTGAAGAAGATAATTATGCAAGAGCTTTGATATGGATGGATTCAATAGGAGTTGATGTCACAAGTTCTTCCTTAGGATATAGTGAGTTTGATAATGCAGCATCTTCATATACTTATATGGATATGGATGGAAAAAGCACAATTGTAACAAGGGCGGCAGAACTTGCATTTAAGAGGGGAATTTTAACAATCACTGCAGCAGGCAATGAAGGGAACCAAAAATGGCATTATATAGTTGCTCCTGCAGACGGCTTCAATACAATTGCAGTCGGTGCAGTTGATAATAGCAATGTAGTTACGGGATTCAGCAGCAGGGGACCAAGCTATGATGGTAGAATAAAACCGGATATTGTTGCACAGGGAGCAGATGTTTATCATGCCAATCCTGATGATTCAGCTGCATATGGATCAGGAGCTGGCACTTCATATGCTACGCCCTTAGCTGCAGGAGCCGCCGCATTGTTATTGTCAGCCTATCCCCATTTAACCAATGTTCAAGCGAGAGATATTTTAATAAAGACTGCCGACAGCTATTATACACCGGATAATAATAGAGGATATGGATTGGTATCAGCTTCACGAGCAATTTCATTCCCGAATTTAGAAGATGAAAATGGAGAATTTAGGCTGCATAAAATATTCCTTAATAATCTGGCGATTAATCCCTCAACAGTAAAATTAAATATTTTGGAAAAAAATTCAGAAATTACCCAATTGTCTATGGAATATGACGGTAAAATAAAATATGAATTAAGTATCCCTATTTTGACAAACGGAGAAAAAACTGAATTTTACTTTACCTATTCAGATAGTTCAGGTAGTAGTTATAGAGAGCCGGAAAAGGTTAATTATTCTTTCAATTACGGAGATTTATTAATACAAATGAATAATGATTCATCCGGAACGGAGATCGCTTTTATTGATTCGGTATTAGACCAAAACAGACCTAACCCCTTTACAACCAAAACAAAAATAAGATTCAATTCGACAGGAAATGAAAATGCTAACATAATAATTTATAATGTATTAGGAGAAAAAGTTAAAGTTCTATTTAGTGGTGTTTCGAGTCCAGGGGTTAATACTCTTTACTGGGATGGAACAACAAACTGGAATACAAGAGCATCAAGCGGTATCTATATATATACTTTGAACCTTAATGGTAAGTTTTACAGCCGTAAAATGGTACTTGTAAGATAAATTAAAATCTAATTTGAAAAAATTAAGTGATTTTATATTCCCTCTTTATTTAGAAATTCTTAAATTTGATTTCCAATAAAATTTATAATTCTCTTTATGAGTGAAATTTTACTCCCTTTACAAGAAGAATATCTTATCAAATTAAGAAAAGAAAGCGATCCGTTCATATTGGAGATGGAAGCATATGCAAAAGAGCATAATGTACCGATTTTATCATGGCAAGCTGCTGATTTTATGGAACAATTAGTTCAAGTAGTAAGTCCGAAAAGAGTTTTGGAGATTGGAACGGCCATTGCATATTCAACTATCCGAATAGCTAGAAATTTGAAAAAGAAATCAGTTATTCATACTATAGAAAAAAGCGAAGATAATGTGGAAAAGGCAAAAGAGAATATTCTAAAATCAGGATTTGAAGAAAAGATAAATATATTTACAGGCGATGCATTAAGTATTATGCCTCAACTAAAGAAAAAATACGATTTTATCTTCTTAGATGCAGATAAGGAAGATTATAAAAGACTTTTCGATTATTCGCTGGTACTTTTAAAAAAAGGGGGGATGATCTTTATTGATAATCTTTTATGGCATGGTTATGCTGCAAGCAAAAGAGTACCTCAAAACTATAAAATTTCTACTAAACATATAAGAGATTTTAACCTTGTATTTACATCTCAGGAGAATCTTTTAACTACTATATTGCCAATTGGAGATGGATTAGGTATTGGTATAAAAAATTAATATTATAACCTCTCTTAATCTTCATTCATAAATAAGTCAAAAATGAAATATGTCAAGTAATTTTACAAATAGTGCAAGTGGTTTTGTTAATGAAGTTGAAAAGTTCTCTAAAACAAGCTTGAATAAAAAAGCAGAACTGCTAAGAATATATGAAGAAAGTATAAGAATAGGCAAAGAAAAAGAATTTGAAGATCTTGCTTTTACTGCAAAATACTTAAGAGGTTTAATGCGTGTTCTTCAAAGCGGGACTAATAATCCCGAAATTTCTTCTATGGAGCATATAAAATCAGATTTTTCGTCAAATATAAAAAAGGTTAAAGAGCAAATAAAAGAGATAATTAAAGATTCGGATGAGCAGTTAAAACAACACTTTAGTGATAATTTCTTTGCAATGTCACAAGAAGGGTTAATAAATCTGAATGAATTGTTAGCTGATCTCGAATGGGCTAAGATGTATTTGAATAATCAAAAACGGCAAAAGATAAATTGATGTAATTGCTAAATTGCACAATTGTTAAATTGCTTAATTGTTGTGTTGTTAAAGCTTTATAAATATATAATTTCTTCGTCTTCCTTAATTTCCACATTCCCTTTTGAAATTTCGATAAGATTTGATACAAACTGTTCGGAATATTCACATGATAAAAGACAATTGAATTTTACATTAGAAGAAAAGTCCGATTTATTTATTTTGCCTTTGAATTGATCTATTAGGTGATAAATACTGTTTATTAGATTTAAGTCTGCTTCAATTAGAATTCTCTTATAACCTATTTTTTCAATAAATTGAGAAGTTTCAAGAGTTTGAATTGCCGCATTATAATAAGCTTTCCCTAAAGGGCCTATTCCTAATTTAGTACCGCCGAAATATCTAATAACAATAACTAAAATATTTTGGAGATTGAAATGATTTATTGCATTTAATATTCTAATACCTGCAGTTCCATTTGGTTCACCATCATCAGAATATTTTACTTTTTGACTAAGTAAATTGTATGCATAACAATGATGCGATGCATCATAATATTTCTTTTTAACTTGACCTAAAGTTTCATTTACGGCGGTTTCATTTTCAACCGGATAAACCTGAGCGATAAAAACGGAACTCTTTTCTTTTAATGAAGTTTCATTAAAATCATGTACAGTTAAATATTTATTAAAGTTTTTCATATCACATAAAAAACATGCAATGGTCAGAACTAATTAAATTGATTATCAAACACTCTATAAGTAATATACAAGTTTGAATTTTTAAAATACGGATAATTTGGAAAAAGAAACTATTATAATAAAAGGTGCACGGGAGCATAATTTAAAAGAATATCGATATAGAAATTCCCCGCGATTCTTTTACTGTTATAACAGGACTTTCCGGTTCAGGCAAGTCATCTCTTGCATTCGATACAATATATGCGGAAGGGCAGAGGAGATATATAGAATCTCTGTCTGCTTACGCAAGGCAGTTTCTTGAAATGCTTGAAAAACCGGACGTGGATTTAATTGAAGGATTAAGTCCTGCTATTTCAATTGAACAGAAAACCGCCTCAGGGAATCCTAGATCCACTGTTGGTACTGTTACTGAGATATATGATTATTTACGCTTATTGTATGCAAGATTAGGTGTTCCACACTGCTATAATTGCGGAAAACCGGTTACCAAACAAACATCTGCCCAAATAATTGACTCAATAATTACAAACCTCAGCGGGAGGAAAATATCAGTACTTGCTCCTGTTGTTAGAGGCAGAAAAGGACATTACCGCGAACTGTTCGAAGAGATTCTCTCGGACGGATTTTTAAAAGTACGTGTTGACAATGAATTTCATGAGATTACAAAAGGTTTTCAGGTAGACCGATATAAAATTCATAATATTGAAATTGCCGTCGATAAAATTACAGTCAATGAGTCTTCAAGAAGCAGGCTTTCAGAATCTATTGATGTCGGTTTAAATTATGGGAATGGAATTGTAATAGTAAATGATGAAAAAAATGATTTTGTATACAGCCGTCATCTCGCCTGTTTAAACTGCGGGATAAGTTATCGTGAATTAGCACCAAATTCATTTTCATTTAATTCTCCATACGGTTCCTGTTCCGATTGTGAAGGCTTAGGTGAAAAAAAGGAAATTGATATAAACCTTATTATACCCGACCGGGAAAAATCAATAAATGAAGAGGGCTTAGCACCATTAGGTAAACCAAGGTCTATCTGGTTTTTTAACCAATTAACTGTGATAGCTGAAAAATATGAATTTACTTTCGATACGAAGTTAAAGGATTTAACTGAAGAACAGAAAAATATTCTGTTAAACGGCAGTAAAGAAAAGATTCCGTTCAGCTATTCTTACGGCGGAGGTAAACCTGTAACATATTTACACAAGTTTGCAGGCATATATAGTTATTTGAAGAACTACTATAATACCACTACCTCTAATAATGTGCGGGAATGGGTTGAATCCTTTATGAATACAATCGCCTGCCCCACATGCGGAGGCGGACGATTAAAAAAAGAATCGTTGGCTGTTAAATTTCAGGATATGAACATCAGTGAAGTAACTAAACTGTCAATTCAAAAAGCTTTTGATTTTTTCAAAAATATAAAAGTTGTCGGCCGGGAAGGCTTAATTGCCAAACCAATAATAAAAGAAATAACTACACGCTTAAATTTTCTTCTAAATGTCGGATTGGATTATTTAACTCTTGATAGATCTGCCAGAACACTTTCAGGTGGAGAGTCTCAGAGAATTAGACTTGCAACTCAAATAGGCTCACAACTTGCTGGAGTACTGTATGTGCTGGATGAACCAAGTATTGGGCTTCACCAGAATGATAATATTAAGCTTATTAATTCTCTAAAGAATTTGAGAGATCTTGGGAATACTGTTATTGTTGTAGAGCATGACAGAGAAACTATCGAAAGCTCGGATTATATGATTGATCTTGGTCCGGGAGCGGGAGAACATGGAGGGGTAGTTTGCTTAGCAGGAGAAACCAGGAAGTTAATTGAATCTCCCAATGGTTATGATTCTTTAACATTATCATATTTAAATGATAAAAAAGAAATAAAGATTCCCGATGAGAGAAGAGAGGGGAACGGGAATTATCTTGAATTAAAAGGAGCAAGAGGTAATAATCTCAAGGAGGTAAACCTAAAAATTCCTTTAGGAACATTGACATTGATTACAGGAGTGAGCGGTTCAGGGAAATCATCCTTATTAAATGAAACATTAGTAAAGATTTTGATGAACAAATTTTATAAATCAAAATCAGTTCCTCTTCCGTATAAAACAATTGAAGGATTAGAGTTTATCGACAAAATAATTGAGATTGATCAATCTGCAATCGGACGAACTCCCCGATCAAATCCCGCTACATATACAGGTCTATTTACATTTATAAGAGATTTATATGCACAGCTTCCTGAATCAAAAATGAGAGGATATGGTCCTGGCCGGTTTAGTTTTAATGTTCGTGGTGGGAGATGTGAAGAATGCAACGGTGACGGCCTGAAAAAAATAGAAATGAATTTTCTTCCCGATGTTTATGTTGAATGCGATGTCTGTCATGGTAAAAGATATAATAGAGAGACACTTGAAGTATTATTCAAAACAAAATCAATTTCGGATGTTCTTGAAATGACTGTTGAGGAAGCTCTGGGATTTTTTAGTGAGATGCCCAGAATAAAGAGAAAATTAAAAGCAATAAATGATGTAGGGCTTGGTTATATAAAATTAGGACAGCAGGCAACTACGTTATCAGGGGGTGAAGCTCAGAGAGTAAAATTAGCTACAGAACTAAGTAAAGTAAGTACCGGTAAGACTCTTTATATTTTAGACGAGCCTACAACTGGACTTCATTTTGAAGATGTAAATATTTTATTGAAAGTCTTGAATAAATTAGTGGATAAGGGGAATACTATAGTAGTAATTGAACATAACCTGGATGTCATTAAAACTGCAGACTGGATCATTGATTTAGGTCCCGAAGGTGGTGAAAAAGGAGGAGAAATTATTGCCGAAGGGACTCCGGAAGAACTTGCGGCTAACAAAAAAAGTCTTACAGGTCTTTTCTTAAAAAAAGTTATTCACGGAATTAAATAAACCTCTTGAATGCTTATTCAAATACATAAAGTAACCGGGAAATCTATAAGTCTCAATAACATTTGCATTCATTCTAATGCTTCAGCTCCTAAAAAAGGTAACGAAATAGCGTACGTTTTAGGCTATTTTTTAATCTCTAAGCATGGTTTTTTTTTACTTCCGGATAATTTATTCCATAAACCAGTTAAGTGCTTTCTGCCTATCGTAAGTCATCAGCATACTTGCACCTTTCTTTGTTGCTACATTCTCAGCGACTTTATTTACCACTATGGGTTTAGTAACAACTGCTAATTTATAACCTCTTAATTTTTTTGCAATATCTTCACCAATGGAAAAGTGTTCCATAAAATTAAGTTTACCTTCAATACCGGTCAGATCCACAAGAATATTTTTTACTTCCTGTTTTTTAGTAAGCAGAACTTTTACTGTATTGATTAAATTTAATAGACCGTCACTTGACACATCTCCTGTACAAGTAACCTCAAGTATATTATCCGATACTATTATATTAGATACAGTCATTTAACACAAAAATTTTTTTATTTTCAAAGTAATAATTTCCATATATTACACAGAAATATAAATATAATCATGTATTAATATTAGAAAAAATATTTTTTTATGGCTTTAATTACAACAAACGGCATTGTCAAATGAAATAAGTTTGCTGGAATTTGTATCATATTCCGAATTTAAATAGCCAATCATAATAAACACTTTGTATTATAATTTATTTAAGTTCCCTGCCGCTTTAGTCTTCCTTTCAAAACAGGCGACTCTAAGATAAATGTCCTAACCATTATTGCAGAGACAATTACTATACCTCCAATTATAGCCATAAAGGAGGGAGTTTCACCATATCCTAAAAATACCCAGACAGGATTGAGAACAGGTTCAATCATTGATAATAAAGAAGCTTCGATAGCAAGCACTCTTTTGAGTCCATAGCTGAAAATAATATAAGCTGTACCGATTTGAAATATTCCGAGATAAGATACCATTAAGAAATTATTCAGTGAAAGATTATTTATACTGAACATATACGGAGTACAAAATAAAAAGACAATTATATTCCCGTAAAAAATAGAACTGAACTGATATTCTTTCTTGTTTTTCCTCATACCAAGCATGAATGCCGCAAAAGCAACTCCTGATAAAAGTGAGAGAATATTGCCTACCATATGTCCCGGTGATATTTCACCGATAAAAAATAACAGCATTCCAATAAAACAAATAATTATTGTTACAATATTTATTTTTTCATAGTTTGTTTTATTTATTACCGGTTCAAATATTAATACATAAATTGGTGCAGTATATTGAAGAAAAATTGCATTTGCAGCAGTAGTCATTTTATTAGAAAGAACAAATAAGATTAATACAGCAGCATAGGAAAATGCATTTATAAAAGTAAATAAATTGGCATAAAAGACCTGCTTTCGAAAAATTACAGCGAATACAATTGCTGCCCAAACACATCTGAAAAAGGAAATCTGCATAGCATCCAGGGTTACCAGTTTTATAAATAATCCTCCGGTGCTCCATAACATGGCTGCCGCCAGTACTGCTAATAATCCCTTCTTATGCTCGGGCAGATCTTTCATCCAATAAGAGTTTAATGAGTAAAATTTGAATCAGCTAATATAAAAAAAGGAAATGTAAGTTCAAGTTCAAGTCTAAGAGGTTCAAGTTTAAGTACCTGCTATATGATTATTAATGGGATTAAATTGAAAAAACTAGGTGAGAGTCTCTGGGAAATTCCAGGGGGAGGGGAGATGAATGTTCCCGGAAGAGTTTATATTTCGAAAAAGATGATTGAAAGAATTTCAAAAACTTTCATATAAAAATATGAAACTAAAATAATTTGAATTAAATAATACCTGTATTAAGAAAATATTTATTTAACTTTAAATCTGATTTAAGTATATGGTTTACGAGCCATTCATTTAAAAAAATTAGAATCTCAAGTGGAATTGTTTCATCATTTTCCATAGCCCTTAAGCTTAAAAGACTGGTTTTCTTAATAAAATCCCTATGCTCTTTTTTATGTTCATTATATTCCGGATAATTTAACCTAAGCATATATTTTTCTTCGGTACTAAAGTGATATTCTGCATAATTAAGCATCTCTAATAAAGTATCGGTGATTATTCTCGAATCAATATTAACTTCTTTATTTTCAATAAGTATATTCAATACATCGAACAGTTTTTTATGCTGTTCATCGATCTCTTTGTTATTTATACTGTATTCAATCTTCCACTTTACCTTTTGTAGGTTTATTTGTTCCATAAAATATTTTAGGCTTAAATTATAATTCAATTTCATTATCGTAAAAATATCCTAATTATTAAGTATCTTACTCTAATAACAGGCAGCACAGATAAGAGCTTGTGCTGCCTTTATTCAATTCTTATCAAATAATTTAAAACTTCTCAAATTCATGATCTAACTTATCACCGCCATTATTCATTTCAATTAGAACACCATTTCCATTTGATTTGGCTGTTTTACCAACTTTTGAATTTGATAATTTAGATACATGCTTCTCAAAATGATTAACATGAGCTATATTAGTATTATTACTCTTTTTCGATAAAATATTATTAACCGAATTCTTAATAGATTTATTATTATTTTCGAGTTTAAAGAAGTCAATAGAAGATTGCAGCTGTTCAGCCTGACTTGCAAGTTCCTCAGCAGTTGATGACATTTCTTCCGAAGCTGAAGCATTCTGCTGAATAACCTGGTTAAGCTGCTGAATTGCACTGTTTATCTGTTCGGCACCACTATTCTGTTCATTACTGGCAGCAGTGATTTCCTGAACAAGCTCTGCTGTTTTTTGAATATCAGGTACTATCATTGAGAGCATTTCACCGGCTTTTTCAGCTACCTGCACACTTGAAGAAGAGAGCTTGCTGATTTCAGCAGCGGCTGTCTGGCTTCTTTCTGCGAGTTTTCTAACTTCAGAGGCTACAACAGCAAAACCTTTCCCATGTTCACCTGCACGGGCTGCTTCAATAGCGGCATTCAAGGCAAGTAAGTTAGTTTGTCTTGCAATCTCTTCAATAATAGAAATTTTACCCGCAATAGCTTTCATTGCCTCTACTGTCTCGGCTACAGCTTTACCGCCTTCCCTGGCATCCTGTGCAGATTTTAAGGCAATTTTTTCTGTCTGTTGTGAATTATCCGCATTCTGCTTAATATTCGCAGTCATTTGTTCCATTGAGGAAGAAGCTTCTTCGGCAGCAGCAGCTTGTTCGGTTGCTCCCTGTGACATCTGTTCTGAATTTGAGCTTAATTCCTGACTTCCAGCCGTTACATTATTCCCTGCAGTTTTCACATTTTCAACAACTTCTTTTATATGTTCAACCATATCATTTAAAGCAACTGCGAGCTGTCCGATTTCATCTTTTTGATTTATTTCTATTTTCTGAGTTAAATCACCGGTGGCTACACTTTTAGCAAAATCAACTCCTTTAATCAATGGTTTGCTTATTAATTTGGATATAAATATCCCGAAAGCTATTCCCAGCCCCATGGCACCTATAATAAGTAT
The DNA here is from genome assembly GCA_963742995.1 of uncultured Ignavibacteriales bacterium. Classification (GTDB taxonomy): domain Bacteria; phylum Bacteroidota; class Ignavibacteria; order Ignavibacteriales; family Ignavibacteriaceae; genus CAVQBP01. Next base: position 91,275 of record CAVUOL010000053.1, read on the forward strand.
TATCATATATTGTCTTGCTTCAGCATAGACAACATCGCTTTGATTATAAAGATCCCGGCCGTTTCCTTCTTTTATTCTAACAAGCTGACTTAAAATTGTATCTATTTGATCAGATTGCTGACGGGCTGTTGATTTTGCCAGGTCGACAGATTCTCTATTTGATGATAGATTTTCTCCGGAAGCAATAGAAATTACCTCTTGAACAGTTTTTTTATATCCAATCCAACTTTTATTAAATTCAGCAATTAATTCTTTACCTTTTTCCGTTTTTATTAGTGGTTCGGCTTTCTGAATATTGCTTTTTAATAAATTTTCATAATTGTCCATTGCATCTTGATATTTTGCCTTTTCTTCTTTACTCGAAGCAAGTAGAAAATTATTTTGAGCCCTGCCAAAATAAATTAAATCTATGTTTGCTTCTTTGACATATGAAATTCCAATGGTTTCATTCGTATATAAAGAATTGAGCATATCATTAATCGTTCCCATATTATTTAAACCCTGGAAACCAACAAAAGCTGTTATTGCAGATAATATCATAAATGCAACAATTAACTTTACACTTATTTTAAGATTATAGAACCATTTCATTGTTTTAACCCTTTATTTTATATTTGTTAATTCATTTAATTAATAGATGATTCGTTCGTTTTTTCTATAATTGAAATCTCTTCAGAGGTGAAGACTTTATCAATATTAAGAATTATGATGAAATTATCATCTCTTTTACCCATTCCTTTTATAAAATCAATTTTTAGCTTTGTACCTATTTTGGGTGAGGGTTCAATATCTTCGGGATCGAGTTCAAAAACTTCCTGAACGGAATCTACTAAAGCTCCAAGAATTGTATTTCCTTCTTCCAGTTCAACCTCGACTACTATTATACAAGTGTTCACAGTTTTATTTGTTTTTTCCAATCCGAACTTTAACCTCATATCTATTACGGGAACAACATTCCCCCGTAAATTAATTACTCCGCACATATAATCAGGCGTTTGAGGTACCTTTGTTATCTTAATGTAATCCAGAATCTCTCTTACTTGTGCAACATCAACTCCAAAAACTTCATCTCCAAGCTTAAAGGTGAGATATTGACTTATTTCCGATGCTATCAGGTTGTTCATTTACTTACTCCTATAGTTATTAATTTAATTCAACTCTACGAAAAATTATATTCTCTTTCGATTATTTTTTTATGCTGTTGGTAAACTGCAAAATCATCTTATTCAACATAATATTTTGTTCATCTTCTATTAAGGGAATTTAGTTCCGAGAATTAAGTACTCTCATGTACTTGAATTCGAATTCATTCAAGATCTCATTAATAACTTTATGAAGCCGGTAATTTGAGTTCTGAACATTAGTTAAGTATTCCATTAATTCATCTTGCGAAAGATCAGGTAATTTTTCCATTATTATCTCTGTAAATCCTAATGATCCTACAAGAGGGGTCCTGAGTTCATGTGGAATTTTCCGGGCAATAATTTCGTACAGATTATCTATAAGTAATTTCCTTTTAGCTAATTTATTTTCAACTGCATCAAACAGTTCCTTAGCGGTGAAAGGTTTAGTTATATAATCATCGGCTCCAAGATTCATCCCTTCGCGTATATCCTCATGACCTGTCTTAGCAGATAAAAAAATAAAAGGAACTATATAACTATCCGGATGATTCTTGAATTTTTTATAAAATTCTATTCCCGATAATTCCGGCATCATTATATCACTAATTATTAAATCGGGGAAGTTTTTATATATTTTTTCTAATGCAATTTTCCCGTTCTCTGCTTCAATTGTGATATAGTTTTTACTTTGAAGCAATGTTTTTATACCATTCCTAATATCTTTATCATCTTCGACAATCATTATATTATTCATAAGTTCTCCTTGCATAGAAATATTTTCGAGTAAAAGAGAGACTCTTTTACTATAATGTGACAAATGATTTATATATTATTTAAGTGATGTATTGGCTATGCAAACGATATGTATAAAAGAATAATAAAGATTCTAGAAGAGGTTTTTCCGGAGTTTGGAGGCGTATCTTTGGCTTACATTGAATTTTTCATCTATATTGTACATCTTAACAAGGTATGTTCCGCTGCTCCATTTGATCATCTTTTCAACCCTATTAATATTTATAATTGTTGAGCGATGAATCCTTTTAAAAGATTTTTCAGAAAGCTGTTTTTCCCAATCATTTAATGTCTTTCTAACTAATGATTTTTTCTTTCCGGATTGATGAATAGTGGTATAATTCCCTGTTGATGTAATGGCAACTATTTCAGATACTTTAATGAAACGAGGATTATCTTCTATGTCCACAAAAATTGTGCTTTCCTCCCCTAATTTTTCCTCTTCTTTTTTGATAGTATTTTGATGAAGATTAACATTACTTTTTTTTAATCTAATTTCGATTGCCTTTAATAAATCATTTGCATTGAATGGTTTTATAATGTAATCATCCGCGCCTAATTCCATTCCTTTCCTTACATCTTTTATATCAGCTTTTGCGGATAAAAATATAAAAGGTATGGATGATAACCTCTCGTTTTCCTCCAAAAATTTCTTAAGAGTAAATCCGCTAATACCCGGCATCATTACATCAGAAATAATTAAATCAGGAATAATTTCGGAAATTAATGAAAGGCCTTCTTCACCGTCTTTGGCTGCAATGGCATTAAATCCTTTCTTTTCAAGTAGAATTATTATTCCTTCACGGACCGGTTTATCATCTTCGATAACTAAAATTTTCTTTTTACTTTCCATCAATTATCGGCAAACGTACATAAAATTTTGTACCTTTATTTAAATAACTGTTGATTTCAATTGTTCCACCATGCAGTTCGACAGACCGTTTTACAATCGCCAGCCCTAAACCGGTACCTTCAATGGCTTGACTATTGGATGTTCTGTAGAATGGTTCAAATATATTATTTAATTCATTTTCAGCAATCCCCAATCCTTCGTCTGAAAAAATAAATAATATAATATTTTTATCTATATTTATTTCAAGAGATACAATCCCTCCATTCGGTGAATATTTTACTGCATTAGATAATAAGTTTAAAAATATATGTCTTAAAAGCTTTTCGTCAAGTAAAAATTTATTTATAGAAGTTTTATAATTAAAAATAAGTTTATGCTTAGAAGAGCAAATATCTTTTATCTCAGATAGAATATTTTCTGAAAACTTATGTAAATCAATCACAGAAGGAGTAAAAGATATTTTACCGGTATCGGTTCTGCTCAATGTCAGAACATCATTTATGAGTGTTGTCATATTTTTGACGGAAATTTGGATATGCTCAATATAATTTTTCAATTCATTCTCATTAATTTCTTTACCCATCATAGCAATAAGATCAGTATACAAACGGATGGAAGTCAAAGGTGTTCTGAATTCATGGGATGCCGTAGAAATAAAACTACTTTTCAATTCATTTAATTCTTTTTCTTTTTGAAAAGCTTTCTGGATTTTTTCTTCTGCAATCTTTTGTTTTTCAAGTTCTAGTTTAAGCTGTTCAGTTCTTTTATGTACAACTGTTTCAAGATGGTTTTTATAATTTTCCAGTTTTTGCTGGGCAAGTTCTTTTTCAGTATTATCGGTTAAATATTTTCTAATCGTTTTTATTTCCCCATTATCATCATAATCAACAGCTGCATTTCCGATTATATATTTCGTCTCCCCTCTGATATTTTTCATTCTGAACTCATAATTTTTTATTTCACCACTGCTCCTTAACAATTCCTCAATTTTTTCCCTATATTCACGATTTTCATACAGATCTTTTATATTCATTTTTTTTGCTGAATTAACATTTGCTAAACCTAGCATATCCGCAAAAGCCTGATTACATTCGATTATATTTCCATTAATATCCGACACAATCACTGCAGAAAAGTTTTTTTCAAATAGATTTCTATATCTTTCTTCTGATTCTCTTAATTTTTCCTCAATTTTTTTTAGCTCGCTTATATCTATTGCAGCACCTCTGACTCCAACAATTTTACCGTTATTATATATGGGCGCAGTATTAGCAAGTACATTGGTTTCCATACCATTCTTATGGCGGATTTTGTACTCTATGCCATTAATTAATTCTCCCTTTACTAAAACACTCTCTAGGTTTTTACCTGCATATTCCACATTTGAAGGTACTATATAATCGAGTGGATTTAGATTGGCTGAAAATACTTCTTCATCCGATATACCGGTCAGATCTTTTGCTTTCTTATTAAGAAATGTAATATTCTTTTTATTATCAAATTCATAAACACTGACAGGTAGAAAATTTATTGTTTCCCTGTATTTTTCTTCACTTTTTAATACTTCAATTTCTGCGAGTTTTTTATCATTTATATCTCTGCCGATCCCCAACACAGCAATAACTTTCCCCGAATCATCTAGTACTGCTTTATGAGCCCAGGCAAGCCAGCGCCATCCGAATTTGGTTAAAGCACGCTGTTCCACATAAGTTGCAAAAGGAGGTTTTAACGAAGCTTGAAAAGCTGAGCGGGTATTTTTAATATCATCGTCATGGACAAATGGAAAGAATTTCTTCCCCAGAAGTTCATTTTCAGATTTTCCGAAGAATTCACAATAATTGGGACTTACATATAAAAAGCTTCCTTCGGGATCGACTTTTACTATGAAATCAGTTTGGTTTTCTACCAGAAGTTTGTACAAATCTTTGCTGTTCTTCAACTCTGAGTATATACGGTTTCGCTCAGTAACATCTCTTGCAATTCCTATGAACGTATAAGGCTTGTCATTCTTATGGAGTAAAGATACATTAGACTCGATTTCTAAAAATTCACCATGTTTGTTTTTAATTTTATAAGATTCAGTAGCTGTAATCTTGTTCCCCTTAATCAATTCGGATAAACGATTATCCAAGAGCTTTATATCATCTTCATTAACTATCAAACTGCGAACATTAACATTTTTAAGTTCTTCGCTGGTAAATCCGAGCCTTTTTTCAGCTGCTTCATTAATTTCAATAAAATTGCCTTTCAGATCAAATACATAAATAAGTTCCCCGGACATGTTGTGAATGGCTTTATATCTTTCTTCTATTTCGTATATTTTTTGAAGTGATTTTTTCTGCTCGGTAATATTTTCGATATAACCGATTGCATATATCGGTTTTCCATTAATATCCTTATTAAGATTTGCGGTTAATCTGCAGAACAGGATGGAATTGTCTTTCTTTATAAATCTTTTTTCCATTGTATAAGAGGAGATTTTACCGGTTAATAGAAGATTAAATTGATAAAAATCATTTGCATAATCATCAGGATGAGAGATATCCTCAATTCTCATTGCAAGTAATTCTTCAGCAGAATACCCCAATAAATTGCACATAGTAGTGTTTACTTTTAGGAATCGGAAATCAAGATCTGTAACTGCTATGCCTAAAGGTCCCTTTTCCACAATAATATTATAAAAAAAATCCTTATTTTCAAGAATTTCTAAATTATTGTTTTCCTTCTTTAATATTCCATTTCCTTTTATTGAATTCTTCATTTAACCTTCCATTATCATCGATGCTCATCCAATAGTATCGTACCAAAATTAATCATACAAAAGAAACAATATAACAATAAAACAATTTCCTTTCCACTCAGACTCAACCCCGGGCTGGTTCTAAGTAAACTGTTCGTGTAAGTTATTATAAAATAAAAAGGATGACCATTTGAGATCATCCTTAAATTATATTCTATTATTATCGGTCAAATTAAAATTTCATTATTTTACCGTTTTCTCTAATTGAATAATGAGTTTCAATTTCATCTGCATCAATTTTGAACCTTCCTATTAAATTATGCAAATTTTCGGTTAGTCTGTTTAGATCTTCCGCCGTTTTTGCAATCTGCTGCGTACCTGCAGCGCTTTCGTGGATTAGCACTTGAAATTGTATCAATATTCTTACTGATTTGTTCTGCAGTGGATGACTGCTCTTCGCTTGCACTTGCTACAAGATTTATGTCGTCAATAACTTTTAATGATGCATCAATTATTCCTTTTAATGATTCACCCGATTTTCCGGATAATTCAATTCCATTTCTAACTTCTTTCTTTCCTTCTTCCATTGAAATAACTGCATAGTCTGTATCCTTCTGAATATTCTTTATCATTTCAGAAATCTCTTTTGTAGCCTTTGTGGTTCTCTCCGCCAGTTTTCTTACTTCATCAGCTACCACAGCAAAACCTCTTCCATGTTCTCCGGCTCTGGCAGCTTCTATTGCCGCATTTAAGGCTAATAAATTAGTCTGATCCGCTATATCATCAATAACCTGTATAATTTCTCCAATTTGTTTACTGCTATTACCTAACTGCTTTACAGTATCAGCAGCTCTTGTTACTACATCCGAGATTTTATTGATCCCTTCTATTGTATCACCTACAACTTTATTCCCGTCACTAGCAATTGTGCCGGCTTTCTTAGCATTATCAGCTGCTGCAGCTGCATTCTTTGTTGTTTCGAGAATTGTTTTAGTCATTTCTTCTACTGCAGTTGCAATTTCAGAAGTTTGGATGGACTGTTCCTGTGCTCCCGATGCCATCTGTTCAGTGCTGGAAGAGATTTCAGTGCTCGCACTGGCGGTCGCATCAGCTGCATCATTAACTTGTTTAATTAAAGTATTAATGTTTAATACCGATTTATTGAACCCGTCATAAAGTTTTTTGATTTCATCATCTTTTTCCGAGTAAAGATTAACTGTTAAATCTCCTTCTGCAAATTTGCTTATTTCTTCAAGCATTCTATCAACGCTTTTATTAAGGTAATTCTTCTGTTCCTCAGATTCTTTAATAGCATTTTCTACTTTTCTTTCAACACTTGCTTTTTCGTTATTTAATTCCTCAATCCCTTTTTTAATATTCTGAACCATATCTATGATAGAATTGCTTAAATTTCCTATTTCATCATTATAATAAGTGTTTATAACCGCATTCAAATTACCTTTTGATACCTCGCCGGCTTTTTCTGATAATTCTTTTATTGGTTTGCCTAGAATACGTGCAATTAAAATTGCAAGGCCAATCCCCAGCAGAAGCGCGATGATAATTACTGCAATCAAAGTATAAGTTGCATCAGAGGCTGTTTTTACCGAACTTTTATTTAACTCCATTGCAACATCCTTTTGAATTTGAAGCAAAGCTTCCGCATCATTTAATGCAATCGAAAACTTTTCTTTGGCTTTACCGAAAATTAAATCCTTTGCCTCGTCTTTTTTATTTCCGGAACTTAATCTTATAACTTCCAAACGCAAATTATTATATTCTGTTAATCTTTTCTGAAAATCGGCAAGTTTCTTAATCTCTTGATCTACAAGGTAAGTTTTAGAATAACTGCCTAAATTTTCATTTATAGTGCTGTCACAAACAGCAATTTTATTTTCATAATATTTCATCTCGTCTTCGTTTTGACTTATATAATGATCTACTATATAGATACGTATACTATACATAGATCTAACTATATTTGATATCTCCATTGTTGGAACTAGCCGGTCATGATACATTGATTCCATGCTCGGAATAATTTTGTTCAGACCATAATAGCCGGTTGCGCCTACTATTATTGTAAAAATCAAAACAACACTGAATGAGACTAATAGTTTTGATTTAATTTTCATATCATAAAACCATTTCATGAACTTTCCCTTTCTTTTATTTTTAAATACGCTTTATAGCAGATTGTTATTTTTTACTCTTTGTCTAATTGAATATTCGAAACAAATCAAATAATTAACAGTAGATTGCGATAAGAGGTCCTGTAGGAGAATAAGCGTCATTATTCAAGAATAAACGTAACTGTTTGAGAGGTGAGCTTATGTTTCACTGTTTATGCAATGGAAAGTGTAAAGGAAAGCTAAAGATGTCATCTTTCAAATACTGATACATGAGTGACTTTTCTTAATTAGTAATAATTGAATATTTTTTATAAAGACATTCCTTTCAGCTGATGGAAAGCTGATAGAGTTGTTTTAGGTATTTCAATTAATTTGTTCTCTAGATAATTAATAAATTGAAAAGCATTAGCTACAGCCTGTCCTTTTGGATGATTGTTAAAAATAATATATATATGTTCGGTTCTATTTAGTTCGGATTCAATTGCCAGTTCAAATTCTTTTAATTCTCCGGGTAAATAAAGATAGTCGTACCTGCTATTCTGCTCCTCATAGCTCTGCTTTTTACCATAGTTATAGATTGATTTCTGCCATGCCTCTTTATTTCTTCCGTGAAATCGAATATAAGCATTATTGTTTGTAACGATCGGTTTAAAAGGTAAAGCATTACCTAACTGAGGCTGATCAATTACTACATAGCTGACATTTAGTTGTTTGAAAATTCTATAAACCTCTTCATTCATCCATGATTGATGGCGTATTTCAATAAAGCAATTGAACTTTTCGAAATTTTCTTTGAGACGGGATAGATAATTTATATTGTATTGATTACACGAAAATGAATAGGGGAATTGAATCAGTAATCCTGCGAGACGTTCTGCTTTGGTAAGCAGTTCCAGAGTAGAACACACTGCATTTATTTTTTGCTGGTCATAATTCCGGTTATGTGTAAAGTCCTGGTGCAGCTTTATTGAAAACCGGAAATCATCTACACCGGATACTTTTTCAATCCAGCCGTGGACAATTCCTGGATTAATATATGCATAGTATGTGGAGTTAACTTCAACGGAATTGAAATAATGGGAGTAAAATTGCAGCCAATCAAATTGAGCTGTTTGAGATTTAGGGTAAAAGTTGGGTACCCAATCTTTATAGGACCAACCGGCGGTACCAATATAATATTTTGATGAATGCATACTTTATTTTATAATATATAGTGAACAATTGTACACTATATATATAATTAATTAGAATAAAATTCAAGTAGTGCAGAGCATATTTGATATTATATAATATTTACCATAATTTACCGTATATTCATAAGAGGTATATTGAAATTACTTTCCACCTCTTTCAAATCTTTGATATCTTTTATTCCTGAATTTTTAACAATACTATTATTAAGGATTTTTATAATTAACTGAGACATTAACATAACCCTTAAAGTGTGCGGACTTGTCTAAATTAAATCAAAGGCATGAATGGATCCCGATAGTTATAAGAATAGAATAGAGGCGGTAAAGGAAATTACCTCCCTTTTCAAGCTTGAGCGTTTTGTCTACATCGGTATTATAATAATATGTTTATGTGTTCTCATTATTTGTATAGTGATTTCTCTTATTAAAGGGGAAATCGGAGTTATTGAAGTATCATCTATGATGGGTTCAGGAGGTACAATTACAATAATGACAGGAAGACTGCTGCACATGTGGAATAAAACAATGCAGTTTTTGGAAAATTCACCTGAAAAAGCTGGATAAAGTAAAATGAATGAAATACCGGAACATAAGAAAGTTATAAAATCCTCTAGAACATCAATTGTTCTTACAATAATAGGTTTCTTAATCGTTGGAGCTTCAATCGGTTATAGTGTTTTACAGTTAAGCAATCTGGAAAAAGAGAAAAAGGAGAAAATAGGGGAGTTAAAAAAGCTTGACAGTACGAAATCCAGTCTTGAAAAAGATATTTCAGCAATGCAGACAGAAGCAAAATATTATGAAGAAGTACTAAAACTGGTTCGCCAAAAGAATCCCGATTTAGTTGAAAAAGCTTCGAATAATCCTGCAGTTGAAAAAATCCAAAGTGAAATTAAACCGAGAGTTTACATTCATCTTCAAGATACATCCCAATCTAGAATTGCTTTGCAAATAGCAAATGCACTTCAGCAGTTAGGATTTTTAGTACCTAAAGCAGAAATACTTGTTAATAAAGGTCCTGACCATACGCAGGTCAGATTTTTTAGGAAACAAGAACAAAAAGAAGCAGATGACTTAGTAAATGTGTTGAAAGAGAAATACGGCTTAAAAAATACAATGGCTAATTATCTTAGCGGTTATGAAAGATCAGATGTAGTCAGACCAAGGCAATATGAAATCTGGTTTGGAAAAGAAATATAATCCATATCTAAAATTCCAAATAACAAAAAACATATTACAAATAATTCACAATATCAAAATTCAAAATATAAAACCCTAATTAAGTCAGTTCTTAAATATTTAAATATATCTACCAACCTAAAACAGTTTCTCATATTTTTAAGACTTATTTTATTTTAATAACCAAAAAAGTAATATCATCCATTTGCTGATAACCATTAAGCCAGTTGTCAGCTAAATTTATTAAATCATCTATAATAGCTTCAGAACTTTTTTCCGCTGAATTTAAGAATTTATTTTTTACAAGGTTATAATCAATCATTTCTCTGGTTGAGTTAAACAATTCAACAAAACCGTCTGTTAAAAGAAGTATGGTATCGCCTGGATAAACTTTAAGGGATTTTTGCTGGTAAGGGAAATCATGAAATGCCCCCAGAGGCATTCCTTTAAGTATTATCTCTTCGATCGAATTACTACTCTTTCTAAAGATTAAAAACGGAGGCATTCCGGCTGCTGAAGCTGTGATTTTATAATCCCGGAATTTAATTACGGTCAATCCCATATACAGGTTTCCAAGATTCATCTTTTTAATAGTTTTTGTACAATGGTTGAAGAAATCGGGAATAAAGAAAGTATGTGCCATTGCATCAAACAAGCTTTTAATAAGTGCTACCATTATTCCGGCTTTAATTCCATGTCCGGTGGCATCACCAATAACAACCGTAAAAGTTCCGTCGCTGGATAAATGATAATCATAATAATCACCGCCAACTTCTGCAGCCGTTCTCATTTTACCAGAAACTTCAATTTGCGAAAGTTCCGGAAACGACTTCGGCAAGATTGATAACTGAAGTTTTCTCGCATCTTCAAGGTCAAGCGTTTTTCTTTTATTCTCAGCTTCAAGATACTTCCTTTCAACTTCCTGTTCCTTATTCAGCTTTTCCTGCTGAATTATTTTAAGATTTGAACGTGCAAAACTTTTTGAAAGAAATATTGACATACAAATAAATAAACCAATTGTGCCGAATGGATACCCGTTATCGAGGTTCCATATACTGTTAATAAGATGAAAGTCCAGCAGCCAGTCATATAATGAGAATAAAAATAGAATTGAAAAACCTGTACCGATAATGGCAACGCTTTCGACATTTTGTTTTGAGGCTTTTATAATTATTCTTGAACATTCAATGAAAACGATTATAAGTCCCGCCTGAATAAATATAAAATTTTGTACCGGTTTAAGTATTGCCATTGTAAGAGCAAATAAAAAATAGAAAGTAATAAGCAGGAATGTTATTTGTATTTTCTGTTTTAATATGGAATACAGGGAAAGAAGTATAAATACCATACTTAAAGACATTAAGACTCTGTGTACTCTTAAAGAAAGAATTAATTCTGTTGTACTTACCGAAAGATTAGTTTGATAGTCGAAGAATATGCTTGCCGAATAAATGAAGAGAAAGATTGCGTAAATAAGATTTTCTTTAAATTGCCTGTTAAAGAGGAATAAAATAAAATGAAGTATCCCGAATGCAATAGTCAACGCAGTGAAAAACATCTGTTGATTAGAATAACCTCTCAGTTCTTTTATATCGGATTGTAAAACTTTTTCTATACTTCCAAAACCAAATTCAAAACCAGGATTAAAGCCAGCATTTTTGTAATATTCTGTATTTTGATTTATATATTTAATTGCAATTACATGATTCGGTATCGGCGAAAAAGTTATGGTCTTTAGATTTTCAAGATCGGAAACATCCGCAGCATATTTCCCATCCAGAAATATCTCCTGTTTTCCGGCAGACCGGATAAGGAGGAAAACAGATTTATTATAAAGGGAAGTATCTATAGTAAAATGAAATCTAAACCACCCCTTTCCATTCCAATTATTTAATAAATTATCATTGAATAAAGTACTTACCTCCGCCCAGTTGCTGTCATTAAATTCCCTTGTTTGATAACCGGGAACATCACCCTGGTTGTACTTCCATCCTGCAGTAAAATATACCGAAATGTTTTTCTCCAACTCATGAAAAGAAAGGTAAAATCCGCTCCCTTTTCCTACTATTTGAGAAACAGAAATTAAATAATAAAAGACTAAAAGATATATTCTATTCATATAAAAAGTTTAATTATTAAAAATATATAAACATTTCTGTTTCTTCAATTTTTAATTTTAATTCATTTCGTCCTCAACTTGTATCATTTTACTTGAATCTTTTATCTTTCTCTTCTTTGTGCCAATAATCATTTCATATTATTTTATTTTAAAAGATCTTATTTATAAGAAAAATTGTAAAGTAATGGAGAAATGGCAATGGCAGAGATAAAGATACAAAAAAGAAGAAATCAAGTCTGGATTTGGATTATGGCTTTGGTATTGGTTGCTGTAATAATATGGATATTATCCAGTTATTTTAATTTTACCAAAAAGGAGGGAGAATTAGCAATTTTTACTGATTCAACCGAAAAACATCAGGAAGAAGTCCTTGATTCTAGCGTGGTCAGTAAAATAAATGACTTCGATCTGTTTGTGAATAATCCGAATCCAGGAAATAATATAACCGATTATACAAAAGAAGGTCTGCGTAAGCTTTCTGCAGTTCTAAATACAATGATAAAACAAAACGATACGCTTCAATCCAATTTTGAAAATCAACAAGATACACTTAGAAAAAATATTGACAATATGGAATCTTATTCAGATAACTCTAAAAATTGTATAGATATTAAAAATGCATTTCTTTCATGTGCGGGATTAATTCAGTCAATCCAGGAAAAGAATTATGATTCACTAGCTAACCGTGTTGCTGAGGTTAAATATACCGCACAATCTATTGATGCAATGCAGCCGATCCGGACACAGGAAAATAAAATAAAAGAATTTTTTAAAAGATCTGATATAGTTCTTAAACTGATGGAGCCAAAAAATGTGACAGTTGATTCTATTAAATGATTTAGGAGGTAATATGGAAAGTAATGAATTAAATGAAAAAGGACTTTATAAATTAAAAGATTTAAAGGATTATGAAGTAGCAAAATCTGATCCTGATGTTAGAGATTGGAATGTTTACAGCAGTGATAAAAAACTAATCGGTACCGTTGAGGAATTGATAGTAGACCCGGAATTAATGAAAGTGCGTTATCTAAATGTACTATTGAATGAGGGTATAAGCAGAGAAAATGAAAATAGATTTATGCTTATTCCTATTGGCGCTGCTGAACTGGATGAAAGGAAAGAAGCGGTGTATATAACAAATATCGAAACAGTAACACTGTTGAAGATTCCAGGCTACAGCGGTGAAAATATTACAAGGGATTATGAAAAGAATGTTCGGAGAATAATTAAACCGGATGAAATAATATCTGAATTTGATACTGATTTTTATAATAATGATCTTTTTAATGAAGAAAAGTTTTACGGCTCGAGAAGAACAAGATTATACAAATTGAAAGAGATGGATACTCGTGCAGTATTAGGAAATAAGCCGGATGTTCGCGGTTGGAACGTTATTACTTCAGATGGTATTGAAATTGGCAGAATAGATGAATTGCTCGTGGATCAGGATAATAAAGTCCGGTATCTTGATATCCAGATTAGAGAAGGAACTGTCTTTAATGAAAGCAGTTATATCCTTGTGCCGATTGGTCTAGCTTCTCTTGGTGTTAATAAAGATATTGTGGTTCTTAACATGAAAAGTACAGATTTTGCAAATTATCCTACTTTTAACGGGGAAATTGTTACTCGCGGTTATGAAGCATCCATTTTCAATACATTTAGAGGAGAAAATGAATTCTCTAAAACCGATGATGAACGCCATTTTTATGAGCACGAGCATTATAAAGACGATAGATTTTTTTCCGGAGAAAAAAGTAACGAATAATTAAAAAATTAAAAATATCGATGGAAAGTCACATTTACCTCCATTTTGAATAGGGCATTGGAGGGATGGGGTAGTATGTAACGCGAAACTCCGTTTCGCAAAAAAAACTTACAATCCGTATTTTTTTCAAAAAGAATTGTAAACTATAAATATATATATAAATTATTCGATGATAGAATTGTAACTAGATAAAATAGATATAATGGAAAATAATAGAATAAATAAAACGAGTAAAAATTTAGACGAAGCTATAATCAAAATTTATTATGACAAGATAATACTGTCGTCAATAATAATAAGCAAAGAGGAATACTATTTGATTTTTTCTGATGACACAATGATTGAAGTAATTCACAGCGAACTTAATATTGATGATATTTATAAAATAATTCTCTTAATTGAAGAAGCTAAGAATATTGTTCACCAGGTACCGGCTTCCTCTGATGGTTTGCAAAAATTGCTAGATAAATATTTTAATCAATATTAAATCATATCCGGACCGTTCATATATTCAATCATACATTGTAATTATTATTGCTCTGATTCCTTATAAAATCCTCCTAAAATTTAATTATATCCTTGGATGTTTCTATTGCCTTTAAAGCTAATTTGTAATACTTTAATAACCATGTAAAAAACGGGGTGGGGAAGAATTGCCCTAGAAAAACTGATTCTCAATTCTCTCCCTCCAATCTAGTCCCATAATATTTTTTTATTAAAAAGGCACTAATAAACAATCATAATTAAATTCGGGGGATCAATGAAATTCTATTGCAGATTATATACTTTATTTTGTTCTATAACATTAACCTGTCTAATTGCCGCAGTCACTGAAGTGACTGCACAAGAAAAAGATAATACTTCTGTAAACCGCGATTCTGTTATCTCAGCAGCAAAAGAAATTATCAGCAGCTTAAAATATTGTGCACTTATAACAATAGATTCCACCGGCAGAGCAAATATTAGAACGATGAACCCCTTCCCTCCTGAAGAAGATATGACAGTCTGGATGGCTACGAACAGCCGCTCGAGAAAATATGATGAAATTAAGAAAAATTCGAATGTAACTTTATATTATGCAGACCATAGTAAAGCCGACGGATATGTAACAATTATTGGAAAGGCAGTACTCGTGGATGATATGGAGGAAAAACTTAAGAGGAAAAGAGAGTACTGGGATCAGGCTTTCCCTGATTGGAAGTATCTTGTTCTTATTAAAGTAATCCCCGAAAGAATGGAAGTGATCAATTATAAGAGAAGATTTTACGGTGCTGAAGTAACATGGAGAGTACCTTCAATAGATTTTTAGGAAGCCTGGCTTTTTACAGTTATGGAATATGCGGGGGACCCGGTATTTGAAAGATGACATCTTTAATAAGAAAAAATCAGGTTAAATTTTTTACTTAGATGTAAGTTAGGCTAATGCCTAATTATTAAAGAGTAAAGATGTCATCTTTAATGGAAATACTTTTTTGTAAATAATTTTATTTATCAATTTGAAAACCTTATCTTAGATTATCTTTTTGAAAATAAGTGAGGGAAGGGTAATATGTATGCACTTGAGGTAAAAAATCTTGTTAAATCTTTCGACAAAGTTAAAGCAGTTGATGACGTATCATTTGCAGTACCTGAAGGCTCGGTATTCGGTCTCATCGGGAGGAACGGTGCAGGTAAAACCACCACAATAAGAATGATGATGAATATTTATCTCCCTGATTCCGGTGAAGTTATTTTAAGAGGTACAAAAGTAGGTCAGGAGTTCAAAGATAAGGTTGGCTATCTTCCGGAAGAGCGGGGACTTTATAAAAAAATGAAAGTAATGGAAACACTATTGTTCTTTGCTGAATTAAAAGGAAAAACAGGGAAGGATATAGAAAAAAAGGCAGACCTTTATCTGAGCAGATTTGATTTGGCTGATAGGAAAAATTCTAAGATAGAGGACCTTTCCAAAGGTAATCAGCAGAAAATACAATTTCTGACGACAATACTCCATGATCCTGAATTTCTGATCCTTGATGAACCATTCAGCGGACTTGACCCAATAAATACTAATATCATTAAGGAGATAATACTTGAATTGAAACGTGAGGGCAAAATAATAATATTTTCTACCCATCTAATGGACTTTGCCGAAAAGATGTGCGACCATATTGCGATGATTGATCATGGAAGGATTATACTCCACGGTGCTCTGAATGAAATAAAGAAAAAACATGCTCAAAGGAATGTAAGTCTTAATTATGAAGGAGATATAAGTTTCTTAAAAAACAATCCAATAATCGAAGAATTGAACGATTTCGGTAAATACAACAGGGATTAAAGTAAAAGAGAATAATCAAATTCAGGAACTTCTAAAATTACTTGTTCAGAACAATGTGATTGTTAAAACCATTTAAGGCAAATGAAATCTCACTCAATGAGATTTTCATTCAGCTCGCCGGCAAATCAAATGACGAAAGGCTGGAGGTTGAATATGTTTAATAAAAGAACTTTAGTCATAATTAAAAGAGAGTTAAGATCGCGTCTGTTTAGCAAATCATTTATATTATCTACAGTTCTAATTCCCGTTTTCTTAATGGGAATACTTGCGGTTCAAACCTTTCTTGTGAAGTATCAGGGGGATGAAAAGTATAATCTTGAAATCATAACCACACAGCCGTATCTCTCAAATGCTCTGAAATCAGAATTTGGGAATAATGACCGGGTAAAATCGGGAAATCTCTCAATATCTTACAATACTTTTGATTCGGCACAATTTGAAAAGCATTTAGAGGAAATAAAATCCAAGATTTTAAAGAAATCGATATCAGGAGTTATTTTTATTCCGGAAGACCGCAT
This sequence comes from uncultured Ignavibacteriales bacterium, assembly GCA_963742995.1. Taxonomy (GTDB): domain Bacteria; phylum Bacteroidota; class Ignavibacteria; order Ignavibacteriales; family Ignavibacteriaceae; genus CAVQBP01. The sequence goes on from CAVUOL010000053.1 coordinate 108,010, forward strand.
TGAATGATAAAAATATTCGATATTACTCGCTGAATCCAAACAACATTTCTTTGTTTAATAAGCTCAAGGGAACGATAAATAAAGTTCTTGTTGATAATTATTTTAAAGATAAAAGGTTGAGCAGTAAGGAAATTGAATTTGCACGAAATGATGTTGATTTTGCCGGCTTTAAGGTTTCAGAAAAGGGAATTTTTGAAAAAGAAGGGGCGGGAAATCTAATTCTGGCTTTTTTATTTACTTTCCTTATCTATTTCAGCCTGATATTAATCGGGACAATGATGATGCGCTCGGTTGTTGAAGAAAAGAATAACCGGATTGTGGAAGTATTATTATCATCTGTAAGCAGTAAAGAATTGTTAACAGGAAAAATACTCGGTATGTCAATAACATCTTTACTGCAAATGGCAATATGGCTGCTTCCGGTATTTTTTCTAATTTCTACTACTTGGTTTATGCTGCCGGCTCAAATTACTTTAAGTATTGGTGTTCCGCATTTGTTCTATTTCTTATTTAATTTTTTCATTGCTCTGGTAACTTTTCTTGGACTTTATGCCACCGTAGGATCGGTTTTCGATAATGATCAGGATGCACAATCAGGTCAATGGCCTTTAATGATTTTAATTATGCTTCCGTTCTTTATAGCAATAAGTATGTTGTCCAATCCTGAAAGCAGTATTGGTAGGATTGCATCTTTTGTCCCTTTCGCTTCCTTAATTGTTATGCCTGCAAGAATGACAATCCTGGAGATTCCTCTTTGGCAAATTATTTTATCATCTGTTATCAACATTATTGTTATGATTTCTATTTTCCCCATTTCCGGAAAAATATACAGAATAGGAATTTTGAGTACCGGTAAAAAACCGAAATGGTCTGAAGTTGTGAAATGGTTAAGGTATAAATATTAATGCCAAGCGCTCAACGGAAAGGACATAACTGAAGGCAAAGAGTAGAGCCGGATATTCAATTAAATTGTATATTTTTTAATGATTAACCTGGTTACGCAGATGTAAAGATGACATCTTAAAAGAATATTTATTTAATTTTATATTAAAATATAAACTTAGATAAAAGCTTATTTTTTAATAAATATAGATGTCATCTTTTCAACTATTAATTTAACCTGGAACAAAAGGCAATAAACTCATCAAGACTATGGGGAGCATCCTTGAAAATATCGCCGGCAACATGTCTTCCCTAAGAAATAATATGCATCCCACTGGTCAGGATCAAAGAATTGATCTATAGTTGACTCATGCGGAAAAGCGGGATGATTGATTTTGTAGTTAAAAGCACTCGCTTCATTCCCTTCAGCTCCTCCGTTTATTTCATATTTCATGGGAGCCTTGAGAGAAGATTTAATATAAATCAATGTACCTCTATAGTTCTCATCGCAGTCCGGAGTCCCAGGTAAACACTTAATTGTAGCCTTTGCATACTGCTGGTACGAATAACCATAAGAGGGGAGTGGTCTGATAATATTTTCGGGAGATTTTTCAAATTCAATTACGAGTCCTAATTTCTCTCTTGATCTTCTTACCAGGTTTTCCAGATCACTAAATATATAATCCGGGTCTGCTGATGCATCAATTGCAATAATTAATTTACAACGTCTTCTTAGCAGCTCAAAAACAGCTAAATTCTCTATATGTCCTCCATCGGAAATATTGACCCTGCCTCTTTTTTGGTTTGCTTTCCCAAGCATACTGTTCCACAAATAATAAGGCCAAAAAGTGAAGTAATTTATTAGTATATCATTTTTGAGCTTATTAAAAGGACTGATCTCTTTCCAATTAGGATTTTTTATCCAGTATCCCAGAACTGCATTGAATAAATAAAGAAAAATGGAAATAAATCGATTTGTTCGATTTCCCATTAAAGTGCTCACAGCAGATCCGGAAATTGCTGCTGCTGTTGAAAGCGTTATAGAACTATATTCATCTTTGGTCGGGAGATAATTTGTGAACGAAGACCCGCAGAATTTTGGAGATAATAAAAAGTAATCGGCACTTTCACTGCCGGGCATATTATCATCCCTCCGGTCTGTTAAATTCAAACATGTATTTATTAAAGGATAAGGATTTACACTATCTTCTGTAATTATATCATATAACTTCACATTAGGGTTCTCGGGTATAAATGGTTTAATAAACGATTGGGCAATTCTATCCCTATAGTACCTATGCAGTGAAAGAATATTCGGATTGGCAAAAAAACCGAAGATTATAAAAAGTATAAACAATACTAGAATATTTATCCAGAAATTATTTCCATTGAATATATTTAAACCAAGATTTAGAAACTTAAGATTAAGAAGATAAATCGCTGACTCTCCGGATGGTATTCCATAGATGAGTTTAATAACCCAGGCAGCTATTATAAAAAAGACAAAAAATCCTTCAAAATAATTTAAAGTGTTGGATGACCATATCTTATTATTTCTTAAAACAAAGAAGAAGTAGTGATAAAAAATCAGGAAAGAAAATATGATAATAGTATATCCATATATTTTATCAATGTTCAGCCATGAGTATAACTTTAGGCTAACAACTTGTGCAATCAATAAAAAGAACAAAGTTACTAAAATCAGCCAGAGAAGATTCATTATAAAGCTTGATATTATAGCTCCATATACCCTGATATAGCTTCCTATTTTTAGTATAAGATTATGATCGGGTATTAGATAATCACAGTTCAGTTTTATCTTCTCATTATCTCCGGATATAGGCTCAGTGTTATCACGGTTAAATAGTTCATCAAAATTATTTTTTGATCTTAACTTTGATTGAATATAGCTATGTATAAAGCCGCCTCCCGAAACCGAAGATATATAATCCGCAAGTTCAAGTATCTTCTTCTCATTAAGAAAATTGAGAATACCCATATTAAAAGTTGACGAACGGATGCCCCCGCCGGAAAGTGCAATACCAAATAGGTTTTGCTTTACTTTATCGGCATTATCATTAGGCGGAAGACCTCCATGCGCAATATTTTTCCTCCGTCTTATAATATAGTTTAATTCGGTTTCAAAAATATTTTGAAATTTCTGCCATTGTGTTTTTAATTCCATAGAAGACCTGCTTTAATAGTATTTATCTTGAAATCCTTATGTAGGTCACTAATTATAACTAACATAATGTCCTTCTTTTTATTTTATGATTAAAACATTCGAACTATAAAGGATGAGATAAGCTTTGAACCATATAGAACAAAACCATTTTAATATCTACTTTCGGAGAGAATATGTTACAAATAGAAAAACATTATTAAGGTGGACTACTTTCCATTCAGAACGGATTCGAAGAAAACATTTTAAAATAACAGATAGATAACATTAAATCAATTCCCCCTTTCTTTTCTGCCACTTATTACACCTAATAACCGGAAATTACATTTTTATTCTTTTCTATGAATTGATAGAGCATTTTCGGATTGTTAAAAAAATAGTTCTTAAAATTCATAATAAACCATATAATTAAAAATCATTTAGGAGGTCACTATGTCAGCTAAAGAAAATTCAGTATTAGCAAAAAAGATTTATAATCTTTTCAATGAAGGTAATGTTGATGGACTTGTAAATCTCTTCGCGGAAAATAGTACAGCTACGCATATTCCAACAAACTATGTTTTTAAAGGGAGGGAAGGATTTAGGCAGGCAACCAAAATATGGAAGGGAGCATTCCCCGATGCAAGATGCGAGATAAAAAATCAAATTGTAACAGATGACTATATCGTTACAGAATTTAACGGTGTAGGTGTAAATAATGGTATTCTGGAAACTCCTATGGGTAAGATTGGTCCAACAGGAAAAAAAATTAATGTACCTTTCGTAGAAATTATGAAGATAAAAAATGGCCAAATTGAAGATTCAAAACTTTATTTCGACACGGTCACAATGATGAATCAATTAGAAGTAGTTCCGGAAAAGGTATAAAATCTAATTGCAGATTACAAAGATTAGCAGATTGCAAGATTATTGGAAGAGGGGATTCTAGATACGGGATGCAGTACATGATGCCAGATAAGACACGGGATACAGGATGAATAACTTCAATATAAAGAAGAGGAAGATTGATAGATTGCTTGAAACCGATAGGAGGCACCGGACTGGAAGTCCGGTGTTAGCCTTTGCTTTAGACAATATCCATTGGATAAAATCCAACGGCAAGTGATATTAATTTCAATTCTCAATTATATTTTCCTAAAAATGATTGAGAAATTTTATTAAGCAGTATCTCTTTTGTAAAAGGCTTTGAAATATAATCCGTACAGCCGGTTTCAATAAATCTTTCTTCATCTCCCTGCATTGCATAAGCTGTAGTTGCTATAATAGGAGTCCGTGCATATTTATTCATTTGCTTCAAGATTTTAGTCACCTCCAGTCCATTCATACCTGCACCAAGGTTTATATCCATTAAAATCAAATCATAATTATTTTGGGATGCCAATTCAATTGCTTTTTCCCCGTTTCTTGCTATATCTAATATAAATTCCTTTTTTAGCATAATCTTGATTACTGAAACATTCACAACATCATCCTCAACAAGCAATATCCTTTTGTTCATGGATAAGTCTTTCTTTTCTCTTATTGGCAGAAATTCCGTCCTTCTTTCAGTATGAATGGCAGCAGTATTATAATCATCCTCAGTTAAAAGTTCAGTTACCGGCAAATTTACCTTAAATTCAGAACCAATGCCTATCTCACTCATTAAAAAAACATCTCCCTTTAATAAGTTTACAAACTTTTTTACTAAAGTAAGACCGAGACCTGAACCTTCAAACCTTCTTCCTAATCCTTCGCTGACCTGCCTAAATTCTTCGAAAATAACTTTTTGATTTTGTTCAGAAATGCCTATACCGGTATCTTTTATTAAGATATTTACAGAATTATCATGAGATTCTTCAAGGCTAATTGTTACTCCTCCTTCATTTGTAAATTTTATTGCATTATTTATAAGGTTTGATAATATCGTTTTTAAGATAATCTCATCGGATTTAATAAAAATATCGTTTTGGGGAAGATAAACATTCAAATATATATTTTTACTGGATGCCACAGGATAATATAACTTATATTCTTCATCTACTAATTTATTCAGATTAACAGATGAAATATTAATATCATATTTATTGGCTTCAATACGTGATAAGTTCAGAATGGAATTCAATGTTTCCAGTAGCCTTTTACAGCTTATTTTTATTGCTTTAACCATTTCAAGATGTTCAGTTATTAAATTTTCATCCGACAGCAGATCTGAAAATCCAAGGATTCCTGTTAACGGTGTACGGAGTTCATGACTCATATTTGCCAGAAGACTTGATTTCAGCCGGTTAGATTCTTCTGCTTTTTCCTTAGCCTCTATCAATTCATTTTCAGCTAATTTTTGCACAGTTATGTCCTGAACTGTTCCAAATATTTTTCTTATTCTATCATTCTCTTTATCTGTTTTAATTATACTGTATAAATACCTTATCTCTCCATCCGGCTTCCTAATCCGGTAGGAAAATGTATCTTTATACTTATTTCCGCTAAAATTCCTTTGCAATTCTTCTATAACTCCTTTATCATCAGGATGAATCATTTTTATGAATACATTGAAGTCTGTTTTAACCTTTTACAGGATCTAATCCGTAAATTTGATACAACCCCCTGGACCATGTCAATTCATTAGAACTTATATCAAATTCCCAGGATCCTAATTGAGCTATTTCCTGAGCAATTGAAAGCTGTGATTCACTTTTTGCTAAATTATTCTGTGCAATTGTTATATCAGTAATATCTTCTACCGTGCCTTCATATAAAAGCTCCTGCCCGTTCTTATCCTCAATACCCTTAGCATTCAAACGAATATAAATATGTTTCCCCCCTTTTTTAACCCATACAGTTTCAAATCCTACAACTTTTCCATTCCTTCTCAGCATTTCATTAAATCTTGTTTTCTCTTCTGTTGAAACAAAATTGTTACTGTTAATTTGTCTTTCCTTTAATTCTTGAAGAGAGGAGCAATCCAATATTCTTATTAATGAAGGATTTGCATCAATGATTTCTCCTTGAGGAAGTAGAAGTAAATATTCCAATAGGAGAATTTAAAAATAAATTCCTATATCTCTCTTCACTTTCTTTTAATGCTTTTTGTGCGTTCTGCTTTTCTTCATGTTCTTTCTTTTCATTAAGAGCTCTTTTAATTGCGGGTATAAGTTTTAAGAGCTTGTCTTTTAATATATAATCGGTTGCGCCTTTTTTCATTAACTCTACGGCTGTCTCCTCTCCAATGGTTCCCGTAATAAAAAGAATTGGCGTTTCATGGTATTTACTTTTTAATATTTCAAGTACTTCGAATCCGCTCTCAAATGTTGGTATTCTGAAATCACATAGAACAAGGTCATAAATCTCTCTTTCTATAGCTTCCATGAAATCATTTTTTTTAGTAACTAATTTTATATGACAATTAATCCATTCATTATTTATATAATTATGTATTAATTCTGCATCGAGTCGATTATCTTCCAGGTGAAGTATTTTTAATATATTATCCATTTTATGCAACCTTATCTTTATTTTTCTAATCAGTTATACTGGTGGTTCGTTAATTAAAGCCCAAAAAACCCCTACATTTTTTACAGTATCTGCAAATTTTTCATATTCCACAGGTTTTACAACATAAGCATTAATTCCTAACTTATAACCTTCAATAAGGTCTTGTTCCTCCCTTGACGATGTAAGTACAACTGTAGGAATAGTCCTGAGATTTTCATCTGATTTTATCTGTTTAATAACCTGCAGACCATCCACTTTCGGCATCTTCAAATCAATTAAAGCTACTATAGGATTGTCATCATTTCTTCCGCTGAATTCTCCTCTTTTATAAAGATAATCCAGAGCTTCTGCTCCGTTCTTGACCCTTACTACATCATTCAAGAGATTAGATTGCTGAAGAGCCAAAAGGATTAATTCCGCATCTTTCGGATTATCCTCAGCAAGTAATATTTTCTGGAAATTTTTCATATTTTATTTCCTATATTATTAATTATAATGTCTAACTAAGGCTATAGATTCCTTATGTCGGTAGCGAAAAATAGAAAGTTGCACCTTCACCTTCAATCCCTTCAGCCCAAATATTTCCTGAATGTTTATTGATTATTTTTTTAACAGTAGCTAAGCCGATTCCTGTTCCGGGAAAATCTTCCACACTATGTAATCTTTGAAATACCCCGAATAATTTATCATAATAATTCATATCGAATCCTACACCATTATCTTTTATAAAAAAAGTACTTTCTTCTTCTGTTCCATTCTCTTTCCGGTGCGCTCCAAGAGAACCAATAGTAATTACCGGGTTTATCTTCTTGAGAAGAAAATTTAATTGCATTAGAAAGTAAATTTACAAGGACTATTCTTAATAATGATTGATCAGCCTTTACTTCAGGTAAATCTTCTATAATCCATTCAATTGTTTTCCCATCAATATATTCCATTTTTTCAATTACCTCATTTACCAGGTTTTTCATGCTAAGTTTAGTCTTTGAAATATTCGTTTTGGCTGTCCTTGAAAAAGTTAATAAACCATCTATCAGTTGTCCCATTTCATTTGTAGATTCTTTTATGAGATTAAAAAATCTCATATTCTTTTCATCAAGGGAATCACCTATATTCTTCTGTAGGATTTCGAGAAATCCGCTTATATGCCTTGCCGGGGCTCTAAGATCATGCGAAACAGTATAACTGAATGATTCAAGTTCTCTGTTAACAGTTTCAAGTTGTGCTGTACGTTCACGAATTTCCTTCTCGGCTTGTTTACGGTAGGTTATGTCACGTATTGTGCTGATAACAATTGTTCCTTCATCTGTCTCAAAAGGATTAAGACTTATTTCTACAGGAAATTCACTTCCATCTTTTCTTCTACCGAAAAGTTCTAGGCCCACTCCCATTTCCCTAGTTCGAGGCGATAAAAAGTAAGAATAAACATGCTCCTTATGAATACTTTTATAGCGATCAGGAAGAAGATAGTTGAGATTTTTGCCTATTAATTCTTCGCTTGAGTAACCGAATAATTTTTCAGTTTGATTATTTATTAAAACTATATTACTGCTTAAGTTTACTGCTACTATTCCATCCGGAATAAAATTCAAAAGTCTTTCGATTCTTTTTTGCGCTTTCAATCTTTCCATCTCAGCACGCTTACGCTCTGTTACATCCCTTATCGCACTAATTGCAACAGTTCCGTTTTCTGTTTCAAAAGGGCTGAGACTTATTTCAACCGGGAATTCAGTTCCGTCTTTTCTCTTTCCAAATAGTTCGAGTCCCGCTCCCATCTCCCGTACCCGTGGTAAAAGAAAATAGGTAGAACGATGTTTTTCATGAATTATTTTAAAACGTTCGGGAAGAAGTAGTTCAAGCTTACTTCCAATTATTTCTTCTCTTGTATATCCGAACAATTTTTCTGCCTGATGGTTAACAAGTACAATAATACCTTCATTATTTACAGCAACAATAGCATCGGGAGTGAAGTTGAGCAGTTTCTCCATTCTCTGCTGTGCTTTTATTCTTTCTGTTTCAGCACGTTTACGTTCGGTTATATCTCTTATTGCACTTATTGCATAGATTTCTTCTCCGGCTTCAAAAGGACTTAAACTTATTTCAACTGGGAATTCAGTTCCGTCTTTTCTCTTTGCAAATAGTTCCAGTCCTGCACCCATTTCACGGACTTTAGGAGACAGAAAATATGTTGCCCGATGCTTTTTATGGATTTCTCTCATACTTTTAGGTAGAAGGAGTTCAAGTTCTTTTCCTAAAAGTTCTTCACGTTTGTATCCAAAAAGCTTTTCAGTTGAATTGTTTACTACGACTATTATACCACTCTTATTGATTGCAACAATAGCATCCGGAGCAAAGTTTAATAAACTATCATCAAGTGTCTTAATGGAAATATTTTGAGACTTATCGATCATTTCAACAGGTAGTGAGTATCTTTATATATAAATTTGTCAAAAATATATTATTAACGCTCCAAAACTTTTTAACAGAATTATTATATTGCTAAAAAGAGTGGAAATAAGAAGAGGAATATTCTATTTGTTTCTAATTAAAGTTGCTTTAGCAGGAAATTTAATATCCTTACTTCCTTCATTCCAAATCACCGCTAATAATATTTTTATAATTAACATAAACTTTCTAATTGGTTATCTTCCACTAAATCATTTCATTTAAAATAGAACAGATCTATTATAAACATTTGAGATTAAATTATCAAGATTTTACCATTATTCCATTATTATATTTAACCATTGGAATAATATCCAAAACCATATAGCAATTTAGCCATTTAACATTTAACAATTTAAGAATACATTTCTTGTCTATTCACCATAAATGATGTATCAGAAAAATTATTATATTTTCAAAAATATATTCTTTTTATTGAAGAGATAAAGTATATACCAAAGAATGGCTGTCCAAATTAATCCTACAAGTACACCCATCATTCCGTCATATCCCACTAAATATTCCTTAAATCCTAAAGCATATGCAAAATTTCTGACTATCGGCTGAAGAAAATATCCCAGCAGAGCATTGGAACCAAATATTATCAATCCCCAGGCCCACTTTTTAATTTGAGCAACATCAATTATTAAATAAAAAATTAAATAAGTAAGTGCTGATACTCCGGAAGTAAATAGTGAATATGATGCCGAAACGGTTTCTTTATTCATTGCGAAATGCGGCCAATCGTATAAATGTAGTTGCATAACCGGTACTGCAAAATACAATGAAGATTAAGATTGATTGTTTAATTATAATTGAAGGATCTTTTGTTAATACTAGCTTCCCCTAAAATTGTTCCGACTATTGTAATTATACCATATGAAATAGAAGCCCACGGAGTGCAGTGAATCGTTAAAGGTCTCAGTGGATCACCATGTAAGGTTTGCAATAGTAAAAAATCCTTTTGAAGGATCCCCCAGATGCAGCCACCAGGAAAATGTATGGGACATTATTAAATGGAAAGCTGCTATAATAAAAACCAGAATCCATCTCTTCCATTTCGTAATAAGTATCGAAACCGCACCCATAAAGTATGCAATCCCGATAGCCTGCAATATTCCCCACCAGTAAGACAATCCAAAAATTAACGAAATGTAAAGTACTCCAAGAGCAATTAATAAAATAGTCCGGCTCCCTACATGCTTCCACCATTCTTTTCCCCTGCGTCTCTTACTTAAAGGCAGCACCATTCCAACAATGAATACAAAAAATGGTGCGACTAAATCAGTAAAGGTTAATCCGGCTCCTGTTATATTGCCTGGTGCCTCAGCTGCATGATAAAAGGTTGATACCGGTGGACTCCCAAACCAGGACATGGTAAAAGGCATGTTTGTATAACCAGCTACCTGTAATACAAAAATCATTGCAAGAATTGTAAATCCCCTGAAAGCATCAATTGAAACTATTCTTCCTTTTGGTACAGGTAGAGTTACCGGTTTAGATAAATCCCTTTCCATAACAAATCATTCCAGTATTATTAATAATTAGTTAAAAATAAACATAAGTTTAATATTTAGAAAAGCATTCCCTAAATAAAAAAATTAAAAATAAGCTAAATAATTTATTTCTTCGTTCGATTATAATCTTATCATAAAATTTTTTTTAATAAAATTAGAATTTTTTAATACTTAACTGATGCTATAAAAGTCGCTCAAAACTTAATTAACCTTAACATTATAGCTTTTGATTTAGGAACATGTAAAGTAAAGTATTCTAAGGTTTAGAATTAATATAAATAATGATTTCAGGACAAGGTGTGGAAAAAAACGGAGAAAAGTCTTTCCTAAATGAAGGGGTTAAAGAATTCCTTTCGAATTCATTAAAAACTCTTGGATCGGCATTAAACGTATTAGATTCAATTTCTGCAATTTCGGAACAGCAATTCTCAAAAATTAGCGGTAATCTTCAAATATATTATTCCAAATCGAAAGAAATTTCAGAAAAAGGTTCAGATGTAGTATTGCTATTATCAGGTGATCAGTATAATAATAATGTAGAAAATTTACAGAAAACTTATAATAATATTTTTGATTCTATTGATAAATCTCAAAAGAAATTTGATGCCAGTGAAGCTTTTTTTAATGAAATTATAAAAACCATCAATGTCGTTGCAGAAGATGTATTAGGTTTTAAAAGGCTGGTTAAATATCTCCATATACAGGGTATATCGACTAGAATTGAAAGTTCCAGACTTGGCGGTGATGATAAAGGTTTTAATAATTTAGCAGAAAATGTTGAAAATTTATCTATTGTTATATCTGATAAGTCAAATAAATTTAGGGTTGAGACAGAATCCTTAACTAATTTGATAAAGAATGTACAATATGAAGATATCAATATAAAAAGAGCACAACAGGAAAATTCAAAAACTATATTAAATAGTGCTAAAACAAGTCTGAATTTACTAATCGATAAAAACCGGCAGAGTTCCGTGAAATATGAAATAATATACTCAAATTTCCAGGAGATTCAGGGAAATATAGGTACTTTAGTAACCTCAGTGCAGTTTCATGATATAACACGCCAGCAGTTCCAGCATGTACATTCGGCTTTTCAAAATTTAATTACGAAAATATCCTCTGCAGCAAGTTCCGGTTTTACAGGTCCAGAACAACTATTGAATACTATTTATGATATCTGCAAAATTCAATATGAACAATTAAAACACTCCCGGAATGAATTATTTTCTGCAACAAAAGAAATTATTGACAATTTGACAAGCATTAATGAAAATATTTTCAATATGACTCAGGAAATCTCCGGATTACTTGACGACAACGGTAATTATAACCAATCTTTTTTTGAAAATATTAAACAAGGTCTTAAGAATGTTTCCACTTCACTAAGCAGCAGTAGTAACCTTGGACTAAACTTTTCAAATTCAACCCATAAAGTAATTAATACAATTGACTCTCTGGCTGGTTTTATTAACGAAATTGGTGAAATTGGTTCCGAAATTGAATTAATCTCACTAAACGCTAATATTAAAGCTGTTCACCTTGGTGAAGAAGGAGTCACTCTAGCTGTTATTGCAGGGGAAATTCAAAAATTATCAATTGATGCCAGAAAAGAGACAGACCTTGTAATTCAAAAGATTTTAAAAGTAAATGAATTTTCAAAAAGCTTTGATGATTCTTTAAATCAAAATAGCAATGAATCAGTAGAATCAAAAAAAATTATTGAAGAATTTAATAATATTCTGAATTCATTAAATGCTATAATCGGGGATGCGGCTTCAGGATTAACAATTATTCAAAAATCAGCTAAAAGACTGCTTGAAGATTTAAATCTAACTATAAAGTCTATTACTGTGCATACGGAAACAGAGAAAAAAATAAACCAGATTCTGAACCAGTTAGAAGGTATAATTGAAAAAAGTAAATCATTAGCGGGAACAAAATTTAATAATAATGCAGAATTATCCGATTTAAGCAGGAACTATACAATGCAGAGTCAGCGCGATATTCATAATTCTGTAACATCTGAATGGAATAAAACGGATCTCAATACAGAAAAGGATAATCCGGATAGTATAAATCGCAGTTCAGATGAATTTGGAGATAATGTTGAGCTATTTTAATTAAATAATTTGTGGATAGACTAAAATGAAAAGAACTAAGAAAAACAATATTAATAATGAAAGCACAAAAGAAGTAATGCCGGGTGAATCACTCACTATTTGGAATGCTGCTAAAATAAAAGAATTATTTTTAGCAGAATTAAGCAATTCTGAGAGTATTATATTAAACTTTGATAAATCAGAGGAATATGATTTCTCTTTTATACAGCTTCTTTTTTCTGCATTAAAAAGCTCGGAGATTCAAGGTAAAAAGATAACAATTCAGAATATGCAGCCGGAACTCAGGAACTTGATTGAGGAGTCCGGGTTCTCCAATATTAACTATCCGGTCTTTTCTTCTAAAAAAAGTGAGGGAATTTTATGTCAAAAGTAATAATGACTGTCGATGATTCTTCCAGTATCCGGCAAATGGTCAGTTTTACTTTACAGGAAGCAGGTTACAATGTCGTGGAAGCAGTAGATGGCAAAGATGCCTTAACAAAATTAAATAATAATTCTGTTAATATGCTGATAACAGATTTAAATATGCCGAATATGGATGGTATATCATTAATCAAGAATGTAAGAAATAATTCGGCTACTAAATTTATCCCAATAATAATGTTAACAACTGAATCTCAGGCAGCAAAAAAGATGGAAGGGAAAGCAGCCGGAGCGACCGGGTGGATAGTGAAACCTTTCCAGCAAGAACAATTATTAGGTGTAGTTAAAAAGGTATTAGGATGAAAGAAAAACATATTGAGGCATTTGTTCAAGAAGCTTCAGAACTCCTTATTGTTCTGGAAGAATCTTTAATTGATCTCGAAACTAAACCGGGTGATAATGAACTAATTGATAAAATCTTCAGGTCCCTGCATACAATCAAGGGTTCTGCCGGAATGTTCGGCTTTGATGATATCAGCGCTTTTGTTCATGATATTGAAACTGTCTATGATAAAGTACGAAATAAAGAACTGGACGTTGATAAATCTCTTATTGATCTTACATTAAATGCACGCGACCAGATTTCATTTATGTTAAAGAATGAGAATAAACAAAACTCTATTGAAAATGAAATAGTAAAACAAATCCTTTCTTCATTTAAGGGCTACTTAGATTATTCGGAGATAATTGAAAAAAAGGAAGAAATAATCAGAACCGATGAAAATAAAAAAGAGGATGTAAAAATTATATACCATATTTACTTTGAGCCTTCTGAAAATCTTCTCCTGAGTGGTACTAATCCTGTTGGTTTAATAAGTGAAATTTCTTCTCTTGGTAAAGCAATAATTTCACCAATTACAGAAAAAATTCCTCCTCTGGATCTTTTCGACCCTGAAAAATTATACACTTCGTGGAATATAGTTTTATCTACAAATCGGGGAATTAATGAAATTAAAGACGTTTTCATTTTTGTTGAGGATGATTGCAAAATAAATATTAGCGAAATAGGTAAAGGTGAGCTGAAAGAAGATTATAAATATTATTCCGAAATTATCAATAAAAGCAATAAAAATGCTCCTGATGTAGGTAGTAAGGAAAAGATAATTCATCATGAAAAAAGTATCGAACAAAAAATTGAAAAAAAAGAATTAAAAAATGATAATTCAGGATCACAGAATATTTCAAGCATCCGCGTTAATTCAGATAAACTTGATCTTTTAGTAAATCTTGTTGGTGAACTGGTGACTGTTCAGGCAAGATTATCCCAGACTGCAGCACATAAAAATGATAGTTTAATGATTTCCATTGCCGAAGATGTTGAAAGACTAACATGGGAACTAAGAGATAATGCATTAAGCATCCGGATGATACCAATAGAAACTACTTTCAATAAATTTAAAAGATTAATCCGTGACCTTTCAAAAGAATTGGGAAAAGAAGTTGAGCTGATTACCGAAGGGGGAGAAACAGAACTTGATAAGAATGTAATTGAAAAATTAAACGATCCTCTGGTGCATATTATAAGAAATTCAATCGGACATGGAATAGAAAATCCGGAGGAGAGACTTAAAAAAGGAAAAGAACGTTCGGGAAAAGTCTTACTTTCTGCAGTACATTCAGGTACACATGTACTTATACAGATCAAGGATGATGGTGCAGGCTTAAATAAAGAAGCGATATATGAAAAAGCAATCGAGCGCGGTATAATTACGAAAGATACAAATTTAACCGATAAAGAAATTTTTAACCTGATATTCCAACCGGGATTTTCAACCGCAAAAGTAATCACAAATGTTTCCGGTCGCGGAGTAGGCATGGATGTAGTTCAAAGTGCCATTGAATCCCTTCGTGGTTCGATAGAAGTAGAGAGTATAACTGATAAAGGAACAACAATAACCTTAAAACTCCCCCTCACTCTCGCTATTATTGAAGGCCTAATAGTTAAAATAGACAAAGATTTTTTTGTAATTCCTTTATCCTTTGTTGAAGAATGTATTGAACTGACTCCTGAGATCAAAAAGAAATCAAACGGCAGAAACTTAATAGGTGTTAGAGGTGAGATAGTGCCTTACATTCCCCTGAGGGAGAAATTCAATATAAACTCTAATCTGCCCCCAATCGAACAAATAGTTCTGATTAATGAAAGTCATTCAAAAACCGGATTAGTAGTTGATGAAATCATAGGTGAACGTCAAGTTGTAATCAAATCACTCGGAACATATTATAAAAATATTGAAATGATGTCCGGTGCAACAGTTCTGGGAGATGGTACAGTAGCTTTAATAATGGATATCAAAAAAGTAATTGAAAAAGCCGAACTTGATGAAAAAATATATAGTGGTAAGTAGTAGATAATATATAATTAAGTATAAGAAAATAAAGTAAGGGAGTTGTATGAATTGGTTTTATAATTTGAAACTAAGTAAAAAGCTGTTAGGCAGCTTTATAGTTATGGCTGTGATATCAGGTATTGTTGGATGGATAGGATTATCCAGCATTGATAATCTTTCAAAAAATATCGATGAAATAGGAGATGTACGTCTCCCTTCAGTGGAAAATTTATTGGTTATTGCAAATGAACAAACAACAATAGATGCTGTTGAAGCCTCTTTGCTAACTAATGGATTAACTGCTGAAAATGCTGAAGAACTATTCCTAAAATCCGATGATGCTAAGAAAGATATGGATGATGCGTGGAAAAGTTACGAATCCATTCCCAAAACAGAATTAGATAAATCTGAATGGGAAAAGTTTATCCCTGTTTTTAATAGCTGGTGGAAAGACCATCAAGAGTATATAGTTTTGGCTAAATCATACTTTAAAAATCCAAATAAAGATTTATTTGAAAAGCTGAGCAGAAAAGCAGTGAATATTGAAGAAAGTTCTAATAAAAAAGTTGATGATTTATTGAGTGGACTTGTTGAGCATAATAAAAAAGAAGCAGATGCAGCTAATCAGTCGGCTTCTGATTCCGAATCATCCGCTAAATATCTTATGATTATTATTCTTTTTGCAGGTATTCTGTCGGCGGTTTCCTTGGGAATATTTATTTCAAAGATAATAAGTAAACCAGTAATTAACCTGACTGAGGCAGCCGAAAAACTGGCTGTAGGAAATATCAATGTAAATCTTCAATCAAACCATAAGGATGAGATAGGCGCTTTGGCTGCTTCCTTTAATAAAATGATTGAGAACATTAAAGAACAATGTAATGTAGCGGATAAACTCTCCGAAGGTAATATAAAAGTGAATATAAGTGTTAAGTCTAATGAGGATGTTTTAGGTAAGAGTCTTAATAAAATGATTGAAAATATTAAAGAACAAGCAATGGTTGCAGATAAACTCTCAGAAGGGAATTTGAATGTGAGCTTATTGGTTAAATCAAGCGAAGATGTTCTTGGAAATAGTTTGAACAGAATGATCGCAAACTTAAAAGACCATGCATTTGCCGCAGATAAACTCGCTGAAGGAGATTTGAAGGTTAAAGTTAATATAAAATCAAATGAAGATGTGCTCGGAAATAGTCTTTCCAGGATGGTAAATAAATTAAAAGATGTTGTTGAAAATGTTAAAGCCGCTGCAGATAATGTAACAGCCGGAAGCCAGGAATTAAGTGCAAGTTCGGAACAATTATCACAAGGTTCAACTGAACAGGCAGCTGCTGCTGAAGAAGCCTCTTCTTCTATGGAACAGATGAGTGCCAATATAAAACAGAATGCCGATAATTCTCAGCAGACTGAAAAAATTTCTCAGAAATCTGCAGAAGATGCTCAAGAAGGTGGGAAAGCTGTCTCTCAGACCGTCGATGCAATGAAAGAAATAGCCAGTAAAATCTCAATTATAGAAGAGATTGCAAGACAGACAAACCTGCTGGCATTAAACGCTGCAATTGAGGCTGCAAGAGCAGGGGAACATGGTAAAGGCTTTGCCGTAGTAGCTTCTGAAGTCAGAAAACTTGCCGAAAGAAGCCAAACTGCTGCTGGTGAAATAAGTGAACTATCAGGAAGAAGCGTTAAAGTGGCTGAAAAAGCTGGTGAAATGCTTTCTAAAATTTTACCCGATATTCAGAAAACTGCAGAGCTTGTTCAGGAAATAACCGCTGCAAGTAATGAACAGAATACAGGTTCCGAACAGATAAACAGTGCTATCCAGCAGCTTAACCAGATTATTCAGCAAAATGCATCTGCATCAGAAGAAATGGCTTCAACTGCGGAAGAATTAACCAGTCAGGCAGAACAGCTCCAGCAGACAATTGCTTTTTTTAAAATGGAATTAGATGGAGATAATAAAGCCGGAAATAAAATAACTAATAAAAAAATTATTCAGAAAAAAGTCATTCCAAATAATAATTTCGACATGAACAAATCTAAAGAGAAACCTAATAGTAAACAGGGTGTAGTCCTTAACCTTGGAAATGTCGATACTATTGATAAAGACTTTGAAAAATTTTAATTCAAATGTAAGGAGAATAATAAAATGAGTATTGAAATAATATCGGAAGTAAGGCAGTATCTTACTTTCAAACTTAAAGATGAAGTATTTGGAGTAGATGTTGCTCAGGTTAGAGAAATTCTGGATTTTATCAAAATAACAAAAGTTCCGCAAACACCCGATTTTATGTGCGGTGTAATTAATCTAAGAGGAAATGTTGTACCGGTTGTGGATATGAGATTAAAGTTCGGGCTTGAAAAAACCGAAACTACGGTAAATACTTGTATTATTGTTGTTGAAGTTAATCTTGACGGAGAAAATACAATATTAGGTGCATTAGTAGATTCTGTTCAGGAAGTTTTTGAACTAGATCCAAAAGACATTGAACCTGCTCCTAAAATTGGAACAAAACTAAAAACTGATTTCATAAAAGGAATGGGAAAAAGAGAGGATACATTTATCATTATCCTAAACATAGATAATGTATTTTCCTCTGAAGAGTTAATGCTGACTCAAAATGCTGTCAATGTTGATTCTAAAGACGAGACAAAATAGATAATTGTTAAAAAAATTAATTCAATGACAAAAATATGCCTAATTCTGCCTTTGTAAAGAACTTTAATGAAAGCCTGTCAAATAATGAATTTGAAAGGTTAAGCAAGTTTATCTATGATCAGTGCGGCATTAAGATGCCTCCGATTAAAAAAACTATGCTTGAAACACGCTTAAGAAAAAGACTTCGGGTAAATAATTTTAATTCTTTTGCGGAATATTGCGACTTCCTTTTTAGCAAAAAAGGAATGGATGAAGAATTGATTCACATGATTGATGTAGTTACAACAAATAAAACCGACTTTTTCCGGGAACCTGCTCAATTTACCTTTCTAACTCAAAGTGTAATCCCTTATTTAATTTCGGAATTTAATGCTGGCATAGATAAAAAATTAAAAATATGGAGTGCCGGGTGTTCAACAGGCGAAGAACCTTATACTCTTGCGATTGTATTAAGTGAATTCGCACAAAGCATACCTTATTTTGACTTCAACATAACAGCTTCTGATATTTCAACTAAAGTGCTCGAAAAAGCAATTCTGGGGATATATGATATCGAAAGAATAAGTCAGATACCTTTAGCTATTAAGCAAAAATATTTCTTAAAAAGCAAAGATCCTAAGAAAAGCCAGGTCCGGGTTATTTCTGGACTAAGAAAATTTATTAATTATCAGAGAATCAATTTTATGGATGCTGACTTGGGAATTCGGGAAAAACAGGATATTATATTTTGTAGAAATGTTATAATCTATTTTGATAAATTAACGCAGGAACAACTGCTCCAAAAATTAAGCAATAATCTCAGAACAGGAGGATTCCTTTTTCTGGGTCACTCCGAAACTATTTTCAATATGGATGTCCCCATGCTGCAGGTAGCACCAAGTACTTATAAAAAAATACAATGATAGAAGAAATAAATCACTTACCAAAAATATATTTAGGACCGGGAGAGTTCCACTTAAGCAAAGAGCCTGAAGTTGTAGTTACTGTCCTTGGATCTTGCATTGCAATTATAATGCAAAATACCGCGAAAAAAATATGCGCTGTTTCACACTGTGTCATGCCCGATCATGATACTTATTCAAATGATAAGCCTGGAGACTCTAAATACAAATATGTGGATAGGGCAATCCATCAAATGATTAAAGTCCTAAATAAAGCCGAACTTGAAAAAAATGAAATTAAAGTGAAATTATTTGGCGGGTCGGAACAATTAAGTGAAAAACGGAAAAATGTTTCAATTGGAAAGCAAAACGTTCTAACCGCAATCGATATTTTATTCGAAGAAGGTCTGCCGATCGTTGCTTCTGATGTCGGCGGAAATGAGGGTAGAAAAATATTTATATCAACTCAAACCGGAGATGTTTACCTGTCTCGTCTGGGAAAATTAAATAATAGTAAAAATGGATAAAATAAAAGTTCTTATAGTTGACGATTCGGCTATTGTTCGCCAGACTTTATCTGAGCTATTATCGTCTGATCCTCAAATTGATGTTATAGCTACTGCATCAGATCCTTATATCGCTGCAAAAAAAATAAGTGAAGAGGTACCTGATGTTATTACTCTCGACATTGAAATGCCTAAAATGGATGGTCTGACCTTTTTGCAAAAATTAATGACCCAGCATCCTATTCCGGTTGTAATTTGTTCAAGTTTATCTGATAAAGGTTCTGCTTCTGCATTAAAAGCACTAGAATACGGAGCTGTTGAGATTATTACCAAACCCCGGTTGGGAACCAAACAATATCTGGAAGAATCAAAGATGCATATTTGTGATGTAGTAAAAGCAGCAGCATCAATAAATTTAAGAAGAATAAGTACGAGACTAATTGAAGTCCAACCTAAGCTTACTGCAGATGTTATAATCGCAAAATCAAATAATAAGGCAATGATTAAAACCACCGAAAAAGTTGTTGTTGTTGGTGCATCCACAGGAGGAACTGAAGCATTGAGAACATTTCTTGAAGCATTCCCGCTCGATTCTCCAGGAATTGTTATTGTTCAGCATATGCCTGAAAATTTTACAAAGGCATTTGCAAAGCGCCTTGACGGGTTATGCAGAATTACTGTTAAAGAAGCTGAAGATGGAGATACTATTATTAGGGGAAGAGCATTGATTGCTCCAGGCAACAAACATATGCTTCTTAAAAGAAGCGGAGCAAGGTATTTTGTAGAAATAAAAGATGGCCCTCTGGTAAGCCGTCATCGCCCTTCTGTTGATGTTTTATTTAGATCAGCCGCCAGATATGCTGGAAAAAATTGTGTAGGAGTTATAATGACCGGAATGGGTGATGATGGCGCAAAAGGAATGCTCGAAATGAAAGAAACAGGCGCATATAACATTGCACAGGATGAAAAGTCATGTGTAGTATTCGGTATGCCCAATGAAGCAATCAAATTGGGAGGAGTAGATAAAGTCCTTCCTCTAGATTTGATTTCAAATCATGTGTTGCTGGAAGCCAGATGATTAAAAGTCATTGGTCATCGGTCATTAGTCATTGTGTCCAAGTCATTGGTTATAGGAAATTGTGAGTTGCGATAATTGATTTTAAGGGGGGATTTTGATTTAGGAGGGGTAAATATAGGGTAAATGGAAATTAAATGGCTTATAGAGGAAAAAATGTGCAAAAACCTACGCTATTTCGTTAGGTTTTTTGGAGCTGCGTCAATGAAATAGTATACAAAATCGAGATACCTTTAACACCTTACATTTTTATCTAACTTAAAAATTCATAATCTGTGAAAATCTGTGAAATCTTGCCATAGGCATTCCTTCGGAAGCGTCTTTATTTCAGCAGCATCATTTTCATAGTCCTTTGAAATCTGGTTTTCCCGTTCAGACTTTCCGCAAAAATGGTATAAAAATATATACCTGATGAAATATTTTTAGGCTCCCATATTAAATTGTAATAGCCTGCTTCTTTTATCCCTTCATCAAATTCCTCAACTTCTTGACCTAAAATATTATGGATTAATACTTTTATATTACTTGCGGCAGGGATTGCATATTTTATCATAGTGCTTGGATTAAATGGATTCGGGTAATTATTAAATAGCTTATAATCACTAGGGACATTATTTACTATAGCATCTTCTTTTATAGAAGTAATATTTGGGTCATTATAAACCTGAACCTCCCATAGAGAATAACCGTATTCTGTTCCTCTCCGGGTACCAACAATTTTAATGTACCTGGCATTTGCCGTTTTCGTTATACTTTCATTTCCTCCTGCGCCATTATTCTGATGATAAAGTTCAGCCCAGTCTATTTTATTATCAGAAGTATAGATTTTATATTCTTTACCATAAGCAGTTTCCCAAAACAAGTCTATTCTATTAAATAGTTCCTTAAACCCTAAATCAATTATTAAATATTGAGGATCGCTGAATTGCGATGACCATCTTGTATCCATACTTCCATCAACTGCATTGGCGCCTTCTAATCCGGATGCTTCTATAGACGAGACCTCAACATCTGTTTGCAAAGCAAGATTTTTTAAAGGAGCTCCATAAACTTTTACGTGAACAGATTTACTGTTATTATCCGTATATAACTCATCAATTGTTCCGGCCGGATTTACCTCGGCTTCTACAATGAATTCATTTTGATCTTTGACAACCCAAAAGTTTTTTCCGTTAACCGCTGAGTTACTGCAGACCAATGCCATTCCTCCCGATAAAATTGAATCACTGAATTCTGTGGATTTACTTACAAGCTCACCATTAACTTTAAAATTTACTTCATATTGAATTCCATCAGCGCATGGACCTGTTCCGTAATTAAGAATCGAGGCTGCAAAAGTAACAGAATCACCCACCTGGGGGAAGGGAGGTATTGTCTTTAAACCGGAAATAATTAAATCGGGTTTTGGGTTATCAGATTCTAAAGTAAAAGTACCTTCCAGAGGCAGGTTATCCGATGCTTCGCCTATTTTAACAGTATAGTTTCCGGGATTCACTTTATATGTATCAGTACCTTCGTCAAAATAATACAACTCATTAGCAGTCAATTTGAACGTAAGGGTTTTTGTTTCATTTGGCTGTAGTAATATTCTTTTAAAACCTTTTAATTGTTTTACAGGCATGAATAATGATTCTCCTGCAGTAGACAGATAGAGCTGGACTACTTCTTCACCGGCAGTTAAGCCTGTATTTTTTAAATCACAGCTTACCTCTACTTCCTTACCTATTGTTGTTTGATCCGGTGTAATAATTAAATTACTGTATGCAAAAGTTGTATAGCTCATTCCCGTTCCGAATGCAAATTCCGGCACTAGACCCTGAAAATCATACCATCTATAACCTCCGCCGTAATCATCATCAAAATTGAAGTTTATATCGGGAAGCTGGGCATCTGAAATGGGCATAGTAACAGGCAATCTTCCGGCAGGATTGAATTCTCCAAAAAGAATCTTAGCCAATGCATTCCCACCTTCCTGTCCCGGATAAAATGCATACAACAACCCCTTAATTTTATCAATAAAAGGATGAACACTGCAAATACCGCCGCTGAAAATAACCACTATTAAATTTGAATTTGCTTTATTTAAATTATTTATAAGATCCTTCTGAACTTTTGGCAGTTCAATTGAACCGCCGGCTCTATCCAATCCTTCTCCCTCCTGTGAAGGGTCAAGCCCTCCTACAAAAATTACTGCATCAGCTTCAGCCGCATATTGTAAAGCCATACTTATATCACCGGCATTGCTGCCGTTTATATTACATCCCTTAGCATATAATATTTTTTCAGATCCGATAATATTTTCAATCCCCGCTTTCGGAGTAACAGTATAGTATGGAGTAACATAGCTGCTGCCGGTTCCGTCAATTTGAAGCACATCTGCATTAGGCCCTATTAAAGCTATCTTTTTTATTGTTTGCTCGTTTAAAGGAAGAATATCTTCATCATTTTTTAAAAGGACAATGCTTTTTTCACCAGCCTCCAATACAAGATTCTGATGTTCTTTGCTGTTCACCAATGAAGGGTCTCCAACCGGGTAATTGTCCAGCATCCCGTTTATAATTTTGGTTCTCAATACTCTTTTAACCGATTCATCAATAACACTCATTGGAACTGTTCCGTTTTGTGCCAGATTCTTCAAATTCATTTCATATAAATTTGAACACATTTCAAGATCACATCCGGCTAAGATAGCTTTCTGAGCATCCCATAAGGAGCACCAATCCGATACTACATAATATGGAAATCCCCATTTATCCTTTAAAATATTTCTCAATAGATTTATGCTTTCACCGCATTTATCTCCGTTTATCAGGTTATAAGCATTCATAATGCTCATTACCCCCCCAATTTGAACTGCATTTCGAAAATTAAGTCCGTAATGTTCAAGTAAATTTCTTTGACTTATTATATAATTATTATCTGTTCTGTTTTGCTGCCTAAAAACTCCATTATAATGCTTGGCAGTAGCAATTACCGGGTTGGTTTGAATTCCAATTATAACAGAGGTAGTAATTTGCGCATCTAGATAAGGATCTTCGCCTCCGCTTTCTGGACTTCTCCCATCACGAGGATCTCTTGTTAAATCAAGGCATGGACCTAATGCCTGGTTTTTCCTTTTGCCATAGAATTCTTCCCCCATTGCAATTCCAACTCTTCTTGCAAGACTAGTATCCCATGTAGCTGCTAAACCGATTCCTACCGGAAATGATGTCGCCATTCCTTCCCGTACACCATGAGGTCCGTCAGCCATATTAAACCCTGGTATGTTTAATCTGCTGTTTGTTGAAGTGGTGAAATTACCTGACTTGTGAAGCTGAAGTATCTTTTCATCTAATGTCATTTTAGATAAAAGATTATTAACTCTATCGGTCAACGTAGGAATTGTTTGTGCTTTTGCAGCGATTCCGCCTAATAAAATATTTATTAAAAATAAAAAAAATAGTCTAGTAAAAAATCCATTAAAAAATTTCATACCATTTTCCCTTTATTCAGAAATTAACTTCTATACTATGGTAAAACTGATTTTATTTTACGCCATTTATACATCCAATCGTAAAACGAAGAAGTAAATGGTACTGCTGCAATCCTTCCTCCAAATCCCATATATCTGAATGTGAACATATTTATATCTGTTAGCTTTAATGAATTAACCGTCTGCCGGTTAATTTTGACACCGAATTTATTCGCCAGCTTGATTGTGTAATTAGTCAAAAGTGTATCAAGTTTCTTTTCCTCTAAATCGCTTTTTGCAATCTCTTTATAATGTTTCAGAGTTGTTTCGGAAACAGAATCTATTTCTTTTTTTCCTATAAGCTCAAAAATAGAATATCCATCGGGAGTTGATATCGGACCATAAACCTCACCAATTTTCATTTTACCGGCAGTTCTGCCGATTTCGCCGTACATTGTAATCGGGAAATACCCGAACTCACCTCCTTTATCTTTTGTCCACTCTCTTTTAGTATAAAGTTTTGCTAATTCTCGAAAGTCTGCTCCATATTTCAATTGTTCCAGTATATATTCCATAACTTCTAATTTATCATTTAATATCTCTAGAATGTTTACTTCAGTTACCGGGGCATCGTTTTCATAATTCTTAAAGATATATTGGTTTACTTCAGTATCTGTAACATGAACTGAATCCCTAAACTTATTTTTTAACATCTGTGCAAGATGATTTTCTTCCCACATATTTACAGCATTCTTAACATCAGGTGAATCATGCAGTCCTTTTTTAATTGCTTCCTTATCTAATATGTTTTCCTGTATTAAGCTTTTAACTGTCCGGTTGAGAAGGAATTCAACATTTTGTTTGTTAGGTGATTTAATATAAAACATGTCAATCAATGAATTATATAAAAAATCCTTAACTGTTATTGAAATTTCATTACCATAAACAAGATTCATATTTAGAGTATCGCTGCCAAATTCTTTAGCCATTCTAAAAATATCCGGAGCATCAATAAAAATTGTTGAAGTATCTGAATAGTTTCCCGTATTCACTTTATTCGTCAAAATTAAATAAAATTTATTTGCAATATTGAAGAATAAGGATGAATCGATTCTTGCCTGTGTTCCGGATAAAAGATTTTCCAAATATTCTGTCCCGAGCTTTTTTGCTTCTCTTTCTTTTAAAATTCTTAAAACAGCATTTGCTGATTGGCTTTCATCATTGTTCGTCTTTTTTATTTTATTATTCAATTTAAAAATGAACCAGCCGTATTTGGTTTTTACAGGTGAGGAATAATTCCCGGCTCTTAAATTATATAGTGTATCTTCAACAGCCTCGTCATCAAATTGTCCGAATGAACCTTCTAATGAATTTTGCTGTGTACTAAATTCACTTCTTTCCCTTAAGAGGGAATCGAAAGAAGCACCGTTTTTTAATTCCTGATAAATACTAGCTATTTCAGATGAGTCAACCGAACTTATGGCATTAAACTTCAGAGTGATATTTATCCTGGAATTTGCACGAAAAATATCTTGAGGATTAATCTTAACCTTGTTTTCAACTTCCTCCTTGAATAATGCATCCCGCAGATATAAGTTTTCAATAGGCTGCATAGTGTTTGTCATATATTCTGTAGTATCCAATCCTAATTCTTCAGCTTCCTGCGCCCAAAGCTTCTCTGCTATTAATGTATAAATGAAATGATATTTCACAGAGTCCTTAAGAAAAGGATCATTATCCAGATGAGGCATAAATTCATAACGCATTTGATATTCATGAGCTGATATCTTCTCATTGCCTGCAATTGCAACGAATTTATCTTTTGTTTGTGAACTAATATTTATAATAGAAAGAAATGATAGAAAGAATGAGTAAATAATTTTCATATTCAATATATAACGACAATTCGGGATTTTTAACAACATAACCCTGAAATAAAAGGTTTTATAAAAATGGATTCATTTTCAACCTTTATCTTCAGGGTTATTTTTTAATTTCAGTTATAAATTATTTTAACGTAAACGTTCCCTTCAAAGCTATATTTCTTGATGAACTTCCGACTTCAGCCTGGAATTCACCCGGTTCAGCAATCCACCCATGTTTTTCCGGATTAAAGTAGGATAATTTTTCATCCGTTATTAAAAATTCAACTGTCTTTGTCTCTCCGGGATTTAAGGTTATTCGATCAAAAGCTTTTAGTTCCTTCTCCGGTCCTGGTAAACTTGACTCTACATCTTTTATATATAATTGCGGAATTTCCGTACCTTTAATTTTCCCCGTATTTGTAAGTTGAAAACTAACTTTCCACCTGTTACTGTTCTGATCGGCTATTTTATCAACTTTCAAGTTTTTATATTCAAATGTGGTGTAGGAAAGCCCGTAGCCAAAAGGGAATAGGGGAGTTATATTATTTTTATCAAAATATCTATAGCCCACAAATATACCGTCCGAGTAATTTGTAACACTGTCCTGAGCCTTATAATCCTTATATGCCGAACAATCTTCCCATCTCTGGGGGAAAGTCATTGGAAGTTTGCCTGAAGGATTGATGTTCCCTAAAAGAATGTCCGCAATTGCATTGCCAATCTCTTCACCCGCAAACCATGTTTCTAATATAGCATCGACATTATTTTTCCAATTAAATTGATAAGGGGAGCCGGTTGTCAATACAACAATCACATGCTTATTACTTTTTGCAACTGAATCAATTAAAGCATCCTGATCACCGGGAAGAGTTAAATCATTTCTGTCAAACCCTTCTGACTCATACATATTTGAAGAACCAGCGAATATAATTGCAATATCTGAATTTTTAGCTGCTTCTACTGCATCATGTATTATGTTTTCATACGGCAGCCGCCAGGCTAACTTTATGTTCGCACCGCCGGCACTCTCATAATATTCTAATTTTATTTTGTATTCTTTTCCCGATTCGAGGTTAATTTTATATGTATCTGCTAGAGTAGCATGATCTGTCCAATCATCAATAACAAGTTCATCATTGATGAAAAACCTGACTCCATCATCACTTAAAACATCAATTTCATAAGATCCTGATTTATTGGGTTTAAAAATTCCGTTCCATCTAACGGAGAAGTTGTCTTTATTAAAACCTTCTTTCGGAGAGGAATCACCCCAATCGAAACTAATCTCACTATCTACCCTCGTAAATGCAGGTTTACCTTCCAGATTTTTATTACTATAATATTCACCGGTTAACCCGTTTTCTGTTGAACCGGATAAGAATAATAATGAGGATGGAATTGGGTCGGCATTTTCAAGCAGCTTTACCCCTTCCGCGAAATTAATTTTAATCTTCCCATCTAATTTATTTTTTAATGCTTCGAGTGGACTTACGGAATATACAGGTTCAACCAGCGAACTTCCCCCTCCGCCTGTTTTTGCTGTTGCAGCATTAGGGCCAATTACGGCTATTGACTTAATTTTATTCTGATCAATTGGTAAAATATTACTGTCATTTTTTAATAATACGATCCCTTCCTGTGCAACCTTTAATGCTATTTGCTGATGTTCTTTTGTATTTACTAATTGAGAATCTTCTTCATGCTGTTTTTCAAATAAACCTAATTTTAACATTACCGATAATATTCTTCTTACCTTATCATTAATTGTTTCTTCACTAATATTCCCTTTTTTAACTTCATCAAGAATTGCTGCAGAGTTTAAAAAATCCCCATTGGGCATCTCGAGATCAAGTCCGCTTTTTGCAGTGGGTATACTGCTATGTACCGCACCCCAATCTGACATTACCAAACCGTCAAAATTCCAATCCTTCTTTAATTTTGTTTTTAATAAATAGTCATTTTCACTGCAGTATGCACCGTTTACTTTATTATAGGCTGTCATTATACATAAAACATTCCCTTCTTCTACAGCAGCTTTAAATGCCGGCAAATAAATTTCGTTTAAAGTACGTTCATCTATCTTTACATCAACGAACCCTCTCTGGTACTCCTGGTTATTGCATGCAAAATGCTTTACTGTAGCAGCTACATTTTCCGATTGAACTCCTTTGATATAGCTTACAGCCATTCTTGAGGCTAAGTACGGATCCTCTCCAAAGCTTTCAAAATCTCTTCCCCCTTGAGGGATACGGGCAATATTTACGCAAGGTCCTAATATCACATCTCTTCCTTTACCTTTCACTTCTTCTCCGATGGCAGCACCAAGTTTATTTATCAATGATGTATCCCATGTAGCCGCCATCGATACTCCAGAAGGAAATGCCGTTGATTTATCCCATCTTACACCTACCGGTCCGTCAGTCATTTTTAGTTCCGGAATTCCAAGTCTTTTTATAGGTTTGGTTGCAAATCCTGTTCCTCCGAGAAAATCTATTTTTTCTTCAAGGGTCATTTGCTTAACAAGATTCTCTACTCTTTCAGTAATTTTATCCTTAGAATTCCCTTTTGAAGTTGCCTCATTGGGCAAATAGCTGCCAATGAAGAAAATCAGAAATACAGCAATAATAAACTTCATCAGATACCTCGTTTAATTAATAATATTAAAATTGTTCAAAGTTAAAATGTAAGCTTCTGCTGAAAAAGGTAATTCATTTACTAAGTAAATCACCAGGAAAATATATTTAATATCTTTCATCTTCTACTATTCATACCTAGAGCTTCAATATAACCTTTATTAATTATACAATTCTTAAAGAGACTGTTCTTTAAATATTCCTCAAGTGCTTTTTTTACTATTTCTTTTGATGGTCTGCTTTTCCTTATTTTTTCAAATGTGGAACGGTCATTATTGGCAAATTGAATAATTGTATCCCATTCTTTTGTCATTGGAATTGAGACTATTCCTCTATTGCTATCCAGTTTCTTGTAAGGCCAGAAACACCAGCCGAAATTATTCCTTTCCAGCAGCGTTCGGAATGATGAAATCCATTCATCCGTGTTTTCACCTGATTCACCTAGCCACATTGGAACATTAAATTTGTCCCTGAAATCAACAAACTCCTGTACTACAGATTGTGTAGTATCGCTCCAGTATCTATGAAAGGTATAAACAAGATTTTTATCGAAAGGTTTACCGAACATACTGAAGTTGCTGTCCCACTGAGCTCCCCCTAAAAAGATAATATGATTCTTATCAGCTTCTCTTATTGATTTTACTATTAGTTTGTACAGAGGCTCAAGGAGCGGATTGAACTTTGTGGAATCAAAATATGTAGCAATCGGTTCATTTAACAGATCGTAGCCAATTATAATTTGTTCATCTTTATATCGTTCAGTTATTTTATGCCATATTGCCACTGTTAAATTCTGGCTTACATCATTTTCAAATAAATATGGATATCCGTAGCTGTCATCTATATTGTCTCCTGTTTGTCCTCCCGGTGCGCAATGCATATCAAGTATTATATAAACACCTTCTGTCTTACACCAGTTTATAACATTATCCAGCATACTGTATCCTGGACCCTCAAGTTTACCTGGATCATCGTTCAATACAAACAATCTATAATTAAATGGAATTCTTACGGAGTTTAATCCGATCTTTTTTATAAACTTTATATCTTCTTGAGTTATATAATTATTCCGGTATTCCGTCCAGAAATCCTTTGCTTTATCCGGCCCTATTAATTCGCAAAGTACCTCATTTATTAGTCTGGGAGAGTTTGCTTCCTTGAAATGAAACATATATCCTTCAGGTACCAGCCAGTTTCCTAAATTAATCCCCTTAAGCAGTAATGGTTTCCCTTCGGGAGTCATTATTTCCTTTCCCTCTGTATAAACAAAATTATTTTTTTGGGGGAAAGTTGTATTAAATAACGCCAATAACACAAGAAGAGCTATTTTCATTAAATTACTTGATATCCTCGAGAATTAATCCCTTTTAATTAGAAAACAGATTAAACCGCTATTTTTTAGGCAACATTTGTGCCTTTTTCTAATCCATCGCTTTGCGCCTTTTATAAAATAATTGAATCAAATTATGGGTTAAATTCATTAAATATTTTATTATTTTAATAAATAGATTTATTAAAATGATAAGCGAGGCCGTTATTCTATTTGTTACAATGGGAGAGACTTTCAAAATCTGGAGTTACCCCGGATATAAAGATGATATCTTAAAAAGAAAAAACATGTAATTTTTTAATTAATATGTGAACTTAGGCATATGTAAAGATGACATCTTTTAAAAGAAAATTATCTTTAATTTTATGTTAAAATGTAAGCTCAGGTAAAACTTTAATTTTTAATAAGTAAAGATGTCATCTTTCAAATATCCATTCTTCGTAATTTCTATTACTAATAAAAAATTTGAATACTTCTTATTTAGGGTAAATTAATGAAACTTGGCAGATTGTTTTACGTTATAATAAGTACAATAATTATTATTGTTATTATTCTCGTCAGCAACTTATTTTCCCATCTCAGTTTTAGAAATAATGTTAATTCCAATGTAACAAAGATATATTTCGCAGATAATATTTCTTCGGCTCATAAAGAAGTAATTGAACTTTTTAATAAGTTGAATAAAGGACATATTGAAGTCGTTCCGATAAATCTTCCCTTCGAAAAATTTAGTACCAATGATAGAAAGGAATTGCTTGCAAGATATTTTAGGAGTAAAAGTGATCGTATCGATGTCTTCTCCGTAGATCAGATATGGGTACCCCGTTTTGCAAGATGGGCTGTTCCACTTGATAAGTATTTTCCTGATTCGTCCAGGGGATCTCTGCTGAAATATGCTCTTAATACATGTTATTTTAATGATACCCTAATTGCTGTTCCTCTTTATATTGATATTGCTTTAATGTATTACAGGAAGGATATTATAGACAGATTGAAGGATTCGGGTTTAATTGAGGATAAATTGAAGCACTCGATTACCTGGCAGGATTTAATAGAACTGAATAATAAGTTCAAGGACTCTCCATTCTTTGTTTTTCAGGGAGATGATTATGAAGGTCTAATTTGTATTTATTCCGAAATACTTGCCAACATGCACGGGGAATTAATGAAAAATGATTCTCTTCTTATTAAGTCTCCACAGGCAGAAAAAGCCCTTAAATTCCTTATTGATCTGGTGAATAAATATAAGATCTCACCTAAGGATGTACTTAGATTTAAAGAAGATGATTCATATAAATATTATTTACAAAATAATGGTATTTTTCTTCGCGGCTGGAAAGGATTATTTAAAAATAATTTAATGGGGAAAAAATATTTGTATTTAAAAGATGTCGTTGATGTTGTTCCTACCCCGCATATAAAAGGAGCAAAACCGGCTTCGGTTTTTGGCGGATGGAACTTAATGGTATCAAAATATTCGTCAAAAATTCCAGAATCTATTAAATTTATAAAATTTTTATCAGGTGAAACTGCACAGAAGATTCTTTTTGAACATGGCGGTTTTATTCCTATTAATAATAATGTATATAAGGATTCTCTCTATTTACGGAATAATTCAGATTTATTAAATGATATCCAGTTAGTCAAAAATGGCATATACAGACCCTTTTCCGAACGGTATACCCATATCTCCGATATCTTATCTTATTATATCAATCTTTCTCTAAAAGGTGATATGTCTCCTCATGATGCACTTCATAAAGCTTATGATAAAATTAATTCAAAAAGTATTTTACTTAAATAAAAGATTTCGGTTATGAGCAAAAAAAAAATAATTGAAAAGTTTAAAGAATATCACTTTCAGTTTAAACATTTGACAGTGATATTTATTGTGTTATTTGTTTTCCAGATAATTATTTCTTTTATAAACAAATCCTCTATTCAGAGTTTCTTCAATAGTACTCAAAATTGGTATCAAAAAGATTCTGCCGAAAGGCTGGCAAATCTGACTTCAACTACTTTTGAACTTCTGCTGGAAACAATTAATAACAAGAACTACATTGATAGTGAAGAACAGGACAGGATAACCAAAGCTTTTGATATAATTTTCAGCCAGGAAGTTTTGCAGCATAATATTGAGGAGATGTGCATTTTTATCGAGAAAAAAAATAAATTCTATGTCATTAACGATGGGAAAACTCTGTTTAAGGTCCTCTATATTGATTCAACTTCCAATGTTGCTGCACCTGATAATTTTAGTCAGGCTGTAAGTTTATATAGAAATGTTCATAAATTTTTAATATCAAATGAACAAATAAGAAGTATTATAACCAATAGCAGAACTTTCAATACCTTTGTTCCATTAGTACTTAGGGGAGAATATATTGGAGCTGTATATATGAGGAATACCCCCGACCTCTCCTTTATTTCAAGCCAGATTATGATGAATTATGATGAAACCTCCGTATTATATCTCGCTTTAATTTCTCTGGGTCTGCTCTCAATGTACTTTGTTTCTTCTTATACGGTTAAAGAAAGGGATGAGGCGCAAAAGCTCTTGTTCGAAGAGCATGAAAAAAATATTAAAAAACAGATTACTTTTGAAAAAGAACTTGCTTTTACAAAAAGAATATATCATACCCATCATAAAGCAGAAAAGATAGTTGGTTTTATTAAAGGGGATTTAAAACTGCTATCTCCTGAAAATATAAATACTGTGAAATTTAGGGTAAGTAAATATGCCAATTTTATATCTAGGATTATCTATGATATGAAATGGTATGAACCTCCGGTTCAGGCTATTCGGAATCCGAATTTTAAAACAAATATAAATGAAGTTATGAAATTTATTGTGGAGCATATCTTCTTGAGATCATTTAAAAAAAGCAGCTTATTTAATATTAAACTCGAATTGGATGATATTTTACCTTTGGTTCAGGTAAACGAATTCGTCGTCTGGGAAATCATTGAACCATTAATCCAGAACAGTATTGACCATGCGGGGAAACCCAAAATTGAAATAAATATTAAAACCATTTATGATGACAATTGTAAAAAATCGAAAATTATAATTTCTGATAATGGATTTGGTATTTCAGCCGGATTAATGGAAATTAATACTAAAGGATTTAAGAAAATATTTGAAGAAAATATTTCTACAAAAAAAGCGGAAATGAGAAATACCGGTTATGGATGCTATTTAGCTTACGAATTCTGTACTAGATGCGGTTGGAAATTGGATGCCGATAACCTTCCTGGTAATTCCGGTTGCGCATTTACAATCACTATAAATAACTGATTATAAGGATCTTCTATGTTTATTAAAGATCAAATAAATGTTCTCTTAATTGAAGATGAAGAATATGATGTTATCCGTGTTTTGAATACAATAAAACCGTTTAATGATAAAATTAAAGTGCTGGATATAATCTCTGATGGTGAGAGTGCAATTGAATTACTTCAGACTAATAAGAATAAATATCACGTTATTATAATGGACTTCCATTTGACCGGTAGATTAATGGGGGAAGATCTAATTCAGGAAGTTAAATCTATTGATAATAGTCTGCAGATTATTGTCATCACCAAAATGACTATTAATATAACTGATTACAATTTTGCCAGTAATCTAATTAAAGCCGGAGCTTACTGGTATTGTACAAAGTATCCCGGAGATATTGAAGACTATATTTATCAGCCTACTGATTTTATACTCGGGATCATTAATGCTTATGAAAAGAATATCCTTGAGAAAGAATGGCTGAGAAGCAATCAAAAGCTAGTTAAAAATATCGAGGATATTTTAAGTCTTCGGAGGATAATCGGCAGCTCACCTGTGATTGAGCAGCTGCGTGATGATATTAAAAAGTATGCAAATAGTGATATTAATATTCTGATAAAAGGAGCTTCAGGTACAGGCAAAGAATTGGTTGCTTATAATATTCATTACAATAGTGACAGGAAATTCGAAAACTTTATCCCCATTAACTGCGGGGGACTTCCGGCTGATCTGGTTGAAAGTGAATTATTTGGCTATGAAAAAGGTGCTTTTACCGGTGCAGATAAAAAGAAAGCCGGCCTATTTGAAATTGCTCATAAAGGAACGGTCTTTTTGGATGAAATTACAGAACTTCCGCTCCCTGCTCAAGTTAAGTTATTAAGAGTGATCCAGGATGGTGAGCTTGAAAAAATTGGAAGAACTGAAAAAATAAAAGTTGATATTAGAATTATTGCCGCAACAAATAGAAACATTGAAGAGGAAGTTAAAGCTAAACGTTTTAGAGAAGATTTATATTACAGGCTGAATGTTATTTGCATTGAAGTCCCCGAGCTTAAACAAAGGAAATGCGATATTCCAATCTTAGCCGGGCATTTTCTGCAGCAGGAAAGTAATAAAATGGGGAAAGAAAAACCTGTTATTGATACTGAAGCTATGAATGTTTTTCAGAATTATTCATGGCCCGGAAATGTAAGGGAATTAAAAAACGTTATTCAGCGTTTATTATTTTATGATAAAAAATTAATTAGTAGAGCCGATGCTAAGAATGCGCTGGGTTCTCTGTTTATGGCAAACGGGGAAGATAAATTTAAAGCTCTTAAAAATGTCTTTGAAGACAATATTCTCCCTTTATCCACCATGGAAAAATTGCTTCGGGAAAAATATCTGATTTTCGTTAGAGAAAATTCTGAATCAGATAGCGATGCAGCCAGAAAATTAGGGCTAGCACCTTCCAATTTTTATAGAATGGCCAAAGAATTGGGGATTAAATGATATTCACACAGGCTCTTAAAAGTCCGGTGTTAACCTTTATTTAAAATATTATCTGTTGGATAAAGAGGTTGGGTGAGAAGTCAGAAAAACCGTAATGAGAATCGAATTATCCGGCTCTTAATGCATTTACAATATTTAGCTTTGCAGCTCTCACTGAGGGTAGGAATCCCCCAATTATTCCCATTAGAACAGCGAAGACTAATGAGGAAATAATAATAGATGGGGATAGGGCAAATGAGAAACTTAACTCCGCAAAAGAATTAAAATTCAAAGTTGATATTGAAAAAAACTGAAGGAAGAAAGCAAGTATAATGCCTGCCAGTCCGCCTGCTATTGAAATTAATATTGATTCACTCAAAAAAACTGTTAGTATACTTCTACGGCTGAATCCTAATGCCCGCATTGTACCAACCTCTATTGTCCGGTTTGCTACGGCTGAGTACATTGTTATCATGGCTCCAATGGTTGCTCCGGCACTAAATATTACTGTAATGAAAATCCCGAGGATTCTTATAAAGTTTGCAAGAAATTCAGATTGCTCTTCAAAGTATTTAGTCTCAATTTTAGGCTCAAATTGCTGAAGCCTTTTATCAAGTCCAAAGGCTTTCTTAAATTTATCGTAATCGTTAGGATTATCGAGCTTCAATGTTATTGATGAAACTGTGTTCCCCCTGTTAAATGCATCCAGAAGCTGAACCGCATCTCCCCATATCTCTGAATCGAAACCGCTTCCGTCAGATGAAAAAATCCCTACAATCTTCCACTCGTTATTTGCAAATTTAATCATTTTCCCAAGCTGTGCACCTTCAAAGTTCTTTGATATCGATTCACCAACGATTAGTTCCCTTAATGAAGGATTAAACATTTTCCCTTCTATTATTTTTACATGCGGACGAAGTTCCGGGCTGATCGGGGATACCCCTCTAACCGTCACATTACTTAAGCCGCCGCTTTTTTTACTGAGATTAATTACAACAACAGGTTCATAAGATATAATTGGTTTTCCGTCCTGAGCTTTAGCTATGGCAGGTAATGTACTTATAATACCCTGTGTATCACCGTCTATTATACTAGAGATTTCTCCGTTTGATCCTTTTCTTACAATTTTAACGTTATCATCGGAGCCTGTGGATATAAGGGTTTTTTGTACTCCGTATGCCATCATCAAAACTGCCGCAAAAACAAATACTACTAAAGCAATGCCTGCTACGGTTATAAATGTTGTTAATCTTCTTGATGTAAAACTTTTTAATGAATACTTAAATGGTACTTTCATAAAAAACCTTTATTTTATTTTAACCGACAAACCTTAAGCCATCAACTATTTTAGTGGCGAGAGCCCGCTGCAATGGGAAAATTGCTGCTGCTATACCAATAAATAGCACTGCAACCACGGCAAGGATTAATGTTATAGGTTCAATCTGGAAAATAGGGAAGAATCCCTTTGGGATATTGGCTTCGAATCCTGCTATAATAGGGAAAGTTAATAATAACCCCAGTCCGCCTCCGAGTATCGAAATAAATAAAGATTCACCCATTATTAATCCTGTTAAATGTGAAGCGTTGAATCCGATAGCTTTGAATACTGCATATTCTTTTGTTCTTTCCCGTGCGGACATAATCATTGTATTTGCAAGAACAAGTAATATTATTCCTACTATAACAAATGACATAACATTCATTGAAGTAATTATTGCACTGGATGATGCAATAAATCCCTGTTGAAACGCCCTCTCGGTTTCGGTTTTAGTCTCGGCAGAAGAGTTTTTAAATAACGCATCAACTCTATCCGATACTACACTCGCTTTATCAGGATCATTTATTTTAATTATAAACCATCCTATTTCGTTAGCCCTTCCGGGGGATTCCTTTTTCATCCTTTCATTCAAATAATCCCAGTGAAACAGCATCTGTGTTGCATCGGTTGTTTTATTTTTAGGCTGATATATTCCGCGAACAACAAAATCCCATCTGCCCGGGAAAATATCTCCGTCTAAAGACATTACATCCCCTAGTTTTAAATGATACTGTTTAGCTATATCACTGCCGATAACACATGAGTTGCGCTCCTTTTTGAAGTCTGTTAATTCTTTTTTACTTAATAAGAATTCAGGATAAACATCAA
Organism: uncultured Ignavibacteriales bacterium; assembly: GCA_963742995.1. Taxonomy (GTDB): domain Bacteria; phylum Bacteroidota; class Ignavibacteria; order Ignavibacteriales; family Ignavibacteriaceae; genus CAVQBP01. The sequence continues at coordinate 144,676 of CAVUOL010000053.1, forward strand.
AAAAATTGTCTGCGTCGACGGCTAATCTGGAGAAGAATTGATTCTTATCTATATAAGTTCCTCCGAACCAGTTTGCATAACTTACAGTTTCTACTCCTGGTATTTGCGATATTTTTTCAAGATAAGAATAGGGGAGCGGGAATATAAAGGAGACTGCATCACGGGCTACTAACCGGTCAACAGATGAAGATTCCACTCCGGCATACCATGCAGTTACTACTGTCCGGAGTAAACCGAATGCTATGACTGCAATTGCAATTCCAAATATTGTTAAGATAGCTCTTAATTTATGCCGGAAAGAATTTCTAATTATTAACTTTAATATTTCCATTGCTGCTCCTTATTAAATCTCCTTTTTCCAGGTGATGTAAAATTCTAGCTCTTTCGGCTGCATGGGGATCATGTGTAACCATTATGATCGTTTTTTTGAATTCTGTATTTAATTGTTCCATCAATGATAAAATCTCATCGGCTGAATTTTTATCAAGGTCTCCGGTAGGTTCGTCAGCTACCAGAATGAGGGGATCTGTAACAAAAGCCCGTGCAATTGCTACTCTTTGTTCCTGACCGCCTGAAAGCTGCTTCGGATAATGATGTATTCTGTCTCCCAATCCGACTATCGATAAAGCAGTTTCTACATGCTGTCTTCGCTCCGATTTTGAAAGTTTAGTTAATAGTAAAGGAAGTTCTACATTATCATACGCTGTTAAAACAGGAATTAAATTATAAAATTGGAATACAAAACCAACATTAGAAGAACGCCATTTAGCCAAGGCGGATTCATTTAAGTTTGAAATATTTGTTCCATTTATATGGACTTCTCCCTTTGTAGGCTTATCAATTCCTGCAATTAAATTTAACAATGTAGTTTTACCTGAGCCTGAAGGACCCATTAAAGCCACAAAATCACCCTGGTTAATATTAAGATTTATATTATTAAGGACAGGTATTTCAAAATTGTCCCTCCAATAAGATTTCGATAAATTCTTTATCTCAATGAACTCAGGCATAACATTTCTCCTGGTATTATTTATTACTTGAATTTGCTCTTGCACTCTTGCTCTTACACTTGCACTTGCTCTTATTTAACCGTTACCTCAACTCCATCCCTAATCTGATCATTTACCTTAGCAATTACCTGATCACCATCCTGCAAACCGCTGGTGATTTCCACATAATCGCCATATATTTTTCCGGTTGTTACCGGTACTTTATACGCTTTATTATTTTTAACTTCATAAACAGAAGGATTCCCGTTTTTTATTTCAACCGCTGTTTGAGGGACTACTAACACTGCCTTCTCATTACTTTCTTCTTTACCCTTACCTTCTTTCAAAAATAAAACCTTTGCGCTCATTTCCGGTAATACACTCGAGTCATAATTTTTGAACCCTACCTTTACCATTACAGTTGCTTTGGTTCTGTCGGCTGTAGGTACTATTTTAGCAACATATCCGTCATATTCATGCGCCGGATAAGCATCTAATGTAATCTTACATGATTGATTACCGGTTACTTTTTGTATATTTGACTCGGATACATCTGCTTCAACTTGAAGCGAGCTCATATCTGCAATGGTTACTACTGCAGCTTTCGAATTTACACCTGCAGCAAGAGGTGCTACTATTTCTCCTACATCAGCATTTTTTGTCAATACTGTTCCGTCAAAAGGTGCTCTTATAACTGTATTCTCAACTGCTACCTGGCTTGCTTGAACCTGAGCCTTTGCTAATTCTATTGATGCAAGGACTTTATTATAATTCGTTTCAGCAGCTTCATATTCTGTTTCAGATATTCCTCCCGATTTCAATAAAGCTTTCTGCCGGTCATAATTATTTTTTGCTGCATTCAACTCTGCTTCATTCAACTGTAAATTAGCTTTAGCTTCCGCAAGCTGAGCTTGAATATCGCTGTCTTCCAGCCTTGCAATTATCTGGTTCTTCTTGACTTTATCTCCTTCAACAACTCCTAAATAAACCAATCTGCCCGTTCCTTTTGAAGCAACTGCAGCTTTCCTCTGGGCTACTACATAACCGCTTGCAGTCAGTACTGCATCCGATTGAGATGGCGATTGAAGTGTTGCTGTAGTCAGTTGCACCTCTACTCCTGATGAAAATAAATCGCTCCATCCAAGTATTAAAGCAACTATTACCGCTAAGACAATTATTCCTATCAAGACTAATAATTTTCTACTCTTTCTTTCCGGATTATTATTAGTTTCTCTGTCTATTTTTAAAGATGACAAGTTTATATTATTTCTATCCACGTTCTTTCTTTATTTTTGTAGATCAACAATTTATATCTTTAAAATTTTAAATTTCTAATTCTATATATTAACTTCATGTTAATTTTATGACATTGAATTAAATAGAATTTAGAGTAGTAAATATATCTATACATATGAAATTTGGCTATACTACTACTTTATAGGTAACTTTTTAAGCGTAATTAGTATAAATAATTCGGAAATCGTAATTCAAAATTACTATATTTTTTTGATATAAACATAATTATATGTATTCGATTTGTAAATAAATACATCACTAATATGCCTGGAAACAGCTCAAATAATGCGTTATATCTTGCAAGGAATCATTACGAAAATTTTCCGGTTGTTTCCTTTCTTATTCCTAAAAAATTAAGAAAAGATATAGCTATTATATACTGGTTTGCCCGAACTGCTGATGATTTTGCAGATGAAGGAAATATATCTTCTGAAGTTCGCTTAAAAAATTTGAATGATTTCGAAGAAAGATTGACTGAAATACTAAAAGGGAATTGCATTTCAGACCTGGAGTTAGCTATGGCAAAGACTATTAAAGAACGAAATTTAACTCCGAAATATTTTTATGACCTCTTAAAAGCTTTTAAGCAGGATGTGGTTAAAAAATCTTATAAAAATTTTGAAGAATTATTGGAATATTGTAAATATTCTGCTAATCCTGTGGGAAGATTAATTCTTGAATTAAATAACATAAGAAATGAAGAAGCTTTTTCTCTTTCGGATAAGATTTGTACCGCTTTGCAGTTGACTAATTTTTATCAGGATCTCAAAATCGATTATGAAAAAGGAAGAATTTATCTTCCTGAAGATGAGATGGCTGAATATTTGATTGAAAAAAAGGTGTTTGAGTTGAATGAAAATAATCTTAACTTAAGAAAGCTTTTAAGTCGAAATATTAATAGAACTAAGAAAATGTTTGAGGAGGGGAGTAGTTTATTGAAGTTTCTGAACGGTAGATTAAAATATGAAATAAAATGGACCATCTTAGGTGGCGAGGAAATATTAAAAAAGATTGAGAAAAATGACTATAATGTTTTGAAATACCGTCCAAAATTAAATAAAATTGATTTTGTAAAATTACTGTTAGTCTCCTTCAAATGATTGATACTGCAAAAGAAATAAGCAAAAAAAGTAAAAGCAGTTTTTATTATGCATTTAATCTGCTTCCTAATGAAAAAAGGGATGCAATGAATACTGTCTATGCCTTCTGCCGTCAAACTGATGATATTATTGATGAAGGAAATGAATCGGATGAATTAAAATATGAAAAACTGCATAGATGGAGGGTTGAATTTGAAAAAGCTTTCAGCGGAAATTCCGAATATTTGCTGCTGAATAAATTGGCTAATACTATCTCTAAGTTTAATATCCCTCTGGATCCTTTCTTTGAACTTATTAAAGGGATGGAAATGGACCTTCAGCGAAATCAATATTTAACTTTTGATGATCTTGTCTTATATTGTTATAGAGTTGCCTCTACTGTTGGGTTAATGTGTATTGAGATTTTTGGATATAAAAATAAATCCGCTAAAGACTTCGCCATTGATCTTGGCATAGCTTTACAGCTTACTAATATTTTAAGAGATATTAAAAAAGATGCTAAAAAAGGAAGAGTTTATCTTCCTCAGGAAGATTTTAAAAAAGTTTTATTATTCCGAGAGTGAAATATATTCGAATGAATATAATCGGAATTTCATAAATTTAATGGAATATGAAGTCCAACGGGCTAAAAGTTATTTTGAAAAAGCAACAAAAGAATTGGATCTTGATGATAAACCCTCTATGTTCGCAGCAAGGGCTATGCAGCATATTTACTATAAACTGCTGAAAAAAATTACGGATGCCAAATATGACGTCTATAATAATAATATTAGAGTATCGAATTTTGAGAAAATTGGTATATCATTAGGAGTCTGGGCAAAGTATAATTTAGTTTATTAATGAATAAATGTGTCATTGTTGGGGGCGGTCTCGCAGGTCTCTCTTCTGCTGTCTTTCTTTCTAAAAATGGAATAAAAATCGAACTACTGGAAGCTTCTCCAAAACTTGGAGGACGCACCTACTCTTTAATAGATAAAACCACTTTGGATATTATCGATAATGGACAGCATATCTTAATGGGCTGTTACAAAGATACTCTGGATTTTATTAGGATTATTAAAGCAGAAGAAAATTTTATTTTTCCGAATCAGCTTCATGTTGATTTTCTAAAAGAAGGCTTTAATCTCTTCCCCCTTAAATCAACTAATGTAATCTATCCTTTCAATCTCCTCCTCGCTCTATTGAATTATGAAGCCGTTTCTTTTATCGATAGGTTAAAACTTCTTAAATTCTTTCTAAAACTGTATTTTTATTCTGATGATTTTTTGAATAAAATATCGGTTTATCAGTGGCTATTGCTGGAAAATCAATCCGATAGCATAATTAAATCTTTTTGGGAAATTTTAGCAGTTGGTGCACTTAATACAAATATTAGAAAAGCTTCCGCTAAAGTTTTTTCTGATATACTGAAAAAAATATTTTTTAGGGGAAGTAATGCAGCCGCAATTATATTGCCGAAATATGATCTATCTAAAGCATTTTGTGAAAAATCTAAAGTATTCATAGAGGAAAAGTATGGAAGCATTTCTTTATTGGAATCTGTAGAGCATTTTGAATTTTCAGATAATAGGATTGTTTCTGTTAAGACGAATAAACGTGAAATTAATTGATTTTGATTATGTAGTTTCTGCTGTACCTTATTTAAATTTAAAAAATATATTAGGTCCCGATCAAATTATATTAGCTCCGGTTGACTTTCATTACTCTACAATAATTTCTATCCATATTTGGCTGAAGAAAAATGACCTTCCAACTGGCTTTTATGGTTTAATAAATTCTCCTGTTCATTGGATATTTAATCATGATTCACATATAACGCTTGTAATAAGCGATGCCAATGAATTATCCGAAATTACTAAAGAGGAACTTTTTGAGCTAGCTTTAACTCAATTAGAGAAGTATGTTAAAATTTCAAAAAATAATGTAACTTCTTATAAAATTATCAAAGAGAAAAGAGCTACATTTATTCCTGATAATGACATTACAAATAAAAGACCTGAACAGAAAACCAAATTTAATAATTTTTTCCTTGCCGGTGATTGGGTAAATACAGGTCTCCCGTCAACAATCGAAAGCGCCGTTAAAAGCGGAAAGATTGCTTCCCAATTAATTTGCAAATATATATAGCTACCCCATAAATTACGCCGGAGAAACCTCCGGGGTTTAAAAACCCCGGAGGTTTAGTAAAAATATTTAACCGCTCAATCTACCATCCCCTCTGCCCTCTGGACTATACGCTATACACATCCAAGATAACTCCAAGGTAAATCCAAGATAACTCCAAGGTAAATCCAGGATAACTCAAAAATAATTCAAGGATTCAAATTGTAAATTACAGTCTCCCTTAAACCTATGGAAATTGTTTTTAAAATCAGCAAAATTGTCCCGATTGATCTGTAAAAATATATAACCCGCTCAGTAAGTATGCCCTAAGCCCTTTCCTCTTTGCTCTATGCGCTTAGCTCTATTCTTTTTCGCTATGCGCTCTGCGCTATTACCTTTTTCGCATAACCCTTTGCAGTATTTTATCCTATTTTGATACACTACTGTTGAATTTTTTAATAATTCTTCAAATTATCTGTTGAAATTCTTATAATATGTTTATAAATTCATATAACTAAAATTACTTCTAAATTAATATTGGAGAGGGGATCTTATGGATACCGTAAAAGAAGTCAAAACAGACACAGCAAAACTAACTTTGAATGGTCAAGAATATAAATTACCCATCATGGTGGGAACTGAGAATGAAGTTGCAATTGATATAAACCAGTTGAGAAGCACTACCGGCGCCATTACTTATGACAATGGTTACGGAAACACCGGTTCATGTCTTAGTTCGATTACCTTTATTGATGGTGAAAAAGGAATTCTTAGATTCAGAGGTTATCCTATTGAGGAACTTGCCGACAAATCTAATTTTGTCGAAGTTTGCTTCTTATTAATTTTTGGCCATCTTCCTAATAATAAAGAATTAGATGAGTTTCATTATAAGTTAACTCACCATAGTCTTATTCATGAAGACATGAAAAAGTTCTTCGAAGGATTTCCACCATCTGCTCATCCTATGGGAATTCTTTCATCAATGGTTAATTCTTTATCTGCATTTTACCCTGAGAATGGTTTTGATGTAGATATAGAATTAAATATTGTTCGGCTTCTGGCAAAAATTAAAACTATTGTAGCTTTTTCATATAAAAAATCAATTGGACAGCCCTATATTTATCCGCGCAATGATCTTGGCTATACTGCCGATCTTATGCATATGATGTATGCAGTACCTTCTGAAGATTATCATGTTTCGAAAACACTGGAGCATGCCCTGGATCTTCTCCTTATCCTTCATGCCGATCATGAACAGAACTGCAGTACTTCTACCGTTAGAATGGCTGGAAGCAGCACCGCTAATTTATTCGCCTCTATCTCAGCGGGAATTGGAGCTTTGTGGGGACCATTGCATGGAGGTGCTAACCAGGCCGTCATTAATATGCTCGAAAAAATTAAAAAAGATGGCGGTGATTATCAAAAATATATAAACATGGCTAAAGACAAAGATTCTGGATTCAAACTTATGGGCTTTGGTCACCGTGTTTATAAAAACTTCGACCCAAGAGCTAAAATATTGAAAGCGGCTGCCGACAGAGTTCTCGGCGAATTGGGAGTTAAGGATCCGTTACTGGATATAGCTAAAAATCTTGAAGAAATTGCGTTGAGAGACGAATTCTTTATTGAACGAAAACTCTATCCTAATGTAGATTTCTACAGTGGAATAATTTATAGAGCTATGGGAATTCCTACTAATATGTTTACCGTTATGTTTGCACTAGGACGTCTTCCGGGATGGATTGCTCAATGGAAAGAAATGAGAGAAAATCCTTCTGCAAGAATTTATCGTCCGCGCCAGATATACGTTGGAGAAACTCAAAGACCATACGTTTCGCTGGAAAATAGATAAAAATTAAAATTGTTTTCATTCAAGATATAAAACCCTCTTCAATAAATTTGAAGAGGGTTTTTTTTAGGATTGATTGCAAAATTGCAAAATTACAAGATTATTGTAAAATTTTGTAATTTCTTTCCACTTTGATCATAATTTCAGCATGCCCATCTAATTGTTAAATTGCTAAATTGCTTAATCGTTCAATTGCTATAGGTTCAACAATATAACAATAAAGCAATTTAAAGATTAACAGAATCTAATTTTTATTATTTTTAAAAAACAGAAATGCATAAAAAGGCAAAATATTATATTGATAAATTAAAGTTAATCTCTCATCCTGAAGGAGGGTACTATAGGGAAATATATCGTTCAGGAGAATTTATTTCTACTGAGGGGTTACCAAAACGTTATAAGAATGAAAGAGTATTTTCTACATCAATATACTTCTTGCTGGAAGGACGTCAGGTATCAAAATTTCATAGACTTAAATCTGATGAGACCTGGCATTTTTACGATGGTGGTTCAATTAAAATCTATATTCTGGATGAAAATAGAAATCTTAATGAAATAATAATAGGCAAAGAGCTTTCCGAAGGAAACCTATTTCAGTTCACCGTTAAAAAAAATAATTGGTTTGCTGCAGAGTTAATTGAAAAAGATTCTTTCGCATTAATCGGATGTTCTGTTTCTCCCGGTTTTGATTTCGAAGATTTCGAATTGGCTGAAAGAAATTCTTTAATAAAAAGTTATCCTGAATATGAAACAATAGTTAAGAAGTTTACTTAAACTTATTTCAATCATTATAACAGTCCCGGACATAATATAAAGGATATTTATTTGGCTTAATTATTGTGCTTACAATTTAAAAGAATTTAATCAATGGTTTTTCATTTAAACCTTTAAATTTTAAAGAGATAAATTATTGAGTGATTAAATTTTACCTTAATTCATTCTTGCCAAAATAATAGATTAAACAAGCAATTTTTTATATTCCTGTTATTTGAAACTTTAACTTAATTTATCTAATTTTTTCATTCAAAAAATTAAAATATGGAGGAAATATATCGGGGAATTTTTACAAGAACTAATTGAGTCACTATTCCTTTAGGGTTCATATCAGAAACAGGAACATAAATTTATTCCAGGAGATAATCCGCATAGTTATCGGTGGAAGTCTTCTTTTTTATGCGGTTATAAATGTGGGTTTTAAATCCACTTCTCCTTCTCCGGTAAATAGGGCAGTGTGGATGAATGTCTTTTTCCAATTCCTCACCGCACAACAGTCCGGGCTTAAAGAAGTCAAGATACCTGTCAATATCGGCAAAGATCAGGTAAAAGAATCTAAACCACATCTTTCTTCTTTATCTCATGTTAACGGAATGGGATTTTCCCAATTGAAATCTCCTCTGGACTCTTTAAATAACAGCCATGATTCCGCTTTCGTTCGGAGTGACTCACTTAATCTCAAAAATGATTCTTTAGCTGCTAAAAAAGATACTCTTGATGAAATGTCTATCGATTCTACGGCACGGCTGAAATATTTTCATCCCCATAGAAATGATGTCCCTTATGTTACATTAAAACAAAAACGTCCTTCTCCTTTTTTCGCTCAACCTTCTATTGGTCTCAGATCCCGAACAGTCGAAATCGATTCCTCCGGCAAAAATGTTAATATTATTGAAAAAGTCGCAGACCAAAAAACTAAGATTATCCTTACAATCCCCCTTGATGAATATATAAAAATGCGTCTTGCTTTAAGAGAAAATGAAATGTGGCAGGATTTAGGGCATCAGTATGAATTAAAATCAGGTGAAAAAGGTCTTCAGGATGTTATTAAAAATATAACAGACTTTGAAATTCCTCTCCCTAGTGTGGGTGTATTAAGTATTTTTGGTGAACCAAAAATTAGCCTGCGGATTGGAGGTGCTGTAGATATTCATGGCGCCTGGAGAAATGAGACAACAGAAGGTGTCACCGCTTCCAGACTTGGGAATACTCATAATGAACCCGATTTTAGGCAGCAGGTCCAAATAAATGTTAATGGTACAATTGGCGATAAACTTAATATCAGCGCTGATTGGAATACCGAACGTACTTTTCAATACGAAAACCAATTGAAAATTAAATATACCGGCTATGAAGATGAAATAATTCAAAGTATTGAAGCCGGGAACGTTTCTTTACAGACTTCTCCGTTAGTAGGGGGGAGCGAAGCTCTGTTCGGTATTAAAGCTAATTTTCAGATGGGGCCTTTTTCTCTTACTACAATAGCCAGTCAGAAAAAAGGTGAAACAAAAGAGGTTTCGGTTAGCGGCGGTTCAACTTCACAACAATATACTCTCAGAGCTTATGATTATTCTACCAATCATTATTTTGTCGATACAACTTATGCAAGCACCGCTCCCGATTTAAATATATTTGAAAGTTATTATGCAAACGCCACTCCAATTCTGGTAGACCAGGGTGCATATACAATTAAGGATATTGAAGTCTGGAAATCAATTAATACTATTGGTAGAGATCCTTCAAGAGAAAGACAGGCTAACGCATATATAGATCTTAAGCCCTTAGACGCAGGACAGACTTATGATGATATCGATAAATCTCTTAGAGTTTTGAATGACCCCGTCCCTGGAAAAAGTGAAACCGGCAGATTTCTTTTAATGACTAAAGATGTCGATTATACTGTCCAGGAAGAAACTGGTTATATTACTTTTAAAACTACAATCAATGATGATGATATAATCGCAGTTGCCTTTAGAATAGACAACAGTAATATTGGCAATCCTAATGATGATCTCTTCTTTGGTGAATTTTTAGAAACCGCTAATCAACGTTCACAAACAACCGGGGACTCTACTCTTGTTCTTAAGCTGGTTAAACCAAGAAATCTTCAGCCGCAATTTAAAGAAGCCTGGAAATTATTAATGAAAAATTTCTATCCGCTCGGCGGAAGGAATATTAAGCAGGATGGTTTTGAATTTAACCTTGCCTATGAAGTCTCCGGTCAGGATCCTATAACCGAGATAGGAGGAGTTAAATTTCTACAAGCTTTTGGACTGGATAAAGTTAATGCAAATGGAAGCCCCACCCCTGATAATGTTTTTGATTGGGTCCCTGGAATAACTATTCTCCCTGAAACCGGCGAAATTATTTTTCCCGTTTTGCAGCCCTTCGGTAATAATTTCCCTTCTAATCTTCCCGATTCTCTTAAGTTTCAGGATATTTATGATACTACAAAAACATCAGCTCAATATGTAAAGATAAAGGATAAATGGGAGTTTACGGGAAAATATTCCGGAGAGGCAACTTCAGTCTATCAGTTAGGCTTTAACGTAGTAGAAAATTCTGTCCGCGTTCTCTTAAATGGGAGGGAACTAACTCCGGGGGTGGACTATGTCGTGGATTATAATTCGGGACAGTTAACCATAAGAAATGATGCCGCTCTCGTTCCCGGTGCGGATCTTAAAATAACTTTTGAACAGAATGATCTTTTCTCTCTCGCCTCAAAAACTTTATTAGGTGCAAGGGGTATCTTTAATATATCTAATAAAACTAAGCTCGGTTTTTCTATCTTAAATCTTAATCAGCAGACTCTTAGTGATAAGGTTAGAATTGGTGAAGAACCTCTTAGCAATACTATTTACGGCGTTGATTTTAATACAAGCGGTGACCTTCCATTTTTAACTAAAGCAATAAATAAAATTATCCCTACAAGACAGATGTCCTCCTTTACTCTTGCAGGTGAATATGCGTATATGAACCCCGATCCAAATACTAAAAAGAGTACTATTGCTTCTGATAACGGAGCAAGCATTGCATATATAGATGATTTTGAAGGAACTAAAAGAACGATTCCTCTGGGAATTTCATACACCGGCTGGAAAGATCTTTCTCCTCCTGATGATTTGCCTTTACTCAGGGATACTTCTTTTCAGGCAATGATGAAATATAAAGCTAAGAGTTTTTGGTTTACTGAAACTTCAACTGTTAATGTTAATGATATATGGCCCCTTAAGCAGGTAGCAAGATCCGATCAATTAATTTCCGTTATGGATTATGTTTTTCTGCCCGATCGATCCGGTACTTATGCAGGTTATTATGGACCTCCTAACCTTACGCAAAAAGAAAAGAATTGGGGTGGCATTATGAAGCTCCTTTCTTCAACTGCCAATAACCTTACTGATGAAAATATTGAATTTATCGATATATGGATGCAGCCTACACAGATCCCTAAAGGTGCAAAAATGTTAATCGATTTGGGTAGGGTTAGTGAAGATGTTATTCCAAATAGAAAGTTGGATACTGAAGACAAACCTCCGTATAATGAAGTTATAAATGAAGGAGAAGATACAGGTATAGACGGGATGAATGATGCTCAGGAACAGGCTTATTATAATTCCAGTGAACAGGATCCTGCAGGTGATGATTTCAATTTTAATGGTCAAAGTGCCAATTTCATGGATTATTTAAATATTAATGGAACTGAAGGAAATGCACAGCTTACTGATATTGGGAGGGTACCGGATACTGAAGATTTAAACCGAAACGGAAGCACTGATCTGGTTAATAGCTACTTTAGATATGAAGTACCATTGGACACTACAAAAAACAAATTTATTGCGGGGGGTGATAATGATAAAAACTGGCATTTGTATAGAATCCCTTTGAAAGATACTGCATCAACCGTTGGAAATCCTAGTCTTTCTGATGTAGAATATATAAGATTAGTATTTACCGGCGTTGATACAACCGTTCGTATTAGAATTGCCGAATTTGACCTTGTAGGTAATCAATGGCAAAAAGTTTTACCGACTGATACCATCATGGCAGTATCTGTAAAAAATATTGAAGACAATTCTGATTATTATATTCCGCCCGGTGTTCAGCGTGCAAGGGATAGAACTCAGCCCAACGAAAATATTGTTCAGAATGAACAGTCAATGGATTTAATTATTAAAGATTTACCCGAAGGTGAATCAAGAGATGCTGTGAAATATCTTTATCGCCCGCTCGATGTATTTAGTTATTCTTCAATGAAACTCTTTATTCATGGTGATACGGATACAAAACCTGGTTCAATCTCCTATACCGATAAGGCTATGGGATTTTATACTTCAGATGTATATTTCAGATTTGGGAGTGATACTAATAACTATTATGAATATAGACAGCCGGTTGATACCGGATGGAATGAAATTAGCATTCCATTTAAAGATTTAACTGCTATTAAGCAGGCAAGGGGGGATTCGGTTAATGCAACTGTTATCAAAGAAATTCCTGGTCAACCCGGTCATTTTTATAAAGTGAAAGGACAGCCTTCTCTTACTTCTATAAAGTTTTTAGACGTTGGTATTACTAATTTAAATAATGGATTTAATATTGGACCTGTTTCAGGTGAAATATGGGTGAATGAACTCAGGGTTATTGGAGCGGATGACCATCCCGGCTGGGCTTATAGTCTATCTAGTTCAATTAAATTAGCAGATTTGCTATCGGTTAATTTTAATATGAGCCAGTCTGACCCTAATTTCCATAAGTTATCAGATAGGTTCGGCTCAAGGATAGCCTCAAAAAACTGGAGCACTTCTATGCAGATGGACGTTCTAAAATTACTCCCTTTTAATTTACCCGGAAGTAATCTTAGTATTAATTATTCTCACACTGAGTCGGTCGCTAAACCAAAGTATTATCCTGGAACAGATATTGAAATTGAATCTGCTGCAAGCATTTCTGAACAAGCACCGATTGATTCGACCCCTGGTGTTAATAGAACAGCAGACCAGATAAGATCTGAAACCCAATCAATAAATGTCTCTGATTCTTATTCGGCTTCAAACATAAAGCTCAAGGTCCCTTCTTCTTATTGGCTCATTAGAGATACCTGGAATGCTCTGACTTTCGGATTTAATTATAACAAGTCATTTAATCGAAATCCTACTATCTTAAGCAATAAAGCATGGATATGGAATGCAAGTTTGAATTACGGAATAAATTTGAGTCCCGAATATTATTTCTATTTAAGAGATATTCCAGTCTTTGGTGTTATTTTTTCTTTACTCACTGATTACCAGAATGCCAAATTTTATTTTACTCCGCAGAGTTTTAATTTTAATCTCCAGACAAAAAGAAACAAAAATATAAATATAACAAGAGCAAGGGCTAATAGTTCTTCTCAACTAATTATTTCAAGGGATTTTACTGCCCAGCGGGGTTTTAATTTCTCCTGGAGGTTTACCGAAGGTGGTTTACTAAATTTATCAACAAACTATAATGTAAATATTTATTCTTCCCTCCTTTATTTGGAAACCGATCAGTTTGGCAACCAGAGACGCAGTAGTCAGATATTCAGCGATATTTTCTCAGGTGCACATTTTGGAAGGGATTATCAATATCAGCAGACCTTTGATCTGAAATCCGCTCCTGCTCTCCCTTCTTTGTGGGATATAAATAAATATTTTTCTTTAAGTGCCGGATATTCTGCTTCATACCAATGGAATTTTGATTTCAGACAGGTTGATCTGGGAAGAAGTGCCGGGTTTTCAAATAGATCTACTGTAGGTCTAACTCTGAAGTTAAATGCCTTAACTGCCCCCTTATTTGCTCATAAGGAAGAAGAAGAGAATACTTCTGAATCAACTCAGTCTCCGTCTCCAAGGGGAAGAAATCGGAATTTTGGTGAAAATCAAAATGAGAGAAATGTAGTCTCAAGACCAAATAATCAGTTCTCTGATACTACAAGTAAAGCTGGAACCGATTCATTAATGACTGCTGATACAACAGGTGCCGGTAAACCTAAAAAACACGCTCTAAAAAATGCCTTACTCTTTTTAGAATCTACTCTCCAATTTATTTTATTTAAATATGAAACCATAACGGTAAATTTTTCTAACAGTAATACTCTTTCGAAAAATGGAATATTAGGCGAGGGGACAGGGTTAAGAAATTTCTGGGGCTTCACTCAAAATAATAAAAATGGGCCTTCACGCAGTTTTATGTTTGGTTTAGGTGGCGATGTTGGTCCTCGTGCTCCTAGTGGGAATCTTCAAGATGTTTTTTCCCAAACTAATAATCTCGATTTTAGCACATCCCGGCCATTATGGACTGGAGCAACTATTGATTTAAATTGGAATGTTAGCTGGGCTATAAATAAAAGAACAAGTCTCCAAACCGATTCGCTCGGTGCTACTTCAATTAGAGATATAAGTTCAACCGGTACAATTCAACGCTCTTTTCTTACTCTACCTCCTTTCCTCTTTCTAAGCTCTTTAAAAAGTGGAATTCAACAGGTTCATAAATTAGATCCGGAAGGTAATGACCTTTCCGATGCATTTGTGAGGGGTTTTGAGTCTCTGCCGATTTTATCAAAACTCGGTCCTCTGCAGGATTTTGCAAAATATATTCCCAGACCTAACTGGACAATAAATTGGTCCGGCTTGGAATCTTTCTCATTATTTAAATCTTTTGCCAAAAGTGTCTCTCTTAGTCATGCTTATAAATCAACTTATTCCGAAGGATGGAAAATTACTCCGGATGGTTTGAAACAAATTCAAACTCAGAGAATTCAGTACGGTTTCACTCCTTTAGTCGGTTTGAATTTCACTTTTAATGAATTATGGGGCGGAAATTTAAATGCGAGTGTTAAATATTCTACAAGCACAAGCTACGATCTTGGAACAACTACAAAAAATATAAGTGAAACTTACTCAAGAGATATTGGAATAACTGCCGGGTATTCAAAATCCGGCTTTGAATTACCGTTATTTGGTATTTCATTGAAAAATGATATTGAATTCAGTTTTTCTTATACCAGCTCTCAAAATGCTACAACTATTTACGATATGGTTAATTATAGAGATGGCGGAGTTCCGCAGGATGGTACTACCAGGGTTACTATGGAACCGAGAGTTAAATATACTATAAGCTCTAAAGTTACTTTATCTATCTTTTATACCAGGAGTTCCACAACGCCTGAAGGTGCTGCGAGAATTCCTCCTACTACTACTAATGAGGCTGGTCTTGATGTGCATATTTCAATACAGTAACTTATTGATATTTGGCTTAACTTATTTTAAGCTTTTTAATATAAATTATTAATAAAATAGATTTATTATGAAATTAAAAAAAATACTCTGGGTTGATGACGAAATTGAATTACTTAAATCTCACATCATTTTCCTTTCCGAAAAAGGTTTTGATGTTGACACTGTTACTAACGGCGAGGACGCTATTAGTAATGTAAAAGAAAATACTTATGATTTAATCTTTCTCGATGAAATGATGGCTGGAATGGGAGGATTGGAGACTTTAGGTCAGATTAAAGATTTTGATCCTAATCTTCCTGTTGTCATGATTACAAAAAATGAAGAAGAATCTCTGATGAATGAAGCAATCGGGGGTAAAATCAGCGATTACCTTACTAAACCCGTTAATCCGAGTCAGGTGCTCCTTGTTTGTAAAAAAATTCTTGAAGGAAAGAAAATTTCCGGTGAATATGCAGCAAAAGATTACCTGCAGGACTTTAATCAAATTTCTCAGGCTTTAGTTAATAACCTCGATTTCGCTGAATGGATTGAACTATATGTAAAAATGGTTAATTGGGATGTTGAATTAGATACGCATCCTGAAATCGATTTACGCCAAATTTTAATTGACCAGAAAAGGGAAGCAAATAAGGAATTCTCAAAATTTGTTGAAAAAAATTATAAAAATTGGATTACTAATGAGGGAGATTCATATACTCCTCTATTAACAACTCAAATAGCCGAAAAATATGTTCTGAATAATCTGCAAGACTCGAATACTTCTGTCTTTTTCTTTGTTATCGATTGCCTGCGTCTGGACCAATGGTTGATTATGGAGAAGCAGCTGATTGACTTCTTCAAAATAGAAAAAGAATACTATTATTCAATTCTTCCTACTGCAACTCCTTATGCTAGAAATTCTTTATTCAGCGGTTTATATCCTTCCGATATTGAAAAATACTATCCGCAACTGTGGCAGTCTAATAGTGATGACGATGAAAAGAGTATGAATAAATATGAAAAAGAGCTTTTCCAGTTGCTGCTCGATAGAAGAAGAATAAAATTAAAAAATGAATTGAAGTATATTAAGATTATTGATCCCGAAGTAGGGAGGAACTTTGAACAAAATATCCTTTCATATCAAAACTCGCAGTTAACTGCTGTTGTCGTAAATTTTCTTGATATGATCGCTCATGGAAGGTCCGATTCTGATTTATTAAAAGAAATTGCTCCCGATGAACCCGCATACCGCTCTCTGACTAATAGTTGGTTTAAACATTCTTCACTATTTGCAACTCTAAAAACTCTTTCAAGACTAAAGAATGTTAAAATAGTTATTACTACAGATCATGGCTCCATAAGATCCCTAAGAGGCGCCAAAGTTCTTGGAGACAAAGAAGCTTCAACCAACTTAAGGTTCAAATACGGAAGAAACCTTAAAGTTGATGATAAACATGCAATATATATAAAACATCCTTCCGAATATAAGCTGCCGAAACGGGGAGTTACTATTAATTATATTATTGCTAAAGAAGATTATTATTTTGTTTATCCTACTGACTATCATAAATATTTAACTTATTATAAAGATACCTTTCAGCATGGCGGAATTTCTATGGAAGAAATGATTCTGCCTGTGATTACAATGGAACCTAAATAAATTGGAATCTTTATCACGGCTTATTCAAAATGAAGATGACACTGCTGCTCTTGCCCGGGAATTTGCAGCAGAATTAAACGGTGGTGAAGTTGTTGTACTTAATGGAGAACTTGGGGCAGGTAAGACCTTTTTTATTAAAAAAGCTCTTATATCCTTTGGAATAAATAATGTAAGCAGCCCCACGTTTGCACTTATAAACGAATATTCCGGCCGGATTAAAGTTTATCACTTTGATTTTTACAGAATTAACAATGAAAATGAACTTTATGATATTGGTTTTGATGACTATCTGAACGATCCGGACGCTATTGTTTTTATTGAATGGGGAAATCTGTTCCCCCAGATCCTCCCCCAAAAAAGAATTGAAATAGAAATTAAAGTATTAGAAGATTTTAGCCGTGAAATAACCATATATAGTTTATGATTAATAATAATCCCATATTATCCATTGAAACTTCTCAGACACTATGCAGCACCTGCATTTATTTCTCCGAGAATAAATTCTTCGAAATGAATTTCAAACTAAAAAATGCTCATGCCGAAAAACTCTTTGAATCGATAGAGTATGTAATAAACTCCGCAGCAATAACAATAAAAGATATTGCTGCCGTTGCAGTCTCTTCCGGCCCTGGATCATTTACCGGCCTTAGGATTGGAATGTCTGCTGCTAAAGGAATTGCTTTCGGCTTATCCTTACCTATTATCCCTGTCCCAACTTTTGAAGCTTTATCTTTGCAGATTTGTAATTATATATCTATAAATACTGAATTTATAATTGCTAATAAAGTGAATATGGAAGAAATATATTATGCGAAAATTAAAAAAACCTCATCAGGTTATACTTTTTTAGAAGAGTTAAAAGTCCTTAGTCACAAAGAGATAAACAATAAAGTTGGTAATACTTTGATTTTTGGAAATGCATCATTAGATTCCGGTAATAATTTACTTCAGATTAGCCAAAGCACGAATATAGCTTCACCTAATGCAAAATTCGTCGCTCAGTGGTGTGATTATTTTGGTAAAGATAAAATTTTATACAATTATGAATATCTTGAACCAACTTATATTAAAAATTTTATAATAAAGGAGAGGAAAAATGTTTAAGAAAATTATTTCCCTTTCTATCTTTTTGTTTACTGTCGGTTTTGCCCAGACAGATGCCCCTAAAATAGTTGTTCAGCCCGATGAGTATGATTTTGGGACTATAAATCAGGGGGATAAAGTATCTCATGATTTCGAAATATTAAATAAAGGAACCGGCGAATTAAGAATTGTAAATGTACGTGCTTCATGCGGCTGCACTGCTGCTACACCTGCTAAAACTAATCTTCAACCCGGTGATTCTACAAAATTAACCGTCATTTTTAACTCTACCGGAAAAATGGGAAAGCAGAATAAAATCGTTTATGTTAAATCTAATGACCCCTCCAATAATGTAATTAATATAAAGTTTACAGGTGATGTTGTTCAGGAAACCCCTGCTTTATCTAATGATCCGAAAATATTCTTCCCTGAAACAAATCATGATTTTGGATCAGTTGAAGAAGGAAAAGTTGTCAATTATAATTTTGTTATTATCAATAAAGGGAATTCTACTCTGGAAATTCAGGATATAAAAACTTCATGCGGCTGTACAGCTGCTCTCCTAAGCAATAAATCTATTAAGCCGGGTGAAGAAGATTCAATTAGAGTCCAGCTCGATACTAAAAATCACACGGGTAAAATGGTACGGACCGTTACTATTAAATCTAATGATCCAAAAGAACCATCAAGCACTTTAACTATTTATGCAGATGTTGCAAAAGGATAAAATTTAATGGCCTGGTTTACACGTTCTAAAGAAAATATTTCTCCCGACTCTCAAAAAAAAGATCTCCCTGATGGGCTTTGGGAAAAATGTCCTAGTTGTGGTGAAATTATTCATAAAAAACAATTGGAATCTAATTTATGGACTTGCTTAAAATGCGGATATCATTTCCGGATTGGCAGTAACGAATATATCGATATTATTCTCGATGATGGCTCCTTTAAGGAAATGGATAAAAGAATGAAATCTGCCGATCCTCTCGATTTTACCGATACAAAAAAATATTCTGTTAGAATTCAGGAAACTATAAAAAAGCTGGGGCTTAACGATGCTGTTAAGACCGGTACCGGAAAAATAAATAATCTGGAAATTGCTTTTGGTTGTATGGATTTTAAATTTATAGGCGGTAGTATGGGTTCTGTTGTTGGAGAGAAAATTGCCCGCTTAATCGATAAGGCTTACAAAAGTAAAATACCCCTTATCATTATTTCTGCAAGCGGGGGAGCACGTATGATGGAAGGTGCCTTTTCTTTGATGCAGATGGCTAAAACAAGTGCACGACTGGCACGCCTTGCTGAAGCAAAGATTCCTTATATTTCTGTTTTAACTGATCCCACTACGGGTGGAACTACCGCTAGCTATGCTATGCTCGGTGATGTCCACATTGCCGAACCTAAAGCTTTAATCGGTTTTGCAGGTCCAAGAGTAATTAAACAAACTATCGGTAAAGATTTACCCGAAGGATTTCAAAAATCCGAATTTTTACTTGAACATGGTTTTATAGACATTGTTGTACCCCGAAAAGAACTTAAAGATACGATATTCAATTTAATTACATTTATGACCTGAGGCGTTCCATTAATATTATCACCTCTGTTAAGGAAATGCAGCAGCTTTCCGACCGCGTTCGGTTGGAAAAAAAAATAATTAGTTTAGTTCCCACTATGGGATTCCTTCATGACGGTCATTTATCCTTAATAAAACAATCCCGGGAGAAATCTGATTTTACTGTCGTATCTATTTTTGTAAATCCAACCCAGTTTGCACCAAACGAAGATTTTAATAAATATCCTCGAGATATTGAAAGGGATAAAAAGCTGCTTCAGGAAAATGAAGTAGATGCTCTTTTTTTACCCTCTGAAAATGAAATTTATTCACCTTATTTTCAAACCTACGTTGAAGTAACTGATATATCAAAAATACTCGAAGGAAAATTCAGACCGCTCCATTTTAAGGGTGTTGCAACAATTGTAACTATTCTGCTCAATTGCGTAAAACCTCATTTTGCATTCTTCGGCCAAAAAGATGCTCAGCAGGCTGTCCTTATTAAACAAATGGTCAGAGATTTGAAATTGGATGTTGATATTATCATCGCTTCAATAATACGAGAAAAAGATGGCTTGGCAATGAGTTCAAGAAATTCTTATTTATCGGAATATGAGAGGAGAGATGCATTAGTATTATTTAATTCACTAAATCATGCTAAAAATTTAATCGAAAATGGAGAAAGAGTATCAAAAAATATAATTTCTAAAATGAAAGAAATGATAAACAGTGTAGAAACATCAAAACTTGATTATATAGATATAGTTAATTCAGTTTCATTTAAGCTAGCAAGAGAAACTGGAAACGGGAAAAGAATATTATATTCTTATTGCTTGTAAGATCGGTTCTACCAGATTGATTGATAATATAAAATTAAAAATTACCTGAACTTAATTGTGTTTTCATAAACTGATTTTATCCCGTATAAAACCAACCCCTTTTCATAAATGAACTTGAATTTAAGATATGGAAGTAAATATTCGGCATTCCCTCCCGTTACATAAATAATAATTTTATATGCTTTATTTTTTTTAATAAAATAAGTAATTGTTTGGCTGATAACACCTAAAGTTGAATTTATTACTCCGCTTGCAATAGAAGTTTTTGTTGAATCTCCGATTATTTCTTTATAATCTGCCGGTTTTACTATCGGTAGCTGTGCCGTCTCATTTTTTAATGCTCTAAACATCATTCCGATTCCGGGAGCAATTAATCCTCCAGTATAAATCCCGTTATACTTTATGACATTTATTGTTGTTGCAGTCCCGAAATCAATGCTTAGAATGAAAACATTTTTGTTATATCTTTTCGAAATCTCTCCCTGATTATAAAGATAAAATGCTCCTTCTGCTGAACAAATTCTATCAATACCCAGTGTCTCGGGTGTTTTATATCTTATTTTAATATTGAATTTTGAATCACGGTTTATTACAATCGGTTCGAAACCAAAAAAGGATTTAAACCTCTTCTCAAGGTATCTTAATTTCTTTGGTACAACTGAAGAAACTGCTGCTGCGTTTACTTTCTTATTTGATAAAAACTCCATTAACGATTCAATATCTTCAAATATATTAAAACCGGATATTTTATTTTTATTAAATGTTGCTGCCTTATAATTTGAATTGCCTATATCTAAAGCTATAAACATATTAAATAAACCTTCAACAAAAACATCGTAAATGTTTAACCTGCTTGCCGAATGGATTAGTTTAGCAGGCGAAACCTAACAAATCGAGATCCTCATAGAGGATTAAAAAAACCCTCTTCAATTAGAAATACTAACATCACCAAAATGAATTTTCTCTATTTTACCATCCGACTTTAACAGCAAATAACCATTATCATCTATATCTTCAAAGATACCGTATTTCACATTCGTACCCTCTGTAATTGATATTTTGTATCCTATTAAATTACAATGGGACCTCCAATCATTTAAAATCCACCCCGGTTCTTCGTTTACCTTTTCTAAAATTTCTTCAAAATTATTAAGGATTTCCGCTAATAAATTTTCTCTTTCTACTAAATGATTTAATTCGGATTTTATTGAAGTAGGGGGAATATTAAAATTTCCCTGGAAGAATGTTTGGTTTACATTTAATCCCACTCCAATAACAATTTTGTCTAATTTATTCCCTCTGGACGAAGATTCTAATAGTATTCCCGCGGCTTTTTTACCGTTTATCAATATATCATTAGGCCATTTCAAATTAACTCGAAGTTGATATAAGTTTTCTATGGAAAGCGCTACTGCTAAAGAAGTACCGAAATTTACTAAAGTTGAATTTTCTCCAAGATATTTCTTATGGTTCAATAGTATAGAAAAAGTTAGATTCTGATCTTTGGCACTATACCATACCCTGTCTTTTCGTCCTCTCCCTTTAAATTGCTTTTCGGCTAATAATACCGTCCCGTTTTGATTGAATTTGTTCCCTTTATCAAACAAAATTGAGTTTGTAGAATCTACTTCTTCACAATACACAAAATTTCTACCAATAAACTCTGTATCTAATTTTATATCAAAACTCTCAATGTTAAACATATAAACCTTTTAAATTAGTTTGTAATGACAAATATTTTGTCATATTTAATGAGAATTGACAAAATGGCAGTCAGTATGACAAAATAAATCTCTTCCAATTATGTATCTCAATCATTGTAAATCCTTATAATATAGAAAGTTATAGAAATTAAATCTAAATGGCATAATCATTGCTTGAACTAATACAATTTTATAAGTAATATTTGTGAAGATAGAAAGACATTTATTAAAATATGATTCGTTTAGATAATTAGAAACCTTTTATGATAAAGTATAAAAATTGTTAAATACTTTGAGGATTATATACGGACTATAAAGAATCTTTTTATCCAAAAATAGACATTTAAATATTTATTCACCAATAAAAACAATAGGAGTATTTAATGGGAAAGATAATAGGAATTGACTTAGGAACAACTAACTCTTGTGTAGCGGTTATGGAAGGGAATGATCCGGTTGTTATACCTAATGCAGAAGGTGGACGAACTACACCTTCGGTTGTTGCATTTACTAAAAACGGTGAAAGATTAGTCGGGCAGCCGGCTAAACGTCAGGCGATTACTAATCCGAAAAATACGGTCTTTTCTATAAAACGTTTTATGGGAAGATTATTGAATGAAGTTAGTGATGAAAAAGGTAAAGTTCCTTATGAGGTGATTTCTGGCGACGCAGGCTCTGCAAGGGTTAAGATAAATGATAGAATTTATTCTCCCCCAGAAATTAGTGCTATGATTTTACAGAAAATGAAAAAAACCGCAGAGGAATACTTAGGACAGGAAGTTACTGAAGCTGTTATAACTGTTCCTGCTTATTTTAATGATTCACAACGACAGGCTACTAAAGATGCAGGCGAAATTGCCGGTTTGAAAGTTAGAAGAATAATTAATGAACCTACTGCGGCTGCTTTAGCTTACGGCCTGGATAAAAAAACTACTGCTGATCATACTGTGGCTGTTTATGACCTTGGAGGGGGTACTTTTGATATTTCGATTCTCCAGTTAGGTGAGGGTGTTTTCGAAGTAAAATCGACTAATGGTGATACCCACCTTGGAGGCGATGACTTTGATCAAAGAGTAATTGACTTCTTAGCCGATGAATTTAAGAAGCAGGAAAGCATCGATTTAAGAAAAGATCCTATGGCTTTGCAGAGATTAAAAGAAGCTGCTGAAAAAGCTAAGATAGAATTGTCTTCTTCCTCCACTACTGATGTTAATTTGCCATTTATTACTGCAACACAGGATGGTCCTAAACATTTAAATATAAACTTGACAAGGTCTAAGTTTGAACAGTTGATTGATGATCTGGTTCAAAGAACAAAACATCCTTGTGAACAGGCTATTAAAGATGCCGGGGTTTCTCAAAATGATATTAATGAAGTCATTTTGGTTGGAGGCTCAACCCGTATTCCAATGGTTCAGGATTTAGTAAGAAAGTTATTCGGCAGGGAACCTCATAAAGGTGTAAATCCCGACGAAGTCGTTGCAGTTGGAGCAGCTATACAGGGGGGTGTTTTAGCCGGTGATGTAAAAGATGTATTGCTCCTTGATGTTACTCCGCTTTCACTGGGTATTGAAACTCTTGGCGGCGTTATGACAAAATTAATTGATGCCAATACAACTATCCCTACTAGGAAAAGCGAAATATTTTCTACTGCTTCTGATAGTCAGCCTTCGGTTGAAATACATGTTCTTCAGGGTGAACGCCCTATGGCTACTGATAATAGAACTCTGGGTAAATTTCATCTCGATGGAATTCCACCTGCACCTAGAGGAGTTCCGCAAGTTGAAGTTACTTTCGATATAGATGCAAATGGTATTATGCACGTGAATGCTAAGGATAAAGCTACTAATAAAGAGCAGAGTATAAGGATTACTTCTTCAAGTGGATTATCTAAAGATGAGATTGATAAAATGAAGAATGATGCCAAAGAACATGCTGCCGAAGATAAAAAGAAAAGAGAAAATATAGACGTCAAAAATCAAGCTGAAAGTTTAGTCTTCCAGACTAAAAAACAGATAGATGAAATGAAAGATAAAATTCCTGCTGATAGTAAATCCAAACTTGAAGCGGAAATTAAAAAAGTTGAAGATGCAATTTCATCAAATAATACAGATCAAATGAAATCGGCAACTGAATCATTAAGTAAAGCATGGAACGAAATAGCTTCTAATCTTTATTCGCAAGCAGGACAGCAGCAAGGTGGTCCCCAGCAGCAGGCTGGAGAGCAGCAGGAGAATCAGTCTAAAGGCGAAGGTAAAGAACAAGCGCAGGATGCATCATATGAAGTTGTTGATGATGAAAACAAAGATAAAAATAAAAAGTAAATTAAATAAATAAAATAAATAAATAATAATGGAGTAAAAAAATGACTGACAATAAAGAAACAGTTGATGTAAAAGAGCAGGAAACTATCTCACTTAAAGAAATCTTTGAGAAAGAGACTGTATTTGCACCTTTTGTTAATATCTATGAAACTAACGATGACTTTGTTCTTGTAGCAAATATGCCGGGAGTTTCTAAAGATGATGTTAAACTAAAATTAGAAGAAGGTTCTCTATCTATTTTTGGTAAAATAGATTATGATGAAGCAGTTAATAAAAAATATATCCTTAATGAAGCTGGGGTTGGAAATTATTTTCGCAAATTTAAGATCTCTAGTAGCATTGATGAATCAAAAATAGATGCTAAATACGAAAATGGACAATTATTTGTTAAAATGCCAAAACATGATAGAATAAAACCTAGATCAATTAACGTAAAATAATCATTTCTAAACGAAAAATAAAAAACCCCGTCTGACGGGGTTTTTTATTTTAAACAATTCAAACCTTTATTTATTTATTACTATCGATTTCTTATCTTGGATAACCAAAAAATCCTAATTTATGGTTGAAAATTCAAAAAAAAGCAGAATTATATTTATTGATTTAATGAGGATGTTTGCAGTTCTGCAAATGGTTCAAGGGCATACTATTGATGCATTGTTATCGAATGAATACAGGTCTTTCCAATCACCTATTTTTACAGTCTGGTATTTTATGCGCGGTATGACTGCCCCCATTTTTCTATTTACCGCTGGAACTATTTTTACATATCTCTTTAGATCAAATAATACAACCTTCTTTAAAAACCCGCGCACTAAAAAAGGAATAAAACGGTTCCTTCTCCTAGTCTTTTTGGGATATCTTCTTCGCTTTCCTACTCCCTCACCATTTAATTTTTCACGTGTTTTACCCGGTCAATGGCATATATTTTTTGCTATAGATGTCCTGCAGTCGATAGGTTTTGGTATCTTATTCATCATGATTCTTGCTTATATCTCTGAAAAAATCAATCTCAGTGATTATTTAGTATTCAGCATCTCGGCTGCTCTTATCTTCGGTCTCTTTCCTTGGTTTGATACAATAAATTGGTCTGAATTTTTACCGGTTCCACTAGCCGGGTACTTCTATTCCGGAACTGGTTCTATTTTTCCTTTGTTCCCCTGGACCGGCTATGTAGTGGGTGGGGGAGTGCTAGGAAGTTATCTCGCCAGACATCCCATGGTATTTACTACTAAGAAGTTTAGCCTTATGCTCCTTGTATTCGGTGTTTCCTTTATTTCAATTGCTATGTTAATAGGTATATTTGGATATGATTTTTTTGACGGGAAATGGATTGGAGAGGTATATACAATATTCTTAAGAGTAGGTTTTGTGCTGGTTTTAAACTCAGTAGTATCTTTTATATGTTTGGAAGTGAAATCCATTCCTAAAATCCTAACATTAATTGGAAGAAATACATTATTAATTTATGTTGTTCATCTGGTTATTATTTATGGTAGTGCATGGAATAAAGGTTTATATAGCTATTTTGCCCAGAGTTTTAACGCCTGGAATTCTGTTGGTGTGGCTTTCTTAATGATTATTACTATGACATTAATGGTTATTTTGATTAATAAAATTAAAATGAAAACAAAACAGGTAGTTACTTAATTTCGATCTATTTATATGAGAAAATCCGAGAATACAAATCCCGGCTTAACCGAAGAGGAAAAAGCTTATGAGCAGTCGCTTCGTCCTTTATGTATAAATGACTTTGTTGGGCAGGGTAAAATAACTGAAAATTTGAATGTTTTTATTTCTGCAGCTAAAAAAAGGGGAGAAGCTCTGGATCATGTACTTTTAACCGGCCCTCCCGGTTTAGGTAAAACCACACTTGCATATATAATAGCAAATGAATTAAATGTTAAGTTAAAGGTTACTTCCGGACCCGTTCTTGAAAAACCTGGCGATCTGGCTGGTATGCTCACTAATTTGGAAGAAAGATCCGTCTTGTTTATTGATGAAATTCATCGTTTAAGCCCTGTTGTTGAAGAATATTTATATTCGGCAATGGAAGATTACAAACTAGATATTATGATTGATAGTGGACCTAATGCGCGTTCTGTTCAGATTAGTCTTCCAAAATATACTCTCGTGGGTGCTACCACTAGGGCAGGAATGCTGACATCTCCTTTAAGAGATCGGTTTGGTATTAGATTCCGATTGGATTATTATGATTCTACGATGCTGGATAAAATTGTAACTCGCTCTGCGAAAATTCTTGATATCAATATCTTTGAAAAAGCTTCATTTGAAATTGCAAAACGGTCAAGAGGTACTCCCCGTATTGCTAATCGGCTTTTAAGAAGAACAAGAGATTTTGCGGATTATGAAGATAAAAATGCTATCGATGTTGAGATAGCTCAAAAAGCATTGACCGCTCTCGAAGTCGATGAATTCGGCCTGGATGAAATGGATAAGGATATAATTCTCACAATTATTGAAAAATACAAAGGAGGTCCTGTAGGTCTGGGTACTCTTGCTGTGGCAGTAAATGAAGACCCTGGAACAATTGAAGAAGTATACGAACCCTTTTTAATTCAACAAGGTTTCATTCATAGAACCCCCAGAGGAAGAGAAGCTACCGCTCTTGCTTATAAAAGATTTGGCAAAAATAAGTTTGATCTCAATAATAAATCATTATTTGAATAATCCCCATCAATACAACTTAATTCCTTCATTCATTCATCCATTCCAATATTCTACCAGGGCTATCTCAAAATTGCTTTTTTAAGACAGCCCTATAGAATGTTTTATTACTACTTATAAAGTTTTTATATAGTTAATTACTTCTTCTCTTTTTTCCCCCGTCTTTTTTTGAATCCTGCCAATGAGTTCTTCTTCCTTTCCTTCAGAATACTTTAAATCATCATCAGTTAAATTTCCCCAATGCTGTTTTACTTTTCCTTTTAGCTCATTCCAATTTCCTTTTATTCTTAAATTATCCATTTCTAGTCTCCTTATCTTTTTAATTTATAATGACAACTATTAAATAATTAATAAAGGGCTAGGATTCAATGAATAATATCACAGAGTAAATATGTATTGTGACATTCATACTTTATGGTAGGAACTTGTATAAATAACTCCTTTAAGATTTAGTACCAATTCTTTTCAATTTTCCTAAAAAAATCAAATTAATTAATTATTAAATATCATGCAATGAATTGAATGATTAGAAACTTATTGTAATATTTAGTTATTGAATTTCTATAAATCAGAAGTGAATATTATCTAAAATTAAACATTCATGCTCATTTATTATAATAATGAAAATTTTAAAATACATAATTTACCTTTTACCTATTATTTCTTTCATGGTCTATTCATCCGTCAAAGAATTGAATGAAGGAGCTTTGGGTACCAGGTCAAATCCAATTAAAATTTATTTTACTCCTTCCGTTGATGCCAAAAGAATATCATTTAATGCGAAAGCCTTAGTAAATTTTCTCGAAAAAGAAACCGGTTACTACTATAGAACTGCAGTCCCCGCAAGTTTTATTGCTGTTGTTGAAGCTTTCGGAACCAGTAAAGTTGATATCGCCGCTATAAATACCTTTTCTTACTTAATGGCACATGCTAAGTATGGAGCAGAAGCAAGATTAAGGATTGTACGGGATAATGATCAAACTAGCTATAAAGGACAATTTATTACCAGGTATGATTCCGGGATCGATAGCATCCAGGATATAAACGGAAGAACTTTTGCATATGTAGATCCTTCTTCCACATCAGGCTATATTTTACCTAAAGCCATGCTAAACAGGATGAATATTAAACCTAGTGAAACCGTTTTTGCTATGCGGCATGACAATGTTGTTACAATGGTTTATCAAGGGCAGGTTGACGCAGGAGCAACATATTATGCCCCTCCTGATCCTAAAACCGGTGAGATACTGGATGCCAGAATGAGAGTTGAAAAACAATTTCCTGATGTGGCTAAGAAAATAAAAATAATCGGATTTACTGAGGACATCCCCAACGATCCATGGGTATTTCGCAAAGATATGAATGAAGAAATGAAAGAGAAAATTATCAGATGCTTTGATTAAATTTGTAAATACCGATTACGGCCGTAAAGCTATGTATGATATATATGATATAGTTGGATTAACACCGACTAAGGATAGTGATTACAATAAATTACGGCAGTT
Organism: uncultured Ignavibacteriales bacterium; assembly: GCA_963742995.1. Classification (GTDB taxonomy): domain Bacteria; phylum Bacteroidota; class Ignavibacteria; order Ignavibacteriales; family Ignavibacteriaceae; genus CAVQBP01. The sequence goes on from CAVUOL010000053.1 coordinate 173,376, forward strand.
ACTTGAAGAACAACATATATCCTTTGAAAACCTCGTTAAAAAGTAAATGATATTAAAAGTAGATAATCTTCATAAAATTTATAACAACGGAACTCATGCTCTTAAAGGGTGTAAATTTTAAAGTGGAAGAGGGAGAATTTTTAGTTATTATTGGCTTGAGTGGTTCAGGCAAATCTACTTTATTAAGGTGCATTAATCGTTTAATTGAACCTACTTCCGGAACTGTGAACTTTATGGGGAAAGATATCGCGCATATCAAGGGAGAAGAATTAAGAAAAGCTAAAGCTCAGATCGGAATGGTTTTTCAGCAATTTAATTTAATAAGACGCAGGAGTGTGCTTACCAATGTTCTTACTGGAAAACTCGGTTCTTTAGGTACCTTTGAATCTCTCTTTGAAAAATATTCTGAAGAAGTTTATAAAGAGGCTTATAATAATCTGGAAACCGTCGGTATTAGGGAAAAAGCCAATATTAGAGCTGATTCTTTAAGCGGAGGTCAACAACAGCGTGTCGCTATTGCAAGAAGTCTCATGCAAAACCCAAAGCTTCTTTTAGCAGATGAACCAGTGGCATCACTTGATCCGGCTACATCAAATTCAATAATGCAGTATTTCGAAAAAATAAATATTGAAAGAGGCACTACTGTGATTTGTAATCTCCATTTCTTAAGCCTCGTTAGAAGATATGCTTCTAGAGTTATAGCTTTAAAAGCCGGTGAAATTATATATGAAGGCTTGCCTAAGGAAATTGATGAAGCCTGGTTTAAAAAAATATATGGCGAAGAAGCCGAAGAGGTAGAAATAAGATGATCAACCCCGAATTAGATTTATCTCCTTATTTACATCTGGAAAAAAGTAAAAAGAGACAGGATAAATTTAATCTTGTTAAAGCCGTTTTATTAGATATCTTTTTTATTTTTTATTCTATTTTAGTCGTTAGAAGAGCTATTTTTCTGAAATTTATTTTAGACCTTAGGGATCTCCCCTTCTCATGGAATGAAATTGGTATTATTCTTATAATTAGTATTATTGCAGGCTATGTTTGGGGAACAAGTAGAACTTCTCTTTCATGCAGACTCTTTGGTATAGCTAAAGATGATAAGTTTACTAAATGGACAACTGAAATTTTCGCTTGGTTCTTATTTGACATTACTTTTATAGCAGGATGGATTGTTACTAAAATTTCTATTGTGGGATTATTTAGCGCCGAAGGATTACATGGAGCTGAAAGAATTTTCAATTCTTTATTTCAACCGGAAATGGGAATATTTGATGATGCTCTATTTGCTATGATAGAAACTATTTATATAGCCCTTGTTGCAACCCTGATCTCTATTCCTCCGACTTTATTGATAAGTTTTTTTACTGCTAGAAATTTAATGAAAGAAAATAGAGTAACCTTCGCTATTTATTATGTTTTAAGAATTCTTTTAAACTTTGTTAGATCAATTGAACCTCTAATCTGGGCAATAATTTTTTCTGTATGGGTTGGCATCGGTCCTTTTGCCGGAATGATTGCTCTTCTCGTTCATACAATTGCTTCAAATGCTAAATTATATTCGGAAGCTATTGAAGGTATTGAACAAGGACCAGTTGAAGCTATATCCGCTACGGGAGCAAATAAAGTCCAGATTGTCTGGTATGCCGTCGTTCCTCAAATCATGCTCCCGTTCCTCTCTTTTACTATTTATCGGTGGGATATAAACGTTAGAATGGCAACTATTATCGGATTGGTCGGCGGAGGTGGAATCGGTACTATGCTGATGCAGTATCAGGGACTTGCAAGATGGCATGAAGTAGGTCTAATAGTTTTAATGATTGCTTTTGTTGTTTGGGTAATGGACTATATAAGCGCTAAGATTAGGGAAGCTATTTATTAAGTCAATTTTATTTACCTTATAAAATTGATTTTCCGGTAAAAATAAACTTAATTAGATATTAAAAAATAAGGGAATTTTACGGGGATAATACTGAAGCTATTATAATCCATAATTAATTCATTGAACTGTCGTATTTCATAGAGCTATCCTATTTTTGCTCTACAGATAAGGGAATTTAATATGAAAAATTCAATCAATTTTGACCTGGTAGCCGACATTTACGATTACTACGTAAATGTTGATTTTGATATACCGTTTTATTTAAATGAAACCAAAGATTTCAATGAAGAGATTCTTGAATTAATGTGTGGTACAGGACGAGTTTCTATTCCCCTATTAAAAACCGGGAAGAAACTGAACTGTGTTGATTATTCTAATTGTATGCTGGATGTTTTCAAAAGAAAAATTTCAAATCAGAATTATACTCCTCAAATTACAAAAATGGACTTAGTTGAACTAAAATTTCAGAAAAAATTTGGTATGATTTTACTCCCGTTTCATTCTCTAAGTGAAATAATTGACAAAGAGAATCAGTATAAAGCAGTTAAGAAAATAAGTGAGCATCTTAAGGATGATGGGATATTTATTTGTGCTCTTCAAAATCCGGTTACTAAATTGAAAAATGCCGATGGCGTTAAAAGAAAAATCGGTGAGATTAAGCTCGATGACAACGAAAAGCTGGCAATTATTTCTATGAATAAATTTAATCATGTTTCCGGAATAGTAAGCGGATATCAGCTTTACGAAATATATGATTGCAAAAATTTAATAAAGGAAACAAGAAGATTGGAAATTAATTTTTGTCCTATTTCTAACTTGGAATTCCATGATATGATAAATTGCGCAGGATTGAAAATAATTAATACTTTTGGTGATTATTCTTACTCGGAATTCTCTGAAGAAACAAGTGATTATATGGTTTATAAAATTGTTAAATAAAAAGTATTTGAGACGTTTTAAGAAGTCATACTTTCTTTAATAAATTTATTAGGAATGATCCTTGAAAATATCGGTTAATAGTGTGATTATCTCTTTTTTATTAAATGGCTTTGCAATATAATAGCTGCATCCGGCATTAAGGAATTCTTCTTTGTCACCAATCATTGCATAAGCTGTACATGCAATGATTGGTGTATTTTTATACTGCGGTATTCTTCTTATCTCTTTCGTGGCATTTATACCATTTATTATTCCTTTTAAGTTTATATCCATAAGGATTGCATCAAATTTTTGCTTTTGTGTAAGTGATATAGCTTCCTCCCCGTTTGAAACATGTATAATATTAAATTTAGGGTTCAAGTAGTTAGTTAAAATTGATTTTACATTTTTATCATCATCAACCAAAAGGATAAGGGGAGTATATTTTAATTCAATCGATTCTTGTTTCTCTTGTAATACCTTTTCTTGACTGTTTATCCTTACTATCGGCAATTTCACAGTAAAAATAGTCCCTTTATTTAATTCACTTTCTACAGTAATTGTTCCGCCAAGTCTTTGAACAAACTTCTTAGTTATATTTAGTCCTAATCCTGAACCTTCGAAATTCCTATTCATCCCTTCACTTGCCTGACGGAATTCATCAAATATTAATTCAAAATCTTTCTTAGCTATTCCGATCCCTGTATCAATAACTTTTAGATTTAAGAAATCCCTTTGATCATCATATTGAAGTGAAATGTGAACTGTAACGCCGCCAGATTTTGTGAATTTAATAGCATTATTTACTAAATTATTTAGTATCGATTCATATGCGCGTTTATCAAGTCTCACTCGTGGTGTTTGAAAATCGAAATCACATTTTATATAAATACCCCTTCTTTTAGCTGTTTCTTTGAAAGTATTAATGATATTTCCTGATACTGCTTTTATATCAATTGCAATAGCATTTAATTCCAGCTTATTATTTTCAATTTTAGAAAGATCAAGGATCAAATTTAAGGTTTCAAATAATCTGCGGCTTGATTCATAAATAGCATCGATCATCTCTTTTTGTTCCGGGTTCAATATTTCATAAGTAAGTAATTCCGATAAACCAATAATCCCGAAAAGAGGGGTCCTGAGTTCATGACTCATATTAGCAAGAAAATTGGATTTTAGCCGGCTCATCTCTTCAGCTTTTTCTTTAGCTGTTATTATTTCTCTCTCATATTTTTTTCGATCTGTAATATCTTGTATGGTGCCAATCATGCGAATTACATTTCCTTCATTATCCAATTGTAATTGTCCGATTCCATGAACCCAGAGCTCCTGTTTATCTTCTACTCTTAATATTTTATACTCCTTATCAAAAGGTTCAAGTTCTTTTAAAACATTATTCTTGAAATAAGTTAACATCAATTCTCTGAAGTCAGGATGAACTAAATTTAACCACCCGTTAAAATCTTTAATATAATCGGATTCAATTCCGAAAATATCATGTAAAGCCTCTGAACAATCCCACATACCCGTGCTGATTTCAAATGTATAATGCCCCAGTCTCGCAATTTTTTGAGATTCTTTCAATAAAAAATCGTTGCTTCTCAATGCTTGTTCTGTCTTTTTATATTCGGATAGTAACCGTGCATTTTGAATTGCGAGTGCAGCTTGATTGGCAATCCCTTTCAATAAATCTATTTCATCTTCATTATATTCTCTGCCTTCATCAATATTCATAATTCCAAGAACCCCAATTAATTCTTCATTATGAAGTAAACTGGTAAATGTTAGAGTATGTATAGTTGAGCTGGTTATATTGGCTTTATGGTCAGAATTATTTGTGTCTAAAATATTTGGGATTGTTATTACGTCTCTATTTTTATTAATCAATTCATTAAATATTGAAGAAGAAATCAAAGGAATATATTTTCCTCCAATATCGGAAATACCGGTACTTTTAGCATGCTCCAGATTTTTTTTGTTTTCATTATATAAAAATATGCTCACTGAGGGGACATTTAATGTCTGCGAAGTTTCTTTACACACCATATCCAGTACTTTATCAATATCCAATGTAGAATTTAATTGAGATGCAATCCTTACGAGAGTCTTTGTTCGTTTTATTTCATTTTTAATTTGTTCCTCGAACAATTTTCGTTCGGTTATATCTTTCACAAAAGAAAATGAAAGGCTCTTATTTTCAAACTCAATGAAACTAATATGAACTTCAACCGGAAATTCTGTCCCATCTTTTCGTCTTTGTTTCGTTTCAATTGTAATAACATCTTGTAATTTAGTACTTTCTCTATATTGTTTCCATTTTTCCGGTTCTATTCTTGGATCTATATCCCATAATTTTAAAGCTAACATTTCATTTAATGAATATCCTAAACTTTTACATGCATAGTTGTTTGCATAAATTATATCACCGTTATCTTCTATTTGATAAATTCCTATTTGTGAATTGTCTATTGCGAATTGGTTTAATTTTAATTGTTCTTCAGCATTTTTCCGCTCTGAAATATCTCTGGCAATTGCACTATGATATTCCTTCCCCTCAAATGATATAAAACTAATATTTACTTCCACAGGAAAGATTCTGCCGTATTTGGTCTTATGAGTTGTTTCTATCATATATGATTTTAATTCCCTCGACTTTTCCCAATGCTCTTTCCATCTTTCTTTCGGAAAAGACGTATCAAAATCAAATATGGTTTTATGAATTAATTCCTCTTCATCGTACTCTAAAGACTTATACGCTGCCTCATTTATATAAACTAATTCACCTTTTGACCCGACCCAGAATACTGCATCCCTAGCTTTATCCACAGAAAATTGAGTTAGTAGAAGTTTTTGAGAAATTTTATAACGTTCTGTTATATCCTGTATTATACCGAACATTCGAACCGGATGTCCTTCTTCATTGAAAGTGACTTCAGCTTCACTATGAACAAACTTTATTTCGTTATTTTTTAATATTATTGAATGATCAATGCTGTAAGGTTTTCCTTTATGCATTGCATTTTCAATTTGTTGCTGTACTCTGTCGTAGTCCTCCGGATGAATAAATTGAAGAAAGGTCTTGTAATTGAGTGTTAAGTTTTGTTTTTCCAACCCAAAAATATTATATACTTCATCTGACCATGAAAGAAGATTATTTTTTACATCCCATTCCCAGTTTCCAAGATGTCCAATTCTTTGAGCATTTGAAAGCTGTTCTTTAATTATTTTTAATTCTTCTTCCAAATTTCTTTCTTTTGAAATATTATTTGTCAATGTCTGGTTCATTTATAATCTGCTCCTAATAAAAATACGTAATCCTTTCAAAGAAAATTTAAAATACAAATTTAACCATTTAAATAAAGTTATGGAAATTTAAAAAGCTGATATTAATGTTGTATATTGTCTTTGGAGTGTTTTCAACACGAATAGAATGGGCTAATATTACCTTTTATTAAGAAATATCGAATATCCGAGGCTTTTATTTTATAAAATTTATGCAGCCTGATTTTTCTTAAATCCTTTTTCACTATAATCAGAAATAACTTTATAGTAACTTTTTACTAGTCTCTCAAAAATCTTCTCCCATGTCTGTTCTCTTGCGTAAACAATAGAATTATTCTTCATTTTATTTCTCATATCAGGTCTATCCAGTAAATAATTTATTTTTCCTGCCAGGTCTTCCGGATCACGGGGTAAGGCAATCAATCCGTTTACTCCATCTTCTATTATGCCGTATGCTCCACCTTCTTTTGCACAAATTGGCGGAATTCCGGATGCCATCGCTTCTAAGGTAACATTTCCGAAAGTCTCCGTCGTTGATGGAAATACAAAAATATCACTTGATGCATATGCTTGTGCTAATTCTTTCCCTGATTTATATCCAAGAAATTTGGCCTTTGGCATTAATTCTTTAAGTTCATCTCTTATTGGTCCATCCCCAATAATTACAAATGCAATATCATCCCGTTTACCGGAAAGTATTTTATAGGTTTTTGCTAAGGTATCCAGGTCCTTTTCCCAAACCAGCCTGCCTACAAATAAAAGTGCAAACTTTCTCTCTATTTTATTATCTTTTTTCCAATCGTTTGAGAAGTATATTGGATTAAATGTATTTGTATCTACTCCGTGAGGTAAATATTCCAGGTTTCTTATTCCATGATCAGCTAACTCATTTAATATTGGTTTTGATGGAACATAAATTATCTGACATGCATTATATATCTTTCTAAAATAGTTCCAGCTTATATTTTCAAAAGCTTTTATATTATAATATTTTGCATAACTTACAAAATGAGTATGGTATGTTGCCGCTACAGGAATCCCGTTTCTGTTGCCGTATTTTACTGCCGCATATCCAAGGGAACACGGACTATTTATATGTATTAAATCAGGCTGAAATTCTCTTAATTTATCTTCAAAGTGTTTTTTGCCTGGAACAGCAAATTTATATTCTTTATAAAGAGGAAAAGTAATTGAAGGTACCTGGTACATTTCTACCGGTTGTTCTACTTTATCAGGAATAATTGGTGAAAAGAATAAACTTTCAATGTTAAGCCTTTTAAGATTATCTATTAACTTGTATAAGACTCGCGTAACACCATCATGCCCTGGCTGCATTGAACCGGCAAAATATGCAACTTTAATCTTTTTATTCTCTTTCATAACTCTACTCTATCAATTTAATGAGCGGGTTTACTTTTCATAAAAAGAAATTGGAACAGTAAAACAAAAAGTGTTAAAATTAAATATGCCGCTGTTTTCATAAAATACCTCAACTTTTTTGTCATTAAAATCCTAAACTGGCAAAGCCAGAATCTTGTAATCTTGTAATCTTGTAATTTCCTATTATATATTATACTCTCACAAGGTTAATATAATATTAACTATTTATTAAGTTTCTGTTAATTCATCCTTCTATATTGTATTTGACGTTTAATTCTATAATTTTGTGCCATAAAAATCATTGATATAAATTGAACCTTCCACAAAAATTTATAGATTGGCTTGCAAAAAGAATTAAAATTCCTCCTATTGCTACACAGATGTTTAGGGCTTCTAGTGAAATTAGCGGCATAGATAAAAAAACTTTACCGGTTGAACTAATCCCTCTGAATTCTATTCAAATAGCGCGCGGTTTGTTGAATTTTACTGTTTTACAGAGCAAATTGAATTGGATTTTTCCCTACTGGATAAATCAGCAATATAATCCCTATAGTATATCTTTTATCCCTCGATCACATCTGGGCCTATCAATGAATATAACTCACAGAAATTGGACTTCTGTAGGTAATCCTGATTGTGATATAGAACCTATTGTTGACCCTAGAGGTTTAGTAACACCATTTAAAAATAGCTGGTCTATCGATGTTTGGTTAATGGTTAATGATGATATATTTTTCCCCTCTAAATCTGAAACTGCAGAACAAAATTTAATCGATGACATCCCGGTAGTTAAAACAAAGTTTATATTTAAAAATTTAGAACTTATATTAATTACCTATACATATATAGACAAATTATTTCATATAGTTAATGTCATAAACAAATCGACTTCGATTATTCCTGCAAAAATTATTTTCTCTATCAGACCATTTAATCCTGAAGGAATTTCTCTTCTAAATAAAATTGAATTTAATGAAAAGGAAACTTGCTTTAATCTTCATAATTCATCTGGAAGAAATAAAATTTTCTTTAATAAAAAACCTGATTATGTTAATTGTTCCAATTTTAAAGATGGTGATTCTGTATCATCCTTGTTTTCAAAACAAAATGGAAAACAAAATTTTTCTTCTATTTGTAATACGGGACTTGCGAGCTCCATTGCTTCATTTCAAACAAGTCTTATTCCTTCTGTTTCAGAATCTATTGAAGCATCTATACCCCTAAAGGAAAATATAACCACTCCTTCTGTTGATATTTCAAAAGTGAAATCATGTTGGGATAATTATCTAAATGGTGGAACAAAAATAAAAACCCCTAATGCAAACTTAAATTCTCTTCTTCAATCTTCAATTTCATCTTTATTAATGTTAACTGATAAAGATACAATCACTCCCGGACCTTTTACATATCACCAGTTCTGGTTCAGGGATGCCGCTTATATGATCTGGGCTTTGGATAATTTTGGGTTTCATTCTTTCACAAAAAAAATAATTCAATCATATCCTAAATATCAAACCAAAGATGGTTATTTTAGATCTCAGAAAGGGGAGTGGGATTCAAACGGTCAGGCAATCTGGACTGTTTTTCAGCATTATAATATTACTAAAGATAGCAGTATGATCTCCTCTCTTTTTGATTCTCTTCTTCTCGGTGTAAAATGGATTGAAAATAAAAGACTGACAGATAATTCATTCAAAAACAAATCATATTTTGGATTAATGCCCGTAGGAATGAGTGCTGAACATCTTGGTTTAGCCGACCATTATTTCTGGGATAATTTCTGGTCCCTTGCCGGTCTTAATGCTTTTAAAGAAATTTGTATGGTACTTGGTAAAGAAAAAGAGCTTAGATTTACCGAGCAATTAATCGCCCATTATAAGTTGTGCATTGATGTTTCTATTGAAAGTGTACAAAAAAGATATTCATTAAATGCAATTCCTGCTTCTCCTGAAAGAGATATCGATTGTGGAATGATTGGAAGCATCTGTGCAAGTTACCCTTTACAATTGTTTGAACCCGATAATCAAAAAATTCTTTCTACATTGAATGCATTAAAAGAAAAATATTTTGTTAAAGGTTTATTTTTCCAGCATTTCATTCATTCCGGGATGAATCCTTACCTTACTCTGCAGATTGCACATTCTTATTTATTTGCTGGAAAACCGGAATTATTTTGGAATATCTTAAATAATACAATTTCCTATGCTTCTTCAACAAATAATTTTCCGGAAGCAATCCATCCTGCTACAAATGGCGGTGCAATGGGCGATGGTCATCATGGTTGGGCATCCGCTGAAATTGCTTTAGCTCTTCATGATGCTTTTATTTATGAACTTAATAATGCCAATCAAAATGAACTTGTACTTTTACACGGAATTCCAAAAGAATGGTTCCTAAGTTATTCAGATTTTTATATTGCAAAAGCCCCTGTTTCCGATGGAAATATTAATTTGAAAGTCACTTCAAAAGGGGATGAATTTACTATAGAAATTGAATTTAATAGAACTGCTTTATCCAAAAGAAAATGGAAACTTAAATTACCTTTTGATTCCTTAAAAGTTATAGAAGGGAATAAATATATACATACTATACAAAAGTCTAATTGCAATACTGTATTAGAATTAATACCTGGTTCTCTATTATTAAAGTTTGAAATTCGGCAAAAGGAACAACTTATTCCGGATTTTAAAAAATCTTAACTATACCTTAACAGATTGTTAATCTTGATTTAATAAAGTAATAATATGTTTGAAACAGTTAATGTTAAATTTATTACATTAAAATTAACATAAATCCAAAAAAAAAATTATAAAAGGTAAATCATGTATGAGGATACAAACAACTTTAGCAAAGAAGAAATATTTAGAATGTATGATCAGTCGGAGTTATCTGATTTCATCAATATTGACAAAACATTTTATAAAAAAATAAAAAGTATAAGAATCCCTAAAGAAAAATATACTTTTTGTTATACCACTTTGGGAGCAGGAATTATTGCTGGTGCTGCCGGTTTCTTACTTTTTTTAAGGAAATATAAATTAATTTAATTTCTCTAAAGATGCTAAAAATATTTTAGTCTTCAAAGCATAATCAAAATATGCAATATCTAAGTTATTTAATCTTAATGATATGTTATGTAAACGGTCTTCAAAAGGTATTCTGGAAAGATCAATATCTTGTTCTTTTATTTTACTGAAATCTAATTGAAGGGAATTTAAATAATTTATCTTTTCGTCTATATCTTCAATCGAATCTGCTAATGCAAGTTTCTCGAAATAATCTTTTTCTTCCATATTAATATCATTTATTTTATTATTGAAAATAGTTTCGGTTCATCTCGATTATAAATAATCGATGATGTATTGTGAATAATTCTGTGAGTCTCAATATTGATTTTAGAATGTTGGACATTTACAAAATTAATTTTTAGTTCATCATCAATAGGACTCAGCAAACTTGCTCCTGCATTAATGAATCTTACTCCTTTTCGAATATATTCATTGTTTTCATGTATATGCCCGTGCAAAACAAGGTCAACTTTGTACATTCTAAATAATTGAAAAAGTCTCTTCTTCTTTTTCAATCTCATAGTCTGCTTCTCTATATTCTGCCATAAACTTGAAGCAGATTTATTTTTATCTACCTTAATTTTATTAAAATGATGATGAAGGATGATAAGTTTTTTTGCTGGTTCAATATAACAACTGTTAAGGACATTTACCAGAAAATTATATTCATTTTTATAAATTTTTCCGTTAGATGCAAAAGGATTGTTTAATTTTGAATATTTTGCTATAGAATTTAATCCGATTACGGATACATCATTAAATTTTTTTAAGTATGGGAAATAGCTATTAGTGGAAGGGCTTACTTTATAATCAAATGCTTCTGAAAAGAAGTCCCCGAATTCTTTTATTTTCTTATCATAATCAAGTAATTTGCATCTATCCGGAAATAAAAATACATCTTCAGCAGTTTGCGGTCCTCCGAAAATATCATGGTTTCCAATCACCAAAGACAACCTTTCTGAATTTAAAAGTCCCAAATCCTTAAATATTTTACGTAGAATTTCAAAAGCTTCTATCTCTGAATTATGTGTTAAATCCCCTGAAATTACTATATGATCAATTTTATATGCCAGTGCATAATTAAGTAAATGCTTTATCTTTTCAAGATTGTTTTTCTTGAAAAACGTAGTAAAATGAAGATCAGAGATATGCGCTATTTTCATTTAGATAAGTAATGTTATTACAAAACTTTCTTATAATGTGGTCCTTTTATATAACCGCTGTTTTCAAGGTGTTTGTTATTAATATATTTCAAATGCGGCTGCCTGTCTAATAATGTTAAAATATCATATATATTAAAATTAGGGTTTTCATAAAAAAGCTCATCGAAAATCTTTTTTATAAAAATATAATCTTCTTCATAATCAAGCATCCATCTATGCGATTTCGAATAATTATAACCTGCTTCCCATAATACATTCCCTAATCTGAATTTTCCGGAATTGATTTTTATATATAATGTAGTATTCTCCCTTTCAATAGGGTTTTCGGCATGTTCCCATGCCTTCCTTAATGATGAAATTGATAGCATTTCCACTTCATTTCCTCCGGGATATGAGGCTGGATTAAAATTACTTATATAATCATATTTGAATTGATTCTCTAAATAAAATTTTAATACCCTGGTGATAATAGAAGGATCGATTAGGGGACTATCTATGGATATTTTTAATATTACATCAGCATCATATTTTAATGCAATCTTATAATCTAAATTAAGCTGGTTCTCTTTATCATTGCGGAATACAGCTATATTCTCTCTCCTGCACAGTTGATAAACCTGGTCATCTATTATTTCATTAGTCGTTGAAACTACCAGCATATTAATTAACTTGCATGATTTGACCCTGTCAATCATTGTAAGAAGAAGAGGTTTCCCTCCTAAAGAAAGTATTGCTTTATGCGGCATCCTTTCAGGATTCATTCTAGATTGAAGAATAGCAACTATATTTATAATAGAATTATTCATCCCTAACTATTTTCAATATATATTACATAAAGAATATTATATAAAGTACATTAACAGAATATTAAGTTAATATTATTGATTTGTTAAGGTTTGTGGAAGGTTTTCTATAAAATCTGAAGAGTATTTTATCCGGTAAAAATAATCTTTAACTGAGAATATACCTTGAGGATAAGTTTTAATCTTTATTGCTCTACTTTATCAATTTCTTAACCAATTGAATCTGTCCTGCATGATAAACATCGTGCATTGCAATACCAATTAACAACCTGGATATTTTTTGTTTTTCACTTTCCGGTTTAATTCGGAAATCTTCATCAATCAAATCCAGAACTAAAGAATAAAGTTCTTCATGTAACTCATTTAATAATTTCTTTTGCTTTTTCCATTCGGCTTCACTTAATGTATTCGGGCTTTCAAACCAATTGGTACCCTTAATAGGAAATTTAATCTCCGGGTTTTTCCTGATTCTTTGCATAACTCTATATACCCAGTAAGAAGAATGGACCGTTATTTCGTAAATATTATGTCTGTCTTTCGACGGTCTCCTTAACGAATCATCTGCAGTCACTCCTTTTAAAGAGCTGTGAAGATTGGGACCATGCCAGGCTTTTTTATAATAAGCCTCCTCTATGATTTCCTTAAAGAAATTATTCCCTTTTAACGCATTATTATTTTTCATATTGTTTTCCTGTTAACTTCGATAATAATTATTTAAATTATATAAAGTTATTTTGAATTTAATAATTTTTTTTATTAGATATATATCGTCAATTTTGAAAAAATCATCTATTATTTGCATTTATTGTAATGTCCAGTAAGCTAAATAATTTAAATATTTCATATCTCTTGATCTGCAATTTTTACGTCTTATAAATTAAATGATTAATTAACGGCCATTAAACAGCCATCTAACAGCCCATAAATCCAATATAACACAACTTGAAATCCAATTAATAAATTAAGCATTATATTTGTTTCCTTTATAATAAATAATCTTTATTTTATCTTTCTGAAAATTAAAAGAAAGAATTAAAAAAACTTTGCAATTTTTTAATTTCCTTATCAAGAATACTCGAAAAACTTTTTCATTATAGAATAAATAAAATCATTATTTAATTATTATTAAAAATAATTATGACAAACAAAAAGGTTACTGGAATTGGTGGAATATTTTTCAAATCTAAAGAACCGGATAAAGTAAAAGAATGGTATCAAAAGAATTTAGGCCTTGTCACTAATGATTATGGCTCACTCTTTGAATTTAGATCCATAGACAATCCTGATAAAAAGGAATATTTGCAATGGAGCCCTTTCCCTGATAATACAAATTATTTTGATCCCTCTAAAAAAGATTTCATGATCAATTATAGGGTTGAGAATCTGATTGAACTGGTTGAAGAATTAAAAAAGAATGGTGTTACCATATTAGATTCAATTGAAGAATACGAATATGGAAAGTTTATCCACATTCTTGATCCCGAAAATAATAAGATAGAACTATGGGAACCGGTTGATTCTGCTTCTGATAAACCATCTGAATAAATAATTACTAAAATAACTGAAACTGCTCACAATAAGATGACATCTTTAAAAAGAAAATTATTTTCAAATTTTTGTTAAAATGTAAGTCCGGATATAGCCTATCGTTATTTATTAAAGATGTCATCTTTCTAATACCGGTTTCGTATAATTTTAGTTGAAAGTAAAATTGAAATATTCAAGTTAATAATCATGCCTTCAACAATAAAGCAATTAAGCAATTAAACAATTAAACAATTAAGCAATTAAACAATTTAAATGTTTAGCTATCTAATCTTCGGAATTACATTTGGTTTTGCTGCCGCTGCACAGCCGGGCCCTCTTCAAACATATATTATATCACAGACTTTTACCAATGGCTGGCGTAAAACATTACCTGCTTCTTTCTCACCTCTAATAAGCGATGTACCAATAATAATACTGGTTTTGTTCTTATTAAACCAGCTCCCTGATTCACTAATCCGATTTTTGCATCTTGCAGGAGCCTTATTCCTTTTTTATTTGGTTTATGATACATTTAAAACATGGAAAAATTATAATGCGGAAAAGAAACCTGAACCTCAATCAAACCAACAAACTCTATTTAAAGCTGCAGTTGTGAATTTCTTAAATCCTAATCCTTACCTTGGCTGGAGCCTGGTTATGGGACCTCTCTTTTTAAGAGGATATAAAGAAGCTCCTATAAACGGGATTATTCTCTTAATTAGCTTTTATGCTACACTTATTTTAGGCATTGCAAGTATTATTTTTATTTTTGCCTTTGCAAAAAACTTTGGTCCTAGAGTAGTAAAAGTAATGTTGGGAATCTCTGTCTTTGCACTCGCTTGTTTTGGATTTTATCAATTATGGCTAGGCCTGGTGTAAAACACGTAGAACAGACATTCTTGTCTGTTAACAATAAATGCACCATCCAAAAATTTATGGGCAGACAGGAATATCTATCCTACTATTTAGCCATTGAGAAGACTATTAAAATAAATTGCTAAAGGTTAATTATTATTTTAATTTAAAGTTTATTCATTTTTAGAGAACTATAAATTGAACCATCAAAAATCCCTCTATTTATTTTATAATTCTTATAATATTAAATATATTGATAAATTTTATCTGTTAAATGAGGATAAAAATGAAAAAAAGCCGGGCAGCTTTATTTATGTTGTTATTTTCTATCATAATATTCTCAAGCGGAATTTTTTTCCCTTCTTCTGCACAATCAAATTCTTCAAAAGTACTATGTAGATATCCAACACTTTATAATAACACAATTGTTTTTGAATCAAGCGGAAACCTTTGGAAAGTTAATAGGAATGGCGGAACCTCAAGCAGACTTACAACTGATGAAGGTTTTGATATTATGCCCCGCTTTTCTCCCGACGGAAAATATATTGCTTTTACTGCTGAATACGACGGTAATACAGATGTCTATACAATCCCTGCAGATGGAGGTATGGCAAAAAGACTTACATACCATTCTGATGTTATAAAAGATGCTCCTCTCAGATGGGGTCCCGATAATATGGTTGTTGCCTGGACCCCTGATAGTAAAAATATAATCTTTCTTTCCAGAAGAAATACTTTTAACTCATGGTTTGGTCAATTATTTTCTGTCCCTATGGAAGGCGGTCTGCCTGAACAGCTTCCTCTTCCAAAGGGAGGCCTCTTATCCTATAACTCCGATGGAAGTATGATTGCCTACAACAGGATTTTTAGAAATTTTAGAACCTGGAAAAATTACTATGGCGGCTTAGCTCAAGATATTTGGATTTATAATTTTAACAGCAAGAATATTGATAAAGTTACTGATTGGAAGGGGACTGATTCCTATCCAATGTGGTACAAAAATACAATCTATTTCGCCAGCGATAGAGGTCCTGAAAATAGAATGAATATATGGGCGTATGATACACAGACCAAAATTTTTAAACAGCTTACTAATTTCAAAGACTACGATGTTGATTGGCCGAGCCTTGGTAATAATGGAATTGTATTCCAATGCGGAGGCTCTTTATATGTTATTGATCTTCCCGGTGAAAAACTTAATGAGATAAATGTTGATGTTCCAGATGATGGTACTCAAACACGCCCCAAATGGGTAAACGCTAATAAACAAATAGTCACTTATCAAATTGCTCCCAATGGAAAGAGAGCTTTATTTGGAGCAAGAGGAGATATATTCACTGTTCCCGAAGAACATGGTAATATTAGAAACTTAACTGAATCTTCAAATGCTCGTGAGGAAAATCCATCATGGTCCCCTGACGGTAAATGGGTTGCTTATGTAACTGATGCAGAAGGTGAGAGCCAGATAGCAATTAAATCTTCTGATGGTTCCGGTAAAGAACAAATAATAACCAATAGTAAAAAAGGATATTTCTATGGCCCTGTTTGGGCACCTGGAAGTGATAAACTTGCTTTTTCGGATAACGAAAAAACTCTCTGGTATATAAATATTAAAGAAAAGAATTTAATTAAAGTTGACCAATCAAAAAGGAATGAAATTCATGATTATCAATGGTCTCCGGATGGTCTATGGATTACTTATAACAAAATTGCAGAAAACAATTTTAGCGATATTTATCTTTATAATTTAAATGATAATAAGACTGTAAATATCAGTTCGGAAATGAACGATGATTATAATCCGGTTTTTAGCTCCGATGGTAAATATCTATTTTTTATTTCATCAAGGCATGAAAATCCTGTCTCAAGTCAAATTGAATTTAATATGGCAACAGAGAAAATGGGGGGGATTTACATTGCAACTCTGCAAAAATCTGAGCCGTCTCCATTTGCTCCTAGATCCGATGAGGGCTCATTTGAAACAAAAAAAGATACTTCAAAGAAATCTCAATGGAAACCGGGTGCAATTGCACCAATTAAAATTGATATCAATGGATTAATGTCTAGAGCCGTTCCTTTACCCATTCCATCAGCAAATATTCATCAATTATTGACATCAGATGAATTTATTTATTATATGACATCACCATCTAGAATCGTTGATGGTCCAAGGCTTCCTGGTGAAGATGATACGCTCCATGTTTTTGATTTGAAAAAAAGAAAAGAATCAAGTTTAATATCCGGGCTTCAAGGATATGAACTAAGTGCTGATGGGAGTAAAATTATTTACCAAAAGAAAAGTAGTTATGTAATCGCAGATTCTAAACCCGGTCCGGAGTTAAAGAAAAGTGAAAAAAAATTAGATTTATCCGGTATGAAAATCCTGATCAATCCTGTTGATGAATGGAATGAAATGTTTCATCAGGCTTGGAGACTGGAAAGAGATTTCTTCTTTAATCCCGAAATGAATGGTAAGAATTGGGATGAAATTAAAACCAAATATGAAAAACTTCTTCCTGAATTAACCTGTAGAGCTGATTTAAATTATTTAATAGGCGAAATGATAGGCGAACTTCAAAATTCTCATACTTATGTCGGCGGTGGTGATGAACCGAATAATGAATCTAATCCAACTGGACTTATTAGGAGTCGATTTTGCCTTAGATAAATCCTCAGGTCGATATTTTATTAAAAAAATATATACCGGAGATAATACAAGAGAAGACCTTCGCTCTCCTTTAACAGAACCTGGTGTTAGTGCTAAAGAAGGTGATTTTATCTTAAAAGTAAATGGTCATGAGCTTAAAGCACCGGAAAATCCTTATAGCCTTTTTGTTAATAGCCTTGAAAAGACTGTTACTTTAACTTTGTCAGATGATGCAAATGGTTCGAATCAGCATGATGAAGTAGTCAAACCTATTAATGAAGAATTAAATTTAAGATTAAAAGATTGGATTGATCATAACCGCGATATTGTTAGCAAGGAATCCAACGGAAAAATTGGATATATATATCTTTCAGATATGGGTGACGTTGGTATAAATCAGTTTGTCAATCAGTTTTATCCCCAGATTCGTAAAGAAGGATTAATAGTTGATGTTAGATATAATGGGGGAGGAAATATCGATCAAATCCTTCTCGAAAGACTCAGAAGAATTTTAGTCGGAATGGAAACAAACCGGCAAGGAGAACCGGGCACTATACCTGGAGAAGTTCTAAACGGTTATATGGTTGCTTTAATAAATAATTATTCCGCCTCCGATGGAGATATATTTCCTTTTTATTTCAAAAAATATAATTTAGGTCCTCTCATCGGTACAAGAACATGGGGCGGTGTAAGAGGAATTCGCGGGTACTGGAAATTATTAGATGGAGGGTATATTACAGTCCCTGAGTTCAGTATATTCGGATTAAATTCCCAATGGGTGATTGAAAATCATGGAGTGGAACCTGATATAGAAGTTGATGATTTGCCAGGCGAAATTATGGCTGGCAAAGATGCACAACTAGAAAAAGGAATAAAATATATAATGGATAAAATAAACGAACATCCAATGGAAATTCCAAAACGTCCTCCATTAATTCCATCTTACCCTCCGGACAAAAGTCAATGAAAAGCAATGAGAATATTGAAAACAAAGGCTAACACCGGAATCTTTTCGTCTGTTATCAAAAACAACCCCCGATTAAGAAAAAATACGAGATTTTATCGCAAATGTTAACACCGGACTTAGGCCGGTACCTCTTAGCTCCTAAGGAAACCAAATATCCATGCACTCCATAGGAGTGATATATTGTTTTATCTTTAAATTTATATTTTAACATCCAAATAAAAATTTATACTATTTATGCAATACTACTTTGACAGACTCTATCCCTGCATAAATGAATGTACAATAGATCTCGAAGATAAAGATAAGATTATTAGAGTAATTGGAGATAATATCGAAACAAATGATGTGGTAAGCAGGATAAAGAGTTACGGCTTTTTATGTGAAGAGCTTCCGGATTAAAAAGATATTATAAAAGGAAACATAATGGATAAGAAAAAATTAAAGAAACAATATTTACAATCCCCACCCCCAATGGGCATCTTTCAAATAAAAAATATTGCGAATGGAAAACTATTCATTGGAAGCAGCAAAAATCTAAAAGGAAAATTAAATAGCATTAAATTCCAGCTTGAAATGGGTTCTTATATAAATAAAACCTTGCAGGAAGACTTTAATACTATACAAAGAAGAAAATTTTTTATTTGAAGTTATTGACTTCCTTGAACCCAAAGAAGACGCGGATTATGATTATACTGAAGATTTACATGTACTGGAAGAAATGTGGCTCGATAAACTTCAGCCTTTTGGTGAGCGGGGATATAATAAAAATGTAACTTCCTAATCATATGTTGAAATGTTTTATTTTGAGAAAAAGGCTTCTCAACCCCCTATTTTTAAAGAGAAAATTTTTAAGGCATATATAACTATGCCTCTCCTTTAGTTTTTTTCAAAAACCGGTAGTTGAGAAGGGGTTTTTAAAGAAAAATCGAAAAATAAAAGTCTGCCTCAATACATAATTAAGGCTATTTATTAATTGTGCTTCATTTCGTTCACCGGACTCTAAAAATTACTTACGAAATAGCGTAGGTTTTCTATCATTTTTTTACTTCTAAGCCCATTTTTTTCTATTATCCATATCTTTATATGCCTCAAACAAAAGTAAGCCCTCAAAATCGATTTTTCTCAAATTCCAACCACCAACCACCAATCCTTTTAACTGTTCCTTTTTATCATATTGAAACAGATATAGAAAGTAATTCCTGCTTTTATCTAAAAAATATCCTCTTTTTTATAGGAACGGAAATTGAATTAAGTTATTTAGTGTTTATATTTTGCTTAACTATTTTCTATTTTCTTAACTTCCTTTAGGGCAAAAATATGGAAGACTTTGACAGAATAATATTAAAAGATGTTGTTGTTGAAATTGTGAATCTTACAAGAGCAACTTGCAAAGAAGCGCTTCAATTCAAAGATGTCTTAACTCTTGATTTAGCAAGAAACTTCAAAAAAATAGTTATTGATATTAGACAATGTGAATTTATTGATTCAACTTTCCTTGGAGCAATGGTTTATATAAAGAAAAACTTGTTAGAAAAGGGAGGCGATGTAAGAATCGTAAAATCACATTCTAATGTTAGAACCATAATGGAAAAAGTCGGTACAAAGAGGTTCTTTAGTATTTTTGATACCATTGAAGCTGCTGTTAAAAGTTATGACTCAAAAGTTCCGGTTAA
Organism: uncultured Ignavibacteriales bacterium; assembly: GCA_963742995.1. Taxonomy (GTDB): domain Bacteria; phylum Bacteroidota; class Ignavibacteria; order Ignavibacteriales; family Ignavibacteriaceae; genus CAVQBP01. Next base: position 193,538 of record CAVUOL010000053.1, read on the forward strand.
TGAATATCTTAATCAACACGATAATATTAAAAAAAGAATTTCTATTCAGAAACTTCTCCCTTCTTAATGTTATCGTTTAAGGAACCATTGTCTGTTGATTATTACCATATTCAAAAATCGAGGGACTGCTTAATCCGAAATCCCTTGAACCTAATACAATACTGGTATTAAATAATATTTTAAATGAACCCCCTGAAGTTCTGTTGTTAATTGGAATATACGCGAGTGAAATGACAAAATTTGTATTTGTAATCGATTCATTTCTAGTCCTGATTCCGATCCCGTAGCTTTGGTAAAGCTTGCTCCTGCTCAGATTAACTCCTGTATCCGATATCAGTCCTAGATCTGAAAAAACAATTCCTCCCAAAACAAAACCAAGTGGTGCAAAAGGACTGAAAACCCTCGCTTCAAGATTTACTGTTATCCTTTTTGTCCCATATAGTAATATATTGTCTAGTCCTCTTATTCCATTTTCAGTATTTAAGTATATCTGTTCTCCCTGAAACCTGTTAAATCCGTATAAAAGATCTGTTTGAAGGAAAAAACGAAATTTCCAATCTTCTTTTTTTAATAATTCAGAATGATATATAAAATTAAAATTAAATAAATCCTGCTCCCGGCTTCCGGCATTTTTGAATCCTCCTAACTTAAAATCTGTAGAAGTATATCCTAATCCGAAAATCCTTTTTGAATATATAATTTCTATTCCTGTATAGAATCTATTACTAATAGTACTGATATCTTTTCCTAAAGTTAGTGATATCATTTCACCGACTGGAATATCCTCTGTTACTCCGAATGCATCTATATATTTATCCTCAAAATAGTGTCTATTTAATAATCCGGTGCTTATCAGATATTGAGTATAAGAATCAAATAATTTCCCCGATATTTGAGAATTCACCGGCTTTTCAGGATGATCTACATGCAGTATTCTTGCTGATGTAAAAGCTTCAGTATTTTTTTTCAGATAGGGAGGTAAGAACCATATTTTAAATGTTTTTCCAATCCAGATATCCTGTTTAATTTCTTTATATGGAAAATTCACTGTTCCGATGCTATCATTCGAATAATTAAACTCATCATTTAACCAGCTGAAAGTTAAAGCACCTGACCATGGAATATATATTGAAGTGAAAGGTCTGGAAAGACCGATACTTTTGAAATTTGAACTGTTATTTGTTTCAAATCTGCCATCTGCATCAATAAAAGTTCCCCTAATGTTTCTTGCAGTATATCTAAGATTTCCGCCTGAACCAATTCTCCTATCTTCGTCATGAGTATATTTTGCCTCCATAAAATGACCAAGGCCTAAAAAGTTTTCATCACTTAATCCTAAATACCCCCTTTTATAATTAGTCTTGTAGGAAAATTGAAGGGAAATGGTCCATCTATCCTGAGCAGTAACTGATACGTCAACACTGTCCTTATAACTCCTTATTGGTACCGGTCTTATTTTGGCATCTAAAAATTCACTGCTGTTTCTCAGCAATCTTTCACTTTCATATAATACCTGTGAATCTAATGTATCCCCGGTTCTGAATAACAATCTGTTACGTACAACCCATTGCCTTGATTTAAAATGAAGTGAATTTCCAATTTTCCCGAACCACGAAGGTGTCCAGTTTGAATCTTCTTTTAATGTAGAATTGAATACATCTTTTATATAAATATTAATATGTCTAATTATTTTGCCATCATATGTTTCAAATTTTTCACTATTGGTAACATCTTTATCATGACTCATTACAGAGGAATTATTATCATAATTAATATCACTCCCTTGAGCAAAGGAAATAGAAGTTATAAGAAGAAGAAAAATTACATATTGTTTCGCGTCAAAGACTTTCATTTGCACCGGTAAATTTCATAATAATATTTAACAAAAATATACATAACTCTATGTGATTAAATTTAATTTTTATTTCTGACTTCTGACTTTTGACCTCTGACTTTTAACCTTTGCTTTCTGACCTGCTGCCCTATAACTCTATACTTAACACCTCATACCCCTATAATTGTATTCCTCAAAGAAAAAAGGTAATTTACCCTGTCACCTGATTGAAAAATTCTATTTATAGGAGAATATGGTAATGCCTGATATTCGTAAGAAATTAAGCAGTAAAATCGAAAACTGGCGCAAAGAAGAAAAAGAAATCTTGGAAAAAGCAGGGAATAAAGAATTATCTTCCGTTACTATAAGTCAGGCGTTCGGAGGTATGCGGGGAGTTAGAGCATTAATTTGTGATACTTCTAGAGTGCCTAACGATGAAGGACTGATTATTAGAGGTACACATCTAAAGAAATTGGTCGATCGGACTCCTGAAGAAATTTTTTATCTGCTCCTTACTGGTGAACTTCCCGGTGAACAAGAGTTAATTGATTTCTCCTCCGAAATTAAGCAAAAAAAAGAAGTGCCCTCATATGTCTGGAATGTACTGAAGAGTATGCCTGCAGATTCACATCCGATGACTATGTTTAACACTGCAATTCTTATAATGCAGAAGGAATCTGTTTTTCATAAGCAATATGATACCGGAATAAGAAAAGAAGATTATTGGAAACCAACTCTGGAAGATGCTTTGAATATTGTTGCTAAACTTCCCGCTGTGGCTGCCGGTATTTATAGAATGAGATTTAATAAGGGTGAAATAATCCCGGCTGATGCGGATTCCGATCTAAGCCATGATTATGCACATATGCTCGGTGAAGAATTTGAAAAAGAAGATTTTTATGATCTTATTAGGCTTTATCTCGTTGCTCACTGTGACCATGAAGGCGGGAATGTTAGCGCATTGGCAACTCAAACTATAAATTCAGCTTTGTCGGATCTCTATTATTCTCTTTCCGGTGGTTTCAATGGTTTGGCAGGTCCTTTACATGGTCTGGCTAATCAGGAAAGCTTAAAATGGATTCTCGAATTAATGGATAAATATAAAGGAACTCCCTCCGAAAAACAATTGAAAGATTTTGTCAAGGATACCTTGAATTCCGGGAAAGTCATTCCCGGATATGGACATGCAGTCCTTCGTATTACTGATCCTAGATTTGAAGCTTTCTTAAATTTTGGTAAAAAACATTTTCCTGATGATCCTGTCTTTTTAACGGTTTCAAGATTATTTGAAGTTGTTCCTATTGAATTAAAAAAACTAGATAAAGTTAAGAATCCCTGGCCCAATGTAGATGCAGCTACAGGTTCATTATTATATCACTATGGCTTAAAAGAATTCTCTTACTATACAGTCATGTTTGCAGTATCAAGAAGTCTGGGATTAACTGCTCAGGCAGTAGTAAATAGAGCAATGTTAAAACCTTTAATTAGACCTAAATCTGTTACAACTGATGATGTTAAATTGTTGATTAACAAATGATTTGATAAATCCGTCTCAATTTATAAACTTTGTCTGAAAAATTTCTCCGGCACTCTTTTTTAATGTATTCAAATTGACACTCGTTCAAAGTTATTCTATATTTGAGAGCAAAAAAAATTTAAATGGCGTCTGCTAAAAAGGTTAAATTTATATTCGTAACAGGTGGTGTTGTTTCATCTTTAGGGAAAGGAATTACTGCCTCTTCTTTAGGTCTACTTCTTAAACAGCGGGGATTCAAAGTTACCGTCCAAAAATTTGACCCTTATATAAATGTTGATCCGGGAACTATGAGCCCTTTTCAGCATGGTGAAGTTTATGTTACCGATGATGGTGCGGAAACTGACCTGGATCTTGGCCATTATGAACGCTTTCTCGATGTTAATATGACCAAAGCTAATAATACTACTACAGGGCAGGTATATAACGAAGTTATTACTAAAGAGAGACGTGGAGATTATTTAGGCGCTACAGTTCAAGTTATTCCCCATATTACCGATGAAATTAAATATAGATTAACAAAACTAAGTGAGCTTGATGAGTACGATATTATTATCACCGAAATTGGTGGAACTGTTGGTGATATTGAATCTCTTCCTTTTATTGAGGCTATGCGGCAGCTTATGCTCTCTTTCGGAAGAAAGAACACCATGAATATCCATGTTACCCTGGTTCCTTATATCCCCGCAGCTCACGAAGTTAAAACAAAACCAACTCAGCATAGTGTCAAAAATTTATTGGCTCTGGGCATTCAGCCTGATGTTTTGATTTGCAGATCGGAAAATAAATTATCCAAAGATTTACGCGATAAAATAGCATTATTCTGTAATGTCGATTCAAAAGCTGTTATTTCTGCTCAAGATTGTTCTTCAATCTATGAAGTACCGCTGGTTTTATTTAAAAGAAAAGTTAGACCTCCTGGTTATCAAAAGACTTCATCTTAATGAAAAGAAAATTAAATTAGACGAATGGGAAAGTTTCACTGCTAAAGTCAAAAATCCTTTAAGAACTGTTGAAATTGCTGTTTGCGGAAAGTATATTGAACATGTAGATGCTTACAAAAGTATCTGGGAATCTTTCGTCCATGCCGGTGCTGAAAATGATGCCAAAGTAATTATCAGAGCAGTTAATGCAGAAGTTTGTGAAATGCAGGATGTTTCTAAAATACTTAATGGTGTCAGTGGAATTCTCGTACCTGGTGGATTTGGTGAGCGGGGAATAGAAGGTAAATTAAAAGCCGTTCAATATGCAAGAGAAAATAATATTCCTTATTTTGGTATCTGTTTAGGGCTTCAATGTGCTGTTATTGAATTTGCAAGAAATGTTTGCGGTATTAGCAAAGCTAATAGTTCTGAATTTAAAAGAACAGGTATAATGTGATTGATTGGATGCCTGATCAAAAAAATATTAAAAATATGGGGGCTACTATGCGGCTTGGTGCCTATCCTTGCATTATTGAACCTGGCACTAATGCTTATAAAGCTTATAAGTCTGAACATATTTCAGAACGTCACAGGCACAGATTTGAAGTAAATAATAAATTTAGAAAAATTCTTTCCGATAATGGAATGATATTTAGCGGTTTATCCCCGGATAGAGAGCTTGTCGAAATGATTGAAATACCCGATCATCCATGGTTTCTCGGATGTCAATTCCATCCCGAACTTAAATCCCGTGCTACAAAAGCACATCCATTATTTCGAAGTTTTATTGAAGCTGCTTTGAAATATTCGGAAGAAAAAAAGGGATCTTTTGTAAATGTTTAATTCTTTCTTCAGAGGCTTTTACTTTAATGCCTTTCTATTTCTATCTCTTATCTTTCTACTTTTCCCCCTGCAAAAAAGTTTTTCTAATTCTCTGACAAACAAGGAAATTCAGGATCTTGTTATTAGAGGTTTGGATAAATCATATAATTTCAAATGGAATGAAGCAGCCCAGATTTTTGATCAGATAATAAGCAAATTTCCCGATGATCCCAGAGGATACCATTATCAATCGAGTCTATCTTTATGGTATTTTCTATCCAGTAAGGACAAGGATGAATATGAAAATTTCTTAAAATATTCTGATTTGACTATTGAAAAGGGAGACAATCTGATTGAAAAAGAACCAAATAATAAAGACCTTTTATATATTATTGGCGCTAACTATACTCTTAGGGCGATTGCATTTTCCAAAGCTGAGCACTATTTAGATGCTGCATGGGCAACAAAAAAATCTGAATCTTATTTAAATAGAGTAATTGAGCTCGATTCAACTTATTATGATGCCTTCCTTGGTCTAGGTCTATATAATTTTGCTGTTGCACAAATCCCTTCTGCTTTTAAATGGGCTTTAAGTTTAGCCGGTATAAATGGCGATAGGGCACAAGGTATAAAGTATATCAGCAAGTGTGCTAAAAATGGTTACTTCTCTAAGATTGATGCACAATACTATCTTTCGCAAATTTTATCTGAAGTCCTATTTGACTACAATTCAGCTTCAGTTTACTTAAAGAATTTAATTCAAAGATACCCTAACAACCTTATTTTTAATTATTCTTATGCAAGTTTGGAAATAAAAAGACATGAACTTGACCAGGCGCAGAAAGCATTAATTAAGATTGTTGCAATTGATTCTCCTAAATTTATCCAGTTGATTTCTCTATCCAATTTCCTATTAGGTGATATATTTTATAAAAAGAATGACTTTAAATCTGCAGTCAATTACTATCTGAATTTCCTTGATCAAACACCGGATCATGATTATACGGGGATAGCAGCTTACCGTCTCGGGATCTGTTATGAAATTATGGGAGATACTGCCTCTTCAAAAGAATATTTTGAAAAAACGAAAAACGGTAATATGGATCTGGATGATGATATTTATGCAAAAAGAAAAGGAGAAATTTATTCTTCAAGAGATCTGGATTCTAATGAAGTTAAAGTTATTAAGGCCTCTAATAAAATTGATGCCGGTAAATATCGATCTGCTTATAACGATTTATACGATTTAATCCCTGTTGTTAAAGATGATGATTTAAAAGCAGAAGTCTATTTATATCTTAGCAGTGCTGCCTTTGGGCTAAATAATTATGATGAATCATTAAAAATGGGCTTTGCTGCTCAAAGCATCGATACAAAAGAAGAAGAATGGGTTAAACCTTTTGCTGTCTTTTATATTGCAAGAGCCTACAAAAAATTAGGAAATATGGTTGCATATAATAATTTTATAAACGAAGCTGCTGGTTATGATGACTTTGACTATCAAAACAAATTAAAAAACTTAATCTACGCTAGTAAATTAAAATAATTCTATAATTCTATTTATAGACTGTCTCCTTAATCATTTTTCCTTAAATTATAATATCTATTCATCATTATTTTTTTTACCTCCTTTACAGACATATTTCTCTCTGAAAACGTCTTAACTCCTCATAACTACTATATTATACCCGCTCTCAAAGATAAATCAAACTGAAATATTTGCATATCAATTTAATTTTACACATTGAACAAGATATTTTTTATATTAGTTTTATTTGAATCAAATACGTTATATGAACCGGGAAATTATATTTTATCTGTCAAAATAAAAGATAATATTTCGGGTAAGGAAATTGAACAGAATACCGACCTTTTCTGGAAATAATATACATACAATTATGACCGATCGCTTCAAAATATTAAAAAATGATTATAAGATACATATTAAGATTAGTTTTATTATTAGTTTGTCATTGATTATAATTTTATTTATCGTTTTTCCTAAAACTTCTCCTTCTTCTTCTTATGTTCATGTATATCAATCTCTAATTATCACTATTAATGATTTAACCCAGAATACTGTTCAATCTAAAATTGCAAATCCTAAACCTCCGGAACCAAAAATTATTATTCCTAATAATCTTGAAGAACCTGAAACTTTACCTGATGAGAAAATTTTATCGGTTTTAAGTAACACAAATCTGGAAAATGGAAACTTTACGCATGTTTCCGGAAATGAAACCAGCCTGGATGCACCTCTACTGCCTTTTGTTCCGAAACAAATTCTTGAAGTTCTTCCCCATAATTCAGATGAAGATGTGAATGGATATGTAGATATAAGACTAAAAATAGGAACAAATGGTAAAGTCATTGAACATAAAATTATTGCAAATACAACCGGTTCGCAAAAATATCTTCAAAGTGTAATTGATGCCGCCTATAAATCGAGATGGGAGCCGGTTAAAATTAAAAGCAATAAAGTTGTTTACTGGGTTGAGAAAACATACACCTTTAAATAAAACACTTTCTAGTAAAACTTAGAATTAATTGCTTCTATCCTTCTATTTAGCTAATTTTTGACCATTTCGAAAAGAAGATTTTTATTTGAATACAGCAGTTTTTGTTTCTGGTAGAGGTTCAAACCTCCATGCCATTTTAAATTCCTCTGAATTAGAAAATTTAGTTAACGTTAAAGCCGTTTTTAGTGATAAATCTGATTGTCCTGCTTTCGATATAGCTCAAAGTTTCTCAATAAAAACGTTTTGTCTGGGAATTAAAGAGGGTTCGATTCCTTACATTAATTTAGCCGCTAAACTTAAAGAACTTGAAATCGAATTAATTGTCCTTGCCGGTTTCCTAAGACTAATTCCGGATGAAGTAATCAGAGATTTTAAATGGAAAATTATCAACATTCATCCCGCTTTACTCCCTTCTTTCGGGGGTAAAGGAATGTATGGTATAAATGTTCATAAAGCAGTTTTCAATTCATCTGTAAAAGTCTCAGGCGCAACTGTCCATTTTGTTGATGAAACTTATGATACAGGCAAAATAATAGCCCAGCAATGTATTGATATTTCAGATGTTCGTTCTCCTGAAGATATTGCCGAACGGGTATTGAAAATTGAACATAAAATTCTCCCTTTTGTTATTTGTAAAATTGCTGAAGGCAAAGTATCGGTTGTTGAAGGAAGAGTAATTATAAAAAATTAAATTTGGCATATGAATTGTTCGAAAATCATTTAGATTTTTATCTTTTCTTCCTTATGTTTGTTTGATAAAATCTTTTCTATTTAATATTTTCCCTAAAAATATTAAAGTACTTTAATTAAGAAATCGGAAGTTATTTGCATTGAATAAATTAGCATTATTAAGCGTTTCAGATAAATCGGGTTTAATAGAATTTGCAGAATCTTTGGTACAACTTGAATATGGAATAATTGCTACTGGAAATACAGCAAAGGTTTTATCTTCTAAAGGAATAAATGTAACGGAAGTAAGTAATTTTACAGGTTTCCCGGAAATTTTTGATGGGAGAGTGAAAACAGTTCATCCTAAAATACTCGGCGGCATTCTTTTCAGAAGAGATAGTGATTCAGATAAAAATGAAGCGGATGAGAATGATATTGCTCCTATAGATATTGTATGCGTTAATTTATACCCCTTTGTTAAGACAGTTGAAAACCCTGCCTCTGATTTGGATACAATAATTGAAAATATCGATATTGGCGGACCTACTCTGGTTAGAGCTGCAGCTAAAAATTATAAATATGTTTCAATCCTGACCGATCCTTCACAATACTCTGATATTATAGCCGAACTTAAAAAAGGCGAAATAACTTTAGAAACTAGAAAGAACTTAGCTGTAGAAGCATTTTCTCATACTGCTTTTTATGATGCTTATATTTCTAAATTCCTGGAAGAAAAATTCTCGTATCCGGCAAATACATTCAAAATTAATTTAAAGAAAGAAAAAGAACTTAGATATGGTGAGAATCCTCACCAAAAAGCTGCTTTATATGGTAATTTCCATTCCTATTTCGATGTTTTTCATGGAAAGGAACTTTCTTATAACAATATTATGGATCTCATCGCTGCAGTCGAATTGATTGAAGATCTTTCAGTTTCTGAAGCTGAACCTAATAGTAATGTATGCGCAATAATCAAACATATGAATCCTGCTGGTGCTGCTATAGGAAAGAGTTCCATCGAAGCATATCAAAGGGCATTAAAATGTGATCCTGCTTCTGCATTTGGCGGAATAGTTGCATTTACTTCCGTTGTTGATGAACAGGTAGCAGAGCAATTAAATGACATTTTCCTTGAAATAATCGTTGCACCTAATTATACTGATGGCGCAGTCGGGATATTAACTAAAAAGAAAAATAGAAGGCTTTTAAAACAATTAAAATCTGTTAGGGATTCAATGTTGAATTTTAAAAATATTCCCGGCGGAGCTATTATCCAGGATGCTGATAATGTATCTTTAGACAAAAGTATCTTAAAAACAGTAACTGATAGAAAACCTTCTGAATCTGAATTGGAAGACTTATTCTTTTCATGGATTGTTGCGAAACATACTAAATCAAATTCAATTGTATTTGTAAAAGATAAAGCTACTTTGGGAGTAGGTGCCGGACAAATGTCAAGGTTGGATTCTGCTAAAATTGCTGCTATGAAAGCAAAAGAATATAGCCTGGATTTAAAGGATTCTGTTGCTGCATCAGACGCTTTTTTTCCCTTCCCGGATACGCTTCTGGAAATCATTAAATCTGGTGCAATTTCTATTATTCAGCCCGGCGGTTCTGTTAGAGATAATGAAGTTATTGATGCTGCCAATCAGAATAACGTTTCAATGGTTTTTACTGGTTTAAGACATTTTAAACATTAATTCTTAAGTATAAGAGAATTAGAGAGGTTTTATGGGATTATTTGATTTTTTTTCTGCTGATATTGCCATAGATCTTGGCACTGCAAACACGCTTATATGGGTCAAAGGTAAGGGTATCGTCCTTAATGAACCTTCAATTGTAGCTTTTGATAAAAATACGAAAAAAATTATCGCTCTTGGAAATAAAGCGAAAGAAATGCAGGGTAGGGAACACAAGGAAATAAGGGTTACTCGTCCTATGAGAGATGGTGTAATTGCCGATTTTGAAATTGCAGAAGGAATGATTAGAGCTTTTATAAAAAAAGTTAAAGGCGGAGCATTTGCAAGTAAAAGAGTTGTTGTTGCTGTGCCTAGTGGTGTTACTGAAGTCGAAAAAAGAGCTGTTAGAGATAGTGCTGAACATGCCGGTGCAAAGGAAGTGCACCTTATCGCTGAACCTATGGCAGCCGCTATTGGAATTGGAATTGACGTCGAAGCCGCCGTTGGGAATATGATTATTGATATTGGAGGCGGTACCACCGAAATTGCTATTATTGCCTTATCAGGTATTGTAAATGAAGAGTCTATTAGAATTGCAGGTGATGAAATGAACTATGCTATTATGCAGTTCTTTAAGAAAAATCATAATATTCTCATTGGTGAAAGAACTGCCGAAGCAATAAAATGTGAAGTCGGTTCGGCTGTCCCTTTAAAAGAAGAAATAACTATTCAAGTTAAAGGAAGAGATCTCGTTGGCGGAATTCCTAAAACAACTGAAGTAAGTTCGGTTGAAATTAGAGAAGCTCTTGCCGAGGCTATCGCACAGATCGTTGATGCTGTAAGGCAGTCTCTTGAGAGAACACCTCCCGAACTTTCCGCTGATATCCTCGATAGAGGTGTTATGATTACCGGCGGCGGGGCATTATTAAAAGGTTTGGATGAAAGAATTCGTATGGAAACTAATCTCCCTGTTAATGTTGCTGAAGACCCTCTAACTGCTGTTGCAAGAGGTGCCGGAAAAGTAATTGAAAATCTAAATCATTATTCAAAAGTATTAATTCGTAATAGAAGATATTAATGTTCAGATTCCTTACCCGTTTATGGTCAAGTTTTAGAGAATATATTGTACTTGTAGTTTTAGTTATTATTAGCTTTGTTGTCCTTTCTATAAACCAGAAACCTGAAGTAAGAAATGTGCGTGCTGTCGCTTTCGGCAGTTTTGCCGCAGTCACTTCTGTAGTTTCAGATTTTATAAATATTGCTAAGGTAAAAAGTGAAAATAAACAGTTAAGGGAAGTTAATGCCGAACTTATGCTGCAAGTTAATAGGCTCAGAGAATACGGCATTCAAAATGATGAATTAAAAAATCTCCTTAAGTTAAAAGATACCGTTAATTATCCTTTAATTCCTGCCTCCATAGTTTCAAAATCCTTTTCCAAAATTCAAGGAACTGTAATTATAAATGCTGGTATAAGAAGCGGTATAAAACCCGGAATGGCTGTGATAAATGATCAGGGATTAATAGGTGTCATTTATAATGCATCTTCAGATTACTCCATAGCCAGAACATTAAGAAATCTGGATTTAAAAATAACTGTTAAAGATCAGCGAAGCAGGATTGATGGTGTAATGAAATGGAACGGCGAAAACCTTGTCATTATAAATGTTCCAAAAACTTATGACGTTGAGCCCGGTGACCGTATAATTACCAGTGATTTAAGCTCTATTGTTCCAATACCTTTACCTGTAGGTATTGTTACCGGTTTAAGTAATTTAAAAACAGGAATATTCAATGAAGTTAAAATAAAGCCTTTCGTTGATTTTATTAAAGTTGAAAATGTATTTGTAATTGGAATAGTGGAAAGTAAGCAGATAAATAATCTGGAATTAAATTTTTATAATAGAAATGAAAACTGATTACTTTGCCGCTATTCTTTTATTTTTCCCTTTACTTGTTATTCAAACAACGATTGTCCCTCTTATATCAATCAATGGTGCAGTTCCTGATTTGATTATCATTCTTCTCGTTGTTTTTACATTGAAAATGGGCCAAATACATGGTACAATTCTCGGTTTTGTTTACGGATTTTTGTTTGACCTTATCACAGGTGGTTTGCTTGGAATTTCAATGTTCTCAAAAACAATTACCGGTTTTGTAACTGGCTATTTTTATAACGAAAGTAAAAAAGATGTGTACCTAAAATCCTTTATTCTTCCCCTGATCGTTTTGTTAAGTTCAACAGTTGATTCTTTTATTTTATCATTTTTTTCTACTATCAATCTTAATACTTCTATTACAACTTTTTTTATAGAACAAGGAATTTTGCCTGGAATTTATACTGCTGTGTTTAGTATAATAGTAGTTGTTTTCTATCCAAGGAGAAGGATCGATTGAAATCGGAGAATTTTGCGTCAATAAAAAGAAAATCTATAGTCTATTCAATTATCGTTGGATGTTTTCTGCTTTTTATTTTCAGGCTTTTCCAGATGCAGATTATTCAGCATGTTTCCTATGATGAAAAATCTGCCGATAACAGTATTAAGCCTATCGAACAAATTCCTTTAAGAGGAGTTTTTTTCGATAGGAACGGTGAGGTTGTTGTCAGCAATATCCCGGCCTATACACTTAGAATTACTCCTGCTTATTATAACAAACATTTGAATTCTTTGCTGGAAACTGTCTTAAATGTTAAGCCCGGTTATATAGATAAAATACTATATAGTAATAGGATTTATTCCAAATACGTACCAATAAGAATTAAACGTGGCGTGGACTTTAAAGTTATTTCATGGTATGAAGAAAACTCTGAAAACTTGCCCGGCGTTGATTATATTGTTGAAATGCAAAGAGGATATCCTGGCGGGATCATGGGCTCTCATATGTTTGGATATACTAAAGAAGTATCCCCACAGCAATTGAAGAAAGATGATTATTATAAACCAGGTGACTATATAGGCAATAGCGGTATTGAAAAACAATATGAAAATTATTTGCGCGGTGATAAAGGTTTTAATTATATCCTTGTAGATTCCAAAAGAAAGGAAATCGGCAAATATAAAAATGGAATCAATGATGTCCCCTCAATAAAAGGTGAAGACCTTGTACTTTCTATTGACGCTGATGTCCAGAAAGTAGCCGAAGAAGAATTAAAAGGAAAAAGAGGTGCTGCTGTTGCTATCGAGCCGGAAACGGGAGAAGTAATTGCTTTAGCAAGTGCTCCCGATTATGATCTAAATGAATTTTCTTATGTTACTTCAAGAGAATATCTGCAGAAATTGTATAGTGACCCTGATAAACCGGTTTTTAATAGAGCTACTATGTCAATTAAACCTCCGGGCTCTACCTTTAAACCTTTAGCCGCTATCGCAGCCCTGGATCTCGGGGTTATAGATACAAACACAACTTTTTATTGTCCCGGTTATTTTACCTTTGGAAGGGTATTCAAATGTGATGGAGTTCATGGATCGCTAAACGTTTTCCATGCTATTGAAAGATCATGCAATGTTTTCTTCTATAATCTGATATATAAAATTGGATTGGACAGATGGGCTGAATATGCCAGAAGATTTGGTTTTACGCAGGAGACAGGTATAGATATTGGAGAAGAGACCCCCGGTTTCATCCCTAACAGTAAATATTATGAAAAAATATATGGTCCGAAATGGCCAAGAAGTATTATGGCAAGTTTGGGAATAGGGCAGGGAGAAGTTAGTGTCACTCCTGTTCAGCTTGCTAAATATGCTGCTTTGATTGCAAACGATGGACATTCATATGTCCCCCATATAGTCAAAGGATATTTGGAGAATGGAACCAGGAAATTTGTTCCCTTTAAATTTAAATCAATAAATGTGGGTATAGATAAAAGAGTATTTAATATTGTGAAGAGAGGTATGTATCTTGTAGTAAATGGTTCCGGTACTGCCGCTGCAAGTAGATTGAGTGAAATAAAATATGCAGGTAAAACCGGTACTGCTCAAAATCCTCACGGAAAAGACCATGCTCTGTTTATTGCTTTTGCTCCTTTTGATAATCCTAAAATAGCTATTGCAGTGGTTGTTGAAAACGTTGGTTTTGGTGCCACATACGCTGCACCAATTGCAAGAGATATGATAAAAGCTTATTTATTAAAGGATAAGATCAAAAAAGAAAATGTTATTCCCGATATTAAAACTAAGATAATAGGTGCATCCCTTGCGAATTGATTATAAACTTCAGGATAAATTCGATTTTTATCTCTGGACCCCTGCAGTTATTTTGATTTGCATAGGACTGGCTGCTATTTATAGTTCTACTCTAAACAACCCTGCTGCAAATAATAATTTTGAAAAACAATTTATTTGGGCTATCGTCTCTATAATTATTTTTTTTATCGCATATTCCATCCCGGTAAATTCTTATAAGATGATCACTATTCCTTCTTATTTGCTCTCTCTATTTCTATTAGCAGTAGTTGTAGTAATTGGCAGGCGTGTCTATGGAGCTAAAAGCTGGCTCGACTTAGGTTCTTTTGGATTTCAGCCCTCGGAATTTGCTAAAATAGGTACCATACTGGCTATGGCTGCATTTTTAAGCAGAAGAAATACAAATATTGAATCATTTTCTGATATCATTATTGCTTTAATTATAGGATTTATTCCCATAATATTAGTTTTAATGGAACCTGATATGGGAACTGCATTAGTTTTCATAGGTCTAATATTAACTATGATTTTCTGGAAAGGAATAAGCTTATTCGG
>CAVUOL010000054.1:0-34158 GCA_963742995.1 uncultured Ignavibacteriales bacterium
TATTTTAGGGGAAGAGGAGCTTGCGTCTCCGGAAACATCGATGATTCTTGGACCTGCCAGAGTAATTAATAAAGAAATTGAAAATGTATTCTGCAGATGTATCGACTTCCCAAATGAAAAAGCTGTTTCAGATAAGTATATTGATCAATTATTATCTGAATTTATTTCAAAAGACGGAGATGAAATTATAGCTTATAGGGGAGACTACCGCTGGTTTCAGTCTTTTGAGAAAGTTGAATTTTTAAGTGACAATAATTTTAATGATACAAAAATTAAAAAAATAAAATCCGGCGGTGTATATCTTATTACAGGAGGAACCGGAGGATTAGGACTAATTTTTGCAGAACATTTTGCTCAAACCGAAAAAGTAAGATTAATTTTGACTAAAAGATCGGATTTCCCTGAAAGATCAAAGTGGCAGAATTGGATAAAAGAAAATGATCCGGATAATAAAACCTCTGTTATAATAAATAAAATAATGAAGATTGAAGCGCTTGGTTCAACCGTAGATGTTCAAATCTGTGATATATCGGATGAAAACGAAAGCAAATCTTTGATAGCTGAAATAAATAAAAGATACGGTATTATTAATGGAGTCATACATGCTGCCGGCAACTATGAGGATAAGTTGATTTTCCAAAAAAGTTTAGATTCAGTGAGTAAATTAATTTCTCCAAAGCTATTCGGAACAATTAATCTTTACAAACATTTGAAAACTGATAAGCTTGATTTCTTTGTTCTTTGCTCTTCTATTAGTTCAATAACCCCTCCAGCCGGTCAATTTGATTACAGTGCTGTTAATATATATATGGATGCTTTCGCAAGTTATTTGAATTCCATTAGTAATTTGAATTTGATTTCTATTAATTGGTATGCGTGGAGAGAAACAGGTATACTGCCAAATTTAAAAGTATCGCCCGGACTGGAGAAGTGGAAAGAGAAATTATTGGAAAAAGCGATTCTAAACTCAGATGGTGTTAAAGCGTTAACGGTAATTTTAAATAATACAATCTCTCAGGTAATAGTGTCGCCTGAACCTTTGAAACAGGATGATTTTAAAAAATCAGTTAGAGCAGATTTTGCAATGAAATTAGCAGAGAGTGCTGATCTCAAATCGATTGAACCTGAGACTTGTCAAAAAGATGGATCATCTTCATACTGCAGTCTTGATGAAGTTGAAGTTAAATTAACTTCAATCTGGCAGGAGATATTAGGAGTAAAAAAGATTAAAAACACAAATAATTTTTTTGAATTGGGCGGGCATTCTTTGCTTGTAATTCAGCTACTATCCTCTATTCGGAAAACATTTAATATTGATATTGATTTTCAATTACTTTTTGAAGCTTCTACTTTAGAGGAAATGGCTGCTAATATATTAGAGAAAATAAATAAATCTTAATCTATATTATATAATTTGAACAAAATAATGAGGAATCCCTTATATAATTTTTTAAGAATAGTGATAAGTATTGTTTTTACGCAAAAGACCGGAAATACAATTCATGCTTCTCTATTTAAGTTTAAGAATAAGTATACCTGGTTTTACAGATCATTATACGGTACAACTGATGACGAAGATATTTTTAACCATATTCTGAAAAAGCTAGACGGAAAATTTGACATTCTAATGATTCACAGTTCATTTAATAATATGATACCAATGTATACCGGTAATCTTAATAAACTAATATCTATGATAATATCATATTGTGAACGAAAAAATATTACATTGGTAATGCCGGCATTTTTCGATGGAACAAATTATCAAGCAAAAGAATATTATGAAAATGGAAAGCATGCATTTGACGTTAATAAGACCATTTCAGGAACAGGATTGCTTTCAGAATTATTTAGAAGAACTGCAAATGTTAAAAGAAGTATTCATCCTACTCACAGCATTTGTGCAGTTGGCCCATTAGCTGATAAACTAGTTGGAAGTCACCACCTGGCAGATACGACCTTCGGTGAGGGGACACCATTTTTTGAAATGATAAAATACCGGACAATGATATTAGGATTAGGAACAGAGGGTGACGAATCGGGTACTCAAATTCATTCAGCTGAAGATATAATGAAAGAAAAATTCCCTATAACTTTATATTCAGATATTATTCATGTAACCTGTATAGATGAAAAGGAGAATAAGATAAGTTACAATTTACGGGTCAGGAAGGGGAAATATACATACGATAGTGAAGTCATTCATAAAATATTTGGAAGAATAGCAAAGGAATGGACTTACAAGGGTATTCCATTTTTTCTAACAGAAGCTAAGGCTGTTACTGAAGCTTTTCTTGAAGCAGCAAAAAAGGGTCAGACGATATATAAGAGGGTATAAGTTTTAGGTTGAAAGATGGCCTCTTTATTTTTTTAAGATGAAATTTAATATGCATTTATATTATTATAAAAAATTGAGAATGTTGTTCCGATTAAAGATGTCATCTTTAGATAAAAAATTTTGAATGAATAAAAACTCTTTTTCAAATAAAATAAATAAGGTTGCTGGAGATTTTTCACTAAGAGAAAAAATTTTTAGTAAAAGCAAAACCAATAATGGCGAAAACTTAAGGATTGAACCTCTTTCTTTTTCGCAGCAGCAGATATGGATTATTGACCAGATAAAGCCGGGAAACCTCGCTTACAATTTACCGGCAGGTTTTAGGCTGAAGGGGGATTTGCATATTGAAATATTAGAAAAAAGTTTTAATGAAATAATCAAACGTCATGAAACATTACGGACTACATTCTGTCTTATTGATAATCAGCCCAAACAGTTAATTCATCCAGAATGTCTGATAAAAATTAAAATAGTAGATTTATGCGCTTATTCTGGTCAAGAACTTGAAATCCAATTAAATAATTCAATCCGCAAAGAAGTGACCCAGCTTTTTGATTTAACCAAACTTCCATTAATCAAGGGGATTACTTTTAAATTATCTAATAACGAAAATATCTTTCTTTTAAATATTCATCATATTATAACCGACGGCTGGTCTACTGCGGTAATATTCAGTGAACTATCGGAACTTTATAATAATTATTTGAAAGGGAGTAAAGAAAAATTACCGGATTTAGCAGGTCAGTATTCTGATTATGTGAATTGGCAACGCCGGAAAAACTGGCATCCATCATATGATGAACAATTAGATTACTGGAAGAAACAACTTAGTGGAGATTTACCAAAGCTAAACTTGTCTTATAAACAAAGACCGCCAATACAATCACTGAACGGATCAAATGAATATTTTTTCCTTTCAAAAGATTTAACAGAAAAAATTCAGTCTATTGGTATAGAAAAAGGCTGTTCATTTTTTATGACCATGCTTACAGTATTCCAGGTTTTATTAAATAGGTACACAGGCATCGACGATATCATTATTGGAACTCCTATCCGCAACAGACCAAGAAAAATAGATAAAAGCTTAATTGGTGATTTTTTGAACGTTGCGACTTTAAGAAATAACTTATCAAATTGTTCCGACTTTACTACTTTATTACAACAAAGCCGAAAGATTACCCTTGATGCTTTGAAGAATCATAATTTGCCATTCGGGACAATTGTAGAACATTTAAGAATCGAAAGGGATCTCAGCAGAAACCCTGTTTTTCAAGTTATGCTTCAGGTTTCACCCAAGTATTCATTGGAATTATCAAACCTGACAGCCAGTCATTTCAATTTTGATTTTTGTTATTCCCAGCTTGATCTTTCATTGCATTTATATCAAGTAGAAGATGGCTATAATTGCCGGTTTGAATATGATACGGATTTGTTTGACAGAGAATTTATTAGAAGGATGGTATGCAATTTAAAAAAGTTAATGAATGAAATAATTTGCGACCCTTTAAAAAATTTGAGTGAGTATTCAATTGTCTCTGATGATGAAATTAGGCTCTTAAACAGGTGGAATGAAACAGATATTTTATTTTCAGAAGAAAAATGCATCCATCAACTGTTTGAAGAACAGGCAGAAAGAAGATATGATCAGATCGCTGTTAAATATTCAAATGATTATCTAACATACGGTGAATTGAATTCAAGAATTAATAAACTGGCCAACTACCTGATTAGAAAAGGGATTAAAAAAGATTCAATTGCAGGAATAATGATAGACCGGTCAATTAATATGCTTATTGGTTTGTTAGCCATATTGAAAGCCGGTGCAGCATATGTCCCTCTTGATTCATCATTTCCAAAAGAGCAGCTTCAATATATAGTAAAAGATTCAGGAATTGATATCCTTTTGACAGAGAAAAAACTCAATACATTAAACTCGACTTTTAAGGTTAATTCAATTTGCATCGATTCAGAATGGGAGATAATTAATAAAGAAGACGAAAAGAATATTAATGTTATCCAAAGTGCTTCAGATTTAATATATGTCATCTATACTTCCGGATCTACGGGAAATCCTAAGGGAGTTATGATTAAGCATGGTGCTGTCAATAATTTCTTACAGTCGATGAAAAGATATCCTGGATTTAATGAAGATGATAATTTATTAGCTGTTACTACACTATCATTTGACATTGCCGGATTAGAGCTTTATTTACCTTTAATCTCCGGCGGGTGTGTTGTCATTGCCGGTAAAACAGATACGATTGATGGAAAAGCAATTCAAAGCTTAATAGAAAAACATAATATTACAGTTATGCAAGCAACCCCCACTACCTGGAAAATAATGATAGACGCAGGTTGGAAGAATACACATGGTTTAAAAATGCTTTGCGGGGGGAAGCTTTTTCGAAAGATCTGGCAGATAAAATGCTCGTAAGAGGTGGAGAACTCTGGAACATGTATGGACCAACGGAGACAACAATCTGGTCATCAGTTAAGAAAATTGAAAGGGATGATTCAAAAGTTTTAATTGGATATCCAATAGCGAATACTAAATTTTACGTGGTTGATAAAAATCTAAGGCGTGTTCCAATTGGAGTTGTTGGGGAATTATTAATTGGAGGAAAAGGTTTAGCCGAAGGTTATTTAAACAGGGGAGATTTGACTCAGAGTAGATTCATAGAAAACTTCATTGACAATGATGGTTATCTTTATCGAACAGGAGATTTAGTTAAATTTCATTCAGACGGGAATATTGAGTTTTTAGGCCGCAATGATTTCCAGGTTAAAATAAGAGGATATAGAATTGAACCGGGTGAAATTGAAACGCGGCTGCTTGAATTTGAAAATATTAAAGAAGCTGTGGTTATAGTTAATGAAACCCGAATTAGTGAAAAGAAATTAGCAGCATATATAATTCTGAAGAAGAAGGATAGGATTGATATAAATTCGCTAATTTCATTTTTGAAAGAGAAAGTTCCAGATTACATGATACCATCTTTTTTCATAGAACTGGATAAGCTACCATTAACACAGAATGGTAAAATAGATCGCAAAGCACTTCCGGAGCCGGATGAAAATATTATTATAATAGGGAAAAATTACGATTGCATAGCGGGATGTGAAAAAGAAGTTGCAGTAATATGGAAAGATATACTTGAAATAAGAAAAGTCAGCAAATCAGATAATTTTTTTACAATAGGAGGCACTTCACTATTAGCAATCCAGTTGATCAATAAATTAAACGAGAAGTTCGATATCGATTTACCTTTAAGTATAATTTTCGATTATCCTACAATAAGCAAGCTTTCTGCTGAGATTGAAAAAACACAGAAACTTTCCTAAAGATAGAAATGAAAAATTTCTTGAAAAATTTCTTTCGGATTGTAATAAGTATTGTACTAACACAGGAAAAAGGTAATACTATTTATGCATCATTATATAAATTTAAAAATAAATATAAAGGTATTTACAGATTAATTTACGGCAAAGCGGAAGACGAGGAGATCTTTGAATTCATATCAGAGAAGCTGAACGGTAAATTTGATATATTGATGATCCACAATTCACTTAATGATATGATCCCGATGTATACCGGAAATCCAGGCAAACTACTTTCTATGATAATAGCATATTGCCAGCAGAATAATATTACACTGGCAATGCCAACACTTTTTGACGGATCAAATATTCAAGCGAGGAAATATTATGAAAACGGAAAGAATATATTTGATGTCAGAAAGACTTTTTCAGAAACAGGGCTTTTATCCGAAATGTTCAGAAGAACAAAAGGAGTTAAACGAAGTATTCACCCGACTCACAGTGTATGTGCTCTTGGTCCATTAGCCGATGAAATTACGCGGAATCACCATCTAGCAGGAACGACATGCGGAGAAGGGACTCCATTTGGTGAGATGATAAAATTTCGAACAATGATTTTAGGAATAGGCGCAAAGGCTGATTCACTAACACAGGTACATTCAACGGAAGATATAATGAAAGATAAATTCCCTATACCTTTGTTTACAGATAGTCTTTCTGTTAATTGTTTAGATGAATCGGGAAATACCATAATTTATAAATTGAGAATAAAAAACCCGGAATATGTTATCAATGCCGGATCATTTCGCAGGATAATAAAAAGGGGGAAGATAGCGAAATGGACTTATAAGGGTATACCTTTTTTTCTAACGCAGGCTGATGATGTTACGAAAACTTTTATTGAGGCGGCAAGAAATGGTGAGACGATATATAGGAAATTATAACGTTAGTTAATAAAAATTGTTTAATTGTTAAATTGTTATAACATTAGTTATCTATAGGGCTTTGCCGGTTAGGAGAGAATAAAAAATAAATTTTTCATTTTGTCAGGAAGACAAAATTATCTATTTTATTTATTCAATTTTCATTTAATAGTGGAGAACCATGTTATCAAATTTTTCAAAAGAGATTTATGATGATATAGTGGTAGAAATAGTAGAACTTTCGAGAGCTACTTTGAAAGAAGCACAGGAATTTAAGAATATTTTAAATGATGATATTAAAAAAAACTATTTGAAATTTGTAATTGATTTCAGTGAATGTGAATTCATAGATTCAACCTTTTTAAGTACACTTGTAACAACATTAAAATCATTAATGGGTAAAGGGGGGAGTATGAAATTATGTTCTGTTAATTCGGAAGTTCAATCTCTATTAGAATTAACAGGAACGCATCATGTTTTTCAAATTTATTCCAGCAGGGATGAAGCAATAAATAGTTATAACCAACAATAAAGCAATAACAAGCTATTAAAAAATAAAAGGGGATAAGATGAATTATATTTCCCAAACAAGAGATGACATTTTAATTGAAAAGCTGAATATAAAAAGGGCCACAGCTAAAGAAGCCGAAGAATTTAAGAAACATATATCAAACGAAATAAATTCCGGTTTTAAGAGAGTTATAATAGACTGCACAAAGTGTGAATTTATGGATTCATCTTTTTTAGGAAATATTATCGCGGTTTACAAGAAGATATCCGAATCGAATGGGGAGTTAAAGTTAATCGTTTCAGAACAGAATATCAGAATATTACTTGAAATAACAAGTATAAATAAATTTATTCAGGTTTATGAAACGAAGAGAGAGGCGGTTGAGAGTTTTAATAAAGAGCCAAAGGCAAACAGCTAATAACAATCCTTAGATTTCCATGTCTTCAAACAATAAAGACAATTATTAGATTAATGAATCGGCAGGCAAATTTAGCTTTTTATGAAGTATACGTATCATATCAACTGTTAACTTTCTTTTCCTATTAAGGATCTCCGATACCCGGCTCCTTCCACCAAGATATTGTGCAAGATCAGATTGTTTTAATCCCATTTGTTCCATTCTATATTTGATTATCTCCACCGGGTCAACAATATCAACAGGATAGTGTCTTCGTTCGTAATCTTCAACAAGAATTGAGAGCACTTCAAGATAACTTTCTTCCTCAGAATTTTCCGGACAATCAATTAATTCGTCAATTTTCTTTAATGCAGCCTTGTAATCTTTTTCGGTTTTTATAGGTTTTATATTCGCCATTCAAATCTCCTTTATATTTGTTATCTTATCATATTCTTTATGTGAACCAATAAAACGAATATAGCAAATTTGTATTTTATATCTGAAAACAACTATCAAACGATACGAATTATGCTTAATGTTAAATGCTATCCTGTTATTTCCAACATTATCCGCATCAGGAAATTCCTTTAATACTTCATTAGGTTTTTGCCAGGATCCTTTCTTAACAAGGTTTATCCAGATTTTTAAGGGAATTTCCGAATCTGAATTTTTAGGCTTTTCCCAGAATTCTTTTAACTTTTTTATTGAAATAATTCTCACAATAATAAATATACAAAGTTACCATATTGGTAACAAGTCATTTTATTCTGTTGCAAGCTATAAGCAATTATTATTCGGTAGTGTAGTAGGGATTGGATTTTTTTCACTTGAGAATGTTCAGCTAGAAATCAGGGGTAATTGTTTTGTGTCAAATTTGACAATTTCGAGAAAATCAGGAGAGAAAAATGGGTGATTTTTTGCTCAATTTTTAGGGTGGATTTATGATTATGTTGTCGCGGTATTGCGCTGGAGTTGCGCTGGAGATGTAGCGGAGTTGCGCAGGTAGTTAAAAGGGGAAAAAATTTATATATAAAGAGAGAAAATATATTTTGTCAAAAATGACAATCGTTCATAAAAAACTGGGAAAAAATATTAAGATATCGGCGGATAGTCAAATTTTAGTTATCCCTTCCTTAACTAATTACTTTTAGTTTGCCACGATCTTAGGTTGGTGAGATATTAAAAATTAATCATAAACATTCAGCCACATCTTTGTATCCTTATGTGGCTAAAGCCATCTTTATTTCTTATACACTACTCCCTCGGCTGAAGCCGAGGGCAATAGATAGAGTTCTACGGACTAATATTCAAGACTAACCTTGTTGTTATAAAATGACTGGTTAGTTCAAAAAATCATCAGTACATATATTCTAGTTGTGCAAATTATTTTTATTTTTCTATTCTCTTAATTATATTTGGTCTCCAATCAACCCGAATAAGGATAAATAATGCCAAACAAGTTTGAAATAGCAGTTTTAGGCGGAGGGCCGGGAGGGTATGTAGCCGCTATCAGAGCTGCTCAATTGGGATTTAATACTGCGATAATCGATAAGGATAATTTGGGGGGTGTTTGCTTAAATTGGGGATGTATCCCCACAAAATCCCTTCTTAGAAATGCAGAAATTTATGACATAGTAAAAAATCATGGAAGTGACTTTGGAATTAAATATAATGATTTGAGTTTTGATTTTAACCGGATTATAAAAAGAAGCCGCGAAATTTCCGACCGGATATCCAAAAATGTCGAATTACTGATTAAAAAGAACAAAATCACCAGAATAAGAGGATTCGGAAAAATTACTTCAAATAATCAGATGGATATTTATAATGATGATAATAAAACAGATTCGATTAGTTTTGACAATTTAATTGTAGCTACCGGAGCCAGACCAAAGATAACCGGAAGCATTCCTGTTGATAGAAAGATGATAATTACCAGTACGGAAGCGATGATTCTGCCGGAACTTCCAGGTGAATTGGTGGTTATTGGCGCCGGTGCAATAGGGATTGAGTTTGCATATTTTTATTCGGTTTTAGGAACAAAAGTAACTATAATCGAGATGCTTGATAATATTCTTCCAATAGAAGATAAGGAAGTATCCCAAACACTGGAGAAAATTTTTAAGAAACGGGGTATAGATATTTATACAAAAGCGGGAGTTGAAAAAGCAGAAGTTAAAGGGAAAAAAGTTAAAGTAACTTTTAATTATAATGGTGAGAAGAAAGAAATAAATGCAGATAAGGTATTAAATGCAATAGGTGTTACAGGAAATGTGGAAGGATTCGGATTGGATGGACTGGGGGTGGAATTATTTAAAAATCATATTAAGGTAAATAAATCCACTTATGCTACAAATATAAAAAGAATTTATGCCATTGGAGATGTAATCGGGCCACCCTGGCTTGCACATGTAGCATCGGCAGAAGGAATCCATTGTGTTGAAAAAATAAAAGGTTTAAAACCTCCGGATATAATATATGAGAATATTCCAGGCTGTACTTACTGCCAGCCTCAGGTTGCGAGTGTTGGATTAACGGAACAGAAAGCTAAGGATGCAGGGTATGAAGTCAAAATCGGCAAATTTCCATTTATGGCGAGCGGTAAGGCATTTGCCGTAGGAGAAAGGGACGGTTTTGTCAAATATGTTGTAGATGCAAAATATGGTGAAATTTTAGGTGCACATATTATTGGAGCTGAAGCAACAGAACTAATTGCAGAAGTTGGTCTGGCCAAATCATTGGAAGCGACTGCGGAATCGATCCTGAAAACGGTGCATGCGCATCCGACACTTTCGGAAGCTTTGATGGAGGCAGCGGGGGCGGTGTATAATCAGGCGGTGCATATTTGAATTCGGTGGTCATTCAATGGTCATTCAGTTGTCATTTGATGGTCATTCAGTAGTCATTCGGTTGTCATTGAGAGGAATTTTAGTGTTTTATTAATTCAAATATATTCTAAAAATTATATACGGAGGGGTTTATGAAATTGGAAGAATTGCCAATATATCAGTTATCGATGGGTATTGCAGAAGAGATTTGGAATATTGTGATTAAATGGAACTATTTTGAAAAAGATACTATTGGAAAACAACTGGTTAAAGCTGCTGATTCGGTTGCAGCAAATTTAAGTGAAGGTTTTGGAAGATTTTTTTATAAAGAAGAAAAACAATTTTGTTATTATTCGAGAGGATCATTGTATGAAACAAAGACATGGTTATTAAAAGCGTCAAATAGAGAATTAATAACATGTGAACAATTAGAGAAATTTAATAAGGAAATTATAAATATTGGTGTAAAATTAAATAATTATATTAATGCAATAAGCAAAAAGAATTCTTCATGGGAAAAAATACAATTAACTGACAAGGATAATCAAACCAAACGACAATAAAATGACTATTGAGTAACAATCTAATGGCAAAAAGAATAACAAATGAATAACCGTACTCTTACATACTGCGATTTGGGGTTGATTGATTATAAGGAGGCTTGGGATTTACAGAAGGTCACTTTTGAGCTTAGGGTTCAAAAGAAGATACCGGATATTATTTTTTTATTGGAGCATCCGCATACTTATACGCTGGGTAAAGTTGCAGATGAGAAGAATCTGGTTAGTAATAAAGAATATCTGGAAGAGAAGAAAATTTCTGTTTATAATATTGACAGGGGGGGTGATATAACTTATCATGGACCCGGACAGGTTGTCGGTTATCCGATTATCGATTTGAATGATTGGAAGAATGATACTCATAAATATTTGAGGGCATTGGAAGAAGTGATTATTAGAACATGCAGTTATTATGGAATAGCAGGGATTCGTGATCCAAAATATACTGGTGTTTGGATTGGAGATAGAAAAATAGCTGCAATCGGAGTAAAAATAAGCAGATGGATCACAATGCACGGATTTGCTTTTAATGTGAACACCGATCTATCATTATTTACAGGAATAATACCTTGTGGAATTGTCGATAAAGAAGTAATTTCATTAAAAAAAGAATTATCAAGAATTGTTTCTATTAGTGAAGTTAAAGAAATTCTTTTAAGAAATTTCGTGGAGGTATTTGATTACAATAATTTCTCAGTTTTTCCAAAAGAAGAATTATTAGCTGCCTTATCGTAAAGTTAAAATGAAAGGATTATAATGGCAAAAAGAAATTCGGCAGGTGACATTTTAACAAAAGCAAAAAGTGGTCATGATAAACCAGATAATGATAAAGACAGAAACCATTCTGGTGAAACATCTAAGGTTAATTTAAATGGTTTGAATAAAAGTGCTTTGCTGAATGCTCTTAAAAATATGCTTACCGCAAGGACTATCGATAATAAGGCTATGAACCTGTTAAGGCAGGGTAAAACTTTTTTCCACATAGCCGGAGCAGGGCATGAAGCTGTACAGACAGTTACAGGTATGATGCTGGACCCGGAAAAGGATTGGTTATTCCCTTATTACAGAGATATAGCTCTGGTACTCTCATTAGGATTTACACCAAAAGATTTTTTTCTTCAATGTTTTGCAAAAGGAGATGATCCTTCGGGTGGAGGAAGGCAGCTTTCGTGTCATTGGGGTTCATCAAAGATAAATTTACCGGCACAATCGAGCCCAACGGGTACCCAATTTTTAAATGCAGTAGGTTGTGCACTTTCAATTAGAAAAAGAAAAGCTGAGGGGATAGCGTATGTAAGCAGCGGTGAAGGTACAACCAGCCAGGGGGAATTCCATGAAGCAGTAAATTGGGCTAGCCGTGAAAAATTACCGGTTCTATTTGTTATTGAAAATAATAAATATGCAATATCAGTACCGGTAACACAGCAAAGCGGCGGGAAAGGGAATTCTGTTTCCGAAATGATGGGGGGATATGAGAATCTACATAGGATAAAAATTGACGGAACTGATTTCTTTGAATCATATAATAAAGTTAAGGAAGCAGTAGATTATATTAGAAGTGGTAATGGTCCGGCACTGATTGAGGCGGAAGTTGTAAGACTTTTATCACATTCTTCCTCAGATGATCAAAAAAAATATAGGGCACCTGAAGAGCTCCAGGAAGACATAAAAAGATGTCCTATAGAAAAATTTAAAAAGCTTCTCATAGATAGCAAAATAATAACCAAAGATGAATTTGATGAAATAAAACAGGGGATAGTTAATGAAATAAATGATGCGGCTGACGAGGCATTGAAAGCGGAAGATCCTGATTTTGAATCAGCAGACAGATTTGTGTTTGATGAAAGCGGTTTTAAAGAAGAGCTGGAATATGAAAAAAAGAAACCGTCAGGGAATAAAATAGTAATGGTTGACGCAATTAACCATGCCCTTAAGGAAGAGATGGAAAGGAATGATAAGATCTATGTTTTCGGTGAAGATATAGCGGACAGCAAAGGCGGAGTATTTACTGCAACTAAAGGTTTATCAAAACAATTCGGTGAAGACCGAGTTTTTAATTCTCCCCTAGCTGAAGCGAGTATTACCGGTGTTGCAGTAGGAATGGCGTTGACAGGTTTAAAGCCGGTAGTAGAAATTCAGTTTGGCGACTATATCTGGCCTGGATTTATGCAGCTAAAAAGTGAATTAAGTACAATCCGGTACAGATCAAATAATAACTGGTCAGCTCCAGTTGTAGTACGAGTAGCAATTGGAGGTTATATACATGGGGGATTATATCACAGTCAAAACATTGAATCAATTTTTGCACATATACCCGGTTTATATATTGCATATCCGTCAAATGCAGCGGATGCAAAGGGTTTATTAAAAACAGCATGCAGGATTAATGATCCGGTTCTATTCTGTGAGCACAAAGGACTTTACCGTCAAAGTTTTGCTATAACACCCGAACCTGATGATGATTATTTAATTCCGTTCGGTAAAGCAAAAGTGGTTAAAGAAGGGAATGATATTACGGTTGTTTCATATGGAGTTTCGATGTGGGATTCGGTTAATGCAGCAAAAAAGCTGGAGGATGAAGGATATTCTGTTGAAGTAATTGATATAAGGACGATAATTCCGCTTGATAATGAAACAATATTTAATTCAGTAAAGAAAACGAATAAAGCTATTATTATACATGAAGATACCTTGACAGCAGGGTTTGGAGCAGAGATTGCTTCAAGGATTGCAGATAATTGTTTCCAGTATCTTGACGGACCTGTGAGGAGGATAGCAGCAAAAGATTCACATATTCCATATTCTCCGATATTGGAAAATTCGATACTGCCGAATAGGAAGAAGATTTATGACGGAATTAAGGAACTGCTTATATATTAAAAAATTGCAAAATTGCAAGATTATTATTCAATTTTTAGCCTTTAAATAAGGAGTATACGAAAATGGATGTAATAATGCCGAAAATGGGTGAAAGTGTCAGTGAAGGCACTATAATTAAATGGCATAAGAAGAAGGGGGATAAAGTTAAAAGAGATGAAATAATTTTCGAAATAAGTACCGACAAAGTGGATACGGAAATTCCTTCTCCAGCAGACGGAGTTTTGTCTGAAATAAAAGCTAACGAGGGAGAAACGGTAGAAGTTGGATCGGTGGTAGCTGTAATTGAATCTAATGGTGAAGTAAAAAATAAACCGGAAGAAAAAGAGATCGAAACAAAGGATGAAGAGTTAAAGAAAGAGGAAAAGGAAAGCGTAGAGCCTAAGGAAGAGAAAGTGGAAGAAGAAAGGGTTGCAAAAGTCTTTGATAAAGAAAGGGCAAAGGAGCCTGAAACCGAAACTTCTGCTGCCGGAGAAATTACAGAAGTAACTATGCCGAAAATGGGTGAATCGGTTATGGAAGGGACCATAATTAAATGGTACAAAAAAACAGGTGAAAAGGTTAAAAAAGATGAGACACTTTTTGAAATAAGTACTGATAAAGTTGATACAGAAGTGCCATCACCGGTTGAAGGAATTGTTGCGGAGATACTGGTTGGTGAACAGGAAACAGTTGAAGTTGGTACTATAGTAGCAAAGATATCATCAGGTGAAAGTAAACCAAAAACTCAGGCTGAAAAGGTTGAAAAGCCGGTCAAAACCGAAGTTAAGAAAGAAGAACCGGTTTCAATGCATGATAATTTTACGAAAGCCAATGCGTCTTCTCTTGAAGAAGAGGTTAAAGAGAAAAAAGATAGTTCAAGATTTTATTCACCTCTGGTGATGAATATTGCTCAAAAAGAAAATGTATCATATAATGAACTCGAAAAGATTGAAGGAAGCGGACTTGAAGGAAGAGTTACAAAGAAGGATATTCTAGCTTATATAGAAAACAGAAAGATGCCGGAGACAAAGATAGAAAAGGAACCTGAGAGAGAGATACCTAAGGAAGCAGAGAAATCTTTTGCCGAAATTGCATCTCAAATGGAACCATCTTATTCATCCGATGAAGTTCAGAAGATTGAAATGGATAATATACGGCAGAAAATTATGCAGCATATGATCAGAAGCCGTGATACTTCAGTGCATGTTTCTGCAATGCTTGAAGTGGATATGACAAAAATTTATAATTTTTTAAAGAAGCATAAAGAAGCATACATCAAAAAAGAGAATGTAAAATTAACGTATATGGCTTTTATCGCCCATGCAGCCGTGAGAGCTTTAAGAGAATTTCCGCTGGTAAATTCAAGTGTTGAAGGTTCGACAATTATTAAAAAGAAATTTATTAATCTGGGAATTGCAGTTGCGATAGAACCAACCGGGTTAATAGTGCCGAATATTAAAGGAGCAGGAGAAAAAAATATTATCGGATTGGCAAAAGCGATAAATGATGTTGCAGGGAGAGCGAGAAATAAGAAGCTGTCTCCCGATGAAATTTCCAACGGAACTTTTACCATTACTAATTACGGAGTATTTGGGACTATCTTCGGAACACCTATAATTAATCAGCCTGAAGTTGCTATTCTGGGTGTCGGTGCTGTGGAGAAAAAACCGGTTGTGGTTGAAGTAGACGGAATGGATACGATTGCAATAAAACCGGTGATGGCATTGACATTGTCTCATGACCATAGGTTAGTGGATGGAATGCTGGGGGGGAGGTTCTTGAAATATGTGAAAGATTCATTAGAACAATTTGATGGAAATGTAAGTTAAATGGAAGGTCATTCGGTTGTCATTCAATAGTCATTCGTGGTCATTCAATTGTCATTCAGTAGTCATTCGTTGTCATTTATTGGTTTAATTAAGGAATTTAGATTATGGCGGTAATAAATCAGTTTCAAAAATCATTTAAAGAGGAAACAGAACAGAATAGGATTCCGTTGGGTAAGAGACCGGAATGGTTGAAGGTTAAATTACCTAGCGGGGATAATTATAATGATGTCCGGAATTTAATGCGAAGGCAGAAGCTGCATACTGTTTGTGAAGAAGCTCGATGTCCAAATATGGCTGAATGCTGGAATAATAGAAGTGCAACATTCATGATTTTAGGGGATACATGTACAAGAAGCTGTGGTTTCTGTAATATAAAGGTTGGGATGCCTAATGAACTTGATCTCGATGAACCGGCGAGAGTTGCTGATTCCGTTAAGGAATTAAATTTAAGGCATGTTGTTATAACTTCCGTAAACAGGGATGAACTTAAAGACGGGGGCGCATCGATATTTGCGGAAACCATCAGGCTGACAAGGGAAAAAATGCCTGATACAACAATTGAAATTTTAATACCTGATTTCAGGGGGGCTGAAGAAGCTTATTATATTATTATGAAAAATCCGCCCGATATATTAAATCATAACTTAGAAACGGTTCCTAGATTGTATACGGTAGTAAGACCGCAGGCAAAGTATAATAGAAGCTTGAAATTAGTTCGATGGTTTAAAGACAGGTATCTAAAAACTAAAAGCGGGATAATGGTTGGTATAGGAGAAAAGAATGATGAAGTAATTGAACTAATGCATGATCTGGTTGAACATGGATGCGATATTTTAACTATCGGACAATATCTACAGCCTACAAAGAATCATCTTCCCGTGGATCGTTTTGTTACACCTGAGGAATTTAATATGTATAAGGAAGAAGGTTTAAGAATGGGTTTTAAGATTGTAGAATCGAGTCCTTTGGTAAGGAGTTCTTATCATGCGGATAGGCATGCCAGAGCACTGTTTTAAAATATTATTCGATTATCATTCGGTGGAGGAGTAATGGAATGTTGGAGTAGTGTATGCATCCGGTTATTTGATGGTCATTCATAGTCATTCGGTAGTCATTTGTTGTCGGAGGGTTGGAGTAATGTATGCATACGGTCATTGGTTGTCATTTGATTTAAGTGGCAGAGATGGGATTTTTATTGGGGATATAAAGATGACATGTTTACAGGAATAATCATTTTTAGTTTTTGATTAAGAGTAAGTTCTTATAAAATATAATTTTAAATAATAAAGATGTAATCTTTCAAATACGATTCATTCCTAATCTTAAAAAGTTGTTACTTTACAAGAACTGTTTCGAGAAATATTTTTAATGAAAAGTTAACATGGGAATATTTTTTTTTAAATGAAACTATGTTATCTTGGTTTGTGTGTTTTAGATCAATTATACATTAATATCATTATTAAAGAGTTAGAGTATAAGGGGATTTTTAAGCATTACTCTGCGGATATTAGAATAAATACACAATAAATATTTAAGAATAAAATGATACAAAAATGTCATTTTGTTTAATATAAAAGGTAAAAAAACCATTATCGATTAAATTATACTTTTTTGATGAGATTCAGATTTCTAATTATCTTATTCAGTTTATCTTCTATAATATTTATATATGCAGGAGATGGGAATAAATTAAATAAAAAGACCGATGATGATAATTCAAAATATACCAATGTAGGTAATATTGGATTAACAGTAACAAATTTCGGTATGTATGGGAATGGATTTGCATTATGGCCGCAGCAGCCAAGCTGTGAATATCCTCTCGGAAGCGGAATAGAGCATATATTTGACGGCAGTGTTTGGATAGGCGGATTTATAAGCAGTGATTCATTGGGTCATAACAGGCTTGGACCATTTGTAACTACCGGTTCGGTTGATGCATCATCGGTTTCAACACGGGGCGGGGGATTTGAATTTACAAATACTCCAGGGAGTAAAATCATTGAAAGATCCTCACTTCTCGACTCCCGATATTATAATCCCGATGCAATTTCCCACCAGGATTTTTTGATGGATTATGTTGATACAAATCTTGTATTGTCAAACGGGGAATCAATTCAGGATCATAACCCTTTAGGGATTGCTGTCCACCAGGAATGTTATGCATGGAATTATCCTTTCGCAGATTTTTTTGTGATAATGAATTATACTATTAAAAATGTAAGCAAAAAATATATTGACAGTATATATGTCGGGTTATGGACAGATGCAGTAGTGAGGAATACAAAAATTACATCACCCCGAATAGGAGCACCGTTCTTTGACAAAGGAGGAGAAGGATACAGCGATTCAATGAAGATAGCTTATACATATGATGCAACAGGTGATGTAGGTTATACCAATAGTTATGTGGGGATACAATATCTTGGCTCGACACCAACACTGGACAGTGTTGTTCTTGTAAATGGAGACTCTTTAACTTCAGTAAATTTTGTAAGCTGGCAGTATAAAAATACGGCTGATCCAAATTTCTTTTCGCCAACTATAGATGTTGACAGATATAGGAAGATGCAGGGATTTTTCGGAGGAACTAACAGGTATAATAATGGTATTGATCCCAGTGCTTTAAAAGTTCCGTCGAACAGGTCAGAATTAATAACAAACGGTCCTTTCAGGAAGATAACTCCCGGAGATTCATTAAATGTGGTCTTCGCAATTGTATGTGCAAAAAAATATGGATCAGATCCCGCTATCTTAGATACTAAAGCACAAAGACTGAATTTATATTCTAATGCAGAATGGGCATTAAGGGCATATTTTGGTGAGGACAGAAATAGAAACGGAAGATTAGATCCCGGAGAAGATCTGGATGCAAACGGAAAGATAACACGTTATATATTACCTGCTC
The DNA here is from genome assembly GCA_963742995.1 of uncultured Ignavibacteriales bacterium. GTDB lineage: Bacteria > Bacteroidota > Ignavibacteria > Ignavibacteriales > Ignavibacteriaceae > CAVQBP01. The sequence continues at coordinate 18,472 of CAVUOL010000054.1, forward strand.
CTCCAAGTACGCCGAATGTAAAAGTTGTTCCAGGGAATCAGGATGCTAGTATATATTGGGATAAACGTGCGGAATCTTCAGTTGATCCAATTTCAGGTAAAAAGGATTTTGAAGGTTATAGGGTATATAGAACCGAAGCAGGTTTTGATCTGAATCTTGCAGAAGATGCCCGTTCATCTCTTGTGATGCTAGCGCAATTTGACAGTATAGGGAATCAGTATGGATTCAATACCGGTTTTTCAAAAGTTGTTTTGAAAGAACCTAAGACATTTCCAGGTGATACAACAAAATATTATTACAGATTCGATATAAATAATCTTTTAAATGGCTGGCAGTATTTGTTTTCGGTGACAGCTTTTGATAAAGGTGATCCGGGAAATAACCTGGAAAGCCTTGAATCTAATCCAATTGCTTCAATGAATAGAATACTTCCAGGAACTCTGCCAAATAATAAAGATACGGCTGAAGTTGGTGTCTATCCAAATCCGTATTACGGGAATGCATACTGGGACGGGAGTACCGAACGATTAAGGAAAATATATTTTTATAATCTTCCGTCAGAATGTGAAATTACTATTTATACATTATCCGGTGATATAGTAAAAAGGATTCAGCATCATCAAGGTAATAACGGCTCAAATATAAAATGGTTTCAAACTTATGCAAGCAGCGGAAACCAGATAATGACAGGGGGAGAAGATGCATGGGATCTTTTATCGGATAATGATCAGGCAATTGCTACAGGATTGTATTTATATACGGTTAAGAATTCTACTAACGGCGATATAAAAAGAGGAAAATTTTTAATAATTAAATGAGAAAGGAAATAATATGAAACTTAAGTTACTGCTAATTTTATTAGCAATAAGTTTTGGTATAACAATGGCTCAGTCAAATTATCCATTAGTTTCAATTCATGATATTCAGTATATAGATTCAGTTGCAAAAAATGGTTTTGTACCTTCTGCTCTTACGGGTGATACAGTTAGGGTGGTAGGGGTAGTAATGATTAAACCTGTAATCGATGCTGTTACCAACAGAACTCCAACAATGTATTATGGTGGACGCTGGGGCACTTATATTCAAGATACATCTTCACAGGTTCAGGAGTGGGGAGGGGTAAACGTATTGCAGAATGATACAATCGGAGATAATCAAAATACATTTTTTGATCTAGTTGATTCTGCCGATGTGGTCGAAATGACCGCAGTAGTAACGACATATAATCAAACTAACGAATTAATGCTGCTTTTAAACCCGGTTACACCGGTAAATATAATTAAACATATACCGAAACGGCCTGCTCCAATAAAATTAGAGATGACGGATTTAATCAGTAATGGAGTAACCAATAAAGAATACTACAAATATTCGGGAATGTATGTAGAATTGGATAATGTAATTTCAAGTGATAGAAGTCCATCAGTAGGTTCTTTCAGAATTAATGATAATCAAGGAAATTATATTATTGCGTATCCCCAATCAAGATATTTCAGGACAGATGCCAATAAAGTACCGGGTTCTACATATCAGCCACCACAGGATGGTACTCCTATCAATTCTATAAAAGGGATTTTAACTATATTTTCAGATACATACGAGATCCTTCCGATTTATCCTGAGGATGTAACTATTACACTCACACCACCGACTATTTCAAATATAACGAGAGATCCTATTCAAGTAAAAGCAAATGATGACGTGACTATTTCAGCAAAAGTTACCGGCGGAAGCGGTAATGTTACAGGAGTTCAATTGCATTATAAAATCGGGGATCAAGACAGAGTTACTGTTCCAATGACAAAATCTTCCGATACTACTATTTATACTGCAGTAATTAATGGGATAAGTACAGATTCTACATTAGTAGACTATTATGTAACAGCAGATGATAATCTTGGATTATCAAGTCACAATCCCAGTGATACTGTAAAAGGGAATTATTTTTACCAGATATTAGACGGCACATTAACAATCCGGGATGCACAATACAGTCCTTTTGGAGGAGGCTTCAGTTCATTTAACGGATATTACGTAACACTTACCGGAGTGATTACAGCAGATACATCAGATATTCCAGGATTCGGAAGCGGAACACCATTACGGGTATATATGCAGGATGGAAAAGGTCCATGGACCGGAATTATGATTGGATATTTAGGAATAAATGGTGCCGATGTTTTGAAATTTAAAAGAGGTGACAATGTAACTTTAACAGGCAGGATTACGGAAAATTTCAGTGTAACTTCAATAGATTCCTTAAAATCTATAACAGTAAATTCAAGCAATAATCCATTGCCTGACCCGGTGGATTTGCAAACGGGAGATATTGGAGATTCAACCGGTGCGGTTGTAAGCGCAGAAAAATGGGAAAGTGTATTGATTGATTATAAAAATGTTACAGTAACAGATGAAAATGCGGATGGAGATCCAGGTGCTAATTCATACAACTTTGGTGAAAGTATGATAAATGATGGTTCAGGTGATGCCAGAATAGAATTTCAGGATGGTAATCATAATTATAATAACGATTGGGATTCTACATTAGCAAATAATCCAGCCAATATTTATGTAAAATTAAATTCTACTTTTTCTGAGATACGAGGAATTTTATTTTATTCCCATAGTTTTTATAAGATAGTTCCGAGACAAAATGATGATTTTGAAGGATATATGGGACCGCTAGCTGTAAAAGACGGGGGCTCGGATTTACCGGTTTCTTATAAACTGGATCAAAATTATCCGAATCCATTTAATCCTTCAACAACTATTAATTATTCAATTCCTAAAGAGAGCATAGTTACTTTGAAGATATTTAATATACTCGGACAGGAAGTAAAAACGCTGATCAACGGAGAGAAATCACCAGGTAATTACAGTATTAGATTTGATGCAAGCAACTTAAGCTCGGGAATTTATTTCTACAGCTTAAGGGCAGGTGATTATAACCAGGTTAAAAAGATGATGCTAATAAAATAAGACGCAAATTTCAGACACAGATTTCGCAGATTTACACAGATTATGATTTTTAGTTTGTATGAAAAATTCAGGTGTGAAATAGCACTATAGTAAATAAGAAAAATTAAAACCTCCGGGGTTATGAAAACCCCGGAGGTTTAGTGATAAATAAAATATGTTTAGAGTAATAAAAATAATTTTCATTGTTTCATTTGCTTTTTTTATTTCATCTTGTGTGAAGGATGTAGTAGATAACCCTGCAGGGAATCAGGCTCCTCATACAGGTTTATTTCTTTATCCTGATTCTTCGATTAGCAGTCAGCCAAGTAAAATAAGTATACACTGGTGGGGTGATGATCCTGATGGATTTGTTATCGGCTATTATTTTTCATGGGATGGAAAAAACTGGGCATTTACTTCTTCGAACGATAGTCTTTTTGCCTTACAAATAGGAGCAAAAGATACCAACTACGTTTTCCAGGTATCTGCTGTAGATGATGGGGGTAACGGAGTTTATGACAATGATATAGTCCAAAATGGTATTAATTACGGGCCGGAGCCATTTTTAGATAAAAATGGTAATGGTATCCGGGATCAAGGAGAAAGTTTTACAGACATCGGTTTAATTGATCCGAATCCTGCATCGATAGATTTCCCGATTAAAAATTCAGCACCAGAGGTTAAGTGGGATCAATTGAGTGTTTTACCGGATACTTCTTTCCCGGCAATGTCATTTGGATGGAATGCAAGTGATATTGACGGAGACGGGACAATTCTGAAAATAAATATTGTTTTAAATGATACTACTAATCCTGAGAATGTTGTATCCCTTGACGGAAGCGTTAGGAACGTTTCAATAAGGACGAATAATTTCTCAACTTCTTCGCCTTTAATGGATATTCTAATCGGCGGTCTTGAATCAAACATTGCACAACAAAAATTGCCAGGACTTGTACTAAACGGTAATAATAAATTTTTTGTTCAGGCAGAAGATATTTCAGGGGCTAAGTCAAATTTTATTTCATTACCTGAAGAGGGAAAGAGATGGTATGTAAAGAAGCCGAAAGGAAATTTTGTAATAGTTGATGATTATTCTACACAAGATGATGCGGCTTCATTTTATTCAAAAATGTTTAACGACAGCCTTAACTTAAGAAATAAATATGATATTTATGATTTTCGCAATCAAACACCGCCTTACGTGAATGTAACATTTTTACTTACATTAAAACTATTCAAATATGTATTCTGGTATACCGATAACGGACCTTCTCTTGATTTATTAAGTGCTTCGACTCAAAAATTTATTGACGGAGGGGGTAAAATAGCTTTTTCCATGCAGTTCCCCCAGACTGTTGATCTGGCAGTATTACAGAGCTTTTTACCAATAAGAGCAGACTCAGGTGATTCCAGAAATACTTTACTTGGAGGTACGACAATATCATCCGATAATACTCAGCCTGCTTATCCTAATTTAGTATTAACCTCGACTGTGTTCAGAAGTAAATCCTTTTTCTTAAATCCATTGGGGGGACTACCTATATATTACTTTCCGAATAATGAACTAAAGGGATATACCGGTTTTACCGACCTGGAGAAGAAATTATTTTTTATAGGTGTTCCCTTAAATAAAGCAAACGGCGGAAATGCTAATGTTAAAAGATTACTTGAAAAAGTATTCTTTCAAGATTTCGGAATGACGCAATGATGAAAAATATTCTAATTATTATTTTTGTTATTTTATTGAGTGGGCAGCTCTTTAGCCAGAATAACGGTAAGCTCACCGGCAATATCATTGACGGAGCAACAAATGAACCTTTAATAGGAGTTAATATTGTTTTAAAAGGGACTTACTATGGCGCCGCTTCCGATGTTAACGGAAGATTTACTATTGATAATATTACTCCAGGAAATTATGACATAAAGATTTCTTTTATCGGGTATAAGACTGTTGAATATACAGGATTTAAGATAGAAGCCGGAAGAACCAGTGAATTAAATGTTAAAATGAATGAATCGGCATTAACATTGGATCATGATGTTATTGTTGTTGGTTCAAAACCACTTCTTGATGTTGAAGAGACACAAAGTAAAACGACTATTTCTTCGGGGGATATAGAGAATGCACTAGTTGAGAATGTTTCTGATGTTGTTGCACAGCAGGCAGGGATTGTTCAGGAGGATAATGAAATTCATATTCGCGGGGGAAGGACTTATGAAAATGCATTTCTTCTTAATGGTGTTTCCGTCCAGGATCCCTTAGCGGGTACGGGATTCGGATTACAGCTAAGTGCAAATGCAATAGAAGAAGTGGATGTAATTACCGGCGGTTTTAATGCGGAATACGGGCAGGCAACTTCAGGTGTTGTAAATGTAAAAACAAAAGAGGGAGGGGATAAATACAGCGGTTATATTTCTTATAAAACAGATAATCTGGGAAACAGGTCTTCTTCACATGTTTTTAATAATAGAATACTTGAGATGGATCTGGGAGGGCAGGAACCGATAACATCATTTATTTTACCAAATTTAGGAATTCAAATTCCGGGAAAGATTTATTTCTTCGGTAATTTTTATATGGGATTATCGGATGGAATAACTCAGGGATACTATAAACCTACTGCGGGCAAACTTTATTCATCCACATTCTACGGCACCAGATTCGCTCCAGAGGCAAGCAATAGTTGGAACTGGTTAGGAAAAATTACTTATAAACCTTCTTCATTATTAAAAATCACATATTCTTTTAATCAATCTGTATCCATAAGCCAGAATACAGGAGCACTTCAGACAAATCTTGAATTTGTTGAACCGAGTCCCGGTTATCAATATGAATTTCAGAATATTCTTACGAATGCAAATGTTTTTACACATGATACCAAATTCAATTCATTAAGCATTACGCATACCTTAAGTGCAAAGACGTACTATGAGTTAACATTCGGACATTTATATACTAATCTGCGGGTTGATGCTAACGGCAGAAACTGGAATGAATATGTTCAGCCGAAAGATATACCCAATATCCCGGTACAGTATTATAATCTGGGGCATGATACTATCGGTGTAATCCCCGGAGATGGTTTTTGGGATCTTGGGAATCCATATACATGGCATGATCATTACGTGGATGAATTTTCTTTAAAAGGAGATATTACGAGCTTCTTTGATGAAAGGAATAAATTCAAAGCCGGTTTTGAAACGCGTTTCCAGGAAATGCAATTGATAGATATTTATCAGCCATGGGTTGGTGAGCTTGGATTAAATAATGATATATATAAAGTTTATCCAGCTTTAGGTGCTTTTTATGCACAGGACAATATAAACTTCAGCGGAATGATATTAAACTTCGGATTAAGACTCGATTATTGGTTTCCCGGTAAATATGTAGATGATGCGGTAAATAATCCTGATGTAGTTACTATTCCGGATCAGACAAGAGAGGATTACAAAAGTGATACATTCGGATGGTTCGGAGGGAGAAGATTTAAAGCGAGACTTAGTCCACGTCTGGGAATATCACATCCGGTAACAAATAACCAGACACTATTTTTCTCATACGGACATTTCAGTAAATGGCCGAGACCGCAATTTGTTTATGCAAAATTAAACCCGCTTAACGCGCAATCGTCATTCCAGCAGTTTGGCAATCCGGATTTGAATCCTGAAACAACAGTAGCATATGAACTTGGACTTAAAACTCAATTTACTCCAAATGATGTATTAACAGTAACTGCGTATTATAAGGATATATTTGATTACATAAATACCAGGACGGCTAAAATAGCATCGGCAAGATTTATAACTAAAAATTTTATTACGTATGTAAATTCCGATTATGCACGTTCACGCGGTATTGAAGTTGAATTTAAAAGAGAATAGGAAATTGGTTTAATTGTTCGGCATCGGCGACTTATGCGATAGTAACGGGGAAAAGTTCTTCCGCTTCGGAAGGGGCACTGGTTTTACAAGGAGATATAAACGAATCGGTTAAAGAAAAATTCATGCCCTGGGACAGACCAATAACGGCTTCTTTAACTACAAAATTTTATGTGGCAAAAGATAATGCATTATTCGGTTTTGGAAACGGAATACTTGACGATTACAATCTTTATATACGGTTCTTTTTTGAGTCGGGTAAAAGATATACTCCAGCGTACTTTACCGGATATGATGGTCAGGGAAGATCTGTATATATAGGTTCAACAACGGATCTTTATACCGATGTTGGTCAAAATTGGTTCTGGATTGATTTGAATTTTGAAAAATATATTCCGGTAGGCGGTCTTGATCTGTCATTAGTTATAGAGATAAATAATTTACTGGACTCAAAGAATCCGGCAATTATTAATCCAGTTACAGGGAAAGCATATGAGAGCGGTGATCCTGTACCTTATTCATGGAATGATCCTAATTATCCTGATCTGCAGTTACCAATATCGCCGTATCCTTTTGATCCATCAAGGTATTTAACCAGAAGAAATATAAAATTTGGTCTCAGTTTAAAGTTTTAAGAATGAAAAAAATATTACTTGCTATAATTTTATTGACAGCATTTATAGATATAAAGGCGCAATTATTTCCAAATTTAGGCGGCCAGAGAGCAGGTATTTCAACTGCCCAGTTTTTGAAAATAGGAGTGGGAAGCAGAGCTACAGCTTTAGGTGAATCTTTTGTTGCTGTAGCAAATGATGCTTCAGCCTTATACTGGAACCCAGCCGGGCTAGTACAGTTTGATCAGGATCAGGTTATGTTCTCACATAATCAATGGGTAATAGATATTTACCATGATTTCTTAGGAGCGGTTTATCACCTTGATGCTACTAATGCAGTTGGGGTTGCATTTACATCGCTCTCGACCAAAGATATACCTGTTACTACAGAATTTGCTCCTTTTGGCACAGGTGAGTATTTCAGCTACGGGGATATTGCTCTGGCAGTATCATATTCCAGAAGAATGACAGATAAATTCAGCTTTGGGGGGACTGTCAGGTATATTGAAGAAACTCTGGATAAATTAAAAATGAGGGGGGTAATGATAGATCTGGGGACATATTACTGGACCGGATTAGGAACAACAAGATTTGCAGTTGCAGTTTCTAATTTCGGCAACCAGCTCGCCCCTGACGGTAAAGTTGTTTTAATCGGAAAGAGAGAAAAATCCGATTGGCAATCATTTTCCCCTCCAACAATTTTCAGAATCGGCTTTGCATTTGAACCATATCAGAATGAAGATAATAAATTTACTACTTCAATTCAGTTAAATCATCCGAATGATAATAAAGAAAATGTTGCAACAGGAATAGAGTATAGCTGGAAAAATATAGTATACATAAGGGGGGGATATAAATTCAACACTGATGAGCAGAATTACTCATTCGGTTTTGGAGTAAATATTCCGATAAGAATTGCATATTGTATGGTGGATTATTCGTTTTCTAATTTTGTAAGGTTAGGGAATGCACAGAGATTTTCAATCATATTGGGTCTTTGATGAAAAAGAAATTAAATAATATTAGAAAAATAAACAGGGAATTAAGAAAACCGTTAAAACGGTTTCCAAAGTTAATATTTGCACTTAACCCCGGAATAAATTGCGGGGTTAACCTGTACCTTCTTCTTTTTGTAATTCTAATATTTTCGTTTGTGCCAGGCTGCGGTGATAAATTTGATATCGGTCAATTAACTTCGAGCCAGGGAAATGCAAATGTTACAGGTGATACAGTATATGTTCAGTTAAACCCCCCATGGACAGGTTTCAATAAACCTCAGGGAATGATAATAGGGAGGGAACCTTTTATTTATGTGGCTGACACTTATAATGACAGAATAGTCATGATGAATTTGAACGGGAATATTTTGGGGACAAGAGAAATAAGAAGACCCGTTGCATTAGCGCAGGACTATAAATTGAATTTAATTGTTTGTGCCGAACTGGATACAGTTGTAAACGGACAAACTCAAACATTCGGTGCAGTATATAAATTAAATATGTTCTCATCTGACCATCAGATTGCAAATGCACCGATGACGGAGCTTTTACCCCGCCCAATGGATCTTAAATATCCCGACAGGCGGTATACTGCTGTTACAGTTTTTTATAATAATACATTTTATGTTGCAAGGACAGGTTCTGCCAACACCAGCTTTGTTGATCCAGATAATTCAATATTATTCTTCAGTCCTAAAGAATTAATTAATGGAAGTGAAGGAGATACATTAATAGGGAGGGTTCCAAATATTGATCCTCTTAGTTCCGGTTTAGTTTCTGCCAATCAGATAAGTTCACTTACCTCATTTAGCAGGAAGAATATTGATTTTATTGAAACTTTGACAGGAAATAACAGCCTAAAAGCACAATGGCTAACATATGTAGTTACTCCAATTTCAGCAGATTATGTAGCGAGACTAACTCCATCTGACGGCGGAGCATTAATGGAGCCTAATAAATTTATTCAACCTGAAGGTTCATGTATCGATGATGCAGACAATATTTATATAGCAGATGTTAAAAAAGATAGTGTGTTTAAGTTTACTCCTTTAGGTGATGAGCTGCAGTCATTCGGAGGATCAGAAATTTTTAATGAACCGTATTCAGTAGCTTTCTTTGACCGTATACTTTATGTTGTTGATTCAGGGAATAATAGAATTTTAAGATTTATACTTTCTACAGATTTACGATGATTTTTAAAAAATTGGTTCTGTTACTTTTAATATTGATAAGTTCATATTCTTATTCTCAAACAGTAACACCTATTGCAGATATCAAGCAAAATGATTCGAATGGAGTTCCGGCTGATACGGGGGAAGTTTTTACAATAACCGGTATAGTGACTTCATCAAATCAATTGGGAAATGCCGGACCCGGTACTATACAGGACGAAACGGGGGCAATTTCTATTTATGGAAGCAGTTTTGCAAATAAAGTCAACATTGGAGACTCAGTAATTGTAACGGCAGTGCTTACTCAATACAACGGACTTGCGGAAATGGTTCCTAATTCAAGTTCTGAGGTTGAAGTGATATCTTCTAATCATCAAGTCATGCCTGTTATTGTAACAATATCTGATATTATAAACCAGCAATGGAATGGAGTGGAGGATTATGAAGGGAGACTTATAAGGATTAACAATGTCTCGATATCAGGGAGCGGAAATTTCACAGGTGGAAACAGCGGGCAGAATTATGATATCTCCGATACTTCCGGAACATTGGCCTCAGGACTTAGAATTGATAAAGACGTTACATCAATTGTCGGTTCTCCAATACCATTAGGCAAGATCGATATCATCGGGGTTCTTGGTCAATATAAATTTTCGTCACCGTATAACAGCGGTTATCAGCTCTTTCCAAGATATATTTCCGATATTGTTGATGACGGGGCACCATTAATTTTAAGTCCGGTACTGGCAGCAAATATTGACACTATATCTTTTACGGTTTATTATAAGACTGCACGGAACGGTGATACAAAAATAAAATTCGGCTTAACAAAAACTCTTGAATTGGATTCGATACAAATCGATAATGATACAACAGAGCATGAGATAAAAGTTACCGGGTTAATGCCAGTTAAAACTTATTATTACAAAGTTTATTCTACCAATTCGGTAGGAACAAGCTCAAGTGCTTTAAATTCAGTAACTACAGCTTCTTCCAATCCTTCCTTAGGAAAAATAAATATCTATTTTAATTTCCCTATTGATACATCAGTAACTATACCAGGAAATTCGGCTCACGGCGATACAGATTTTCAGCAGAAATTAATTAACAGAATAAATTATGCAAATTATTCGATTGATCTTGCAGTTTACAGTTTTTCAGGGATGCCGAATGTTGCAGATGCTTTGATTGTTGCAAAAAACAGAGGGGTAAAAATAAGAGTGGTTTATGACAGCCGTACTACTCAGGATAATATCCAGACATTATTAAATAAGGGTATAAAAATCAGCAAACGTCCATCATCTATTCCGGGAATAATGCATAATAAGTTCTTCGTTTTTGATGTCAGGGATACAGTTGCGGTTAACGACTGGCTCTGGACAGGATCATGGAATATAACAAATACAGAACTCGGATGGAAAAATAATGTAGTCGAAATAAATGATCCTGCAATTACCAAAGCTTATGAATCTGAATTTGAAGAGATGTGGGGAAGCAGCACTGATGAGCCTGATCCTTCTAAGGCAAAATTCGGAAGCAATAAAAGTGACAATACACAGCATTCATTTAATATAGGAGGAAGGGGAGTACAAGTTTATTTTAGTCCTTCAGATGGTACTACAAGCCATATAATAAATGCAATAAATTCGGCTGATCAATCGGTTTATATGGCTCTTTATGTTTTTACCAGAAATGATATTGAAAATGCTTTATTCAACAAATATAACTCCGGAACCACAGATATAAGAAGCGTTATTCATGATTTCGATGCCAGCGGAAGTGAATTCAACACACTACAGAACTTTTCCGAAGCATTAAAAAATCCTTCTCCTACGCTTCATGATAAATATGCAGTCATTGATGCGTTGAATCCGGAGAGCAGTCCGGAGGTAATTACCGGTTCCCATAATTGGTCTTCCGCCGCAGAAAACGATAATGATGAGAATACTTTAATATTTGACGACTCATTAATTGCAAATTTATATTTACAGGATTTCAAAGCGAGATATAATGATGCTGGAGGGAAAACTGCTTTTACAGTACCGACCGGAGTTGTTAATAGTAAGAACGATAAAAATATGAGTTATGTTTTGTTTCAGAATTATCCCAATCCATTTAATCCTGTTACAACAATTCAATTCGAGATAATTAAAAGAGAGAGTATTGATCTGTCACTTTATGATATGCTTGGAAGAAAAGTGAAAACATTATTAAAAGGGGAAGTTCAGGCTGGAATTACAGATGTGAAGGTTGACGGCAGTAATCTTGCAAGCGGAGTTTATGTCTATGTACTTAAAACTCCAGGATTTTATACTACAAAAAAACTTATGCTTTTGAAATAAAGTTAATAAACATCCAAAATTTAGGAAAACCTGGAGGTTTTATATAAAAAATTTATTTATTCACGATAAAATGGCATAACATTTTGAGTTTTTCTATATTGTAATTTAATAAACCTTAATTTACTTCAACTAAGAAAACTTAAATAAAAAGGTCATCAATTATCAATTTTATTGAGTTGTACACTTATATAATTAATAATTGTGACGAATTTTCAATTAAAAATAGGAGAAACTTATGAAAAAAAGGTTAGTACAGTCTTCTTTGTTCTTCTTTTTAATGTTAGGGGTTTGCGCATCTTTAACTTTCGGTCAAACAGCTGCATCGGTAACATGGAATCTAATAGGAGCAGATTCTTTGTCACCTACAACAGTTGTAGGTAGTGTGAGTGGCCAAACAGTTAAAAATGCAGATACTATAGCTATCATTGACACGAAAGCTATTCCGAACAGTCCTATTTCCGGTGTAACTAATGCAATACGCTGGGCACCTTATATTGATGGTGCAAAAATAAACTGGGGAAATGAGACAAAACAAAATGATAATAGGTGGATTCAATTTGCTTTAGCTCCTGATATGGGAAATTTGTTTATTACCGATTCCATATCTATTTATCTTGGTGCGAGCGGGACATCAAATCATATCAGAGCTAATTTGTATTACTCTACCGATCCTTCATTTGTTAGCAAAACTTTGCTTAACGCTTCAAGCGAAGGAGTTCTCCCTTACCGGGATTCTGTCCAGCAATTTGGATATCATGTGAATGTACAGGTCAACGATGGGGATACACTTTATTTTAGAGTTTATCCATGGTATGACAGTTCACCTTCAAATTCAAAATATTTGTTCACTCAATATGCACAGATAATGGGAAAGACATTGCCTCCGACAATTTCAATTGATTCCGCAAGAAATGCTGTCGATAGTACTGTCACGGTAATTGGGGTTACAATTTCTCCAAATTTTCAAACGAGCAACAGATCTTATTATATCTGGGATGGAACAGGCGGAATTGTAACATTCAAATCTGGTGCAGCCAGCCCTGACCTCAAATTGGGAGATAGGGTAATGGTTACAGGCAAAATTGGTCCTTTTAATGGATTACTTGAAATTCAACCTGCAAGCGATACCAATATTGTTGTTCTGGGAAGCGGAGCTGAATTACCTAACCCGGAAGTAGTAAGTATTTCGGATTTTAATACAAATGGCGAAGATTATGAATCACATTTAGTTGAAATTAAAAATTTATGGCTGCTTAGCGGTAGTACATGGCCGACATCAGGGAGTAAATCGATTTACTTAACAGATGGTAAAGATACAGTAAATGTATATCTCGATTCCGACATGAAACTTTTTAATTATCCGGTACCTAAATTTCCTATTGATTTAATTGGAATATGCTCCCAATATGCACCGAGTGGTGTAGGAGGTTATCAGTTATTACCGAGATTTATTACAGATTTTATGTCGAAAGTTCTTCCTATTGATTCAGCGAGAAAAATGGAAAATGATACAGTTATGATTACTGGTGTTACAATTTCACCTAATTTCCAGACAAGTAATAGGTCCTATTATTTATGGGATGGGACAGGCGGAATTGTGACTTTCAAAACAGGTTTGAATAGTCCTGCTTTGAAATTAGGTGATAGTGTAATGGTAACCGGAAAAATTACACCATTTAATGGACTGCTTGAAATTCAACCTTTAACAGATACAAGTGTTGTCGTACTGGATAGCAACGCTGTATTACCTAAACCTGAAGTAACTACTATTTCAGACTTTAATACAATGGGTGAAGATTATGAATCACATTTGATTGAAATCAAAGGATTATCATTGGCAAGCGGCACCTGGTCAACAACAGGCAGTTCAACATTGTATCTTACAGACGGCACTGATACAGTAGTAGCTTATCTTGATGCGGACATGAAATTATTTAACTCACCTGAACCAACTTGGCCAGTTGATTTAACAGGTATTGGTTCACAATACACATCAACAGGTACAGGCGGCTACCAGATACTTCCAAGATATATAACAGATTTCAAAACTGTTCCAGTAGTTCCGGTTGAGCTGACAACATTTTCAGCAGAGGTGTCTCAAGGAGCAGTAGTTTTATCATGGAAGACCGCAACTGAAACCAACAACTCCGGGTTTGAAGTACAAAGAAGCATTGACGGTAAAAGTTTTGCAAAAATTGCTTTTATAAAAGGACAGGGCAGTGCCGTAAAAGAAAACAGCTATTCATATTCCGATAAAGTCACAAACGGCGGTGTATTTTATTATAGATTGAAACAAATCGATTTCAATGGTTCTTATAAGTATTCCAATGTTGTACAAGCTACCTCAATGGTTCCAAAAACATTCAGTCTTGCACAAAACTATCCGAATCCGTTTAATCCATCTACAGTTATCAGCTATGATTTACCTGTAGATAGTAAAGTTGTGATTAGGCTGTATGATATTTTAGGAAATGAAGTCTCAACTTTAGTTAATAGAGAAGAAGCTGCAGGCAGTTATAAAATTACTTTTAATGCTCACAATACGAATAATAAACAGTTGTCAAGCGGAATTTACTTCTATAAAATAGAAGCAGGCAACTTTACTGCAATCAAGAAGATGATGCTTCTGAAGTAATTTTTTAGTCTAACATTTATAACCGATACTATTCCTCAAAGGGATAGTATCGGGTTTGTAAAAAAGCCCTCTAATACTTAATTTTGTTTTTGTTTTATTTTAAAAAGGGACAAAATGGCTGAAGACAGTGGAGCAAAAGGTAAAATTATTCAGGTAATCGGGCCGGTAATTGATATTGAATTTGATGAAGGACATCTGCCGAAAATTTATAATGCAGTCAGAATTCCGCGTACAAATACAGAAGGAGTTGAAGAAAATTTAATTGCAGAAGTCGAACAGCATTTAGGTGAAGACAGAGTAAGAACAGTTGCAATGGATTCTACCGATGGTCTCGTAAGAGGAATGGAATGCTACGATACGGGTAAACCTATTTCAGTTCCGGTAGGCCCCTCGACTTTAGGAAGATTATTAAATGTTACCGGGCAGGCTATTGACGGTTTAGGTGAAATAAAAGCGGAAAAGACATATCCTATTCACAGACCATCGCCTAAATTCAAAAACCTTTCTACAAAAAGTGAGATGTTTGAAACGGGTATAAAAGTTATTGATTTAATTGAGCCGTATTCAAAAGGAGGAAAGACAGGACTTTTCGGAGGTGCGGGAGTCGGTAAGACGGTAATTATTCAGGAATTAATTCATAATATAGCACAAGAACATGGCGGGTATTCTGTATTTGCGGGGGTTGGTGAAAGAACCCGTGAAGGGAATGATTTGTGGCTGGAAATGAAGGAATCGGGTGTACTTGAAAAAACCGCACTAGTTTTCGGACAGATGAATGAACCTCCAGGAGCAAGACTCCGTGTAGGATTAACAGGTCTTACAGTAGCAGAATATTTCAGAGACGATGAAGGGAGAGATGTTCTTTTATTCATTGATAATATATTCAGATTTACACAGGCCGGTTCTGAAGTAAGTGCTTTATTGGGTCGAATGCCTTCTGCAGTAGGTTACCAACCTAATCTAGCAACCGAGATGGGAGCTCTTCAGGAAAGGATTACTTCTACAAATAAAGGTTCCATTACATCCGTTCAGGCAATTTATGTTCCTGCAGATGATTTAACAGATCCAGCTCCTGCAGCAGCCTTCGCT
>CAVUOL010000055.1:0-13938 GCA_963742995.1 uncultured Ignavibacteriales bacterium
CATTTTTTATTATGAAATAACATCTGTAGATAAGCCTAATGCGGGCAAAAGTGCTAAATTTTGACGAATTGACTCAAATATATAGACAAACTAAAAGTGAAGTGCTAATAATCCCGCACTACGCTTATACTTGACCTTTGAGATAGAAAATTAGTAATTCACATTACGCAAAGCTGTCATTCTGAACGAAGTGAAGAATCTCAAGGTTGGCAATTATTACTAATTTCGAGATATTTCACTTCGTTCAATAGGACTAAACCTGGAATTTTGCGTAATGTGAGTTAGTAATTCATTTAAATTGAAATAAACATGATATTGAATCAACAAAAAAAGATTTCAAATCCCTTGAAAATTTTATTGCATGTCCCTGTGCCTTGGGTTTTTGTTTTGACATATTTAATCGGTCTTGTTCTTCAGCTTATTTTCCCATTTAACATCCTTTCTCAGGAAGCATTATTTTTCATTAAGATAATTGGTATTGTTTTGTTTGCATTAGGGGCAGTTTTTGCATCATGTAGCTTGATTATTTTTCGTAAAGCACATACAACAACCACTCCTGGAGAGAGTTCTAAAAAGCTTGACACGCATGGGGCCCATACCGACTTACTCGTAACCCAATGTATGTTAGCCTTATTCTTGCTTATTTAGGGGAAGCAGGATTTCTAACTCAATCTTGGCCAATTTTTGTCTTACCTTTCATATTGGTTTATGTCAACTGGATTGTAATACCTTTAGAGGAAGATGTATTAAAGAAGGACTATAAAGAAGAATATGAAAATTATTGTAATCATGTACCTCGTTGGTTATAAAACAGGGGGGCAGAACGCGGTTCGCGAAATTCTGCTACGATTTTATAGCGGCAACCGTTGAGTGTGATTAATTCGGCGGCGAGTACAGCCAGCTAAAAATTCATATTAATTTATTATCGGAGTTCAGGATGAAATTATTTAAATATTTTTTATTGAGCATAACACTCGCACCTATTTTAGTATTAGCTCAGGAAAAACCGGATCCATTTTTATGGTTGGAACAAATAGATAGTCCTAAATCTATGAAATGGGTAAAAACCCAGGATACTATTGCAGTTGATGCTTTGGAGAAATTCCCACAGTTTCAGAATATATATGAAAGTAATTTGAAAATTTATAATTCAAAAGAAAAGATTGCCGATCCATCGATTGTGGGGAAGTATATTTATAATTTCTGGAAGGACAGCATAAACCAGCGTGGTTTATGGAGAAGAACAAGCTTTGATGATTATTTGAATGAATCACCCAAATGGGAAACGGTTCTTGATATCGATTCACTTTCAAAAGCTGACAGCGTTTCATGGGTGTACGAAGGTGTTGACCGACTTTATCCCGATTTTAATTTGTGTTTACTATCTTTATCGCGTGGCGGTTCTGACGCAACTGTCGTTAAAGAATTCGATCTAGAACCAAAGAATTTGTTAATGATGGATTTCAATTGCCTGAAGCAAAACAGTCAGTAGTTTTTCCTGAGCTAATACTAAAATAGGTGCGAGTGTTATGCTCAATAAAAAATATTTAAATAATTTCATCCTGAACTCCGATAATAAATTAATCTGAATTTTTAGCTGGCTGTAATCGCAGCAATGTGATATTAGTAAGTCGAATCAAACAATTATGCTAAATTTTTTTCATTTTTCAAAATGTTTTAGAAATAGTATAATAATATATTCATTAATTAGATTATCTAAACTATGATACAAAAGAAAAGAATATATATGGAGATATTAGTGATGCTATCTTCTCTCTTACCTGGCTTAATTATTTAATTTATGAATATAAAAATTCAATAGAAGTAAAACCAAAGCAGTCTGTATATATGGTGTACACTGGTTTTGCCCACTTTGAAAAACGCTCTTTTCGAGGGAACGGGTAGTCTGTAATCAAATTTCAAATTCACAGTATTGGGATAAGGTCCTCGAAGGCATGAATACTGCAGACGCAGAAAACGACTGGAATAATTATTGGAAGACAATCAATTAACTCTTTTTGGTTAGGGGCTTCATATGTCACTAACGAAATACTGGACAGATTATGTTAAGATCATATCTGAAAGTTTTGCAAATTTAATTTTTCTTTATATATTAAAGTTCACTTAAACTCCTTATTCCCGAATTTCATTTCCAGCTCTTTAATATGTTTTTATGGGTTACGATTATGAAAATAAAGCCATACCTGGTTTTAAATTTTTTAGATGGAGTCCTAATCCGCCTTTTTATTATAAATATTTTAGCGCTGTTAATTCTATCTCAAATGTTATATCCTCAATCAGATAGCTTAATTATAGAGCATATTACAAGAGAACATGGATTGTCTAATTCCACTGTTTGGAGTATAATTCAAGATAAGGAAGGTTATTTATGGTTTGCAACTGATAACGGGATTGAGAGGTATGACGGATACAGTTTTCATTCTTATATTAACATTCCGGGAGATACAACAAGTTTTATAAATGCTACTGCATATTCTATTTATATGGACAAAGGGGGAGTCCTTTGGATTGGCACTTTACATGGACTTGAAAAGTTTAACCATGCGACAAATTCCTTTACAAATTATTTGCCGTATCATTCGGAAAAAGTGGAAATAAATTATGTCTATGGTATGGTTGAAGATAATAAAGGCATTTTTTGGGTAACAACAGGAAACGAAGTATTCATTTTTAATAAAAATTCAGGCAGATTTACTAAAATCAAATATGAAAACAATGAAGGTCAAAGTGTAAGCCTGAATAATTATAAAGTACCTTTTGTAGATAAAGACGGCTCACTCTGGATAGAAGGCTCCAAAGGTCTCGATAAATTTAATTATAAAACCGGAAAACTTATTCATTTCTGGCATGAACCTGTAAAAAATGAAGTTGATACAGCTTCTTCTTCAAAATATACAATTAGCCAAATTTGTGAAGATAAAAATGGAATTTTATGGCTGGGTACTGAAGAGGGTCTGGTTGAATTTAATAAAAGGACCAACACTTTCATAAGTTACCTTCCGGACTCTGATGTATCTAATCCGTATGGTGTTAATAAGGTGCATTCTCTCTGCCTGGATTCTTCCGGTTCTCTTTGGGTAGGAACTGAAAAAGGAATTTTTACTTTTGATACTAAATTAAAAAAATTCGCTCCCCAATTTATAAATAAGTCTATTCATGATTATTATTTGGGAAATAATTTTATTACGTCCCTTTATATTGATCATTCGGGAAGTTTATGGGCAGGTACTTTGATGGATGGTATTTATAAAGTTAAATTAAGAAAGCTGTCGTATAAAAAATATTTTTCCGGGATAGTTAACCAGGTTATTAAAGGGAAAAATGGAATTCTGTGGGTTAGAAAAGGCCCTGAACCCTGGGTAAAATTTAATACAAAAACCGGACAAGTTATTCCTACAAACTTCATTAATTTCATCGTATCCGCAGATCAAATTGGTAATATTTATTTGAAGGGGAATAATTCCAGTCATATTACAAAAATTGAAAACGGAAAATTAACTAAATATAATTTATTAAATGGAGGATCCTCTCTTAATTGTTTTGAAACAACAAAAGGAATGTGGTATGGGTGTTTAAGCGGTGGACTCTACTATATTAATTTTAAAACCGGTAAAGCAAAAAAAATTATAAATACCGAACCATATATTACTCTTATCTATGAAGATTCATCCGGTTTGATTTGGGCGGTTACGATTGCAGGGAAAGTAATTTGTTATAATCAGAACAATAGATCTGTTTCGGAATTTATTTCCGATCCCAAAAATCCTTCAAGTATAAGCGGAAGAGAATTTTTCACTATTTATCAGGATAAAAAAGGAAGATTATGGTTCGCTACAAATACCGGCTTAAATAAATATATTCCTTCAACAAGAACATTTATTAATTTTACTGAAAAAGATGGTTTATCGGGGAATAAAGTTTATAATATTCTTGAAGATGATAATGGAAATCTTTGGATGGGAACGGATAAAGGGATTTCAAAATTCAACCCGGAAACTAACAAATTTAACAATTTCGATGTCTTAAAGGGATTATCATCAAGTCATTGGTGGAATGTATTAGCGGTTAAAATGGACAATGGAGAAATGTTCTTTGGGCGTTCATATGGTCTGATTCGTTTTTATCCTGACAGTATTAAAGAGAATACTTATATACCGCCAATTGCGATAACATCTTTTAGTTTGTTTGATAAACCTGTTCCCATCGGCAAAGAGATAAAATTAACATATGATAAAAACTTTTTATCGTTCGAGTTTGCAGCATTAAGTTATTACAATTCTCAGAGAAATCAATATGCGTATAAAATGGAAGGAGTTGATAGAGATTGGGTTTATTCCGACACAAGGCATTATGCTTCATATCCAAATATGCCTCCTGGCAGATATATATTTAAAGTAAAAGGGTCAAATAATGATGGTATCTGGAATCAAGACGGGACTTCAATTTCAATTACTATAACACCTCCATGGTGGAAGACAAGCTGGGCATATATTTCATATGGATTTATTTTTATTCTCATTTTATATGGATTCCGAAATTATGAGCTGAACAGAGTTAAATTAAAAGATAAAATAAAGCTGGATGAAGCAGTTCTAAAAGAAAGAGAAGAAACAGATGTAATGAAATCGAGGTTCTTCGCCAATATTTCTCATGAATTCAGAACTCCGCTAACTCTAATAAGCGGTCCCATTGAAAAAATAATTTCAAAATCATCCGATGAAAATATTCTAAAGGATGCCGGAATAGCTAAAAGAAATTCAAAGCGTCTTTTGCAGTTAGTAAACCAGTTGCTGGATCTTTCAAGATTGGAAGCAGGGAAACTAAAGCTTGAAGCTTCAAAAGGAAATATAGTATCATTTGTTAAAGGAACAGCATTTTCGTTTGAGTCATTATCTAGTGATAAAGACATTACCTTAAAAATTTTGTCGGAGAAGGATTTAATTGAAGCTTACTTCGATAGGGAAAAGATGATGAAAATATTAACCAATATCTTATCAAATGCTTTTAAATTTACACCGCAGAATGGGAAGATAACGGTATCTATAGATATTAAACCCCCGTGTCATCCCCCCTTTGATAAAGGGGTGACATCTCCACACCTTCCGCCCTTTGATAAAGGGGAGAATCGAGGTTGGTTCAGTTGAAATAAAAATAAGAGATACGGGAATAGGAATACCAGGGGAAGAAATACCGAAACTATTCGACAGGTTTTATCAGGTTGATTCTTCTTTTACAAAAGAATATGAAGGTACTGGAATCGGTTTGGCATTAACCAAAGAATTAGTCGAACTGCATCATGGAAATATTAGAGTTGAAAGTGAAATAAGACCAAAGTTGGGATAGGTGGACAGAATTTACATTAACCTTCCTCTTGGAAGAAATCATTTAAAGGAAGATGAGATTTTAAGGGCGAGAAAAAGCGGATAAATTTGAAATTCAAATTGAAGAAGAAAAATATTTTACTCATAATAATTCAAGCGGAGATTCAAGAAACGGATTAGATGTAAATTCTCAAAAGGATGAAAAAACAATTATTCTGGTTGTTGAAGATAACCATGATATGAGAGAATATATCAAAGAATCTATCGGGGAAGATTATTTTGTTGAAGAAGCTATGAATGGTGAGCAAGGTGTTAGAAAAGCTGTAACCATAATTCCTGATCTCATAGTAAGTGATATGATGATGCCGAAAATGGATGGAAATGAGCTGACAAGAATATTAAAAAATGATGAGAAAACCAGTCACATACCAATTATAATTTTAACGGCAAAGACAGGACAGGAAAGTAAACTGGAAGGACTTGAAACCGGAGCAGATGATTATCTGATAAAACCTTTTGATATAAAAGAGCTCCAGGTAAGAATAAAGAACCTGATAAATATTCGGAAAAAGCTGCAGGAGAAATTCCGTAAAACAGAATATGCAGATACAAAAACACAGAAAGGCTCTCAAACAGACCAGCTTAAAAATCTGAAACTAAAAGGCATTGATGAAAAGTTTATTAATAAAGTCCTAAATATCATTGAAAAACACATTTCCGAGGAATCGTTCAGAGTAGAGGAATTAGGTAATGAAGCCGGTATGAGCAAAGCTCAATTTTACAGAAAAATTAAAGCTCTTACAGGGATGCCTGCAAGTATTTACTTAAGAACCATAAGGCTAACAAAAGCCAAGAAAATGTTTGAAGAAAAACAGGGAAATATATCGGAAATAGCTTTTTCTGTTGGATTTTCCAGCCCTTCTTATTTTACAAAATGTTTTAAAGAAGAATTTGGCTTTACCCCTAGTAATTTAGTCGAATGACTAACTGTCCAATTGCTTTCCAGCATAAAATTTAAAGAGATTTACATTTAATTGTTAAACAAATCAAAAGTAATCCATCCTAAATAAAAATCAAATTCGGGCAATATTATTATGAAATGAAACAATATTGATATAATGAACCCTGATTGCTGGAAAATGAGCCTTGATTATATTTAAATGAATTCGGATTGATAGCTATCAAGAGGATTATTTTTATTTATTAGCCTTCAAAACTTTTAGGAGGCTAATATGAAAATTTATCATCTTAAAAAGACAATTTTTGTTTTCATAATGATTAATTCTCTTTCATATTGTCAGCTAAAAAATATCTGCGGAACAGTTCAGCCGGAATTAATAGAAAATCATTTAAACAAATATTCGAGTACTGGCTCAAACGAACTTGCTGTTGTGCTTGTGGACTTTCCCGAAGGGAGGATTCAACCGGGAAATATTCTTCCGACATCAGATTCTGATCTAAGCTATTTTGGAAATGATAATTCCAAATTAAATTCTATTGGCGGGATGGGATATGTCAGAGATCCCAAAAATCCCGATAATTTAATAAGAAAAATCAGAAAATATACTTATGATGATTATTGGGACTGGGTATTCTCGGATTCACCTGTTTGGACAGGTACCAGACATCCAGATTATGATGTTGCAGGTGGCAGATGTGACTACATACGGAAGTTTGAAAGATTATTATAAACAAGTTAGCTATGATCATCTGATAATTACACCTTTACAAACATGGTCGGGTCCTCATGATAAGTACCATACCGGCATTATTAATCCAACCGATATTGCAAACGGCAAGAGATATGTAAATTGGATAATGATGCCGAATCGTAAAAGTACTTATTACAATTCGAATAAATATCCGCCTACGTATGGACCTCTGAAAGAAGTAAAACCGATTTTAAGAGAACTGAAGGCTTCGGGTGCAATTGAATTTGATGTTGATGCTTATTTATCTAACGGCGGAAAAATCCTGATTATAGTTGCAGGAGGTGCAAGAAGTAATTGTGCTGAACAAGGTACACCCGGGCATGATGGACAGCTTTTATCCGTTACAGAAAAAAGATATTTGAACTATAACACTTATTCAACCCTTGGGGGCATAGCTCCAATGGTTCATGAATACGGACATACACTTGGTTGTACACATATAGCTTCGTCAACTTATGATCCTATGAATCTTACATACTTTGAGGATTGGGTCGATTTTATGTTTTGTCCACCCCATTTCAATCCAATCTATAAATTACAAAAAGGCTGGCTTACTTCTGATGATGTGGAAAGAGTCTCATCAACCAAAAATATTTATCTTACTCCGATAACTTCAACAAATAAAAAAGTCGCACTTGTCACTTTATATGGAGATGCTGGAAGGGATGACAAATATAGTCATAGTGAATATTTAGCATTAGAATATAGAACACGGGAGGGGTTTAACAGATTTTCAGGAGGTGTGGATAGACAAGGATTTACCGGAGGTGTATTAATATGGCATTTCTCGAAATATGGTAATTATTATTTCAATAATGGATTCGAATCATCTTCTATTGGATTAAAAATATCAAACTATGCAGACACCTATAATTATACTGATTCTTATTATCATTTACAGAACCCATCGGATTTTTATTATCCGGGTCATAACTTAATAGATCAGAATTCAAATCCAAATACAAATTCAATTTTACATTTACCGACCGGGATTTCATTATCTGATTTTTCTATTTCCGAAAACCGGATAAATATTGCTGTAAATTACACACTTGGAAATTTGCCTGTTTACAAAGAGTTTTACACGGCGGGCACTTCACAAGGTACAATTTCAGGGAATGCTTATATAGAAGGTAATCTCTTTTTTACAAATCTTCTGGTAAACGATAATAGTAAAATAGATTTTGCACCAGGAAGTCAAATTACAGCAAAATATATTTCGGCAATTGGTTTTTCACCTAAAGGAATAAAATTTCAGGGAGCTGGTTTTGAAAACTCAAGAGTGCCCTGGAACGGTATATATTTACAAAATAATAACATGCAGGAATCAAAAATAATGAAGTGTTTAATCAGCAATGTATCTTCTTATTCGATTTCAACTGCTGTTTTTATCGATATAACTGATTCCGGAAATGAGCCGGTTGTTTCAGGCAACTATTTCCAAAATAATGCAAATGATCTATACTTTTGCAACAAGGGTAAATTATCTAAAAATCTAAAAGCTTATGATAATAGTTTGTCTAGTAATTCAAAGATAAAGATTATAGGTAATTGGAATATAACAAAGACATTTATTATACCTCATGGAAGTGAATTGAGAATTGAATCTTATCTTGATGAGCATAATCCCTATTCAGATAATATTCCTACATCTATTAAATTTAAATCCGGTGTATGTTTATATTGTATAGGCAGATTGAACGTCAACGGCACTAGTGCTTATCCTATTAATTTGAATTCTAATGATTCTTCCGGCAATTGGGGTCCAATTATATTTAATGGAAGAGGAACTAACGGTTCAGTTCTTAATTACATAAATATGCAGAATGGTTCCTCTATTCAGGCAATGAACAGTGCTTCAAATATTACAATTCAGAATTCATCTTTTTCCAATAATATAGATAATATCGTCTTCACCAGTTCTTCCGGAACAATTATTAATAATACTATAAAAGGTGGAAATTATGGAATAATAATCAGGAACGGTTCAAACGCCGCATGTAATCTTAATACAATTACAAACTGCAAGTTTGGAATTATTTATTCGAGAGCTTCCGGAGGTTACATTGGAGGAAACGATATTGAAAACAGCGATAGTATGGGAATTTTTATAGATAATAATTCAAATCCTTTATTTAAGAATACGCCTGATGCTAACAGCAGAAATAATAGAATTACGCTTTGTTCAAGGGGGCTTGTAATTCATAACAGTTACCCTGTCTTGTACAATTCCACAAGCTGCAACGGCTTAAACAGTATTTATGGAAATTATTCAGCTGATCTGGAATATTATAATAAAGACGGTTTCATATTAAATGCCGAAAATAATTTCTGGAATAGAGATGATACCGCTAATGCATTCATTCAGGGAAAAGAGAATTTAGTAATTAACCCGATATGCTTAGATGATCCCTGGAAAGGAGTGTCATTGCTAACAAGTAATCAAAATAGCTTTGCGAGCGTTAATAATGATAATAATGAACTTACAGATAATAAAATACCTAAGGATAAATTATTTGGAAATTATCCAAATCCATTTAACCCGTCCACTTTGATAAGATACCAGATTACCGGTCAGGATCGTGTTATATTAAAAGTTTATAATATACTTGGCGAAGAAGTAACAACCCTCGTAGATAACATACAAGAACCGGGTGTTCATACAGCAGCTTTTAACGGTTCTAATTATGCAAGCGGCATTTATTTATATCAATTAACAACTAGTGAGAATACCCAAGTAAAGAAAATGTTAATGATCAAATAATTTTTCTTACTCCTCAGGACCTTGCGAACTCTGCGGTTTAAGTGACCTGTAATTATTCTTAAATATAATTTTTGTTTATTTAATTCGGAAGAGATTTTATAGGAAGTGGGTATGCTGAAAAAACGAGGGAGAGAAAGAAGATATATTGTAAATGCAAGTTCAGTTATTTAATCATTTTTTCAAAATCATTTTCTTAACTGAATTAAATTTATCTTCAACATTCAATTTATAAAAATATATACCGCTTGCTAAATTATTCGCATTAAATATTACATCATGAGAGCCAGCCGGTAATTCTTCGTTAATCAATCCAATTACTTTTTCTCCAAGGATATTGAAAACATCAAGATTTACTTTTCCACTTTCCTTTAGAAAAAAATCAATTTTAGTAGAAGGGTTAAATGGATTGGGATAATTTTGTTCCAATTGAAAATCATCTGGGAATTTGGGTTTTAGGATCATTTTCATCAGTTAACATCATATCGCTTGAAAAATCATCAGGATTTGTTATATCCTCAAAATGTTTCCCTGTTAGGATAGTTACATTATCTCCTGAAAAATTCCAGTTTATAAAGATACTTTTAATATCGAAATTATTTTTTTCCCTATGTACTCTGAAAGTACCTGCCCTAAGTGAATTGCTCACAGACATGTCTGTCAATGCTCTCGAGGCAAAAGTCAGCTCAATTTTATTATTCTTCAAGTTAGCTGAAAGGCCAAGGGTAGGCATATTTATTAATTGAGATGATCCGTTGACAAAAGAAAAATTATAATTATCCTTATTTATACTATTGCAATAAAAAGAAAGAACACATTGATAAGAGGTTATTTCAAAATTATTAGGGACACTTAGTACAACATCAAATTGATAAGTCGAGTTATCGATTAATTGTCCATTAGTAATTTGCATTTGATAATTAGATTGGGGAAAAGAGAAATTTACAAAAATAAATTGTAAAAGAAGGCAGAAAAAAAGAGTATATTTAATCATTAGTGTCCATAGCTATTAACAACCTTTCAAAACATTTAATTTCATCAACTCATAGGTTGAATAGAATAAAGCCTGTACTATGAATGGGTATGAAAATTAATTTAATTTATTTTATTTTATGAGAGAAAAGTATATCCTAAGACTATATGCGGCCAAATATGGTGCCACAAAACACAACCATTAAAATTGGAGCATATATTAGCTTTTTACTTAAAAAGATGAGTAAAATCTAACTATAAATACGAAAAATATTCATAGACATGTGCTAAACTGCACATTATATACTCATTTCTGTTATAATAAAATTTGAATTGCAAATTTAATAATTTAATTATAGCTTCAATTCATCGTAAAAAAAAATTGGGGAAAGGGGTTCCTTTCTGCTAGAAAATTCTTAATAACCATGGATAATCTATGAAAAAATATACTTTGTTTTTAATTGCTTTATTTTTAGTTAATACTGCAATATTCCCGATTCGAATAAATGATTTATCAAAATTAAAAAGATTTCCGTACCAGGATTCAGCACAAGTAAATTATTGTCAGTCTCAACCTATACTTATAGATAATGAAATAGCAATGTTATATACTGGCAACAGTTCGCCTGAAGACACGATATTTCTAGCCCGCAGCACAGATGAAGGTACTGACTGGAAAGCTCCGGAATATGTTGCATCATTTGAAAGAGATGCGGAAGAAGAAATATTCATTTCCGGGACAGTCTCTAATACAGGTCGAATATTGGTCATATATTCAATTGGAGAGACTATCACAAATAATAAAACAAAACTTACCTATTCCGATGATCAAGGAGCAACCTGGTCCGTTCCTCAAAATATAATTGGTACCGCTTATATTCCATATCCAAAAATAACCCAGACGCAGGACGGAAAACTCTGGGTTGTTGGAAGAAATAATTACCGATAAAAATTCAACCAGTGTAACATTTCAAGGAAACAGTTTGATTTTTCCTGCTTTACCTGCAGAAAATAAATGGCTCTCTGCAGGGTCTTTTCAAAACTGGTATTCTTCAGGGGGTTGTGAAATAGAGGAAGGATATGAACCGGAGCAGCAATATGGTTCGAGATGGCCGGGAATCAGTGAAAACCAGGATATGCAGGTGGCAAAAGGTTTCTGGATCGGTGCGAAAGATTTTACGGACGAGAATGAAAAGGTATTTCCTTTTAAACTTGTACATGTAGGACCAAGAGTAAACGGAGACCATGAATTCATTCAAAAAGAATTTAAACTTACAAGTAAATTTGCACAGCCAAACGTATTTGTTAATGGTCAACCTTCATCAATTTATCCAAATCAAATAGACGAAGTCGATCCTAATTTACCCTGCGATAGAATGATTTATAATCTCGTTAATACACAATTAGGAATTTCGGTTGAGAGAAAAATATACCAGTTCTCGCAGGAGTTCCAGGATAATTATATAATTAATGAATATACTTTTACAAATACTGGTAATACCGATTATGATGATGATATTGAACTTCACGACAATACTGTAAGAGGAATTTATTTCTATTATTTATACAGGTGGGCTGTAAATAAGTATACACGTTATGAAATCGGAAACGCAACAGGCTGGGAATTAATACAATGCTCAATACCAGAGGAGATGGATTTTTACCTGCCCGGCCGGAAGAAAATTTCAGAGCTCAGTATGCATGGCATGGATATTATATACCTTTTGCAAAGGATGCATATGATAATATCGGAGAATCAATATGGAACAGCGCAATAAATATTTCACCCGAAGATACAATCGGGAGATTAGGAGCACCTAAATTTATAGGTGTTGTAACCCTGCATGCAGATAAATCTTCATCAGACAAATCGGATGATACATTTCAGCCGGCAACTACTTCATGGGAAAGTTCAGATGATCCTCTGTTCTCAGATAATAATTCTTTCAATGATCAAAAAATGGCTGGTGAATATACATGGATGTCAAAAGGTCATAAATCAGCAAGGCATGCTAATGCAGTTGAACCAACCGGAAAATTTTCCCGAACCATCTGGTGACCCTTCACTCGGCACCTCAGAGGCTTTTCTGCGGTAAACGGTTATGGTCCATATACACTTAGTCCTGGAGAAAGTTTAAGAATTGTGTGGGCTGAAGCCGCAAACGGTATTGATAAAAGAGGGTCATCCTTGTTGGGAGGAAGGATCAAACAAAGCAAATAAGCGCAAAGCAAAAAAAAAAACTATCGTATTAACCGGAGGGGGTATCGATCATTCGAAACATTTCAAAGGGCATTGTCGAATTACAACAATGGAAACGGTTTTTTAAGTCCGCAAGCACCATATCCGCCAAATAAATTTGAAGTGCATTCGGGAGAAGATAAAAATTGATTTATCGTGGGAGCGCAATGCAGTGGTTACCATTGTTTAAAGTATCTTCTGAAATTTATAGAACTTCCGGTAAATACGACAAGAATCACACACGAATCGACGTTGCTTCCGCAGCAGATACGAATTTTACAGATGATGACATAGAGCCGGAGCTAGAATGGATCCGTTTACTTGATTCAGAGGTGTCGGAGATTCAAGGGGATAACAATGGAGGTGCAATGACATCTTTAGGTTCGTTAAAAAGTTCAAGGTACTATATCTAAAACATATGATACTGCCTGCATCTCATTCTAACGGGGATTATTGATGTAAAAACTTCTATAAATGAATATGTCCTTTCACAAAATTACCCTAATCCTTTTAACCCGGCAACTACTATAAGATATCAGATTCCGGAAAGTGGTTTTGTAACATTAACCAGATTTGATGGATTGGGAAGGGTTTGTAAAGACATTAGTGAATGAAAATAAATCGAAAGGAGTATACACAACAAATTATAATGCTCAGATTTTGCCAGTGGAATAGTATTTATCAATTAAAGGTAATTGATTTTTAAGGCAAATCGTTGGTTTTATGGCTACGAAGAAGATGGTTTTGATGAAATAAGACGCAGATTTTGCACAGATTATGATGTTAATTTGGATGCAATGTTAATGTCTGTCAAAATAAGACATCTTATATTAAATGTTTCAATTATAACCCACATCAGCAAGAATAGAGTTGGGGGTATATAACGCTAACGCAGTTGCAGTTAAATCCTTA
>CAVUOL010000056.1:0-10550 GCA_963742995.1 uncultured Ignavibacteriales bacterium
AATGGATTTTCACTGATTTTAAATTGAAAATTACTTTTTGGACAGCCCCCAATTCACTTTTTGAGGTCTCAATACTCAAACCCCTACCCACTACTGTCTCTTCAGTCTCAGCGAATTGCTAATCACCGAAACAGAACTCAATGACATTGCAAGTGCTGCGAACATGGGGTTCAAAATCCCCAAAGCAGCAAGAGGAATTCCAATTGAATTGTATATAAATGCCCAGAAAAGATTTTGTTTGATAGTCTTAATAGTTCTTCTCGATAATTTTATTGCTGAAACTACTCCTTGTAAATCTCCGCTTATTAAAACAATCGAACCTGTTTCAATTGCAATATCCGTTCCGTTTCCTATTGCTATTCCGACATCACTTTGTGCAAGTGCAGGAGCATCATTAATTCCATCACCGACCATTGCAACTATTTCGTTTCCTGCCTGATATTTTGAAACAGCTTTAGCTTTTTCATCCGGCATTACTTCTGCTTCAAAAGAATCGACTTCAATCTTCTTTGCAATAGCCTCTGCAGTCTTTTTATTATCTCCTGTAATCATTACAGTTTTTATACCCATAGATTTTAATTCTTTTACTGCTTGCTTTGAAGATTCTTTCAAAGGGTCTTCTATTGCAATAACTCCTTTTAAGTTTTTATCAATAGCCAGATAGACTAAAGTTTTTCCTCTTTCCAACAGATCGTTTATCTTCTTTTCCAAATGATTATTGCTGATCGAATTATCAGTCATTAACTTTTTATTCCCGGCGATTACATTAAATCCATTTAAAGTTGAAATTATTCCTTTACCGGTTATGCTTTCAAATGAGCCAGTTTCCAGTAAGGGGATATTTTTGGATTTTGCATAGTTCACTATTGCTTTTGCAATCGGATGTTCTGATTTATTTTCAACAGATGCAGCCAGCTGAATAATATTTTCTTCGGTTTCACCATCAGCAATGATATCCGAAACCTTTGGTTCACCTTCTGTTATTGTCCCTGTCTTATCCAGGATTACAGTTGTTATTTTATGAGCTATTTCGAGACTCTCACCGTTTTTTATTAGAATCCCCATTTGTGCGCCTTTCCCAGTACCGACCATTATTGCAGTAGGAGTTGCAAGACCGAGAGCACATGGACAAGCGATAATTAATACTGCTACAAAATTTATCAAAGCGGAACTAAAACCTCCTCCCGAAATTAGCCAGGCTATGAATGTAATGATTGCTATTCCTATTACTACTGGTACAAAAATAGAGGCTACTTTATCTGCTAAATTTTGAATGGGAGCCTTGGAGCCCTGAGCTTCTTCAACCATCTTTATAATCTGTCCAAGTACGGAATTATCTCCAATTGCTGTTATTTCAAATTGAAAAGAGCCGGTTTTATTTATTGTCCCGCCGATAACTTTCGTTCCGGGATACTTTTCAACGGGGATGCTTTCCCCTGTAACCATCGATTCATCAATTACAGAGTTCCCCTGAATTATTGTACCATCGGCAGGAATTTTACCTCCAGGTTTTACTATAACGATATCGCCAATCTTCAGATCTTCAATTTTTACTTCAACCTCTTTATCGCCTTTTATTAATAATGCTGTTTTAGGTTTTAAGCTGATTAACTTTTTTATTGCTGTATTAGTCTTGCCTTTGGCTCTGCTTTCAAGCCACCTTCCCATTAAAATTAATGTTATAATAACTGCAGTAGTATCAAAATAAACATGAGGAATTTCACCTGCTTTTAAAATTAAACCGGGGAAAAGAGTAACCAAAATACTGAAACCGTATGCTGCTCCTGTGCCGACAGCAACCAGGGAGTTCATATCTGCGGTAAAATGTTTTAAATTATTCCAGAATATCTTATAAAATCTCTTGCCGGATATAAAAACTATTGGAGTGGTTAGGATTAATAAAAGTTTATTTAGATAATCTGCAGATAATGGAACCAGCTCATGGAAGCTACTCCATAAACTTCCCATACTTAAAACTAAAATTGGTATGGTAAGTATTACCGCAAATAATAATTCTTTTTGAAGGGTTTTGTGATATGCGGACATTCCATCATCATTATCCTTTTCTGCTTTTTCCTTTAATGAAGAAACATCCATTTTATAACCAGCTTCTTCAACTATATTAGCTACATCTTTTATGTCAACTTTTCCCGGTTCAAACTCAAAGGTTGCTTTTTCAGTTGCCAGATTAACAGAGACATTTTTTATTCCTTCAATTTTCCTAATTGATTTCTCAACACGGGCAACGCAACTCGCACACGTCATCCCTTCAACCGGAAAAGCAGCCTTTTCCAGTTTATTTAATTTCACTTTATTTGCAGTAACATTATTCATAAATATTTTCTCCTAACAACACATATTGTCATTTGATGGTCATTAAATAGTCATTCGGTGGTCATTCGGTGGTCATTCGATAGTCATTCGATAGTCATTCAATAGTCATTCAGTGGTCATTCAGTAGTCATTCGGTGGTCATTCGATAGTCATTCAGTAGTCATTCAGTAATCATTCAGTAATCATTCGATAGTTATTTGTTGTCATTTGGTCATTTAATTTGTATAGAAATATAGTCATAATTTAAACCTCCGAGGTTTCTTGGCATATCAATCACTAACTAAATGACTATTGAATTATCATTCCACCATCTTATATCCTGCCTCTTCAATTGCTTCTGCTAGTATTTTTTCATTCACTTTAGTTTCATCAAATTCAACATCAGCAATTCCGATTTGAACGTTGTTTACTTTTACATTTTCTAATTTACTAAGTTCTTTTTTTACTGCCATTACACAATGTCCGCATGACATTCCTTCAATTTTTAAAGTTTCTTGTTTCATCATTTCTCCGTTAATTGTTTTTTTATTACAAACTAAAAATAAAGATATCAAATTGATTGTTTGTTATACTTTACAAAAAAAGTGTATAAAATTTTAAGATTTCAATTGGGTTGTAAATTTTCTAAGGATATTTAGGGGCTTACCATAAAGTAATTATTTTTTAAAAAATAGCACACAGATGACGCAGATTTTAATGGATTTTCACTGATTTTTAAATTGAGAATTACTTTTTGGTCAGCCTCTATTGGATATTTAGATAATTAGCAGATTCCACAAACGACTGGTGATGATCCTTATTGGTGATGTGCCTTAATGGTGAAAGAGCTCGAAATTCTAAATTACCTTATCGAGTGGTTTTCTTCTTTTTTCTCTGAGATGCTTGAATTCTGATGGTGTGAACCCTGTAATTCGTTTGAATTGACTTGAAAGGTGCTGGACACTGCTGTACCCAAGCCTGTATGAAATTTCAGTCAAAGAAAGTTCATTATAAATAATTAACTCTTTGACCTTCTCAATTTTCTGGTTTATAATATAAGTTTCTAAAGTAACACCTTCATGGGAGGAAAATAACGAACTTATATATTGATAGCTTTTATTAACCTTTTCAGAAATATAATCACTGAAATGCACATTTGTAAGCTTGTCTTCACTTTGCTTTTGAATTAATTCTATCACGATGACTTTTATCTTTTCAATTATTTTTGCCTGCTTATCGTCAATAAGTTCAAAACCATTCTCTTCAAATACTTCTCTGATTTTATCTTCATCAATCTCTCTTTGAGATGAAATAATGGCTTCTCCCAGAATAACATTTTCTACATTCAAACCCATTTTTTCTAATTCTTCTTTAACAACTTTTATACATCGCGGGCAAACCATGTTCTTTATATATAAAGTCTTTTTAACCATAACTAAAAAATTCCTATAGATTTATTACAATTCTAAAAATATTTAGTTCCTGAAAAACATAATAATCTGTATTCAGAAGTATAATTTCAAGGAGCCTGTACAATAGTTATTTCAAAAGGCTGTACCGTTAGTGAAACATCAGTTTGTACCGGTCTTCCGAACCTAACATATGATGAATCCTGTTTAATTGATAATTGTTCATTATGCAGCAGTTCTTTCCAGGCTGCAGCCGGAAGTTCTTTTGTAAACCTTAGAGATACAGGTGCGGTCTCATTGCTCATGTTATAAAGTGCATATTGATTTTGACCAAAGAGATACATTGCAACTTTACCCGGTCCCTGTAATGTTACTCCTAATTCCTGACTGAAGCTTTCCCTTATTGAATTGAGAGCTTCCACAGGCATCTGCAGTAAATCATAACTGTTATGTGGCATGTTAAGGATATAAATCGATCCAGTCATATATTGTGTCTGCATTAATACGGCATAATCATAATCCTCTTTAACCACTGCAGTATTTCGCACATACGGCCATGTTGTAGTTTCTATACGGGGGAATGAAAAAGGTTTATCAGCTTTTATAGTCTCCTGTCTGAACCATCCTTCCCGTATTCGAAATTCATTTGAAGAAACTGTACCTCCGTAGTTAATTAAACTTAAAGTATTTTTAAATTCCGTATCCTGTAATTTTTTCCATAAGTCCCATGTTAGAAATATATCATTACCTTTCTTAAGTCTGGAAAGCATCCGATCAGCAAGCTGTACGGGAGTGGTTTCGAATAGTGAATGTAAGGTAAAAATTGCATTCTGACTTTCACCTGGAAATTGTGCTGCCGGATCAATGGGAATCCCAGCCATCCCAAGATACCCGAAAATGTTGTATTCGCCTGTAGATCCGTAGGGCAGATACATTGGAACCCCTCTTGAAGTTCCTTTCAGCAGTCCGGCAGCTCTATCGAATTCGGGGAGCATATCTACAAAATGGGAATAGATATCGCTCGATGGACCCGTAGGATAAAGCTGCCCCGCACACCAAAGAATTATTTCCGGTGCTTTGGCTAAAACAGCCTGCCAGACTTGTGCCGTATAATCATTTGCGCCTCCCTTCATATCATAATTGTCCAGCCAGGAGCCTATCCATTTAGAAGTATTAACACTAGCAAACCATTTTTGAAAAACGTATCCACTGTATATTGGTATATGCTGATCCTGTGTTTCCGGTATCCTGGTCTCAATGCCTACTGCCATTTTATCAAACTGTTTCGTTTCATTTAAAACATCATAACCGTTCTGCCGGTGCCCCTCATACCAGTTTGGATATTTAATTATTAGTTCTACTTTGGGATTGATTTCCTTTGCAGCATCAATAATATATTTTTTTGATTGTTCAAGCAGCAGTTTTGTCCGGTAATCTGCCCAGCTCTGATTCCCTCTATCTTCGACACTTTTAAGATCGGTAGCAGTTGTAAAAAGCCAGTCATCAAGAATGATAGTGTCAAAAACCTGAGCTAATGCCTGCATCCGTTTTTTAAGTGATGCAAGATCATCAGCATTGTTGTATGTTGATGGACCGCCTTTGGAAGAAACCGGCACCATCGAGCCTGATACATTTATGCCCATTTCCCTAAATCGATTAGAAACTTTTTTTAAGAGATTTGTATCTATTTCATTCTGACTATTCCCTTCAAGGTAGACTTTATATGCTTTTACCGGAGCAAAATATTCCATTGTTTTCTTGAACTGTATAGAATCGGCAAGAAGATTTTCTATATCACCATGAGTAAAATAGATTGCATATTTCAAATTTGACCAGCTATGTGTAGTGACCATTTTTACTTTCCCCCAAGAATTATTAGATATTATCAATATAAAAATTAAAAGAATAGTACATAATGGAAGTAATCTTTTTGAAAGGAAAGTTAAATAATTGTAAATAAATATTTTCATTTCTCCTCCTCAGTTCTCTTCGATTAAAGAAATGCTTTTATTGTGAGCAAGAATGATTTCAAATTTATCCCTTTCATCTCTCATGTGCAAATATACTTGCACTTGAACTTGCACTTCCCCCTAATTTTAATATATTTCCTATATTTAATTATTATACTACCGGATTTAATTCTATGTCTCTTTTAGTCCTTGCATACCCTTTACTATCTCATAAAGATTTTGAATGGATACAAAATATCCGTTCAAAATATGATGCAAGGTATTATAATGTTGTAAAACCACATTTTACCATTGTTTTCCCGGTGACGGATGTTCAGCCTTCTGAATTTATTGAAGATGTGGAAAGGAATTCTACAGGTTTCAAAAAAATCAGTTTTTTCACAAGAAGTGCCCTAATAGTAAAGGATTCCTTTAGCGAATTTACAGATGTTTTCCTGGTTCCTGATGAAGGATATAGCAGGATTGTAAAACTGCACGATAAACTATACTCCGGTATTCTAAAAAATAATTTACGTTTTGATATTCCTTTTATACCGCATATTGGAATTGCAGGCAGTAAAGATCCGTTGGAAAGTAAATCAATTGCAGATGAACTGAACAGAGCCGATTTTTCAATCAAAGGAATTTTGAATAAACTTGATATTATTACTTATGATTATCCTAAAGTAGAAACTATAAAAGGAATAGACCTTTTATAAATTACATTTAGTAATAGTACTATTTGTTATAAGAGCAATAAACTGTAAAACAATAAAATAATTCAGCCATTGAATTTTAATATTGCATCTTTCGAAAAAAAAAGTGATTATAACAATTTGACTATAACGATTTCTCTAATTCCAAGGAGAATGATGATGACCAAATTTCTACTATTTCTATTTTCCTTTTTGTTCCTATCAATTTCTTCATTTTGTCAAAATGTAAATACGACAAAAGTTCAGGAAGCTGATAGTCTTGTCAAAAATAAAGAGTATAAGAAAGCCGAATTGCTTTATAACGAAGTTATAAAAGATGAACCGAATAATAACTCAGTAATTTACAAACTTGCTTCCCTTTATTATTCTGAAAAAAAATATGATGATGCTATAAAAAATTATTTAATATTAGCACCTAATAAAAATCCGCTTGTACTTTACAACCTTGCATGCACATATTCGCTGACTGATAATAAAGCGGAAGCCTTAAAATATCTGCAGGAAGCCGTAAATAACGGATTTACTCAATTATCTCTAATGAAAACTGATCCGGATTTAGTTAATATAAGAAATGAAAAAAAGTTTAATGAGATAGAGAAATCGATTAAATCAATTGAAAATTTTCCCGAAGCAAAGAAATTCGATTTCTGGGTAGGGGAGTGGGATGTATTTAGCCAGCAGAATCAAAAAGTAGGTGACAGCAAAATTGAAAAGATTCTTAAGAATGCTGTTATTCTGGAAAACTGGACCGGACTGAATGGTTATACCGGTAAAAGTTTCAATATTTATGATATGGATAAGAAGAAATGGAACCAGTATTGGGTAGACCAAAATTCAGTCCCTGTCTATTTTGAAGGGAATTATGATTCTCTAAAAAATGCAATAGTTTATTTTAGTTATGATCATGCTAAAGATGAATCTCCCTTTGTTCGGAGACTTACATTCTTTAACCTTGGTCCAGATAAAGTCCGGCAATTTTCCCAGCGTACTACCGATGATGGAAAAACATGGTCAACAGAATATGATCTTATATATGTTAGAAAAAACACAGAGAATAAATAAGTACATATATTCTGCTATCCCGCCATTCCATTACCCCACCACTCTATGATTGAATAACAGAATTCATTCATTTTTGATCTTATTCATGTCTATAAGTTAAGCAGCTTTTCCAATTGTCTTCTATGCCTTAAAATATGTACAATCGCATGTTCAAGCCTTGCTTCAAGGTTTGATTTAGTTCCGTCTGATGCTGTTACTACTGTAGAAAAAATATCATCATAAGTCATCTTCCATTTGCCTTCTAAAGTCTCTTCAGTATACTTCAGCATTTTATCAAAATTAATAAGCGCTTCTTTAGGATTGTTGGTCTGAAAGTCAGGTTTTATTTCGGTTTGGTTTGTTGCTCTTCTAATTGAATTTGCATATCCGTAGCCTGACCTTATTACGTGAGTAACAATTGTCCGGGCACTTCTGCAATCCTCATCTTCCGTTGTAGAGTCAAGAATTTTTTCAAATTCAGATTGAGATAACTTTTCAATGATTGATGCTAATTCAATGGAAGCTCTTTCATATTCATCCATCAACGCACCAATAGCACCTTCTCTGTATTTTTTTGACATATATTTCCTTTATATAGATAAAAACTTAATTTCTAAATCATCTTTTAAATTGTCTCTGACAAAATTATATAAGTTGTGGATAATTGTTAAATTATCGGTCAATTTTTCACTGACATAAATTTTATTCTAAGAGATCTGCCGAATTAGGATTAATAATAAATTCTTCTTTTTTAGAAATTAATACTTTAGGACTTTCCCCTGTGAAATGCTTGAAATCTCTTATAAAATGAGCCTGATCAGAGTAGCCGGCAGCAAAAGAGATTTCTGTTAAATTCAATCTTTGTCCATTATTAATCATCCGGTTTACTTCATTTAATCTTGCAATTCTCATATAATTTTTAGGAGATATTCCTATCTTCTGTTTGAACTCTCTTTCAATCTGACGGGAGCTAATATATACTTTACCAGCTAATTCATCCATAGAGAGTATACCTTTACGTTTCCTGATTATTTCTACAGCTTTATTCAGGTAATATAAATTTAATTTGCTTCCGTTTATATTTTTTAGCAGGTACTTTTCACTCAATGAAATCATTTCAGTTACTGATTTTGAATCCATTATCCTCAAACTAAATTCACGAAAATTTTTTCCGGTAAAACACTCTGCATCAGCAAAATAAGCATTCAATTCGGAAGTGGGTATTCCAAAGATGTGATAAATAGCTTCGGGTTTGAAACGAATACCAAAGACTTTCACATATTTTTTGAAATGAACATCATATGGTTGTGTAAAAAGACCAATCATCAAATAATTGGGAGATGGGGAATACCCGGAGTTTTGTAAAAGCTCACAATGAAAATCTGTGAGATGAATTATTAATTCAACATATCCATTGGGAATAACTTTTTGGGATAGATAATTGGTTGAATTTATATTGAAGTTACCTAACCAGAATAACTCTACATAAGGTCTTAAAGGTAATGAAGGCTTAAATTCCTTAATAATTATTCTCATGTAGTAAGCTAATTTTGAATAATTGGAAATAAGAAGAAATGAAATCAGAATATTTGAAGGCCAATTTAACTATCTGTCATTTAATAATTGTTAAATTAATCACAATTAAAATTCTTATAATTCTTTTAAGTATATGCAAACAAATGTTGCCTCTTCTCGAAATTCACAAAACTTAAGAAAGTGGAAATGATATATGAAGAGGCTGGAGTAAAGGTACCCCAGCCTCTATTTGAATTTTATTTTATATTAGCTTATACAACTTCTGCGGCTGCTTTTGCTGTGTCAACTATATTGGATTCTGTTGGCAGCCAGGTATTTTTAAATGTTGCTACAATATTGTTTGCACCGCCAAAAAATCCCAGCACTTTCGCTTTACCTGTTCCTATATTTCTGAAATTATGAGGTACCATTTTAGGCACTAAAACTAACTGACCTTTTGAAGCTTCAGATTGTTCATTTCCTACAACTGCTTCAATTTTACCTTCAAGAACAAGAAGCAATTCTTCAGCACTATCGGTATGTGTACCTAATTCCTTATTTGGGTCAAGTTCAACATAAACTGCAGCACTTTGTTTTGTACCATGTACTCCAAGCATCGGAAAGGTTGCTTTACACTGTTGTCCCGGATTGTCTTTTGCCGTAAATTCATTTAATTCGAGTGTATTTAAATCTACTTTAACCATTTTATTACTCCTTTCATTTATTAATTATACTTTAGTTACTAAAACCTGAGACTCTTACTTTACCGGTAGTCATATCCACTTCTCCGACACTCCACACTTGTTTTCTGTTCAGCCATTCATATTTATCAGATACTGTATAAAAATCCATATTTAGGTGAAGTTTTGCTGTACCACTAGAATCAGGAGTAGACATACCGCCTTCCTTTACAGCAATAGATTCACCATCATCAGTTATAATAATTGCATGGATATTAAGCATAAACTTACCATCGTTTCTTATTTCAAGATAATCTACACCCTTAATGGTTCCGTTTATTTTTTCTCCGGTTACTTTCCCTTCAAAAGCCAGATTGAATCGTGCTCCTTGAGCAGGGATATCAACATTTCCTTTTGTTAAATCGTTCCAGCCGATTCCGTACTCAGTAATTCCGGTTAATTGAATATCTTCGTCAAAAATATGCTCTGTAAGATTTTCAATTTCCGGCTGATATGTTTGTGCTTCCATTTCTTACTCCTTTTTTTATTATTTGTTAATAATTACGGGAGTAAATTTATCTTTTATACTTTGGTTAGAATTGAAAAAAAACGACATAATTTAATTTTAGATTCCGGATCCCCTAGTTGATAGTTTTCAAAAACGGTTACTATATCAATTACTGTTACCTTTTTAATATTATGAATTAAAAAATTACTTGCCTATTAATAAGAAAAAGAGTTTATTTGTATTGACAATGAGGGATTTCAGGGGATGCATGCTGAAAAAACTTTTTTCAATTCATTAACAGAAGTTAGGCAAGAATAAGTATTTGAAAGAACATCTTTATTTTCAAGAACAAGATTTATCTTGATTTCAATTTTAATTAAAAATTAAAATGATTTTCCTTTTAAAGATGTCATCTTTAC
>CAVUOL010000057.1:0-54225 GCA_963742995.1 uncultured Ignavibacteriales bacterium
ATTTGCCAAACTCCGGTAACTAATAAGGAATTTACGGAGGTATCTTATGAAACGACAAATTAATTTCATTTTTTTATTATCCTTCCTATTCTCCCAAATAGTGTTCGGCAGTCTTATCAAGAAAGAGGGATTAAAAGCTTATGTAAAAGTTTCATTTGAGAATCAAAAGATGTTTTCCGATAATTTGGCTCAAAGCGAACTTAAAGCAGGAATAGAGGAAATATTTAAAGGTGAAAATGTGGATATTGCGGAAATTGAAAAGCCTGATGTATATGAGGAATATAAATTTTATATAAATATCAGTATTAAAGACAGCTTAATAATTAATGCAAAGGGTGTTACATGGGATTTGGGAACTGCAGTAACGAAATACCCCCGCTCAAGTTCGGTATATGAAAATGAGAGTGATATTTATGCAGCTGTAAAAGAATATATCAGGAAATATATAACGGGTAAAAGCTAAATTTAAGAATTAGGCATTCCCGACGGTAAGAAATAAAATTCTCACTGTCGCTAATGCATTATCTTGAATTCTTCTTCAAAATATAAATAATCGGGATTTCTACTTGGTATAATAATTGTGTTACTGCAAAGAGCGGTCTCATTAATAATTGAGGTTCAAAATGACAATATTAAAAATTAAAGATTTTATTTCAGATTATACCGCACTATTTTTTATGCTTTTTATAGCATTCGGATGGCTGGCAGCGTGGATAATCTATATCCTCTTCGCAGTAGTTTTTTTCAAATAGTTTTATTAGTTAGAGACAAATATCATTCTCAAGGGAGAAGGTGGGGAAAAACCGGGTAATTCCGGTTTTTTTTATTTAAACCTAGTTAAATTGCTTAATTGCTTAATTGCTTAAATTGTTAAATTGTTAAATTGTTTATGCTTTGACTTTAGCAATAAAGCAATTAAGCAAAACAACAATCTCCTCAAATTTATTTCGGATATTAATGGTTTTATTATTTGTTTTATCCTATTTTTCTGTTTCATAAATAAAATATTGCATATTTTACTATATTGTTAATATTCTTGTAAAATATATTCAACTATAACACTTTATGAATTTACTTCCCGTTAATAGTTACTACAAAAAAATCTTAGAACTTGCACTCCCTGCGATAGCAGGCCTATCGACACAGATGGTAGTTTCCCTGGTAGACACAGCAATGGTTGGAAGGCTCGATGAGGCTCAATATGCTCTGGCTGCAATGGGATTGGGGGTTCTGGCAACGTGGGCTTTGATCAGTTTCTTTTCAAGCTTAGCTACAGGGACACATGTGATTGTAGCGAGAAAATTCGGGGAGGGGGATTATAAAGGGTGCGCTCTTGCTTTAAATAATTCGCTTCTCTTAGGTTTTTGTATAGGATGTGTAGTAGCTATAATCGGTGTTCTGGCTTCCAGTAATATATCCCATTTTTTTGCTGCCGATAAAACAGTCGGTGATTTAGCTTCACAATATATTTTCTATAGATTTTTAGGTATTCCATTCTTTTTAATTTCAGTCGCTTACAGGGGATTCTTTTTCGGAATAAGTAAAACCAAAATTTTTATGGTCTCCGGAATAGTTACAAATCTCCTTAATATTTTCTTTAATACTTTATTTATTTATGGAAATCTAGGGATGCCACGAATGGGATTAGCCGGCGCCGGTCTTGCTTCCAGTTTAGCTACTTTATTCGATTTCTTTTATTATCTGGTTATTATTCTTCTCCCGAGATACCGGCATGTATATCAGAATTTTAAAAATTTCAGATTTGATAAAGCTGTAATTAAAGCTATATATAAGATTTCAGTTCCAGTTTCACTTCAGAATGTTTTTATACTTATAGGCTTTCTCCTTTTTGTTACCATAACCGGTTTAATAGGTGTTCATGAACAGGCTGCTACGCAGGCAATTATCAGCACTCTCTTTATTTCATTTCTGCCTTGTTTTGGATTTGGTATAGCAGCTCAGACTCTGGTTGGTAATAATCTCGGTTCCGGTCAATTTTTAAGGGCAAAAATATACGGGTTTGAAACTGCTAAAATTGCTACTTATTATACATTGGTTTTAGGGTTAATATACATCTTCCTACCAAATATAGTTTTATTATTAATTACAACCGACCAAACAATAATTGAAGTTGCAAAACCGGCATTAAGAATTGCAGGCTTTGCACAGATTTTCTATGCAACAGGTGTGGTTTTAGCCAACGGATTACAGTCCGCAGGGAAAACTTTTTTTGTAATGAAAGCGGAAGTGATAACGAATATTTTTATTTTTGTCCCTTTAGCATATTTCTTTGGTGTTTTTTTACATCTGGGTTTAGTCTGGGCATGGGTAGCTCTCCCGATCTATATAATAATTTATTCAATTATAATATTGCTTAAGTTTAGGAAAGGGGATTGGTTTAAAGATAAATTAGTGGAAGAACGTGAATAGGGGAAATTCCAAATGAACAAATGACAAAAGACAAATAAGCACCAAATTAGAAAATTCAAAATTCAAAACCACATAGGCACATAGACACATAGAAGAAACACATAAGAACATTAAGAAACATAAAGAACATAAAGAAATATAAGTACATAGAGAAACATAGAAAGACTATAGATAAAATTTTTATGTTTTCTAGATATCATTGGGGCTAAGGCTACTGTTTGTGGTAAAATCTCTTAAGTTTTTATTTCCTTTCAATTTTAGATATATTCAAACTTTAGATTTTAAAAATATATGGCGTTATTAAACTTACTTTTTATTGGTGATATTATAGGTCAGCCGGGATTAAATATGATTAGAACCTGGCTGCCAAGCTTGATTCAAAAATATAAACCTGATTTCGTTATTGCTAACGGTGAAAATGCTGCAAATGGAAAAGGATGCACTGAAAAAGAGGGAAAGATTCTATTCGAACTTGGGGTTGATGTTATTACAGGCGGAAATCATACATGGGATAAACACCAGTCTCAGGAGTATCTAAGGAATGAACCCCGTTCACTTCGTCCTCTGAATTATCCAAAAGGCACTTACGGCAACGGCTACATTATTGCAGATTCAAAAAAAGGGAAAGTTGCAGTAGTTAATCTGCAGGGTAGATCTTTTATGGCTATGATAGACTGTCCTTTTAGAGCCGCTGATTGGGTTCTGTCAAAAGTAAATAATGAGACTAAAGTAATATTTATAGATTTTCATGCGGAAGCAACTGCGGAAAAAATAGCCTTAGTTAATTATCTGGATGGAAAAATAAGTGCTTTAGTTGGGACTCATACACATGTACAGACCTCTGACGAAAGAATTTTTCCTAACGGAACCGGATATATTACCGATGCCGGTATGACAGGTCCCTATGATTCGGTTATAGGAATGAAAACGCAAGCTGCAATAAACAGATTTATTTATCAAACTCCTCAGAAATATGAGACTGCCAATGATGATATTCATCTATGCGGAATGCTTTTTAAGATTGATACTGAAACAGGTAAAACAGTTGAACTTGAACGGATTCTCTTCCCGGACTTTATTAAAAAAACTAATTAGAAATGATTAATTCCCCTTTACCTAGAATAGATTCGGACGAGGAACTCACTGAACTCCTACTCCCATATTGCAGGTTCAGTAAAGGAGTTATCATGGAAGATTCCGAAAAGAAACATAAAATTGCATGTATGGATTCTTCCGATAGTAATTCAATCAAAGAATTAATGGGAAATGAAAAAGCATCACTTGCTGTCCATGATCCTCCATATAATTTTGTTGCTTTCGAAGAATTGGAATTAAATAATTTTATAAGCTGGAGCAGAGAATGGATTAAGAATTCATATGATTCGCTGAATGAAAATGCATCTCTTTATATCTGGCTGGGAGCAGATCAAAATAACCATTTTCAGCCGTTTCCGGAATTTATCATTATGATGAAGGAATCCGGTTTTGATTCCCGCAGCTTTATTACAATGAGAAATCAAAGAGGATACGGGACACAGAAAAACTGGATGTCTATAAGGCAGGAACTGCTATATTATACAAAGGGGGAGCCGCAGTTTAATATTAATGCTGAATACACTGAAATTCCTAAGATACTGAAAGGTTATTATAAACCAATTAATGGGAAAATCACTGAAAATCTGGAAAGGGGAAAATCAGATTTTATTAGAGCGGGGAATGTATGGGTGGATATACAGCAGGTTTTTTATAGAATGGAAGAGAA
Source organism: uncultured Ignavibacteriales bacterium (assembly GCA_963742995.1). Taxonomy (GTDB): domain Bacteria; phylum Bacteroidota; class Ignavibacteria; order Ignavibacteriales; family Ignavibacteriaceae; genus CAVQBP01. Next base: position 4,193 of record CAVUOL010000057.1, read on the forward strand.
CGTTAACGGTTGTTATGCTCAAAAACCTTTAAAAGCAATAAAGAGAATTGTAGAGGCAAGCAGCGGAAATGATGAAATAGTTCTGGACTTTTTTTCTCATTCGGGTACTACACTTATTGCTTCCGAAATCCTTGGGAGAAGATGCTTTACTATAGATCTGAACCCGGTTTTTTGTGAAATTACTATGCGAAGGCTTGAAAATTATAGGAATTATAAAAAAACAGGGTGGCAGAATTCAAATCCATTTGCTAAAGAAATTTCGGAAGATAAGAAATTAAGATTATATCTTGAAAATAATTATAATTATAAGTCAGAAATGCAGGAGTCTTTGTTTGATAATTGAAATTAAAAGGGTATAAAGATGACATCTTTAATTAAAGTATGTTCCATTTTTAATTTTATATTAAAATTTAAGATTGGAGAACTATTTTTTAAATTGTAAAGATGTCAATTTTCAGTAATAACTATTGACCATTATTTTGAATGAAGAAATTAAAGCAATATAGCACTCCTCCGGAGTGCGGATATTTTTGGTTTATTTAGTTTCTATAAATATTTCGCTGCTGACAGAAGGAAGAAATTAAGATTACAAAAAAGGAAGTCTAGTTAAAAAAAGTGAAATTTGTTAAAAGCTATAGGCTATTGCGTTTTAAGGAAACTTTAGATAGTAATTGAAAAATTTGAAAAAGAAAGTATTATTTATAAATGGAATTAATTGACGGTAAAAAAATAGCGGCGGATATAAGGAACGAATTAAAGGAAGAGATTCAAAAATTAAAGGATGAAGGGAAGAATGTTCCCGGTTTAGTAACATTTCTTATCGGTGAAAATCCGGCATCAGAGGTTTATGTTAGAAATAAAATTAAGGATTGCCATGAAATTGGGATGAGGACTCAATCGGAAAATCATCCTTCCTCAATTTCGGAAGAAAGTCTCCTGGAATTAATTCAAAAGTACAATCAGGATAATGATTATCATGGGATATTAGTTCAGCTTCCATTGCCAAAGCATATTGATGAAAATAAGGTAATTGAAACCATCTCACCTAAAAAAGATGTGGATGGATTTCATCCTGTCAGCATAGGTAATTTAGTAATAGGCAAGGATACTTTCGCTTCATGTACACCTGCAGGAATTCAGGAGCTTTTAATAAGATATAATATTGAAACAAAAGGGAAGCATGTAGTTGTGCTGGGAAGAAGTAATATTGTTGGAAAGCCAATTGCGAATATTATGCTGCAGAAAAAGGAACATGCAAACTCGGTGGTTACAATTTGTCATTCTGCTGCAAAAAATATTAGAGATTATACTAAACAGGCAGATATTTTAATTGCTGCGATGGGAAGTCCAAATTTTGTTAAGAGCGATATGGTTAAAGAGAATGTAGTTGTGGTTGATGTTGGTATAAACAGACTTGAAGATTCAAATAGCGCTAAAGGGTATAGATTGGTTGGGGATGTAGATTTTGATGATGTTGCACCGCATTGTTCATATATTACACCGGTTCCGGGTGGTGTGGGACCGATGACAAGGGCAATGCTTTTGAAAAACACTTATAAGGCATTTTCAAAAATAAACGGATTGATGTAGATATTATACACTTTATAATTTTGAATTAAATTAAACTGAAGCTATTTCAAAATGTTTATTACAAAAACCTCCGAGGTTTCTGAAAACCGCGGAGGTTTTCTCAATTTTTTAATAATCTTAATTTTATATATGCTGCCAGATTTAAATAACTTACCTATGTATGACACTGTTGGTGTAGATGAAAGGACAGCGCGGTTTCGTACGAGGAGCATTAAAACTGCTTCAAAAAAAGAAGGATTGAAATTAGCTATAAGTATGATTGACCTGACAACCCTGGAGGGTAAAGATACAAAAGGAAAAGTTCTGCAGTTATGTTATAAAGCTATGCATCCTTATGATTCATACAGTGATATTCCCAAAGTTGCTGCGGTATGCGTTTATCCCACATTTGTGGGGATTGCAAAAAAAGCACTTGAAGGGAGCGGTATTCATGTAGCTTCCGTAGCTACGGCATTTCCGAGCGGGCAGGCTGCATTGGAAGTAAAATTAAATGATGTTAAAACTGCAGTTGATCAAGGCGCCGATGAAGTCGATATGGTAATTTCAAGAGGTGAATTTCTTTCCGGGAATTACCAGTATGTATTTGACGAAATTGCAACAGTTAAAGAAGCTGCCGGTAATGCTCATCTTAAAGTTATACTGGAAACCGGTGAACTGGAAACCCTGGATAATGTTCGTAAAGCAAGTGAGATTGCTGTTTATGCAGGAGCCGATTTTATTAAAACTTCAACCGGTAAAGTTCAGCCTGCTGCTACTATGCAGGTTACATATGTAATGCTTGATGCCATTAAAGATTATTATTTAAAAACGGGTAAAATGATAGGGATGAAACCGGCAGGCGGTATTTCAAATGCAAAACTTGCACTGCAATACCTGGTTATGCTGAATGAAGTACTCGGTGAAAAATGGATGAATAAAAACTATTTCCGATTTGGAGCCAGCAGCTTATTGAATGATTTATTGATGCAGCTGGTTAAAGTGGAAACAGGTGTGTATCAATCATCTAATTATTTTTCAAAAGATTAAATTATGCAGAAAAAAGAAACAAAAGATTTATTTAAGGCTTCGTGGAAGTATTCGGAAGCTCCTGAAAGTACAAGCCATATACAGGTTCAAAAAAAGTATGACCTGTACATTGATGGGGAGTTCACAAAACCTGTTAAAGGTAAATACTTTGATACCATCAATCCTGCAAATGATGAAAAAATATCTTCTGTTGCCGAAGCAACTAATGAGGATATAGATTTAGCAGTTAAAGCAGCGCGGAAAGCATTTAACGGATGGTCAAAATTATCAGGTAAAGAGAGGGGTAAATACATCTTTCGAATAGCACGTCTAATTCAGGAACGAGCACGTGAATTTGCAGTAATCGAAAGTATGGATGGAGGCAAGCCTATAAGGGAGTCACGCGATATTGATATTCCGCTTGCTGCAAATCATTTCTTCTATCACGCAGGCTGGGCGGATAAATTAGAATATGCATTCCCAAACAGAAAGCCAAAACCGATTGGAGTTGTCGGACAGATAATTCCCTGGAATTTCCCATTATTGATGGCTGCCTGGAAACTTGCTCCTGCTTTAGCAACAGGTAATACTACTGTATTGAAACCGGCAGAGACTACACCGTTAACGGCTTTGAAACTGGCAGAAGTTATTCAAGCCAGCGGTTTACCTAAAGGTGTGGTTAATATTGTAACCGGAGCCGGAGAAACCGGAGCCGCTATTGTAAATCACCCGGATATAGATAAGATTGCTTTTACAGGTTCAACGGAAGTGGGAAGATATATTGCAAAAGCAATTGCAGGGACAAATAAAAAGGTAACGCTTGAGTTAGGGGGGAAAGGTGCTAATATTATTTTTGAAGATGCGGCAATCGACCAGGCTGTTGAAGGGATTATCAATGCAATATTTTTTAATCAGGGGCATGTTTGCTGTGCAGGTTCAAGATTATTTGTACAGGAATCTGTAGCAGATAAAGTAATACAGAAATTAAAAGACAGGATGGAAACTTTAATTGTCGGGGATCCATTAGATAAGAATACGGATATTGGTGCAGTAAATTCAAAAAGACAATTACAGACGATTGAGAATTATATAAAAATCGGTTTACAGGAGGGGGGAGAAATATATCAGCCTGAGTGCAAATTACCGGAAAAAGGTAATTGGTGTGCTCCTACTTTATTTCTAAATGTGTCACAGTCGCATAAGATTGTACAGGAAGAAATATTCGGACCGGTTTTAACAATCCAGACATTCAGGACAGTTAAGGAAGTGATTGAAAAAGCAAATAATACTCCTTATGGATTATCTGCAGGAGTGTGGACGCAAAATGGAGCAAAGATATTTCATTTAACACAAAAATTAGCAGCAGGTGTAGTCTGGGCAAATACATTCAATAAGTTCGATGCAGCCTCACCTTTCGGAGGGTACAAAGAAAGCGGCTTCGGCAGGGAAGGGGGACTGCATGGATTATATCCATATGTAAAGTTTGATTAAACAACCTCACCCCCAGGCCCCCTCTCCTTCCCGATAGAATCGGGACAGGTAGTAAGGAGAGGGGGAAGTGCTGGGTAGATGTTTATTATATAATTATTCGGTTGAAAATTATGAGCAGATTAAATATCAATAAAACTTATAAATTATATATTGGCGGAAAATTTCCGCGTACGGAATCGGGTAGATATTATGCTGTTAATAATGGCAAGGGAGAATTGATTGCAAATATGTGCCTTGCTTCAAGGAAAGATTTCAGGAATGCAGTAGTAGCTGCCCGTAAAGTCCAGGATTCGTGGGCAAATTCATCTGCATTGAATAAAGGGCAGGTTTTATACCGCATTGCGGAAATGCTTGAAGGAAGAAAAGAACAATTTATTGCAGAATTGATTACTCAGGGTGAATCTTCAAAAGCTGCTAAAGAAGAAGTAGAAGCATCTATTGACCGGTTAGTTTATTATGCCGGCTGGAGTGATAAGTATCAGCAGCTTTTTAGCAGTGTCAACCCGGTAGCAAGTTCTCATTTCAATTTCTCAAACCTTGAACCGGTGGGAGTAGTTTCAATTATAGCACCTGAAAATAAAAGTTTATTGAGTCTTATTACTTTAATAGCACCTGCAATTGTCGGGGGGAATACTGTAATTGTTTTAGCCTCCGAAAGTAAACCTTTATCTGCAGTTTCTTTTGCCGAAGTATTAAATTCTTCCGATGTTCCGGGCGGAGTTGTAAATATTCTTACGGGTAAAAAATCTGAATTGTACAGCCATATGGCATCTCATATGGATGTTAATTCAATTATATATTGCGGAGACGATGAGAAGATAATTAAATCAATTAGTGAGCTGGCAAGCGGCAACATTAAAAGAACGGTGTTTTACAGAAAGGATGACTGGATAAACGAGAGTTATGAATCTCCGTATTTAATTGAAAAGACACAGGAAATTAAAACAACCTGGCATCCAACAGGGATATAATTTAATATAAATGCGACGTATATTTAAGAGATCTTTTAAGAAAAATTATCTTTAATTTTTTATTAAAAAGTAAGCTCAGATAAATTTATTTTAAAGTTAAGATGTCATCTTTCAAATACCTATTTTACTTAACGTGAATTATTAATATTAGTCAATGATATTAGATTTAATTATAAACAATACTGATGACGGCTATACGGCTGAAATACCTTCCTTGAAAGGGTGTGAAAGCTGGGCTCATGATGAGGATACTGTGATGAATAAAGTTCTGGAAATGGCAGCTTTTTACCTTAAAACGGATGTAAAAAAATTTAAGGTTGACAGAGCAAGGAAAATCAAAAATAAAATAATTTATAAATTGGTTTTTAATAAATAGAGATGGTTCCTAAAGTGAGGCTCACTTCCAAGGTGAACCTCACTTTGGAGATGAAACATTGCCTAAATCAGAAAAAAGAACAAACAAGATTTCATCCGTTCTTAACTTGCGTCAGCCTTCACTAAAGGTGGTGCTTGAAAATATTCACGATCCACATAATGTTAGTGCAATATTTAGAACATGCGATGCCGTAGGAGTCCCAAAAGTTTCACTTGTATATTACCAGGAAGCTTTCCCTAAAATTGGCAAGAAATCATCGGCATCAGCATTTAAATGGGTTGAAAGAGAAAAGTATAAAAGCATTGAGGAATGTTATAGTAATTTGAAAGAAGAAGGATTCAATATATATGCTTCTTCAATTTCCGGTGAATCTTTTAATTTATATGATCTGGATTTGACAAAAAAGTCAGCAATTGTTTTAGGGAATGAGCATAGAGGTGTATCTGAAGAAGCAGCAAATCTTGCAGATAAAAAGATCCTTATACCGATGTTCGGAATGGTCCAGAGCCTGAATGTATCAGTTGCTGCTGCTGTGATTTTATATGAAGCAATGAGACAAAGAAGAGCTAAAGGAATGTACGAAAAAACGGAATATTCCGAATTTGAACTGGAGGAGAAGATAAAACAATGGACAAATAAAAAATAAATTACAAAAATCAAACAACAAAAAACAAATAAATAATAAATTCATAGCTGTCCAAAATTATTAAAAATGAAAAATAAATTCAGAATTCAATAGGATTTTCAATTAATCAGTAGGATACTTTCAAAACAAGAACCATATATCGTCCCTTGCGGGACTTTGGTTTCATTGAGGTTATATATTTTCTATAGATATTTAGGGGCTGACCATAAAGTAATTATTTTTTAGAAAATGGCAGAGATGACGCAGATTTTAATGGATTTTCACTGAATTTAAAATTGAAAATTACTTTTGGTCAGCCCCTATAGAAAAGTACTTAAAACTAAATATATATGTTGCAGACATTTAATCATATTGAAAAAGTTTCGGGTGAGCTTGAATTGCCCGGTGATAAGTCGATTTCTCATAGAGCAGTGATGTTTTCTTCTTTAGCTCATGGGAGGTCTAAAATATTTAATTTATCAAATGGTCAAGATGTAATTTCAACTCAGAATTGTTTTAAACAGCTCGGAGTTAGAATTGAAAACAGACATAATTTTGTAGAGGTTATTGGTAAGGGATTTAAAGGTTTCGATAAGCCTGGAAGCATTCTGGATGCGGGCAATTCGGGGACTACCGCCCGGTTAATATCGGGTATTTTAATTGCACAGAATTTTGAGTCCATTCTAGCCGGTGATGAATCGCTTTCAAAACGTCCTATGAAAAGAATAATAACGCCATTAACTGCAATGGGGGGAAAGATAAAATCTTCTGAAAATCTTACACTTCCATTAGCATTCTTTCCTCCGGAGGAAATTAGAGGGATAAATTATGAACTGCCGATGGCAAGTGCTCAGGTTAAAAGCGCTGTTTTGCTTGCAGGGCTTCATTCTGATCAAATAACTTCAGTATCTGAGAAGTTCCCTTCAAGAGACCATACTGAAAAAATGCTTAATCTGAGGACAAAAATGAAAGATAACGGGAAAATAACATTCGTCTCTAAAGATGATTATCCCGCAGCCGCGACATACTTTATTCCTTCCGATATATCAACAGCTTCTTTTTTCATTATTTTATGTCTTCTATCCAGGGGATCATCTCTTACTATAAAAAATATTTCATTAAATCCAACAAGAACCGGAATTCTGGAAGTGCTCAGAGAGATGGATGCTAAAATCGAAACGGAGAATATAAAGGAAATGAACGGGGAAACTTTCGGCGATTTAATTATTTACAGCAGCAAACTTCACAATATTAAGATTGAGGAAAAAATAATTCCCAATATTATCGACGAAATACCTATATTATCAGTTGCATCTATATTTTCAGTCGGGAAATTTGAAATAGAAAAAATTTCAGAGTTAAGAGCTAAAGAAACTGATAGAATTAACGCTATTTGCCATAATATGAAGCTGTTAGGGTTAGATGTTGAAGAGAAGGAAGACGGTTTTTCAATCTCCGGTGATATTAAAAATAATACACCTGTTTTTGAAAGCTTTGGAGATCATAGGATCGCAATGGCATTTGGAATTTTATCTTTGCTGTTGAAAGACGGCGGCAGAGTTAATAACTTTGATTGTGCAAGTATTTCAAATCCTGATTTCTTAAATCAACTATCTAAAATAAGTTAGGTAAAATAAATGGCAGAAGTAATTTTAAAAGACGTAACAAAAGTCTATGAGGGGGGAAATATAGCAGCTAAAGATATTAATATTGAAGTAAAGGATAAGGAATTTGTTGTCCTTGTGGGACCATCCGGCTGCGGGAAATCCACCACCCTGAGAATGATTGCCGGCCTGGAAGAAATAACTTCCGGTGATCTGTTAATCGGCGGAAGAAGAGTTAATGATGTATCCCCCAAAGACAGGGATATAGCAATGGTCTTTCAAAATTATGCTCTGTATCCTCATATGACTGTTTTTGAAAATATGGCATTCGGATTAAAACTCAGAAAATTTCCGAAGGAGGAGATAAAAAGCCGTGTAAATGAGGCTGCAAAGATATTAGGACTTGAACCTTATCTGGATAGAAAACCTAAAGCTTTATCAGGTGGTCAAAGACAGCGGGTTGCCGTTGGAAGAGCAATTGTAAGGAAACCTAAAGTATTTTTATTCGATGAACCATTAAGCAATCTCGATGCAAAATTACGTGTTCAGATGAGAACACAGATTTCCAAGCTGCATAATGATTTAAAAGCTACAATGATTTATGTTACACATGATCAGACCGAAGCAATGACTATGGGGGAAAGAATTGTTATAATGAAAGATGGAAATATTCAGCAGATTGATACTCCTTTGAATTTATATAATTTCCCTAAGAATAAATTTGTAGCCGGTTTTATAGGCAGTCCTTCGATGAATTTTATTAAGGGTAAGATTGACAGCCAGTTCTCATTTTCAAGCGATGGCGGGAATTTGAAATTTAACTTAAATGGAACTCATACCAACAAATTAAAAAACTATTCCAATAAAAATATATGGATTGGGCTTCGTCCTGAAGATATATATGATGTAAAAACAACATCTGAAAATGCTAACTTTAGAAAAATAGAGACAACACTTGAAGTAGTTGAGCCTATGGGGAATGAGATTTTCTTATATTTTCCTATTGATGGTGAACAATTTGTAGCAAGAATCCCAGCAAGAGAAAAACCGGAAGCCAATTCAAAGAGAGAATTATATATTGATACTTCTAAGCTTCATTTTTTTGAGGGGGAAACAGAAGAAGCGATAAGCTAGAAGACAGAGATCGGAGGCGGGATATCAGAGGTCAGAGATCAGAGGTCAGAGAATCAGAAGCGGGAGATCAGAAGTCAGGATGGATATGGTAACTGACATTCGACTTCTGATCTCTTTCTAAGATAGGCTTATTACCTGATGTTTAAATCTGTTTATCTCCAGTTCGTTAAATATTTGCTTTAAAATGTCCAAGCCGTATTTGTGAGCGAAGTAGAAAAAGTTTAGCTCCCTTTCCTGGAGATTGGAATTCGGGATATAAAGAATTAATAGCTTTATCAATTTGTCTCAAAGTAACTTCATGCTTTTTCTTTTGGGCCTCTAAAGCTTTACTCTGCAGAATTTCCAGGTCATTAAAAATCTTCTGCTTATATTTTGTGCTTGCATCGCTTATAGTTTTATCAAACTCAAACAACTTCTCTTTAAGCTGATCAAGAGCTATTTCTATTTTATTTGAGGTTTCTTTAAATATATCATCGAGAATTACCTTCGAAATGGACTGAACTATCTTTGTTTTCAGCTCATTCGGTTCCGCGAATATATCCTGAACTTCAAGTTCGTATTTATTCAAAACAGAACCTATATTTTTTTCAACTATAGTTAATGAAGCTCGCGGATAAATAATGGGTGTTTCCATTTCATATATTTTATACAGAGGGGTTACCTGTGCAAAATAAGCAATTTCACTTGGTCCTGCTATGTAAAATGCAGTTGGTAAAACAAAATCCTGACAAATAGGCCGTAACAATACATTAGGACTAAAATTTTCCGGAGAGTTTTCGATATTTTCTATTATTTCATCATGTGTAAATTTTTTTCTTTTTCTTTTAAGTCTGAATTCATTTTCAACAGGTTCAATTACAAATCTACCTTCATCATTGCTGTAAAATAAATTTACCGGGTGTACTTTTACCTGTGCATGGTATAACTCTTCGAGTTTTGCACTAACATTTACTAATTTTTCGGTATGCAGTCTGAAATCATTTATCTCTTTTTTGAATATTGGCTTTAAGAGTAATTTAAACTGAGGGTCCTGAGGGTCGAATATTATTAGACCGTATTCATCAAAAAGCCACAGAATTAGTTCTCTGAAAGCCTCCTTAAATGAATTGCCGGCACTATAAAAATTCTTCAGCTTATCTAGAAGATTTCCTTTAAATTCCGTGTCTCTTAATTTCTTATCTAATTCATCAAAAAAAGCATTTATAGATTCATTTATTTTTAGTTGTCCGACACTACCTCTGTCTTCTTCATCATCTATTCCGTCATCGTAATTTATCTTTGATACTTCATTATTTTCATCAATAACATTTATGCTCCTGACCTCATTAAAATCATGATCATCTCCCTCTAACCAGAAAATAGGAACAAATTTGTAGTCATCGTATCTCTCAGATAAATAATTGCTCAATTTAATTGCAGTTATTATTTTATAAAAAGTATACAAGGGACCTCCGGCAATCCCTAATTGCTGTCCGGTTACTACCGCTAATGTATTACCTTCTTTTAGTAAGTCAATGTTTTTTGATGTTTTTTCAGATGGACTATAATTATTATATTGATTTTTCAATATAGAAAATAGTTGTGAGCGATCAGGCAGCTGACGGCTTCTTGAATCTTTAATAGATTTGAATTTATTTAAATATTCTTCCTTGTTATTGAAGTTAAAATCATAAAAGCCGCTTACTTTTTGAGGATCGTAAAGGTAGTCTAAAAATATTTTTTGATTTGATGGAATTTCATTAAAATTTATAAACATTTTGCTCCTACAATTTTAAAATATTATGTTGTAAACTAAGAAAATATAGTTTGCTTAACAAATTGCTTATTATTCTCTAACCATATATTATGTAATAAATTAGAATTAAATAAATTTGAACAATCTTTTGGAAATCAATTTACTTAAATATTTCACTTTTATTAGAGCATTTAATGTTTTGAAGATTATTTTGTCTTTTACTATTTCAAAAATAATCAGGGAGCCGGTTGTCTGGGGAATGCCTGTCTCATATTCTATTGAACCAACAAACCACTGCAACCTGAAATGCCCTGAATGTCCATCAGGTTTAGGTGCACTTACTAGACCTTTGGGATTACTAAAATTAGAATCATTTAAAAAGATAATTGACCAGATAAAAGAAACAGGTTTCTACATTCAACTGTTTTTTCAGGGTGAACCGTATATAAATAAACAGCTCCCTTCCATGATAAAATATGCACGTGAGAATAATATTTATGTTTCAATAAGTACAAATGGACATTTTATAAATAAAAAAAATGTAGACTATATTCTGGAAAATGCACCTGATAAACTTATTTTTTCTATTGATGGTTTGGATGAGGAGACATACCAGGTTTATAGGGTTGGGGGGACTTTTAAGCAGGCAGATGAAGGTTTACGATTATTTGCAAAAAGGAAAAAAGAACTAGGGAAAAAAGTCCCTTTTATTGAATTTCAATTCATTGTAATGAAGCAGAACGAACATCAGCTGGACGATGTTCTGAAATATGGAAAGGAAGTGGGCGTTGATAAGGTCGTATTTAAGACAATGCAGGTTTCTTCATATGATAATGCATTACATTTTCTCCCATCAAAAGATAAACATAGCAGATATAATATCGATAATAGTAATTATAAGATTAAAAGCGAACTAAAGAATCATTGTTTTGCATTATGGCGGACATCAGTGATAACATGGGACGGAAAAATTGTGCCCTGCTGCTTTGATAAAGATGCAGATTTTGAACTCGGTAAGCTGAATGGATTACCTGAAAATGGAATTAAGGTAATCTGGAAATCTTCTGCTTACCAGAATTTCCGGAAAAGTATTTTAACAGACAGAAAAGGGAACAGCATGTGTAACAACTGCACAGAAGGATTAAAAATTAATATTATGAAAATTGAACAGTAATCTTGTGAATAATACTTTAGCTAAAAATATTACTTTAAAAGATATCCTTATAAAGAATAAACAGACCGGTTATTTCTTTATAAAAGTTATCATTGCAGCAGGTTTACTATTATTTATTATAAATAAAATAAATCCGAAGGAAATAATATCCGCTGTAGTTTCGGCAGATTATTACTTAATAGTTCTATCATTTATCCTCATCTTTTTTTAACCTATACTTACAATTTAGAAAATGGGATACCGTCTGTAGTGATTATTTAGGTATTAAAAATAAAAAGAAGGTATTTTTATCTCTTTTCCACGGCTTTGCCGGAGGAATTTTTACTCCTGCCCGAATAGGAGAATACTTCAGCAGGGGGATAGCATTAAGAGAAAAGTCCCTTTTTCAGATTGCTGCCGCAACTTTTATCGATAAATTTTTCCCATTGTTAATTGTAGCCTTCTTTGGAGGACTTTCATTTATTTTTTATTTGAATGTCTCATATGGGTATCGGCTTTATTTATTATCCATCATTTTTCTGTTTGCTGCTGCTGCTACTTTTTATCTTCTCCGAAAGGTATTCCAGGGTAAAATCTTCAACTATATCCCGGATAAAATAAAACAGAATAAAAAGGTTGTAAAAATATTGCTGAACCTTGAGCAGCTTAAAAAATTTAACTCTAAATTTATTCTGAAAATTACCTTTATTTCAATCTCTTTTTACCTCTGTTATTTAATCCAGTTTGCCATTTTAATTTCTGCTTTTTCACACAAGATCCATTTTATTAAATATTTGTGGGATGGCAGTTTAATTATGTTTACCAAATCTATCATTCCGCAGATCTCTCTGGGAGAATTAGGAATCAGAGAAGGGGTCTCTGTATATTTTTTAACAAGAAGCGGAGAAATAGCATCCGTTGCTTTTAATGCTTCAATTATGCTGTTTTTGATTAATTTGGTTATCCCATCCCTAATAGGCTTATTATTACTCTATAAGAAGGGCGATGATTAATCTTTTAATTCTTCTTTTTATTATTTTATTATTTCACTACAGCTTTTTTCTTATTTCGATTTTTAGGGGGTTGCTGAAATTGAAACCTGTCACACTGCAAAAGCCTCTCGAAGAATTTATTTCTATAATCATTCCTTTTAGAAATGAAGAAGAAAATATAGAGGCAAATCTAAAAAGTATCCAAGCTCAGGACTATCCCGAAGAAAAATATGAAGTAATATATGTTGATGATTCTTCTGATGATAATTCATCAAAAATACTTAAAGGGTCTATCAATAATGAAAATATTAAAGTTTTAACCCTTCCTGAAAAGCAGGGAGTAACGGCAAGGAAAAAACGAGCTGTTAATTTCGGAATAGAAAATTCAGCCGGTGATATAATCGTAACTACAGATGCAGATTGTTTTTATTCTCCCGGCTGGTTAACGAACTTAGTCAGCACATTTGATAAAACTACAGGCTTTATTTCCGGGCCGGTTGAATTTAGTGGAAATGGGAATATTTTTTTAGAACTGCAGAGAATTGAATTTGCAGGTTTAATTTTAACAGGTGCAGGACTCATTGAAATTGGTCAACCGGTTATATGTAATGCTGCTAACATTGCCTATAGAAAAAATATTTTCAATGATTTAAATGGTTTTGAAGATCAGATGCATATTTCATCAGGTGATGATGGATTTTTAATGCAGAAAATACATAAATCAGAGAAATATAAAGTTAAATTTTGCTTAAACAGGGATGCTGTTGTCAGAACTAAACCATCAAACTCTTTCATACAATTCTATCGTCAGAGAAAAAGATGGGCGAGTAAAAACATTTTTTATGAAGATAAAAAGCTGATACTAAAATTAATATTAATATTTTTTTTCTATTTATCGTTAATAGTACAGATAGTATTGGGATTTCTTTTTTCAAGCATTTTTCTCTTTACTCTTTTATTAAGCCTTTTTGCAAAGATTCTGCTGGAATACCTGATTCTTCAAAAAGGAAAAAATATGTTATTTCCGGAATTAGAAATGAAATATTTTTTAATAGCGGAACTTCTTCAGATTCCTTACATAATTATAGCAAGTGTCAGCGGATTATTTGGCAATTTCGTCTGGAAAGGGAGAAAAATTAAACGCTGATGTATACTTAAAGTTATAAATGTTCAATTTATTATACACCTCTTAAGTCAAATATTTGAATTCTAATAGAAAATAGGACTATTTTCATGGCATATTCATTGAGTAACATTCGATAAATGTTCACGAGGTATATTATGAAAAAAGTATTTTTAATTATTGTATTTTTAATAGCAAGTTTAGCTTTTCAAGCTAATGCTAATACCCCTCTGCAGAGCGGGGATCAATTCGGATTCTTTTATTCTTCTTTAGCTCCATACGGAGGATGGATTCAACTAGATAATGGTTTAACGGTTTGGCGACCGAATATTATTCGCAGGCATTGGTCGCCTTATAGATATGGGCAGTGGATCTGGACAAATGATGGTTGGTATTGGGATTCATACGAACCTTTCGGATGGATAACCTATCATTACGGAAGATGGTATTATGATGATTACTACGGCTGGATGTGGGTACCGGATGATCAGTGGGCACCGGCATGGGTAGAGTGGCGCTATGATGATGACTATATTGGCTGGGCACCTCTTCCTCCATATGCTAATTTTTCTATAAATGTTGGTATTCAATTCAGCGTGAATTTTTTTACCCCCTATTCCCATTGGCATTTTGTTAATTATAATAATTTCTGCAGCCCTCATATTTCTAATTATTATATAAGTCATAAAAATGTGAATAATTTCTTCTCAAGAACTAAATATAGAACCGATTATGGATTTCAGGACGGACGGGTTGTTAATAGAGGTGTTGATATAGATATTGTAAAAAGAAGGTCGGGACAGGATATTAAAATAAGCCGGATTAAAGCAGTTTCAAATCCAGATGACTTAAGAATGCAGGATAGAGATAGAAACAGAACAGAAATAAGAACTTTCATAGGTTCAAGAGAAGAAATATCCAGAGGAGATACGAGAAATGTAGAATTCAGAAAAGGGAATAGGAATTCATCGATGGAAACTTCAAGAGTTGAAATCGGAAGGAGCCGTGACATAAGCAGAGAAGAAATGATGAAAAGAAACAACGATAATACAGTTATTAAAAAGGAACCTGCTCCGAGAATAGATAATCGAAATCCTGATATTCAGAATAGAAGTATTCAGAGAGAAAGGGCAGTTCCTCAAACTCCTCAACCGCGTAGTGAAATTAAAAACAGAACCGGGAGTGAGAGAAGTGTTAGAGAAACGCCAAGAGAAAATAAGCCAAACTATACTCCGCAAAGTTCTGAAAGAAGCAATCAGGTACAAAGAACTAATCCACCGCAGCAGAGGATCGAAAGAAATTCAAGCACCAATGAGAGACGCACCAACTCTAATAACAATAGTCGCGAAAGAAAAAGGTAACCAATCACACCAGCGTAACCTCCGAATAAAAGCAGTACTCATGTACTGCTTTTTTATTCATTATTATTTATATTATACCATATCTAAAAAAGGGTTTGTTCTAATTTCCAATGGAACCGATTACTTATTCAATAAAAGGCGGAAATAAAAATTCAGAGGAATATTATAAAGAAATTCGTGCTTTTACATTTGAAGTATTATCTCATGCCGATGATGCATTAAAACCAATTGTACTCGATTTTATAAACTACCTTAAAACTTATAAACTTGAGGAAATTAGGAAAATAGAAGAATATTTACTTGAACTCCTCAGTTTCGGAATCCTGTGGCGAACATATGCTAATATTGCAATTAAAGTTAAATATGCACCTTTCATTACACTTGCACGGATGTCGGAATGGCGTAAGAAGCACCAGAAGATCAAACCTTTAATCGATTTTATAAGAGGTATCTTTCTAACCTCTTTCCTTATTCCAAAGGTTACTGAAAAACAGCTCCCCGGAATTCCAAAATTAGAACATATTGATCATGTCTGCAAATGGTTCGAAGCTACAGGGGAATTCAGGGAACAAGCTCTGCGGTTTGTACGCTGGCGTGCCTTCTGGGGATATCAAAATCCGGAAGATTTATATAAAACCTTTTATACAATTGAAGACTTTACTAACTGGTTTGAAAAACGTTCAATAGAAGTTCTAGGAAAATATACTGAAAATGTTGATAATTTTTTAAGGCGGACTGAAAAGCATTATCGCTGGCGCGAAGATCGAGTCTCATGTAGCCGATCACGTATCGAATACCATCTTAATATGGTAGGTGCAGAACTTATGAATCGTGCCTTCAGAGAGGAATATAATAAAGCAAAAGCTAAAGTTGTTCTGGTACCGGGCTGTATGCGAGGTCGCCTTCCTGAAGAATGTGAAGCAAAAAAAGTTAAAGAAGGATTATTATGTCAGGGATGCTTAGCCGGCTGCCATGTAAACCGGCTTCGTGAAATGGGCAAAAAACATAATTTCGATGTATATATTATTCCGCATGCCTCCGATCTATCTCTATGGGGACCTGCTCCTGGAAGGTCTGTAAGGGGAGTTATTGCTTCAGCTTGCGTTACTACACTGGTTGAAGGAGGATGGGAATTAAAGAGGTATGATGTTCCTGCCCAATGCGTTCTGCTGGATTGCTCGGGCTGCAAAAAACATTGGCATCCTGAAGGAATTCCTACAGAGTTAAATGTTCGTGAGCTAAAAAGGATTCTTTAAAATTAGACTAATATAAAACACCAAAATTAAAGGGGCTGTCATGAAAAAAATACTTTTCCTTTACTTTATTATCCTAATTTTTTCTACTCTGCCGGCAGATTTGGAGACGGATTAGAATAAAGCGAAAGTGATTAACAATCCAATGACCACTGAATAACCATTGAAATTGAATGACTATGACCGAATCTTATCAAATAAATCCTTATTTTTAAGTATTAGAATAAAATAATGTTTTAAGTAAAACATCATTATTACATATTAAACAATTTTACAGAGATAAATTAAATGAAAACTCGTATTGAAGAAGCACTTGATTATCATAGTCAGGGGCGAAAGGGAAAAATTGAAGTAGTTGCAACTAAACCATGTTTAACTTCACGGGATTTGTCACTAGCATATACTCCCGGTGTAGCAGAACCATGCAGAGCCATCGCAAAAAATGAAGATGAAGTTTATAAATATACTGCAAAGGGAAACCTAGTTGCTGTAATATCAAACGGAACCGCTGTGCTAGGACTTGGAGATATCGGACCATCTGCCGGTAAACCGGTAATGGAAGGGAAAGGAGTATTATTCAAAAGATTTGCCGACATAGATGTTTTTGATATTGAATTAAAAAGTAAAGACCCGAAGGAAATTATCAGAGCTGTTCAGCTCCTTGAACCTACTTTCGGCGGAATAAACCTTGAGGATATAAAAGCTCCCGAATGTTTTGAGATTGAAGAAACGTTAAAAGAATCAATGAATATTCCGGTCTTCCATGATGATCAGCATGGAACGGCTATTATATCTTGTGCTGCATTAATTAATGCTGCTGAAATAGCTAATAAAAAATTATCAGACTTGAAGATTGTGGTAAATGGAGCAGGGGCGGCAGCTATTTCATGCTGCAAGTTATATGTAAGTGCAGGAGCAAAAAGAGAAAATATCTTAATGTATGATTCTAAAGGCTGCATTCATAAAGGAAGAAAAGATCTAAACAAATATAAAGTCGAATTTGCTTCTGATAAGGATTACGGTTCTCTTGGAGATGGGATGAAGGGTGCCGATGTATTTGTAGGACTTTCCATCGGCGGTGTTGTTACTAAAGAGATGGTTAAAGGTATGGCTGCCAATCCTATTGTATTTGCTATGGCTAATCCTGACCCGGAAATTACTTATGATGATGCGGTCTCCGTTAGGGATGATTTAATAATGGCTACCGGTAGAAGTGATTTTCCAAACCAGGTAAATAATGTTCTTGGTTTCCCGTTTATTTTCAGAGGTGCACTTGATGTAAGAGCAACTGCAATTAATGAAGAAATGAAGATGGCTGCAGTCCAGGCACTTGCCGGATTAGCTAAGAAGAAAGTGCCTGAAATGGTAATAAATGCTTACGGCGGGGAAGATTTTTCTTTCGGGAAAGAGTATATAATCCCCAAACCATTTGATCCGCGGGTTCTGTGGCATGTTGCTCCTGCTGTTGCCAAAGCTGCCATTAAATCTGGTGTTGCCAGAATAAAAATCGAGAACTGGACAGCTTATGAAGAAGAACTTAAAGAAAGGTTAGGACTGTCCAAAGAAATTATCAGGGTAATGATACATAAAGCTCAAAAGAATCCTAAAACGGTTGTATATCCTGAAGGAGAAGAAGAGAAAATTATTAGGGCGGCTCATGTTTGTTATTCCGAGAATATTGCCAAACCTGTTTTATTAGGGGATGAATCAAAAATTAAGAAAATTATAGAAGAACTTGATTATAACCCATCGGAATTTATTATTGAAGATCCTGAAACAAGTGAAAAATCGTCAAAATATGCTAAAGATTATTATCAAAGAAGACAAAGAAAAGGAGTTTCTCTAGTAAAAGCAAAGCGAGTAATGAAATATCCCAATTATTTCGGATCTATGATGGTTAAATTCGGTGATGCGGATACATTAATTAGCGGATTAACAACAGATTATCCTACTACAATTAGGCCTGCATTACAATGTGTCGGGGTAAGAGATGGATTAAATATTGTTTCCGGACTTTATATAGTTGCTGCTAAAAAGAAGGTATATTTTTTCGCAGATACAACTGTAAATGTAAATCCGAATTCCGAACAACTAGCTGAGATTGCAATCTCCGCTGCCGATACGGTTCAGGAATTTGATATAGTTCCGAAAGTTGCAATGCTTTCTTTCAGTAATTTCGGAAGTTCACCTTATCCTGAAACCATAAAAGTAAAGAATGCAGTCGATATTGTAAAATTAAAAAGACCTGATATTATTATAGACGGTGAAATGCAGGCAGATACTGCGGTTGTCCCGGAAATCATAGAAAATGATTATCAGTTCAGTAGTATTAAAGGGGGAGCTAACATCTTAGTGTTTCCAGATCTTAATTCCGGTAATATTGCTTATAAATTAATGGCAAGGATAGGACAGGCAACTGTTATTGGTCCGATTCTTATGGGAATGAAAAAACCAATTCATGTTTTGCAAAGAGGAGCAACCGTTGATGACATTATTAACATGACAGCCATAGCGGTAGTAGAAGCAGAAACAAAAAAGAAAGTATTAAAAGAAGCCTGATTACAAAATACAAAGGTTAATACGGACATTTCGAAGCTGTGTTGAAAATGAATTGCCCGATAGGGGAGACCTAAGAAATAAAGCAAATTAAGGCTTTAGCCAAAATAAATGCGGCTAAAGCCCTTCTTTCCTTGCAACTTAACCCACGAGCTAAAGCTCATGGCAATTCAAAGGTGTTTTTACACAGTCTCTTTAAGTCGGTGAATATTTCAACTTCTTTTTAGCAAATCATTTCTCATTTTCTTAGGTTTATATTATATTTTTATTTAATTCCTATAATTTTGGGAACCAAAATGAAACAGAATTTATTAATTATAATCTTACTTTTAACTATGTATAGTAGAGCCAGTGCAGAATTTATTTACGCAGGAGATATTACAAAATATCAGAAATACAATGATAGGATTGAATTTGAACTTACCAACTGTAAATTCAATGTATACGTAATAGATGATAATATTATACGATTCCGTTATACAAATAAAGATGAATTTTCCAAAGCGCTTTCATATGCAGTAATCTATAATGGTGAGGATATAAAATATTCTTTTAAAGAATCAGATAACTTTTATGAAATTTCAACTTCACAATTAATAATAAGAATATCAAAATCTCCCTGTAGAGCCAGTATATATGATAAACAGATGAATCTGATAAATGAAGATGATAAAATTTTTGGAGTCAGTTTTGACTGTGATGAAGTAAGATGCTTCAAAAAATTGTATGAAGATGAAAAATTTTATGGACTGGGAGAAAAAACCGGCCCATTGAATAGAACGGGCGAGCAGTATGTAATGTGGAATTCCGATAAACCCCGTTATACAAACGATACCGATCCTATTTATCAATCGATACCTTTTTTTATAGGAATAAGGAATTTAGTCCCCATCTTCAGCGGATAAAAAAGCTTATGGTATTTTCTTTGATAATAGCTTATAAATCATATTTTAATATGGGAGCCAGCAATGACAGGTTTTACTGGTTTGGTGCCGAGAAAGGGGAAATGAATTATTACTTTATTTACGGACCTGAAATAAGAACAGTTATTTCGTCTTATACAAAATTAACAGGCAGAATGGAACTACCTCCTGAATGGGCTTTAGGTTATCAGCAAAGTAAATGGAGCTATTATCCCGAATCAACTGTAAGAACATTGGCAAATACTTTCCGGAATAAAGAAATTCCTTGCGACGTAATTTATCTCGATATCCATTATATGAACGGATATAGAGTTTTCACCTGGAATAAGGATAGATTCCCTGAGCCGGAGAAAATGTTAAAAGATCTATCTAATCAAGGATTTAAGGTAATCTGCATAGTAGATCCGGGTGTAAAAGCTGATACTACTAATTATCCACCTGCTAAGGAAGGATTGGAAAAGGATCTCTTCGCAAAATATCCTGACGGAGTAGTATACAAGGGAGAGGTGTGGCCATCATGGGCATATTTTCCAGACTTTACAAAGAAAGAAACAAGGGAATGGTGGGGAGAAAAAAATGCGGGACTTATTAAACAGGGTATAGCAGGGATATGGAATGATATGAATGAACCTGCTGCATGGGGACAGGCTATTCCTGATATGGTACAATTTGATGATCAGGGTTATGGTGCAAATATGAAAAAGATTCATAATGTGTTTGCACTGGAAATGGCGAGGGGAACATTTGATGGAATAAAAAAAGAATTTCCGAACAAACGTACTTTTATTTTAACCCGTGCAGGGTTTGCAGGTATTCAAAGGTATTCGGCTGTATGGACGGGGGACAATATGGCTACGGAAGAACATCTTAAACTGGCCTGTGTAATGCCGCAGGGAATGGGCATAAGCGGTATAACATTTTGCGGTACTGATGTCGGAGGGTTTTTTGGTTCTCCAACTCCGGATCTCTATACCCGCTGGATGCAGCTAGGCGCTTTTACTCCTTTCTTTAGGGGGCATTCAATTATTGACCAAAGAGCTAAAGAACCATGGGCTTTCGGGGATCAGGTTGAAGCATGGGTTAAAAATATTATAAGCCTCAGATATAAATTGCTTCCTTTCTTCTATACTGAATTTTACAATGCCTCAAAATCCGGATTGCCTATTATGCGTCCTATGTTTCTCGACTTCCCTAATGATGATGAATGCTATTCCAGGGATGCACAGTATCAATTTATGATTGGAGACAATCTTTTAGTTGCTCCGGTGGTATCTGAAAATGAAAGTTTTAAGAAGTTATATTTACCGGAAGGTAAATGGCTGAATTGGTGGGATTCGAAAGTATATGAAGGGAATCAGTGGATTATTGTTGATGCACCTATGGATGAAATACCTCTATTTATCCGAGAAGGCGGAATTATTCCTATGCAAGCTAAACAGAACTTTGTAGGTGAGAAAAATATTTCTCAAATGCAGTTTAAGATTTTCCCTAATGCAGTTTCTGAATATAGTTTATATCAGGATGATGGCTTAACCACAAATTATAAAAAAGGGGAATATTCATTAACAAATATTAAGGTAAATAATTTTTCCGATAATATTGAACTTAGCCTTACAGGCGATGACAGCAAATATAACGTGAAATTAAAAAATTATCTCCTTGATATTTACAATGTTAATGATGTAAAATCTGTTGAATCAAACGGTATTAAGCTTTCTAAATTAAATGATTCAAAAGGTATTCAAAATTCTAATGATGGATACTATTTCGATAAAAAGGAGAATAAGTTAAAAATAAAGGTAAATTACTCAAATAATATTAAATTAGTCATACATTAAAGCTGAAGTAAATTCCGGGGTTCTTTTACTTCGAATGTTTCTTAGGATATTCAAAAAAGTTTAATTCGCAATTTGTATCATTTAGCTCTTCCCAAGTATCAAGCTTGCATAACAGCGAAACTATTCCGCAAGTAGGAATATCGTAAACAGCCCCTTTTGTTAAGAAATTTGCTAATTCTGTTAAACCCGGATTATGAGAAAAAACCATTATAGAATCCTTTTCACCATCAAATTTACGGATAACCTCTAAGAGCTCTTTTCTCCCTGCTTCATATAAATTTGAATCGATAGAAAGATATTCTTCCGGAATTTTCATTTCATGACAGAATATTTTTGCTGTACTTAATGCTCTTTCAGCCGGACTGCTTACTATCAGAGCAGGTTTTATTTCTTTCCGGTTCATAAGCTGTCCCATTAATGGCGCGTCCTTTTCTCCTCTTTTATTTAAAGGTCTCTCAATATCTTTTAAATTATTATTTTCCCAGCTTGATTTTGCATGCCGGACTAAGTAAAGCTTTTTCATTCTTCAAAATAAGTATTTTAATGAAATATAATAAATGCTTAAGTAAAAAAAAACAAGCCCTAACAATTTCTGCTTCAACAATATTTAATATGCACTTACCATAGAGAATATCGAGGGTATTATCAGTACAAAAGATAGGAGTATTACATTTTCAATATGGTTTTAATACGGATTCAAAACGGATTTAAAACGGTTTCAAAACGGTTTCAGAATAGTGGTACCTTGGATTTCTATACTTATTGAATGCCTTTTACCTTTATATCACATGAGCATAACTCCGATATAAATAATGGGAGTTTTAGATTTATTCCTATTTTTCTTAAATTCACTCCTTACAAATTGAGAAAATTTTGCTGAGAAAAATTTCTTTTACATTATCGATAATATTTATATTATATAATTACGGCTGCAATAAAGGTTTAAGCCCTTTGTCTGCAGATCAAAAAGCAGGATTCAGCGGTACAATCACTTTCGTAGGAGATTGGCCTGAAGGGGTTACAAGAACCCACCTGGTTGTTTTTCAGCATCAATTAAAATCTTCACTTGATTTTAATGTTATTAATTTAAAATATATAAGCCTGGAAATACCTTATGGTGTAAAAACTTATAATTTCAATTCAACTGATTCTTCGTATATTCCAATCACTGCGGGTACATTTGAATATGTTGCTGTAGCTCAATCTAAAACACCTGATTTATCTTTAAATCGAATCGATTGGTTTGTCTCAGGAGTTTATTATTCAGAAAGTGATACCTCCAAACCTGGAGTTCTGGATATTCCTGAAAATACTCTTGTCAAGAATATTAATATAGTTTGTGATTTTAATAATCCACCTCCACAACCTCCCGGCGGAAATTGATGAAATTATTTAATTTAAATATTTATGGACATGTGCCAGTCAACTTTAAGGTGACTGTCACATTTAGCTCTTTACTTTTTATAATTCTTCTTTCACTTTTTTCAGTAGATATATTTCCTCAAACATATAATATCAGCGGAACCGTTTCGGATGCATCGGGGAATCCGTTAGTTGGAGCCAATGTGATTTTAATAGGTGAAGATATAGGGGCTGCATCCGATGAGGTGGGTAAATATATTATTAATAATATCAAACCGGGGAATTATCAGATTGAATTTTCAAGTATAGGTTATCAATCCTTTATCAGTGGAGTACAAATAGGAGATCAGTCAGTAATCATAAATGCTGTTCTTCATGAAAAACCTAGTTGAAACAAGCCAGGTAATAGTAACTGCGGGGAAACATGAACAAAACATATCCGAGCTTCCTGTTAGTGCGGAAGTAATTCCGTCAAAAGATTTAGCCGAAAGAAATATTTCCAATTTAAGATATGCTTTGGAATATGCTCCTGGTGTAAACATGGTTGAAGATCAGGTAAGTATTAGAGGTTCAAGCGGCTACAGCAGGGGAGCAGGAACCAGAGTTCTGCTTGCGATGGATGGCATTCCGTTTTATACCGGTGATACCGGAGAAATCATATGGGAAATTATCCCTGTAACTGAAGTTGAACGGGTCGAAATAATTAAAGGAGCGGCAAGTTCTCTATATGGTTCTTCTGCTATCGGAGGCGTAATTAATATAATAACAAAAGATATAACGCAAAAGCCATTCACGTACTTTAAGAGTTATATCGGCGGTTATGACAGACCTTCCTATTCGGAATGGGATTGGTCTGATGAATTCAGGCTCTTTAATGGTCTCACTTTTTCTCATTCAAACTCATTTGGAAATTTCGGGTTCACTATTGCACTAAACCGTATTGAAGATTCCGGCTATAGGCAGAGTGGTTTCTTTAAAAGATACGTCGGATATTTTAAAGGAAAATATAAATTTTCTCCTATCTCCGAATTAACTTTTTTTGCGAACACTATCAATCAGCGGAGCGGTAACTTCATCTATTGGAAAGACATTAATCACCCTTTTGTTCCTCCGGATGCTGATCAGGGGGAAAGAACAAAGTCAAACCGGTATATGTACGGATTAATCTATAAACAAGTTTTTTCGAATGACTTCTCTGTAAATGTGCGTTCATCTTTTTATAATACAAATTGGAGCGACCAAACATCTTCTCATAATACTTCTACTACAAACTTATACCGTACTGAAATTCAGACTAATAATAAAATATCGGAAAATTTTATTTTAACCTCCGGGATAGAAGGGACGGCATCGAATATTAATTCCAATATTTTCGGAAAGCCGTCTGCCAAAGGATTTGGAGCCTATTCTCAGGCTGATATAAAGTTTACTTTCCCCTTATCGTTATCCGCCGGTTTAAGATATGATATTGATAAAATTAAAACTCTTGAAAATTTTGATGCGGTTTCTCCTAAATTCGGTTTAAATTATAAGCTCTCAGATAATTTAATTTTCCGTTCTTCACTCGGGACAGGATTTAGAGCCCCTTCTTTAGCCGAAGCCTTCACTTCAACTACTGCCAGCGGGATAATTATCCGCCCTAATCCTAATATTAAGCCTGAAAACAATTTTACTTTTGAATTCGGTGTTAATTACCAGCTTTTATCAAATCTAAATTTTGATGCTGCGGCTTTTAATAATGAATATTACGACTTTATTGAACCGGAACTTTTAGTTGATTCTCTTGGAACAAGTTTTGGGCGTTTTGATAATATTTCCAGAGCAAGAATTCAAGGATTTGAACTTAATACAAAGTATAATGTAGTACCTGGTAAATTAAACTGTTCTTTAAGCTACACATATTTATGGGCTAGAGATCTCAATACCGGCAAAGCCTTGAAATACCGTCCTAGACATATGCTGTATGCCAATATAGATTACAAAATATCGGCATTTGAATTGGGCTCTGATTTCAGATACTTAAGCAGGGTAGAAGAAATTGATGATCTCTCAAGGTTTATTATCGATGGAAACCAAAGAGTTGCTATTTATGTACTTGATTTAAGAGCCGGATATAATTTTATGACTTTTAATCTTCCCGGGAGATTATTTATAAATGTGAATAACGTTCTGAACTATTATTATGTAGAATTAATCGGAAATATAGCACCTATCCGGAATGCATCACTAAGTTTGGAATTATTTTTTTAATTAATAAAAACGACAATCAACAACAGACCACATACAACAAACAACATACTTATGTATATAGACACACATGCTCATCTCTTCTCTCCGGATTTCGAAAGTGACGTAGATGAAGTCATAACCAGAGCTAAGGATAATGGTGTCGATTATATAATTGTACCTGCTACAGATATCAAAACCGCACATCAGACTATTGAATTATGCGATAAATATGGTTTTATTTATGGTGCCGTAGGAGTTCATCCGCATGATACTAAAGATTGGGATGCCTCTTTATTAGATCAAATTCGACAATTAACAAAACATAAAAAAATTGTTGCCATAGGAGAAATAGGTCTGGATTATTATTATGATTTTTCTCCTAAAGAAACTCAAATTAAGGCATTTAAATCCCAGATAGAGCTTGCGATTGAGTTGAACCTTCCTGTTATAATCCATAACCGTGAATCTGATGATGATATGCTGAGAATAATTAGTGAATATTGCGGTTCAGGTTTAAAGGCGCAATTTCATTGTTTTAACGGTTCTCTGGAACATGCAAATGAATATATAAGAATGGGTCATTTCATATCCTTCACCGGAAATATTACTTTTAAAAAAGCAGATGACCTTAGGAATATCTTATCTAAAATTTCTTTAGAGCATATTATGCTGGAGACTGATTCACCATTTATGAGCCCTGCACCTTTAAGAGGTAAAAGGAATGAACCTTCCAATGTTAGACTGATTGCCGAAATGATTGCGCAGATACATGATTTGAGTGTTGAAGATATTGCTCGTTTTACTTCTTATAATGTATTCCGGATGTTCGGAATAGGGAGCAAGCCCGGAACAAGTTTTACCTATAGGATTAAGAACTCATTATATATAAATATAACCAACCGGTGTAATGCAGACTGCGTCTTTTGCGATAGAAAAGGTGAAGCTGCAAGAAGCGGGTACAATCTGAAAATGAGTAAAGAAATGGAACCGCCTGCCGGTGTTTATATAGATGAAATAGGTGATCCAAGGAAATATGATGAAATAGTTTTTTGCGGGTATGGTGAACCTACAATTAGATGGGATGTTGTAAAACAAGTTGCTTCTTATGTGAGAGAAAATGGAGGGAAAACAAGAATAAATACGAATGGTCACGGCAGTTATATAAATCATAAAGATATTACTCCCGAAATGAAAAATCTCATTGATACGGTTTCCGTAAGTCTGAATTCTGCGGATCCCGAAGAATATGCTTGTATATTCCGGGTCGATAAGAAGCTTTATGAAGAAGCAATAAACTTTATCGGGAATGCAAAAGATTACGTTGATAAAGTTGTTGTCTCAATTGTTGATTATGGAGATGTTAATCAAAGCCGGGCAAAAGAATTAGTCGAAAGTCTGGGGGCAGAATTCAGAGTTCGCGAATATTATTGATATATCTAAACTGGTAGAATCAATTTGTTATACACTATTATTGTTAAATTGCTAAATTGCTAAATTGTCAAATTATCAAATTGTTAAATTGCTAAATTTGCTTTACCTTCAACAAAGTATCAATAAAACAGTGAAACAATTTATTTCATTTTGGGCATAAATTATGAAACTAAAGTAGTAATCTCTTTTTACGGAAAAATATTATGATTAGATTAAAACAACTTATTGTATCAATTATTCTAGCAAATATTCTGATTCTTGGTCAAGGAAATACTGAGGGGCTAAAATCCCGAATTGATTCTCTTTTGTCTCAGCCTTTCTTTCAATCTACATCAATGGCACTTGATATTTATGATTTAACTACCCATGAAAGTTTGTATAAGAAAAATGAAAAAATGCTTTTGAATCCTGCGTCAAATATGAAAATATTAACAACAAGCTCCGCACTCCTCTTCTTAGGTCCTGATTATAGATTCAATACTAATATTTATTATACCGGAAATATTTTAAACAACATTTTATACGGAGATATATATATAATCGGCGGAGGAGATCCTCTATTTGAGACAAAAGATCTCGATTCACTTGTCAGAGCAATAAAAGGAACAGGCCTAAAGGAAATCAGCGGAAATATCTATGCAGATGTTTCATGGAAAGATTCTTTATATTGGGGAAACGGATGGATGTGGAATGAAGGTTCTACAACCGACGCCCCATATCTTTCAGCCTTAAATATAAATAAAAATTCAATAGAAATTTTTGTAGCTCCAACCAGTTTCGGCAAAAAAGCAAATATTTATTTAAAAGCCTGAAACAGGGTATGTCAACATTGTTAATAAGACTATTACAACTTATAAAGATGGATTAAATAATTATGATGTGGACAGGGATTGGATAAACATGAAGAATACGATTATTGTGGATGGCTCTATAAGAAGTGAAACAATTATTGACTCATCTAAATTCTGGTATGGTATTAATGTTTTTAATCCGCCGATGTATTTTACAACATTATTTTATGAAGATTTAATAAAAAGCGGAATTAAAGTTAACGGCATCCAGGAAATAAAAACTGCCCCTGATTACGCAACCCGTTTAACAAACTATTACCATACTGCCGATTCCGTAATCCTGCACACCAATAAGCCAAGTTATAATTTAGGTGCCGAAATGCTTTTATATGCACTTGCTGTAAAGGACAGCGGGAAGCCTGCATCTGCAAAAAATGGTATATTATTATTAAATAATTTAATTACACTGGTAGGATTAAATCCTGATAACTACAAGCTTGCAGACGGTTCAGGTGTTTCAAGGTATGATTTAATTTCTGCCGAATTAGTACTTTCCATATTAAAATATTTTTATGAAAATAACCCTGAGTTATATAAAGAATTTTATAACTCATTGCCAATAGCCGGAAAAGACGGGACCTTAAAAAATAGAATGCTGAATACATTAGCTCAAAATAATGTCCATGCGAAGACAGGAACTTTAAGCGGTGTAAGTGCTTTGTCCGGTTATGTAACTGCAAAGAACAACCATCAAATAGCATTCTCAATAATAACACAGAATTATGTGGGAAGAAGTTCAACTGCAAAAGGATATGAAAATAATATTTGCAAAATACTTGCCGAATATAAATAGCTGCATTACCGTTTTCGGTTTATAAAGATTTCAAATTTCTAGCATAATAAACAGATAGGAATATTATATTTTTATTTTTTGTCAAAAGGATAAACCGGGTAAAATGAAAAAACTATTCTATATACTAACTATCATTATAATTCCTTTAATTGTTATTTCATGTGAGAAAGAAAAAATTAGTCATTCTAAACCCTCATTTGAAATTAATAATGGTGCTAAAATCCCGGAGTTTGATGCGGATTATGCATATGAACAGATTGAAAAGCAGATCTCTTTTGGCCCAAGAAATCCTGATTCGCATGGTCATTATGAAACTTTAAATTACCTCAACAATGAATTAAGAAAGTATACTAATGATGTTATTTTACAATCTTTTTCTCATTCCGGATATGATAATAAAGAATTAAAGCTGACAAATATTATTGCAAAATTTAATCCTCAAAGTAGACATAGAATTATTTTATGTGCACATTGGGATACGCGGCCAAGAGCTGAATATGATCAAAACAAAAGCCAAACAGAATGAACCGATATTAGGAGCTAACGATGGTGCAAGCGGTGTAGGGATTTTACTTGAATTAGCTAGACTATTAAAACAAAATAAAATTTCGTATGGAGTAGATTTAGTCTTTTTTGATGGTGAAGATTACGGTAAACTAAATGATCTGGATTATTATTCATTGGGAGCAAAATATTTTTCTGCGAATCTGCCGAAAGGCTATCAGCCACAATTTGCAATTCTTCTTGATATGGTAGGGGATAAAGATGCTTACTTTCCGATTGAAGGAAATTCGAATCAATATGCTCCAGATGTAGTAAAAATGATCTGGACTTTGGCAGAACAGATAGGAGCAGATAAATTTGTGAATAAAGATGATGAATCAATATACGATGATCATATCGCATTAAATGAAGCAGGCATTAGGACGGCCGATATTATTGACCTTGAACTTATAGGTGCAGAAACACCAATGGAAAGAAGAAATTATTGGCATACACAAAATGATGTAATGAAAAATATAGGGAAAGATACTTTAAAACAGGTTGGTGAAGTAATAACTAAATTACTATGGTCGCTTAATTTTGTTATAAAATAGCTGTATTATTTAGTTCATAAAAACTTTTAATCATATGCTGTAAGTCACATAATATCAAGTAGATATAATTAGTTTTTCTATGTAAATATTTATTTTTATTTAAAGCTGTTTTCTTGAGGTATTTAAATGAACAGGATAAAAAATGAAAAAGACTTTACTTTTTTCTCTAATCTTGATAAATATTTACTTATTTCAATCTTGTGTAGATAAAATTGTTGTTGTAGATGCTGGTAATCCCGGCGGGAAAATAATATTAAAATCCGATCCTCCTGGTGCTCAAATATACTTATTGGGTACTTATACTAATAAATTAACTCCTGATAGTATTATCCAGCTAAAGGATGGGAATTATGATATAACTTTAAAAAAGCAGAATTATCATGACACTACATTCGTTATTTCGGTTTATGACACCTTAACTATTTCCAGGAATGTTGTTTTAAAAAGCGCTCTAAGCACTGGAAATATTTTTATTGAAACCGAACCTGCCGGGGCTGAAATTTTACTGGACAGTATAAAAACTAATCAGTTTACTCCGGATACATTAAAAAATATAAGCAAAGGGGAACATTTTCTAACATTAAAAAAGAGTAATTATAGGGATACTACTATAAATATCACCGTAGAAGAAGATCTTACTGTTTCTAAAACAGTTAAATTAATAAGTATAACTCCGGTAGGGGACCTATTTATTGAATCAGAACCAGGCGGTGCACAAATTTTTCTGGATAGTCTAAATACAAATAAATTGACACCTGATACTTTAAAGAATTTAACCACAGGTGAGCACTCCATATCTATAAAAAAAGAGAATTATAAAGATACTACTTTTAATGTAACCATTATTGAGAACCAAACAGTTTCAAAATCACTTGTTCTTTTGAGTACTACTTCTGTAGGAAATATCTTTCTTCAATCTACGCCGGAGGATGCGCAGATTTATGTTGACAGTGTAAATACAAATAAACTAACTCCATACTCCTTAAACAATTTGACTACGGGTCAGCATCAAATAACTTTAAAAAAGGAAAACTTTAAAGATACCACGTTTAGCATCACCGTTAAAAAGAATCAGGTTGTTTCAAAAACAATTGTTTTAAGTGCTAAAGTATTTACCGGTAATATTTTTATTGATTCTAATCCTGCAGGTGCTCAAATTTATTTGGATAATAAAAACACAAACAAATCAACCCCTGATACCCTGGAAAATCTAACAACAGGAGAGCATAATATAATATTAAAAAAAAATAATTATGTTGATACTTCTTTTGTTATAGACGTTCAAAAAAACAGTACAACAACAAAATCAATTATATTAACTGCTGTAATAATTAGGGGGAACGTTTATCTTGACTCTTCACCAAACGGAGCACAAATTTTTGTAGATAATGTTAATACCAATAAAGTCACTCCGGATTCCATTAAAAATTTAATTTCCGGGAATCATAATATAAAGCTAAAGAAAGAAAATTATCGGGATACAACTTTTCAGGTAAATGTAATCGGGTATATTACAGTTTCTAAAAAGGTAGTTATGGCTTCTCTTAGAGGAGGCATTTTTATTGAATCCTCTCCTAATGGAGCAGGGATATATATCAATGATAAGTATTCGGATAAAACTACTCCTGACACAATTAAAAATTTGGTCTTTGGAACTTATAAAGTAACGTTAAAATACCCGAATTATAATGATACTACCTTCTATGTTGATATCAGTCAAAATACAATCACTTATAAGAATATTAATTTAACCCAAAAAATAGATTATGGAAAATTGTATATCCAGTCCACTCCTTCAGGAGCAAATATTTTTATAGATAACAGCAATACAGGCAAATATACTCCGGATACGGTGAAAAATTTGGAAGTCGGAAATTATAATGTTACTCTTAAATTAGCTGATTATTCTGATACAACATTTTCAGTCAATATTCAAAAAGATTTTGTTACACTGAAAAATATTACACTTAAAGAAAAACAGCCAGTCCAAATAGATACTCTTTATTATGGATTCATACTATTAGGACAGACAAGATTTACTTTTTCATTCAACCAGGATATTACACTTGATAATGTCGAAATAATAGAACCTGGCTCTTCAAGTAAAACCTCTTTTGATTATGGCGGGGAGAATATAAGCAAAGGCTCGACAAGAAACATTTATTATCCGCAATTTAAGGTAGGTGAATGGCATCTGATATTTTACGGAAAAAAGGCAAGCTCATCAAAAAGTTCATTCACTTTACAAAAAACTCTAACAATACCTTAGTTACGAAAATTCGAACAAAAAAAATGGAGTAAGGGAGTGTTTTTTATTCTCTCCATTACTCCGCTTTTCGTAGGTCTAAATTAAATAAATGAATTACTGCATTCTTTTTTGCATCGGCGGAAGGTTGTCCCCATCTTGACTATGCATATTTCTTCCATGCATTTTGCCGGGACCACGCATATTCCATTGATCGTGCATTCCAAATTCCTGGAATAATCCACTATTATCTTTTAATATTTTCTGCTGATCGGGTGTTAATATATCATAAAGATCCATCATATTATTTGCACGAGCAAGAGCAATTTCATCTTTAGCCTGGTTAATATCCTTAACTACAGATATTACAGAATTACGATCTAAATTTCCCTTTACTCTTAATTCTTTTAATGCAAGTTTCTTCTTTGCCAGGTTGGCTTTTAAATCAATCATCTGTTTTTGATGATTCAGACGTGAATCTTCTATTTTACTCTTTTGCTCAGCAGTTAATTGTAATTTATCGAGGAGCTGACCTCTAAAGAACCCTTTTCCCTGCATAGGTTTTTCTTGTGAAAATCCATTGCCTGCACAAATTCCGATGATGGCAAGTGCAAGAATGAGTGAAAAAATTTTTGTTTTCATTTTTGTTTCTCCTTTCAATTGGTTTTATTTGAACTTTAGACATGCTAATTTCTTCTATGGTTTAAAATGTTTTTTCAGATATAATTTTTAATTTTGAAATGACGTTTATATTAAACCGTGGCTCTCTATTATTTGTCTAATTATACGAGGTAATACTATTAGATGGTTGAACAAAACCCTGATTCTGAACTTATTAAGAAATTTATTGATGGTGATGA
Organism: uncultured Ignavibacteriales bacterium; assembly: GCA_963742995.1. Classification (GTDB taxonomy): domain Bacteria; phylum Bacteroidota; class Ignavibacteria; order Ignavibacteriales; family Ignavibacteriaceae; genus CAVQBP01. Next base: position 36,791 of record CAVUOL010000057.1, read on the forward strand.
GAGCTCATTTAATAAAATAATTAATAAATATAAGGACAAAATATACTGGCATGCTCGCCGGATGACAGGCAACCATCTTGATGCTGATGAAATTGTGCAGGAAGTATTGCTTGTTATATATAAAAATTTGAAAAATTTTCAATTTAAATCATCCTTATATACTTGGATTTACAAAATAACATCAACAAGGAGTTTGAACTTCCTTAAAAGAAGAAAAATAAAAGAATTATTATCTTTAGAGGATCAATCTGAGAAATTGCAGCAAAGTTCAAGTGATATATTAGATAATATTGAAATTAAAGAGAAGTTAGCAAAGATCTATGAAGTTTTACAAAAATTACCTGCAAAACAGAGAGAAATATTTATTTTAAGGAATTATGAAAATTTATCTTATAAGGAAATTGCGGAGATTACAGGAAAAAGCATTGGAGCATTGAAATCCAATTATTTTCATTCGGCTAATAAAATTATTGAAAAAATGAAAAAATATGAAGACTGATAGAAGAATTTGTTTATATTTAGATGGGGAGCTAACCCCTGAAGAAAGAGCATCTTTTGAAGATGAATTGAATAAATCTCAGGAATTGCAGAAAGAATTGAGGCTTTATAAAGACTTTATCTCTTCGATTGAAGAGACTAAAAATCTTCCTTTAAACAATAATTATTTTGAAAATATTATTCCTGAATTCAGAAGACGTTTAATAAGCAATAAACAGAGAAAATATTATAGTAAATTAGCGTATGCTTTTCCTGTTTTAGTTATATTATCTTTAGTTGCTTTTTTCATAATTAATAACCAAAATCAAATTAATACTAATAGGACTAATTTGACCGCTAATAATATAAATGATAATTGGGCTTATGAATTAATGAATCTTTCCGTAGATGAACTTATTCCTTCCAGTTTCAGCACAAATGACAGTGAAAAATATAATACAGAATTGAACAAATTGATTGGAAATGAATTAAATATTTCAGCTGATAGTACCAAATACTTACTAGCAAATGAGGTTTTGGATTATAACAGCATAATAGACAACTTGAGCGAGAAAGATGCTAATATTATATATAATAATATTTTAAATAAAAAATTTTAGGTCACATATATGAAGAAATTTATTTTTTCAATCCTTCTTCTGCCTTTGATAGGCGGATTATGCTACCCTCAAGGAAGAGGTGATCATCATAAAATTAGAGAAAAAATTGAACAGCTTGAAAAGATAAAATTGATTGAAACTTTAAAGATGGATGAACCTACTACTTTAAAATTTTTTGCAAGACGGTCTGAATTCAGAGATAAAATGAAAGCTTTAATGGATAAAGAGGACGATTTATTAGATAAACTTGATAATGCTGTAAATTCGTCCAAAGAAAAGGATAATTCCTTTTATCTAAATATGATTGATCAGTACTTTGATCTGGATCAGAAAACTTTTGATGCCAAGAAATCTTTCATAACCTCTTTATCTGATATATTAACCCGGGAGCAGATTGCTAAATTGCTTGTTTTCCAAAAGAAATTCAGAGAAGAAGTTAGGGATATTCTTTTCAAAGGGGGAAATCCTCCCGATCCGCATGATCATTGATTTGGCTCAAATCATGAATCTTTTTATTTTTTTTTGAAACTATTAGCCTTATATTTAGTAAAAAAATATAATTATGGTTGATTTTATTAATCAACAAATATATTTTTCACCACTAAATGCGGAAGTGGTGAAATTGGTATACACGCTATCTTGAGGGGGTAGTGCCTTAATTGGCGTACGGGTTCAAGTCCCGTCTTCCGCACTAATTATTTTTATTAACTAATTAAATAAAGGAAAATTATTATGAGGAAACTATCAAAAATATCATTGATAATCTCATTTATATTTTTAATAGTAAATATTTCTTTTGCTCAAGATATGAAACCCGATGCAGCAAAATTATATAATGATGGAAATAGTTTGCTTAAGGAGGGAAATTATGATGGTGCTGTCAAAAAATATGATGATGCTTTAAATATTGAAAAAGATTATCGTATTTATTACCAGAAAGGTATTGCTCTTAAAAAATCAGGTAAGCTTGAAGATGCCAAAGATGCTTTTGAGGAAGCTATAAAGGTTAAATCTGATTTTGAACCCGGTTATAATGCATTAGGCGGAGTTTATTTTTCTTTAGGTAATTATGAAAATGCAATTAAAAATTTTGAAAAAGTTGTGGAAACAACTAAAAATAATAATATAAAGGAAATGGTTCAAAAGAACCTGTCCTTTGCTTATGCCAAAATGGGGAATAATGCTGTTGCTGACGGAAACCCTAAACAAGCTGTAGAATATCTGCAGAAAGCTGTGGATAATAGCAATTATGATGCTGCTTATCTCTCTCTTGCTAAGATTTATTCCGATTTAGGAGAATATGACAAGACTATTGATGCAGCTCAAAACGCTCTAAAATATAGAGCAAGCATAGGTAAAGGAGGCCCCTATTATTACCTTGGTCTGGCATATAAAAATAAAGGGGAAGTCGATAAAGCCAAAGAAATGTTTAATCAGGCTAAGACTGATGCTACATATAAGAAATTATCAGAATATGAATTGAGTGCGATGCAGTAAGTATTAAATCCGGTTTTTAATAAAAGCCCTCTTAAAATGCTGAATAATAGCAATTAAGAGGGTTTTTTGTTTATTAAATGAGTTGTATTTGAAAGAGGTTGTGTGAAAATCGTCGGACTACAGTATATAGAAACACCGGGCTAAAGCCACGGTGTTAATCTTTGGATAAACCTAACCGTCAGCTAAAAGATGACATCTATAACTGATTTCATTTTTAGATTTGTTTATTTACCTTAATATTTTTCTTTAAGTAAATCCCTATATTCCTTTAAATGACTTGACTTTAAGAAAAATTATGGGCTATATTTACTTTAAGATTTTTGTTGGATTAAAGAAAAAATTTACTATTAAATAATCAATTGAAAATGCAGGAGAGAGGTATTTTTCATATAAATCTTAAAGGATTTGTGAGTTTTATACTATTGATAGCTAGTAATCCCCTAATTAAAAATATCTTTATTGCAATACTCCTTTCTTCAATAATTTCGTTTTTCTCATATAAATTCAAACTTCTAAATTATAGCGGTACTACTGCATTATTTATATTAGCTGTAATTATTTATGGATTTGGCTCATGGAAATGGACAATTCCAATATTAACCTTTTTCATCTTATCAAGTCTAATATCAAAAATAAAAAAGTCTAATAATATTAACTTGGACAATAATATTGAAAAATCATCTAAAAGAAACCATATACAGGTTTTAGCTAATGGTGGTGTAGGCGGTATTTTGGTAACCTTAAATTATTTCTTTCCTTCAGAACTTTTTTATTTTGCTTTCGTCTCATCTATTGCTGCAGTTTGTGCGGATACCTGGTCGACTGAAATAGGTACTATGTACGGGACAACAGCAATAAATATCCTAACATTTAAAACTATTCAGCAAGGAATATCCGGCGGAGTTTCTCTTATTGGAACACTTGGAGGAGTTTTAGGAGCAATAGTTATTTCTCTTTCGTCAATGTTCTGGATAAGTTCACGGAATTTCACTTATTTATTCTTTATTATATTTGCAGGTATTATTGGAAATATATTTGACAGCATAATAGGTGCTTCTATTCAAGCTAAGTACAGATGTACTGTTTGTTCAAAAATTGTAGAGAAAAACTTTCATTGTAATCAAGTAGCTGTATTAAAGAAAGGTTTTAAATATATTAGTAATGATATGGTTAATTTAGCAGCGGCAATAACAGGCGGCTTGTTTGGTATTTTATTTATAGAAATATTTTAAATTGTGATTAAGAAAATTATATATATATTCTCATTCCTTTTTCTTTTCTTTCAGGTATCTCAGGCCAGTACTCTTTCCGAAAAATATAAAAAAGCAATGGACGCTTTTAATTCCGGAGAATATGCAGAAGCACATTATTTATTTGAAGAATTTATAAAAGATTATAAGCTAATTGATGAACAGTATTCTGCCGCTAAATTTTATTCTGCGGAATCACTGCTGAATTTAGGAGAGTTAGATGGAGCTATAGCCGGTTTTGAATTTATAGTTAATAATTATAATTGGACCAACTTTAGACACGAGGCTTTATATAAATTAGGACTGATTTATTATGATCAGGGGAATTATGCTAAAAGTAGGAGCAGACTACAACTTCTATTGGCAGAATATCCAGAAAGTAATCATACCGGCTCCGCTTTATACTGGATAGGTGAATCTTTTACTAAAGAAGGCAGGGAGAATGATGCAATAAAATTTTTAGAAGAAGCAGTTTCAAGTAAAAGAAATAATAAATTCATTGATTACTCAATTTATACTCTGGCTTCTACATATGAAAAAGTAGGTGATTACAAAAATGCAGTAAAATATTATGACCAATTGCTGTCTTATCATAGTAACAGTCCTCTTGCGCCTTCCGCCCATATTCGAATCGGAATAGCTTATTTTAAATTAAAAGAATACCAATCCTCGATCCTTGAACTTAAAAATCCCGAATTGGATTCCCTGCCGCCGGATTTATACAGCCAGAGCATTTATTTACTTGCAAATTCATATTACAGGGTTGAAGATTATAAAAATGCTGAAAATGCCTATAAGGAAATAATTGAGAAATTTCCTTCTTCAGATTTTTTTCGCGAAGCTAAATATGGATTAGCATGGTCATACTTTCAACAGAAAAAGTATAATGATGCTTATAATGTTTTTAATTCATTATCCGGAAATGATAATTCCGATAGCATCGGAATAAAATCATTATACTGGAAAGCCGAAGCAAAGAGGTATGCGGGACAGGATGATGAAGCTTTTAAAATCTATAAAAATTTTCTGGATAAATACCCCGATAATGAATTATCCAGTAATGCAAAATACCAGATGGGGGTTCTTTACTATGGCGATAATAAATTTGAGAATGCAGAAAAATATCTTAATTCTTCCACCTTATCCTCAGATAATTCAGTAAAAGTGAAAGCCCTGACTTTAAGAGGAGAAATTGACTTAAACAAAAAAGAATATTCTTCTGCAAAAAATGATTTTCAAACTGCAATTGATGTTCCGGGTATTACTTCTGAACTACAATACAGGGCTGAATTAGGGCTGGGCATTGCCTATTATTATCTGGAACAATATAAAGAAGCCCTTGCTTATTTATCAGATATTAATTCTAAAGATCCCGGCTTTGAAAGTGATAAAGTTAATTTTTATCTGGCAGAAAATAACTATAGTATCGGAAATTATCAGGAAGCATTAAAGAAATATAATGAAGTAAACCTTGCCGACAGTGTAGTAGGGAGAATGGCTTTATATGGCAAAGCCTACACTTACCTCAATTTGAGGGATTACGCTAACTCAGCTTCATTGTTTTCCGAATATAGTAAAAAATATCCGGACGACACTAGAAAATTGGATGCTCAATTGAGACTTGCCGATAGCTATTATGGCAATAAAAATTTCGGAGCAGCAAGTAAAGTATATAAAGATCTGTTCAACTTTAATAAATCTTCGATTAATGATCCGTATACCTATTACCAGTATGCACAATCGCTATTTAAGGCCGGGAATAGCAATGATGCTATAGCTGAATTTAGGAATCTTCAGCAGAAATTTCCTAATTCTGAATATGCTGATCGTTCTTTATTTGTTGTTGGCTGGATAAATTTTAAGGAAAGCAATTTTGAAACTGCAATTTCAAATTATAAAAATGTATTAAGTACTTACCCAAATTCTTCTCTCGGAGCTATAATTTATTATTCAATAGGGGATGCTTATTTCAACATGGAAAAATATGATTCGGCAATTGTAAGTTATCAGACTGTTTTAACCAGATATCCCAATTCTAATCATGTCTTTGATGCTGTAAATGGAATTCAATATGCTTATATTGCAAAAAATCAGCCTGAAAAGGCTATCGAGTTAATCGATAATTTTGTTAGTAAGAACCCTGGTGTGAAATTCTCCGATCAGATCTTCTTTAAAAAAGGAGATATATTTTACAGTGAAAAAAAATATGACAGAGCAGAAACAAGTTATAAAGAATTTATCGCAGAATTTCCTAACAGCAGCCTTGTACCTGATGCATATTACTGGGTGGGTAAAAGTGCTGAGAATTTAGCTCAGAATGAAGAAGCAATTTATAATTTTAAAAAAGTCTTTATTGATTATCCTAAGAATGAATCAGCAGCCGCCGCTGTAATTGAAGTCGGGAATATTTATAATAATCTCAAGAATTATGATTCGGCTCTTCAAATTTTCGATCAGGCAATTAAGAATTTATCTACCTCTCCAAGGCTTCCCGAAATCTTATTTATGAAAGGAGTGACTCTAACCAACAGTAAAAACTTTGATGATGCATATTCAGATTTTGCTCAACTAATCCAGGATTACCCCGCATCCATATTTGCAGATAAAGCAAAATTGGAATTAGGACTAATTGAACTTGCGGCAAATCGTTATGATAATGCCGATTCATATTTCCAAAATCTGGCGGAGACCAGAAGTGATGAGTTGGGAGCAAAGGCTCAATATTATTACGGAGTTTCTCTTTTTGAACAGGATAAAATTACGGATGCTATTACTGCTTTTGTAAGAGTAAGAACTATATTTTCTGCTTATGATGAATGGCTGACAAAATCATATTTAAAGCTCGGCGAGTGCTATACTAAAAATAAAGATTATAGGAACGCAAAAGATATCTACCGGGCTATACTTACTAAGCATAAGGGTGATGACTACGGTAAAGAAGCGGAGAAAAGATTGAGAGAGCTACAATGAATAAAATAATAATTCTTCTATTTTTCTTTTTAGGTATAAATTCTTTTGCACAGGATAAACAAAATCCTAATGTTGAACTCCCTGATTTCGTAATTACAGGCAGAGATATTATTTCAATTCAGAAAGCTCAGAAATTGAAACCTGATCTTGTACCAACTATTTCAAAAAACTTTTTAACGCCTGAATATTCTCCTGAGGAGCTGGGACTGCAAAATATATCTAGCCCAATATCACAAAATCTGAATTTAACCGATACCTTAAATAATTATAACGGTCTTATAAATCTCGGTATTGGTTTTTATACACTCCCGGAAGCTAATGCTGTGTATTCAATTCCCTTTAATAATGGAATATTTAACGGTTATTTTAATGGGAATAATGTTTTAAATTACATAGATAACAGCAGCAGATCAGAATGGGATGGAGGTATAAACTTTTCCTATTTTATTGATAATGATGCAGTCTTTTGGGGCGGCACTAAAATAAAAGTACATGGGAATTATGGAGTTTCCGACTATAAATTCTATGGTTCCAAAACACCCAAGCAAGTTAGGGATTTGAATAAGGGAGATTTTTTATTTGGTATTAGTAATATGGTTAATAAAGATTTTATTATTGATGCAAATATTTCAAACCGGTATACCTATCTGCCCAACGAAACATTTTCTGAAAACCTGTTGGATTTCTCTGCCTATTCGGAAGCCCGTTTTTCAACTTTTAACCTAAGCGCAGATTTTAATTTTAAAAATCAATATATAAATTTGAATAGGGAACCCGGTGCTGTTATATTAAATGACAACATGAGCAGATTTTTTAATATACGGCCGCTTGCCGGACTAAATATTTCCAGCTTAATGAAAATTAAATTCGGATTCAATTATGCCGAATCGAATAACAATAAATTTTTTGCTCCCTATGGTTCTCTGGGTATGCAGTTCAATAAGAATTTGTCTTTTTTTGGTGAAATAAATCCGCATGCAGAATTTATTACTAATGGAGATTTTTTGAGAGAAAATGATTATAATATTCCTCAAAATACTCCAAATATATTTGTGAGAAAGAGATTTGCGTTGAATGCAGTATTAAAATACGAGTATGATAAATACTTCGAAATAGATGGCGGAGCTGACTATTATAATGCGAAACACCTGCCGTATTTCTCCGATAAAAATGATATGGGGAAGTTTGATGTTTTTTTAACGGATGCTAATAGCTATTCTGTCTTCATTCATTTACTTTTCCATCCAGGTCCGTTTGGCATCTTTTATGGGAATGTTAAATTAAATAGTACTAAAGATGCAAACGGGAATATTATTCCGTATAATCCTCAAGCTGAAGTTTCCCTGGTTTACGGTTATAATTTTTTTAATGACGATTTATATACTGAAGCAAGTTTGAATTTATATTCAGAGCAATACACAAACATAGAAAATTCTAATACCATAAATCCTTATTTTAATATGGGATTGAAGCTTAAGTATCGAATATTTTCTAATTTCCGTTTAACACTCGAGCTATTAAATTTGTTTAACCATGAAAATTACTTATGGAATAACTACAAGGAACCTCCTTTTAATTTAATCGGGGGCTTTAGTTATCAATGGTAATGAATTCTTTTTAATTAGGTACAGGCTAATAAAATGACAAATTTTGAAATAATAAAAAAGATTTCCAAATATGCCGGTATATACAAGACGGATGAACAGCTTTTCTTTGAGACTTTGACCAGAAAACTGTTTGATGAATTTAATGTCGGGGATAAACTGAAGGTTGATAATATTGGCTTTCTCCACCTGAAAAATATTAAAGCATCTGAGAATGAGAAGCAGGTTAAAGGGATTGTCTTCTCTGAAAATGCTGAAACATCAAAAAATAATAATATCTTTTTCTTGTCTAATATAACAGAGATATTGCATCCGGATGATTTTTGTTTTTCATTTAGTATAAAAAAAATGGAGATCCCTTTGGGCGATGAGATCGATATGGGATTTTTTATACCCCCTTCCGGAAAAGAACTTCTCAGTTTTATTGACGCAAAGGTTGAAAATCTAATAGGTGATTGCGAAATTTTTAGAGGTACCGGTAAAGATAATGACGTTTTTGAAATCCGGACTGAAATGCCGGGAATTAAAATAATTGAAAATCTTGAGAATAAATCTACTCCGGACATTGAGGATAAAGTTGAAAGAACAATTGATTCCGAAAAATTCCAAAAAATAGATTCGGTTATTTCAAGTATAACTGAAGATGAAGAAAAAATTGAAGCTAATGAAGAAGCTGTAAATGAACCAACTGAAGGTAAAAAATTTACAGATAAGCCTATCATTGTGGTTAAGGAAAAAGAAGCAGAAATTTCTGAAAATGATCTCGACAGCGGCCGTTTTAACAGGGTAAAATCACTTACAGATATCGAAAAAGATAATGTTGAAGAATTAAAAGAAAAAGAATATGAAGCTCCGGTTGAACATGAATTAAATCCTGATGATCTGGATGATTCGGTTGATGAAGAGAAAATTGCTGTTGAAGAAAAGCTTAATGAAAAAATCAAAAATGAAAATCATAAAACCAAAGTTTTCGCTTTTGTGATAATTCTAGTTCTGATTGCAGCATCAATTTATTTTGTCTTTTTGCACAAGCCCCAGAATGTTGATCATTCATTAAATGTCGCAATACTTGCTGTTTCTAACCCGGTTTTAATTGAAAGAAGTTATGATATTCCTGTTGATTATCCATATCAAGCCGGAGAAAAAAATCTTATTTTTGATGGTATTGATCCTGCAATTTTATCCTTAAGTAATAAGAATATCCAGGTAAACTCTAATAATACAGCCAAAATGACAACCAAACCCCTTGAAAAAAGTGATAATGACAATGGAATTCCAACTGTTGAGCCAGGAACCTATAAAGAATTAGGAGATTTTATTTTTACAGACGGCAAAACCTATTTTGTACAGGTGTCCTCATGGAAATACCAATCAAGTGCTGAAAATCATGTAAAAAAACTAGAGGATGAAGGTTATAATGCGTCAATAGAGAAGGTAATTTCACAAAACGGAACTGTTTATTACAGAGTTAAAGTAGGCAATTTTAAATCGCTGGAAGAAGCTCAAAAATTTGTTAATAATAAGTGACCTTATATCAAATAATGAAACAAAATGGAGTATTCATAATTATAATAAACATTCAAATTTCTAATCTTTACATGTAGTAATATTATTAGGTACATTTTAAAAATTAAAATGAAGGAAAATCGATGGATTTATTCTCAATATTTTTGAAGGGCGGTTTTATAATGTGGCTAATTTTGGCTTGCTCCATAATTGGCTTAATGGTGATTATTGATAGGTTTATTGTCGTAAGAAAAGCTAAAATTAATATACCCGCGTTTATGGTACGAATTAGAGGCTTTATAAAGAAGCGTGATATTTCAGGGGCAATCAGTCATTGTATGGAAGAAAATTCTCCGGTTTCGAATATTATAAGAAAGGGATTAAAAAAATATAAGCTGGGCCATGAAAGAGTTCAGGAAGCTATTGAAAATGCCGGGAGGCAGGAAGTCAGTAAGCTTGAGAAAGGGCTTCCTGTTTTAGCCACAGTTGCCGGAATAGCTCCATTGCTGGGTTTCTTAGGTACAGTGACAGGGATGATATCTGCTTTTATGACAATTCAAGATCTTCAGGGGTCTGCAAATCCAAGTGATCTTGCAGGGGGAATTTGGGAGGCTTTAATAACCACTGCTTTCGGTCTCATAGTAGGGATTCCTGCACTTGCATTCTATAATTATTTTTTGAATGCTGTAAAAAAGTTAGTCGGTGATATGGAAACAGTTGCAAATGATGTTGTGGATATTATACAGGATACTTCTGCAGATACTTCAGAATATGAAGAAGAAATTGAAATAGATATATAGGTAATATTATGAAATTTCAAGTAACAAATGAACCATTGAGCATTTTTGCATATTCTTCACTTACAGATATCGTAATGCTTCTCTTGATTTTTTTTCTTATAACGTCCCAGTTTGTTATTCAGACGGGAGTAAAAGTAAAGCTTCCCTCGTCTAAAACGAATGAACAGTCTGCTCCTTCGAAATTAATTGTAACATTGACCTCCAGCGGAGTTATCTATGCCGGAAATGAAGAAGTCAGTATTGACGAACTTCCCGTTAAATTAGGTGCAATTAAAGGAACATCAAATGAAAGTAATTTAATTATTCGAGCCGACAAAACTGTTGCCGTAGATTTAGTTATTAAAGTTATTGATGCAGCAAAAGCTTCAAACATTGATAAGTTTACAATAGAAACTCAAAAAGAAAAGTTATAAAGCAATAAGATGACCTATAATTCGATTAGACATTTGTCTTTTTCTCTTTCTCTCTTAATTCATTTAATTTTATTGGGACTTTTTTTATTAATTAAAATTACCCTGGATTATCCGCCTAAAGAGTATGTTGAATTAACTTTTGGCACTTCCGGTGAAGTTGGCTCTTCCGGTGCCATTGGAACCCAAATAAAAAAGATTGAAGAAGTTTCAAAACCAAAACCAAAGAATCAAACTGAAAATAAAAGCTTAGAGATAAAGGAAGTTAATTTGCCCAAGGCTAAAAATACTTCCGAAGAAAATACGGTACAACCCGCTGATAAGGAAAAGGAAGTAGCAAAAAATAATGAAACAAAAACTGAAGAAGATCAAAATTCGGATGTAAGTACTGAAGGGCAGGGGAATAAAGCTGAAGGAACAGGGAGCTTTGGTTATGATATTGATTGGGGGGGTAAAGGGAAAAGACAAATTTACAGTTACAGTATTCCCGAATATCCTGAAGGTGTGCAAAAGGAAATAGATATAAGATTAAAATTTTCAATCCTTCCTGATGGGACAGTAGGAACGATTTTCCCTCTAACTAAAGCAGATACGAAGCTTGAAAATGCGGCTATAAATTCTTTAAGGCAATGGAGGTTTGAACCGCTGTCACATAATCAAAAACAAATAGAACAAACCGCTGTCATTGTATTCCCTTACCGTCTTCAATAATTTTTCCCTCTTCTTCCGGCTTTTCTTTGTAGTATATCCTATAGAAAAAATATTCGCAGACAGTTAATATTAAAAGTGAAAAAGTATCTCTATCAAAAAAAATTCCCAAACCCTCTGGTTCCATAATTAATTTTGCTATAATTCCGGTTATTGACCAACCTACGGCAAATAATATCCCGATTAATGCAATATTTAAGAATGCTGTTGATAAATTCTCTTCCTGCCATTTTTTTGTAAATATAATTAAGGCAAAAATTAAATGAATGAAGAAAATAAATGCTATTATCATTATGTATTATGGGGTTGAGCGTTTATTAACAAAGGACTTACCAATTAACCCGCCAAAAAGACCGAATAATAGATAAATAAATCCATTTCCTACAAATATTGCTATTGTATAAAGTAGTGAAAAGCCTTTGGTCTGAATATCAGTAGACATTTTTCTAAAAGTATTCATCATTTCATCAACCACTGGCCCTAAAAAACTTTTTGCCATTGCAGTTGATTCAGGCAGTGTTTTTACAAAATCGTTTGTATGAGTAAAAAAGGTAATTATAATTTCAAAAAGGGTAGCAAATACTGCAGCATATAGGCCGGTTAATATACCGAATATTATTGCCGTTCCCGTATCAATATTCTCATGATTATGTGCCGCTTTTTGGTGAAGAAATAGAGATAAAACTGCAGCTGCAGGAACCAAAAGGCAGAAGCCAAAGCTTTTTATGCCTGGAACGGTTGTCAAAACAGCAGCCCCGAATCCGCAAACCAAAGAAGGAAGATATTTATTTGAGTACATTCTATTATTCTTTAACTAAAAATTCATTTTCAAGAATAATTAAAATATAAAGAAATGCAGCGGAACCAAAAAAGAATCCTGTTACAAAAGCATAAAATTTTGAATAATTGTAAAAACCTGTGGTATATAAAATAATATCCGATAGAATACCTGCTAATGCAGCTACTAATAATTTTCCGTTAACCTTAAATGTTTTGAAAAAGATCGATATAACAGAAAAAAATAAAGCGCCAAAATAAATACCAGTACATCTAATACATACCATTAATTTTTCGCCATATATAGTAAAGGTTTTTAATTCATCCTGGTAACAGATAGATGAATATAACTTTCTAAGTATCGGTGATAAAATCTGCATTTCATATGCTTTTGGGAACAATAGGTTGATTGAGAAGCCTATACACCATGTTAAAAGAGATAAAAAAAGAAAGATTCGCAAAAAGGTACTTTTATTAATCAATTTTTAACTCAAAATAGAATTATTATAAATTCTATACTTCTTAATCTAATCCACTACTTAAAATCCCGTCTTAATATAAATAGATATTTTTTCCGGTGTAAGAATATATAATTTATTATTAAATATTAAACTACTGACTATCTCAGTGCTTTCTGCTAATTCTTCCAGGCTGATCTCATTTAATGAAAATTGTGAGTCCAAATTTGCAGTCATAACTAAACGGCTGGTATTTACTGTTAGGTTATTATAAATGATATTAATTCCTTGAAATTCAAATTCAGAATTAAATATTGATGTACCATTTCCATACTGATCAAATACAACGATCTTCTTTCCGTCCAGTACAAAGAGAAAGTTATTTGGAGATATAGAAAATTTTATTGGATTGGAAAGAGTATATATGCCTGCATCAAAGCCTCCAAAATTCATTATAAAATTTCCAAAGAGATCGAACTTCAAAATGCGTTTATTTTCAGTATCTAGAATAAAGAGGTCTCCTAAATTAGAAGTGGCACAGCTGGCAGGATACCCAAAACGTTCATTTTTATTATCGTTTTCCTTAGTGTATAATTGAGATATAAAATTTAAGTCTTTGTCGAATCTTTGAATCCTATTATTGTTTTTATCAGAAACATAGACATTTAATGGTGTTGCAAAAATGTCGACAGGATTATCAAATTCACCAGAACCCCAGCCGAATCCTCCAAAATCTTTTATGATATTTCCAATTGTATCCAGCTTATATATTTCATCTATACCGGAATCAGTTACGTATAAGAACCCTGAAGGGCTCATGTAAAAAGAAGAGGCATCCTTAAAGTTTCCGATTGAATCTTTGTAACTGATATTTTTGGGGGAAGATTAAATACAGAGGAATAAATACAATTATAAATAGATATCTTAAATGTCATAATAAATTTTAAATATTTAATTCTTTTAATTATCTATAATTACTAAAGGACTTGTTCTTTAATTAGTTTAAATTTAGGACTGTTATTCTTTATTATATAAAACAAAAAATAATCCTATAAAGAATTCAAAAATAGAAGTTATGTAAAAATAGATTATACCTGTTTTTGTTCCGGATGCCCCATAGATATATTTAATTATAATTGTAAGTTCATAAAGAATGAAAACCAAAAAAAATAAATTGATTGTCTGTGTTTTGTTGAAATATAAAAGAGCATTTTTTAATATAATAGAGAGTACTATTATACTTAAAAGGATTTTTATCGCATGAATACCTTTGACAGGTAAAGTAAAAGCAGATGTCAAAAGCATTAAGAGAGCTATTATTATTATTATCAGATTCTTTTTAATCCAGTTTCTGTCAATTAAACTGAGTATTAAACAAAAAGTAATTATAAGGCTGACTTGAATTGTTTTTATGCTTGAGATTAAATTGATTAACGCATTAATTGGATCAGCAACTGCTAAAATGAGAAAAAATACAAAATACTCGGTTTTGCGTTGTCTGAATGGGGGACAAAACCATATTAAAATACTAATAAAAAAAAGTAAAATTTCTAGATTCATTATTTAATTGCAAAATGGAGGAAAGGCTCTCTATCTGTTCCTAAAATATACAAATTTTCTTCTTTAATGTTAAACATTAAATATGTACCTAATTTCAAAAAAAAATGAGTAATTATACGTAGACACTACGTATAATTACGTATTGAAAAATTCAACAGTTTGAAGAATACGGGTGGAAATTAATTAAAGATTTTCTATATAACGGATAGCGTATTTTATTAATTCAGGCAGGTTTTTAATATTTAATTTCTGCATAATACTTGCCCGGTAAGTATCTACAGTTCGTTTGCTTAAATTCATATGTTTTGCAATTTCATTGCTTATCAGCCCTTCTCCGATTAATTTCAAAACAATTTCTTCTCTGGAAGTAAGGGTATCTTTAATGAATATAGGTTTATTTCCTGATTTCCTTTCATAAGTATAATAAATTTGCTTTAATTGTTCATCATTTAGATTATTTTTGAAATATTTTAAACCTTCCGATACTTTTTTTATTGCTAATATTAATTCTCCTTTAGTGATATTTTTATTTATCAGCCCCATTCCGCCTGCTTTTAAGCATAAATAGATATATTCATTACCTTCATGCATTGAAAGGAAGAGAATTTTAGCTTCAGGATCCTTTAATCTAATCTCTTTTGCAGCTTCAAGACCGGATTTACCAGGCATTGAAATATCTAAAAGAACCAAATCAGGCTTAACCTCAAAGTATTTACCGGGCAAATCATTTCCGTTTTCCACTTCTCCAACAACATAGAGGTTCTCTTCATTTTCCAGAAGACTGAGAACACCACTTCTAAAAAGAGTATGATCGTCGGCTAATAATATTCTAATAAATTTATTACTGTTCATAAGTTTTTAGGTATTTCAACTATTAATAATGAACCTTTATTAGGTTCCGATTCAAATTTGAAATTTCCTTTAAAGTTATCAACTCTCTCCCGTATATTCATTAATCCAAAATGAGAATGTGAATCCGATTTATAATTCTGGAGGCCTATCCCATCATCAGAAATCATAACACGTACAGAATTAATATCATTTACAATTAAGATATTGAAATTTTTTGCTTTTGAATGTTTTACAATATTAGAAAGTCCTTCTTGAATAATTCTATAAATACAAATTTCCAGTTTATTATCTAATCTTTTCTCTTCCCCGACAAAATCAACATCTCCGGCTATTCCGCTTTCCGTTGAAATATTGGTACATAATGATGAAATAGCGGCATTTAATCCTGCTTCTTCAAGAATCTTTGGCTTTAAATCAAATAAGATACGTTTCAATTCAATAATGCTCTTTTCCAGTGCATCAATAATTTTAGTCGAATTCTCCGAATTAACTTCTGAATTCAAGTTCTGCATAATTAATTTAATAAATAGTAAATTTTGCCCCACTGAATCATGCAATTCTCTGGCAATTCTTTGTCTTTCTTCTTCAAGTTTTTCCTGCAGATGGTTTGATAACTCTAGAAGTTTATTCTTGGAACTAATTAATTCTTTTTCAATTTGGTTCCTTTCCGTTAAATCTTTGAAATACAGTTGAGCAATTTCAAGATTTGAAATACCCTTAAACCAAACTTCAAAGTATTTTTGATTGTTTTGATAAAAAAAACGGAATGATTTGTTCTCTTTAATTAGATCGGATGGATTTTTTTCTAACTGAGGGAAAAAATCAACTGCATTCATACCTGTTATTGGTTTATCATTATTTAACCCCATTGCGGCATCATTACAATGAATGATTTTGCCGTCAATATCAATTCTAATTACCGGTGCAGGGTCTAATTCAGCAAAAAGTGCCATAAGCCTGGCATTTTTTAACTCATATTCTTTCTTCTCTTCAATATGTTTTTTTTGGAGGGGATATAAGATGTATTTAAAGAAAATATATACGGTAATCAAAAAGAAAAAAGTTAAAAAGATGGAATATAATACAGGATTATTAAAGCTAAATAATAAATCGAGATATTCTTTCAGCTCTTTTAGCATTTGGATTCATTTTTTAATAACCTGCCTTAAAATTTAACAATTTATTAATTAATAAATTAATATATTTTTCTTTTTTTCTTGGAGGACTAACACTACTGTTGGTTGATTCTATTGCTCTATAAATATAATCCTCAGGTAAATCAGGGAATAATATTTTCAAATTCTTTACCAGATAAAATTTATTTTGGTACTCTTCAAAATTTACGTAATCATATAAAATTAAATCCCGGACTTTTTCCTTTAAAATATCAGCTTTCATATTACTTATTCATTCTTTAAATGCAACTTATATAATTATTTAGAAAAAAAAATCAGTAATCATACGTAGTCAAAAACTGTGTTTTTCTTCTATTTTTGAAGGAATAGGCAAATCGGTAAAAATTTCTCGGTAATTGTACTGATTCTTTTCGCATACCGGATAAGTATTTTTAGCTTCAAAGAATAAGGGAGCTTGAAATGATTGAAAGAAGAGTTACCAAAGTTAAGAAAAACAAAGAAGGTGAGATTGTAGCTCTATGTAATGCAGAATCATATTGGTCCCCCAGATCTCTATCTCAAGTAATATCTGATATTGAAATATTGAAATTTAAATATTATGTGGAGTGGGGTACCGGTGAAATAACAAGTGTTGAATTAGTTAATGGACCAAGCGGTAAATATTTGAGAACAAAAAGAGGACATTCCTCTAAAAATGATTTATTTGAACTGCCGGAATATTAAAACCACAAGGCACATAGGGAACATAAGAAGATGCTGAGACTTTTAATGTCATAAGCAGAGAGCATAGTACTGAAGTTGATACACAGT